>NZ_BCTC01000155.1 GCF_001571085.1 Azohydromonas lata NBRC 102462
ATGACGAGATGCGCACTTGCTCCTCCCCCGGCAAGACGTCGAGCTCGGACACCGGCCGGCCCGGCTGGTTGGCGAGCGCACCCACCACGCCACGCACAGCCGCCACGAGGTAGCCGCACACGCGCGCCGCCTCGATGCGCTCATCGACCTGCGCCACCAGCTCGAAGCCCTCGCCCAGGTCGTCCACCGACATGCCCAGCGGATAGTTGGTCCGCTCCTCGCCGCCCAGCACCTCCATGCCCTCCCAGGTCACGTCGGTGCCGGCCGCCGTCGCCTGCGGGCTGTAGCGGTAGTTGAACAGCGCCGAGAACAGCGGCGTGCCGCCCGGCAGCGCGCTGCAGCGCTGCGCCAGCGACAGGCTGGCGTGCTCGTGGTGCAGCAGCCCGGCCAGGGCGGCATGCGTCTCGCGCATGCACTGCACCACGCCGCGGGCGCCCAGCCGCACGCGCAGCGGCAGCGTGTTGATGAACAGGCCCAGCGCCCGCTCGCCGCCTTCACCGCCGTCCATGCGTCCGAACAGCACCGTGCCGAACACCACGTCGTCCTTGCCGGTCGTCTTGCCCAGCACCAGCGCCCATGCCAAGTGGAACAGCGTTGCGGCCGTCACGCCGTGGCGCTGCGCCTGCCGTCGGATCTGCACGGACAAGGGCGCGTCCAGCACCTGGCGGCCCTCGACCACGCGGGTGCCGTCGCCTTGCACGTCGAGCAGTCCGAACGGGGCGGTCGGCTCGTCCACGCCTGCGAGCATGCGGGTGAAGTAAGCCTCGTGCTCGGCGCGGCTCACGCCCAGGCGCGTTTGCGCCACGTAGCGCCGGAACGGCACCTGCTCGGCCAGCTCGTGCACCCGCCCCTGCTGCACCAGCGCGATCTCCTCGACCAGCAGGTCCAGCGTGGCATGGTCCAGCACGAGGTGGTGGCTGGGCAGTTGCAGCAGCCAGCGCCGGCCGGCGCGGTCGTGCGCGGCGAGGGCCTGGATCATCGGTGCGCGGCGCACGTCGATGCGGTAGCGGCCCGGGTCCACGAGCGCGTCCAGTTGCTGCGCCACCGGGGGCGCGCCGGCCGCCTCGTCCACCGCCACCCATTGCAGTTGCACGCTCGCGTGCCGCTGCACCACCTGTACCGCCTCGGGCAGGCCTTCCCACAGCACCGCGGTGCGCAGGATGTCGTGGCGCTCGATCACGCGATTGAAGCTGTCGATGAAGCGCTCCAGCCGCTCCCGGCTGTCGAAGCTCAGCGCCAGCGGGGTGACGTAGGTGTCGCCCCGGGTCTGGAGCAGGTGGTGGAAGAGCATGCCTTCCTGCAGCGGCGCCAGCGGGTAGATGTCCTGGATGTTGGCCGCACCGCCCGGCACCGCCGCCTCGATGCGCGCGATCTGCCCGGCATCGAGTTCGACCAGCGTGAGCATCGCCGGCTCGATCGCCGTGCATCCCGCGGGAATGAGATTCGGCGGCACGGCGATGCCGCGGCGCCCTTCCTCCTGCAGCAGCGCCTGCGCGAAACCGGCGAGCTGCGGCTGCTGGAACAGCGTGCGCACCTGCACCGGCCAGCCCTGGCTGCGCACGCGCTCCAGCAGGCGCAGCGCCAGCAGCGAATGGCCGCCAAGCTCGAAGAAGTTGTCGTTGCGGCCCACCCGCGCCACGCCCAGCACCTCGGCCCAGATCGCGGCAAGCCGCCGTTCCGTCTCGCCGGCGGGCGCCTCGTAGCGCTTGTCGTCGACGAATGCCGGCGCCGGCAAGGCCTTGCGGTCGATCTTGCCGTTGGCGTTCAGCGGCAGGGCTTCGAGCACCACCAGCGCCGCGGGCACCATGTAGTCCGGCAGCACGTCGCCAAGCGACCGGCGAAGCTGCGCGGTATCGATCTCCTGCCCTGAGACGTAGCCCACCAGTTGCAGGCCCGCGGGGCTCTCGTTGGCCACGACGACGGCCTCGCGCACCGCCGGATGCGCCAGCAGGCTGGCCTCGATTTCGGCCAGCTCGACGCGGAAGCCGCGGATCTTCACCTGGTGGTCCATGCGGCCCAGGTATTCGAGCTCGCCTTGCGTGTTCCAGCGCACGAGGTCGCCGGTGCGGTAGAGCCGGCCGCCCGGGACGCCGCCGAAGGGGTCCGCCACGAAGCGCTCGGCGCTCAGGCCGCCGCGGCCGAGGTAGCCGCGCGCCAGCAGCGCGCCGCCGATGCACAGCTCGCCCGCCACGCCTTGCGGCACCAGGCTGAAGTCCGGACCGACCACGTGCAGCGCCCGCCCGGCCAGCGGCACGCCGATGGGCATGCGCGGCGGCAGCTCGCGCGCCTGCTGGAGGTACGGCGAGCAGTCCAGCACCGAGGCGGTGACGGTCGCCTCGGTGGGGCCATAGGTGTTGAGCAGCCGGACATGTCCGAGCCCCGCTTCGCGCCAGGCCTTGAGCCCCTCGGGCGGCATCGCCTCCCCACCCGCATGCACCTGCCGCAAGGCGCCGTAGCTGCGCCGGCCCCGGCGCGCGAAGTCCTGCGCGAGCAGCAGCCAGTAGGCGGTCGTGAGGTCGGCCACCGTGATGCGCTGGCCGATGAGCTCGCGGTAGAAGGTCTCGCTGTCCCACAGCACCGGCCCGCGCAGCACCATGGCCGCGCCCGCCACCAGCGGCGCGAAGGTCTGCTCGATGAAGCCGTCGAAGTTCAGCGTCGAGAACTGCAGCATGCGGTCGGCCGGCGTCAGGCCGAAGAACCGGACGGATTCCTGCGCGTGCTGCACCAGGGCGCGGTGGGAAATGCCCACGCCCTTGGGCCGGCCGGTGGAGCCGGAGGTGTAGATCAGGTAGGCCAGGCTGTCGGGGTGCACCGCGATCTGCGGATCGGTATCGGGTTCGCCGCCGGCATCGAGCGTGTCCAGCGCCAGCAGCTTCAGCGCGCCGATGCCGGGCACGCTCAGGTGGCTCTGCGTCAGCGCCAGCGCAATGCCGCTGTCGGCCACCATGTAGGCCAGGCGGTCCGCCGGATAGCCGGGGTCCAGCGGCACGTAGGCGCCACCGGCCTTCAGGATCGCCAGGATGCCCACCACCATGTCGATGGAACGCTCCACCGCGATGCCCACCCGCGTCTCCGGGCGCACGCCCAGTGCCATCAGGCGGTGCGCCAGCCGGTTGGCGCGCGCGTTGAGCTCGCCATAGCTCAGCGCAACGGCCTCGAACACCAGCGCGGTCGCCGCGGGCGTGCCGCGAACCCGGCGTTCGAACCAGCGGTGCACGGGCTGCGCGTCCTCGTAGCGCTGCGGGTTCACGCCCCACGCCGCCAGTTGCGCGCGCTCGGCGTCGCCCGGCAGCGCCACGTCGCCCACGGCCTGCCACGGTCGTTCGGCCAGCGCCTTCAGCACCGACAGGTAATGCCCCGCCATGCGCTCCATCGTCTGCGGCTCGAACAGCTCCGCTGCATAGGTCAGGGTCGCCTGTACCCGCCCGTCCGCGCCCTCATGGGTGTCCAGCGTCAGCTCGAACTGCGCGGCCTGGACGCCCAGCTCATGCTCCGTCAGCGCCAGTGCGGGCAGGTTCTCCAGCGCGCGGAAGTCGGCGCGCTGGTGGTTGAACATGACCTGGAACAACGGGCTGGCGCTCAGGCTGCGCGCGGGCTGCAGGGCTTCCACCAGTTGCTCGAACGGAAGGTCCTGGTGCGCCTGCGCGCCCAGGGCCGCGTCGCGCGCCTGCCGCAACGCCTGCGACAGGCTGGTGCGCCCGTCCACCACGTTGCGCAGCACCTGCGTGTTCACGAAGAAGCCGATGACGCCCTCGGTTTCCACGCGGTGGCGATTGGCAATCGGCACGCCGACGCGTATGTCCTGCTGGCCGGTGTAGCCGCTCAGCAGCACCTGGAAGCCTGCCAGGAGCGCCATGAACAGTGTCGCGCCCTCGCCCTGCGCACGCTGGTGGAGGCCCGCGACCAGATCGCGCGGCAGCTCGAAGTGCTTGAGCGCCGCGCGGTAGCTGCCGTCGGCCCGGCGCGCATGGTCGGCCGGCAACTGCAGCACCGGGCATTCGTCCCCCAGCTGCTGCGTCCAGTAGGCGAGCTGGCTGCGCTTTTCCCCGGCTTCGAGCCAGTTGCGCTGCCACACGGCGTAGTCGGCGTACTGGATGGGCAGCGGCTGCAGGTCGCAGGCCTCGGCGCGGGCATGCGAGCGGTACTGGGTCACGAACTCATCGACCACCAGTTGCATCGACCAGCCGTCCGACACGATGTGGTGCATGACCACCACCAGCAGGTGCTCGTCGGCCGCCATGCGGATCAGGCCCACGCGCAGCAGCGGGCCGGTGCCCAGATCGAACGGCACGTCGTTCAGGCGGCGGGCGGCCGCATCGGCCTGCGCCTGGCGCTGCGGCGCCTCCACGTCGCCCAGGTCCACCAGGCGCAGGTCGAAGCCGCCGTCCTCCAGGATCACCTGCTCGGCCAGGCCCTGCGCATCGGCGCGGAACACCGTGCGCAGCGATTCGTGGCGCGCCACGATGGCCGCGAAGCTCGCCCGCACGGCCTGCGCGTCCAGCGCGCCCCGCAGATGCAGCGCACCGCTGATGTGGTACGCCGTGCTCTGCGGATCGAGCTGCCAGAGGAACCACTGGCGCGCCTGCGCATAGGAGAGGTGGCAGCGTCCGCGGGCCGAGGCCTCCCGGGCCAGGATGGGGAACTGGCCTATCGTCAGGCCCTCGGCGCGGATCTTGTCGTAGACGGCGCAACGCTGCGCCGAGGTCAGTCGAGAAAAGCGTTCCGCGATGCGGCGCGTCGACGTGCTTTCCATCAAGCTGTCTCCATGCTGTCGATGAACGAGTCGATGTCCAGAAGCGACTCGTCGGTGGGTTTGCTCCGGCCGGCTTGCGTGATCAGCGCAGCCATGCCGAACAGGGTCGGGTTGAGGAAGATGTCCTGGATCCGCAGATCGGACTGCAGCGTCGCCTGCACTCGCGACACGATCTGCACAGCCAGCAGCGAATGGCCGCCCAGCTCGAAGAAGTTGTCGCTGCGGCCCACGCGCGGCGCGCCGAGCAGCTCGCACCAGATGGCGGCCAGCGCCTCTTCCACGGCGCCGGCGGGTGCCTCGAAGGGCTTGTCGCTCGCGGCCTGTGCTGCGGGCAGCGCCTTGCGGTCCACCTTGCCGCTGCCGTTGAGCGGCAGCCGCTCCAGCACCACGATGGCCGCCGGCACCATGTAGTCGGGCAGCTTCGCCGCAACGCGTGCGCGCAGCGCGGCGGTGTCCACCGGCTGGCCACCCTGCGGCGCGACGTAGGCAACGAGCCGCGCGCCACCGGCGCCCTCGCTCGCCACGACCACCGCCTCGCGCACCTGCGGCTGCGCCAGCAACTGCGCCTCGATCTCGCCAAGCTCGATGCGGTAGCCCCGCACCTTCACCTGGTGGTCCAGACGGCCCAGGTAGTCGAGCTGGCCCCGCGCGTTCCAGCGCACCAGGTCGCCGGTGCGGTAGAGCCGTCTGCCATCAACCGCGGCCACGAAGCGCTCGGCGGTCAGCCCCGCGCGGCCGTTGTAGCCGCGCGCCAGGCCGACACCCCCCAGGAACAGTTCGCCGGCCACGCCCGCGGGTACCGGGTTCAGCGCGGCATCCAGCACCAGCAGCTGCGTCGCCGCAATCGGTCCGCCGACACGCGGCGGGCCCTCGACCCGCACCGCCGCCGACCAGACCGTGGTCTCGGTCGGACCGTACAGGTTCCACAGCTCGACACCGCGCGCCCGCAACTGCTCCGCAAGGTCCGGCTGCAGCGCCTCGCCGCCGCACAGGCCCTTGAAGCCCGGCTGCGGGCGGCCTCTCCAGCCGCCGGCCAGCAGCAGCCGCCAGCCTGCGGGCGTGGACTGCAGCACCGTGGCCCCGCTGCGCTCCACCAGCTCGGCCAGCGCGCTGCCGCTTCTCGCCACCTCCCGCGGCGCCAGGACGAGCCGGGCGCCGCACAGCAGCGGCAGGAACAGCTCCAGCGCCGCGATGTCGAAGGACAGCGAGGTCACGGACACCAGCACGTCGTCCGCCGCCATGCCCGGCGCATCCTTCATGCTCAGCAGGAAATGGGCAAGCGAGCGGTGCCGCACCATCACGCCCTTGGGCCGGCCGGTGGAGCCGGAGGTGTAGATGACGTAGGCGAGGTGTTCGCCGTTCACGGCCACCTGCGGGTCGGTATCGGGCTCGCCCGCCAGGTCCAGCATGTCCAGCGCCAGCCGCCTCGGTGCGTCCGCAACGCCCAGATGGCTCTGCGTGAGCAGCAGCGCGATGCCGCTGTCCTGCACCATGTAGGCCAGGCGGTCCGCCGGGTAATCCGGGTCCAGCGGCACGTAGGCGCCGCCGGCCTTCAGGATGGCCAGGACCCCGACCACCATCTCGATGGAGCGCTCCACCGCGAGGCCGACCTTCGTTTCCGGGCGCACGCCCAGCGCGATCAGGCGGTGCGCCAGGCGATTGGCCCTGGCATTGAGATCGCCATAGCTCAGCGCCTCCTGGCCGAACACCAGTGCCGTCGCCCGCGGCGTGAGGCGCACCTGCCGCTCCATCAACCGGTGCACCGGCAACGCATCGTCGTGGCAGCGGGCATTCACGCCCCAGGCTGCCACTTCGTCGCGTTCGGCGGCGGGCAGCCGCGCCAGCTCGCAAAGCCGCTGCGCGGGAGCCCCGGCGTCCTGCGCCAGTGCGGCCACGATCCCTTCCAGCGCCGACAGCACGTAGCCGCACACCCGCTGCGCGCTGACCGCCTCGTGGATCTGCGCCGCCATCTCGAAGCCCTCGCCCAGGTCGTCCACCGACAGCGTCACCGGGTAGTTCGTGCGCTCCTGGCTCGCGAGCACCTGCACGCCGTCCCAGACCTGGACGTCCCGCACATCGGCCTTCGGCGCGTAGCGGTAGTTCAGCATTGCCGAGAACAGCGGCGTGCCGCCCGGCAACCCGCTGCAGCGCTGCGCCAGCGACAGCCTGGCGTGCTCGTGGTGCAGCAACTGCGTGAGCAGCCCGTGCATCCGGGCCAGGCCCTCGCGCGCATCCAGCCCGCCGAGCTTCATCCGCACGGGCAGCGTGTTGACGAACAGGCCCAGCGCGCGGTGCGCGTCCTCGCCGCCCTGCATGCGGCCGAACAGCACCGTGCCGAACACCACGTCGTCCTTGCCCGTGGCCTGGCCCAGCACCAGCGCCCACGCCAGGTGGAACAGCGTGGCCGGGCTTACGCCGTGGCGCTGCGCCTGCTGGCGGATGCGGCGGGCCAGCCGCTCGTCCAGCGCCAGGCGCGCCTCGGCGATGCGCGTGCCGTCGCCCTGCACGTCGAGCAGGCCGAACGGCGCCGTGGGCTCGTCCACGTCGCCCAGCAACCGGCGGAAGAAGGCCTCGTGCTCGGCCTGGCTCATGCCCAGCCGGGCCTGCGCCACGTAGCGGCGGAACGGCACCGGCGCGGGCAGCTCGGCCTGGCGGCCCTGCTGGAGCAGCGCGATCTCGCGCACCAGCAGCTCCAGGGTGGTGTGGTCCACCACCATGTGATGGCACGGCAACTGCAGCAGCCAGCGCGCCCGCGCGGGGTCGTGCGCCGCGACGGCGCGGATCATCGGTGCCTGGCGCACGTCGATGCGGTAGCGCGCGGGGTTCACGTGCGCGGCCAGGCGCTGCTCGACGTCCGCAGCGGCCCCGGCATCGCCCTGGGCCTGGGCCTTGCCCTGCTCCTCGTGCAGCCACTGCAGCCGCAGCGGGGCCTCGCGCAGCACGACCTGCACCGCCTCCGCCAGCCCCTCCCACAGCACCACGGTGCGCAGGATGTCGTGGCGTGCGATCACCTGGTTGAAGCTGGCGACGAACTGCTCCAGGCGGCCTCGGCTGTCAAAGCTCAGCAGGTGCGGCGTGACGTAGGCGTCGCCCTCGGCCTGCAGCAGGTGGTGGAACAGGATGCCCTCCTGCAGCGGAGCGAGCGGATAGATGTCCTGGATGTTGGCCGCGCCTCCCGCCACCGCCGCCTCTATGGTGCGGATCTGCTCGCGGTCCAGATCGGCCAGCGTGAGCATGTGCGGCTCGATGGCCCGGCACCCTTCGGGAATGCCGTTGGCCGGCACGGCCACCTCGGCGCGGGCCGCGTCCTGCGACTGCACCAGCGCCCGGGCAAAGGCCTGCAGTTGCGGATGCTCGAACAGCGTGCGCACCTGCACCGGCCAGCCCTGGCCGCGCAGCCGCTCCAGCAGGTTCAGCGCCAGCAGCGAGTGGCCGCCAAGCTCGAAGAAGTTGTCGTGGCGGCCGACGCGCTCCACACCGAGCAGCTCGGACCACAGGGCCGCCACCCGCTGCGCCACCTCGCCCTCGGGGGCTTCATGGGCCCGGTCGCCCAAGGGTGCCGGCGCGGGCAGCGCGTCGCGGTCCACCTTGCCGTTGCCATTGAGCGGCAGCGCGTCCAGCACCATGAGCGCGCCGGGCACCATGTAGTCCGGCAGCGAGGCGCCCAAGCGCTCGCGCAGGGCGGCGGCGTCCATCGAATGGCCCGCGTGCGCGCTGACGTAGGCCACCAGCCGCGTGCCGGTGCCGCCCTCCCTGGCGACCACCACCGCTTCCCGGACCTCGGGTTGCGCCAGCAGCTTTGCCTCGATCTCGCCCAACTCGATACGGAAGCCCCGCACCTTCACCTGGTGGTCGATGCGCCCCAGGTATTCCAGTTGGCCTTCACGGTTCCAGCGCACGAGGTCCCCGGTGCGGTACAGCCGCTGGCCCTTGTCCGCGGCGACGAAGCGCTCCGCCGTCAGCCCCGCGCGGTCGAGGTAGCCGCGCGCCAGGCCCATGCCGCCCAGGTACAGCTCTCCGGGCACACCCACCGGCACGGCGTTGAGCGCCGCATCCAGCACCAGCGCGCAACGGTCGCCGGCCGGGCGGCCAATCGGCGCGTAATGGCTGTGGCTGTGCGTGACCCGCCATGTCGTGGGGCCGACCACCGCTTCCGTCGGCCCATAGGCGTTCACCAGGATCTGGGCGCGCAGCCGCTCGCGGGCGAGGGCGATGGTCTCCCTGGGCCACCCTTCGCCGCCGACCATGCACAGGCGAAGCGCCAGGCTCTCGTTCGTGGCCGCCAGGCGCTGCACGACGGCGCCCATGTAGGCCGTCGGCATGATGACGGAGCTGACCCGCTGCGCCCGCATCTCCTGCAGCACCTCGGCCACGGTCCTGCGGCTGGCATCGCACAGCACCATGGCGGCACCCGTGGCCAGCGGCGCCAGGAAGCGCTCCTGGGCCGCATCGAAGGCGATCGAGAACAGCGCCATCTCGCGGTCGCTGGCATCCATCGCGGTGGCCTCGGTGACGGCGCGGATCTGCATGGCAATCGGCCCGTGCGCCACCGCCACGCCCTTGGGCTGGCCGGTGGAGCCCGACGTGTAGATCACGTAGGCGATGTTCCCCGCGTGCAGCGCGGGCTGGGGATCGTGCGCCGGCTCGTCGTCGAGCGGCAGCGTGTCCAGCGCCAGCACCCGCAGCGGCCCGCCGGCCGGCAGCGCCGACGCCAGGTGGCTTTGCGTCAGCAGCAGCTCGATGCCGCTGTCGCGCAGCATGTGGGCCAGCCGTTGCGCCGGGTAGTCCGGGTCCATCGGTACGTAGGCACCGCCGGCCTTGAGCACGCCCAGCAGCGCCACCACCACGTCCACGGAGCGCTCCATCGCGATCCCGACGCGCTTCTCCGGGCCCACGCCCAGCTTCGCGAGGCGGTGCGCCAGGCGGTTGGCCCGGCGGTTGAGCTCGCCATAGCTCAGCGTGCTATCGCCCGCGATCACCGCGGGCGCGGCGGGCCGCGCCTGCGCGTGGTGCTCGAAGCGCCGGTGGACGAAGTCCTGCGTGCCCGGGTCCCACGGCGCATTCACGCCCCAGTGGGCCAGTTGCTGCGTTTCCTGCTCGCTCAGCAGCCCAACCTCGTCGATGCGCCGTGCAGGCGCTTCGGCCAACGCCCGCAGCACGGCGACGTAGTGGCCGGCCATCCGCTCGATGGTCTGCGCATCGAACAGCTCCTGTGCATAGACGAACGCCACGCCGAGCCGGCCCTGCGCATCTTCCGTCGTGTGCAGCGTCAGCTCGAACTGCGCCGCCTGGCCGCCGAGCGGGAAATCCTCCAGCGTCAGCCCCGGCAACCGCGCCAGCGGCTCGGTGCTGCTGCGCAGGTGGTTCATGAGCACCTGGAACAGCGGCGCATGGCGCAGGCTGCGCTCCGGCTGCAGCGCTTCCACCAGTTGCTCGAAAGGCAGGTCCTGGTGCGCCTGCGCCTGCAGCGCGGCCTCGCGCGCCTGGTCGAGCACGGCGCCCAGGGTTTGGCGGCCCTGGAGCCGGCCGCGCAGCACTTGGGTGTTCACGAAGAAGCCGACCAGCCCTGCCGTCTCGGCCCGGTCGCGGTTGGCCACCGGCACGCCCACGCGGATGTCCTCCTGCCCCGTGTAGCGGTGCAGCAGCACCTGGAAGCCCGCGAGCAGCGCCATGAACAGCGTGCAGCCCCGGGCCTGCGCGCTGCGCCGCAGGGCCTGGGCCAGTTGCGGTTCGAGCACGGCGGCATGGCGTGCCGTGGTGTAGGCGGGCACGGCCGGGCGCGGGTGGTCCGTGGACAGTTGCAGCACCGGGTGCTGGTCGCCGAGCTGGCCCTTCCAATAGGCCAGTTGGCGCTCCCGTTCGCCGGCTTCGAGCCAGCGGCGCTGCCAGGCGGCGTAGTCGGCGTACTGGACGGGAAGCGGCGGCATGCGGCGGGATTCGCCGAGCGTGTGCTGGCGGTAGTGCGCCACGAACTCGTCGATGAGGACCTTCATCGACCAGTCGTCGGAAACGATGTGGTGCATGACGAGCACGAGCACGTGCACCTGCGGCTCGTGCTCCCCGCTCAGGCGGATCAGGCCCACGCGCAACAGGGGGCCGGCCGCCAGGTCGAAGGGCGCCTGCACGAGCTCGCGCGCGATGGCCTGGGCCGCCTGCTCGCGAAGGGCCGGTGCTGTCGTGCCCAGGTCGAACAGAGGCATGTCCAGCGCCATGCGGGGCAGGACGTGCTGCTCGCCCTGTCCGGCGGCATGGCCCCGGAACACGGTGCGCAGGGATTCGTGGCGTTCCACGAGCGCCTCGAAGCTTGCGTGCACGGCCGCGCCGTCGAGTGCGCCATGCAGGCGCAGCGCACCGGGCACGTGATGGGCGGAGCTGCCGGGGTCGAGCTGCCACAGGAACCACAGGCGCTGCTGGGCGTGCGACAGCGGGAAGACGCAAGCGGCGGTGCCGGCCTCGCGCGGCAGGGCCGCCATGGGCGCCTGCTGCTGCCCGGCAAGCCGTGCAGGGTCGGCCGCATGGGCCGCCAGGGCCTGCAGCGTCTGGTGCTGGAACAGCTCCCTGGGGCTGAAATGCAGTCCGGCCCGGCCCGCCTGTGCCACCACTTTCAGGCTCAGGATGGAGTCCCCGCCAAGCTCGAAGAAGTTGTCGTTGCGCCCCACGCGCGCCACGTCGAGCACCTCGGCCCAAACGGCTGCCAGTTGCCGCTCGGCCTCGCCCGCGGG
>NZ_BCTC01000156.1 GCF_001571085.1 Azohydromonas lata NBRC 102462
GGGCCTGCGGCGTGATGGTCCAGCTGCCGTCGGCGTTGTGCACCACCGTGCCGTGGTCCGCCGCCAGCGCCGTGACGGACAGCGACTCGCCGTCCACATCCGTGTAGCCCTGCAGCAGTTGCGCCTGCGTGAGCGTGAAGGCCATGCCCATGTGGGCCTGCGCCAGCGTGGCCGGCATGCCGTTGAGCACCGGCGCGTCGTTGCTGCCCGTGACGGTGACGGCAATGAGCTGCGTGGCGCTCCTGCCGCTGCCGTCGGTCACGGTGACGCAAAAACGCTCCACCACGGTCTGCCCCGCGGCAAGCGCCTGCACCGTGGCATGACCCACGCTGTAGGACCAGCCCACCCGGCCCACGCCGTCGCCCGTGGCCGTGTCGGCGAGCACGGCCGTGAGGCTGCCGCCCAACGCGTTGCCCTCCACGGCCGACACCGCCACGGTGTGCGTGTCCACGAGCTCCAGGTCGCGGAAATCGATGCTGCCTTGCGTGCCAAGCGTGGTGAGCGCCCCGTCCTGCACGGCGCCGTCGGTATGGGCCGTGATGAACGGCGCGGCGGGGTCCACCAGCTGGCCCTCCACCGACACCAGCAGCTTCTCCACCATCACCACGCCCAACTTGGTACCGCTGCCAAAGTCGAAGGCGAAGTCCCGGCCCGGCCCGTTGAGCACCTCGCCATCGACGCGCTCCACGCTGGCCAGGTGCGCCAGGTAGCGCGCCACCTCGGACTGCACCCGCGCGCTGGCCCACTCCGCCGCCGTGAATTCCAGGCGCAGCGTGTCCATGCCGGTGGTGCCGCTGTAGGAGTCAATGCAGCCGGCGTTTTCGGCCAGGCGGTAGATCAGCAGGTCGTCGCCGGCGCCGGCATCTATGAGATCGCCGCCGGCATTGCCATCGATGGTGTCGTTGCCCGCCTGGCCGTAGAGCAGGTCATTGCCGCCGCCGCCATAGATCAGGTCGTCGCCGGAGCCGGCATAGAAGCTGTCCGCGCCACCTTGGCCATACATCTGGTCTGCACCCGTGGTGCCGGTGTACTTGCCGCCGTTGGCTCCTGCCGTGTACGTCGCCATGGTGGTTGTGCTCCTGTCGGATTCGATCGGCGCCACCGGGCAGCGCGCGCCAGTGGAGCGCGCGCCGGCAGCAACGAGGATGTCAATGCTTGGGGGATGAAGAGAAGGCGCGCCAAGCCGCCTTCACCGCCGAGACGGCGGCGGCGAGGCTGCTCAGCAGCAGCAGCAGCAGCGGCGGCGGCGGCGCTGCGCCGCCAGCCCGGCCAGCGCCACGCCGGCCAGCGCCAGGGAGCCGGGTTCGGGCACGGCACGGCCACCACCGAGGCTCACGTGCAGCGTGAAGCTTCCCCCGGCGCTGCCGTCGCCCGCCAGGGCGAAGCTGGCGCTGCACCCGCTGTAGCGGGCCCCACCCACGGCGTAGCCGCCGGGTTGCCACAGCGGCGCAGCCAGGGCCAGGTCGCAGCCCCCCAGGTCGGGACCGTTGCCGAAAGCGCTCAGCGCCAGGTAGTACACGCCGGTGGTGGGCAAGGTGAACACGCCCAGGAAGGCATTGGCCGTGGAGACGCCGTTGAGGTCGAGCGAGCCAGGGTCGAAATCCGCGTCGTCGCCCGTGGCCAGCAGCTGCCCGGCGCTGCTGAACAGCGACAGCACCGAGTCGCCGAGCGTGTCGGCGTTGATGGCGTCGTCATGGTCGGCGTAGAGCCGCTGGCCCGCGCGGCCAAGGAAGCTGTACCAGGCCACGCCGTTGCCATCCTGCAGCGTGCCACGCACCGTGGCGTGGCTCACCGTCGCGGCGTCATAGACGTTGGCATCCGGCGCGACGGCGAACAGCGGGTCCAGGTTGGTGGCCGTGGGGGCCGCCAGGCCCAGCAACGGGATGCACAGCGCCAGCGCGGCAAAGCTTTTGCGAACAGGGTTCATGGAAACAGGCTTGGCAGTCGTCAAGGTAAGGGACACGGCCGGCGCGATGGCCGTGGCCGCACGGGGAAGCTTTTCCACCGTTGGCCTGACCAAGCCGCACCGCTGGGCTACAGCTCGCATTCGGCACGCCGTTCAGGCAGGCGCCGGAGGCGAAACATCCACCGAAAGTGGCACCAGAGGCGAAGCTGCACTGAGAAAACAGCATTATTGTAAATATTTAAAACATTCAGTAAACAAAATTACGGCCGTTTTCCTCTTGGAAAAAGCCTTATCCGGCCGTGGACCTGGACTGGCCCAAACAACAGCACGGCCGGTGCCGCGCAGAAGCAGTGCTGGCCGGTGACAAACCGAGACCGGACACCCCTTGGCGCCCTCACGCCCACCCCTGAGCGCTAGGCCGCCGTGGCGGCGCATGCACGTGCGCCGCAAAGGCCAGGTCCGACCGGGCCTCGCGGCCTGGCCTGACGTCCATGCAACAGCCCGCCACCGCGCGGTTGTGCGCCTCAACGCTCGCGCAATGCCCCCGAGACGCCGCGCGTGATGGGGCTGAGCAGGTACTGCAGCACCGTGCGCTGGCCGGTGCGGATGTCGGCCACGGCCGTCATGCCGGGCTTGAGCGCGATGCCGCGCACGCTCGGCGCGGCCTCCAGCCGCACGCGGCCGCGGTAATAGCTCATCGGCTGGCCGTTGGGCCCGGGCTCGGTCAGCGTGTCGGCGCTCAGGTAGACCAGCGTGCCGGACAGCGAGCCGTAGACGCTGTAGTCGTAGGCCTCGAACTGCAGCCGCGCGGGCAGGCCCACGCGCAGCTGGCCGATGTCCGAAGGTTGTATGCGCAACTCCACGACGAGATCGCCGTCGGTGGGCGAGATCTGCATGAGCTCCTCGCCGCCGCGCAGCACGCCGCCCACGGTGTTGACGCGCAGCACCTTCACCACGCCCTCCAGCGGCGCGGTGAGCTGCGTGTACTTGAGCACGTTGCCGCGCTCGGCCTGGCGGTGGCGCAGCGCGGCCAGCTCGGCCGACTGGCGCGCCACCTCGGTGCGCGCGTCCTGCAGGTAGCGGTTGCGCAGCTCGGCCAGGCGGCCGCGCAGATCGGCCACCTGGCGCTGCGCGTGCAGCAGCTCCACGCGGCTGAGATCGCCCGTGGCGTGCAGCGATTCGTTGACGCGCAGCTCCTCCTGCGCCAGCGCCAGCGCCTCGCGCACGGGCGCGGCGCTTTCCTCTAGCGTGCGCCGGCGCTGCAGGAACAGGCCCCGTTCGGCCTGCGCCACGTCGGGGTAGGCGGCAAAGGCTTCACCGCTCCAGTCCGGCTCGCGGCCCTCGGCCTCGGCGCGCGCGCGCGCCAGCGACGCCTGCAGCGCGGCGCCGCGTGCCTGGTTCTCGTCATAGCCGGCGCGGGCGCGGTCGGGCTCCAGCACGGCCAGCACCTGCCCGGCCGACACGCGCTCGCCCTCCTGCACCTTCAGCGCGGAGAGCACCCCGCCGTCCACGGCCTGGATCACCTGCGTGCGCGCGTTGGGCATGAGCTGCCCCGGCGCGCGCACGGTCTGGTCTATCTCGAACACACCGGCCCAGCCCAGGAAGGCCAGTGCCCCCAGCGCCGCGACGTGCAGCATGCCCAGGCGAAATTTTGGATGGCTCATGGCGCGACGGTGGGTTGGCGGGGAACGGTGGTGGTTGCGGCGAGCGGCGGCGCGGGCTGGCCCGCCGCGGGCGCCGCCGGGACGGCCGGCATCTGCAGCCGCGCCAGCACCTGCGCGGTTGGGCCGTCGGCCACGATCTGGTGGCCGGCCACCACGATGAGCCGGCCTACCAGCTGCAGCAGCTCCGGCTTGTGCGTGACCAGCACCAGCGTGGCGTCGGGGGCGGGCTCGCGGCGCAGCAGCTCGATCACCTGGCGCTCGGTGTTGCCGTCCAGCGCGGCGGTGGGCTCGTCCAGCAGCCACAGGCGCGGGCGGCGCAGCACCACGCGCGTGAGGTTGACGAGCTGGCGCTGCCCGCCCGAGAGGCCGCTGCCGCCCTCCTGTATGGGCTGCTGCAGGCCGCGCGGGTGCGGCGCGACCACGGCCTGCAGCAGCCCGGTGCGGCGCGCGGCGTCCAGCACGGCCTCGTCGCCCGGATCGGCCAGGCCCAGCAGCAGGTTCTCGCGCAGCGTGCCGGCAAAAAGCCGCCCCTCCTGCTGCAAATAGCCCATGTGCTCGGCCAGCACCGGTTTGGCGAGGTGGGCGAGGTCCACGTCGTCCAGCAGCACGCGCCCTTCCTGCGGCCTGTACATGCCGGACAACAGGCGCAGCAGCGTGGTCTTGCCCGCGCCTATGGGGCCGATGACGCCCACGCGCTCGCCCGCGCGTATCTCCAGCTGCGCCACCTTGAGCGCCGGCGCCGCGGCGTAGCGCGCCACCACGCCCTCCAGCCGGTAGTGGCCGCGCAGCCGCTCCAGCAGCACGGGCTCCTGGCCCTGGTGGTCGTCCTCCAGCCGCCACAGGACATCCAGCCCCTCCAGCGCGGCGCGCGTGTGCGACCACTGCAGCAACTGGTTGGCCAGCAAGGCCATGGGCGAGAGCACCCGCCCGGCCAGGATGGTGCAGGCCACCAGCGCGCCCGTGGTGAGCCGGCCCTGCCCCACCAGCCAGGCGCCCGCGGCCACCAGCAGCACGTAGCTCAGCTGCTGGAAGGCCGACATCAGGTGCTGGAAATGCTCGGCCAGGCGGCGCGAGTCCAGCTCGGCGCGGCGCGCGGCCTCGGTGTGCTGCAGCCAGCGCGAGAGCATGCGCCAGCCCGCCTGGCCGGACTTGATGGTCTCCGCGCCCTCCACCGTTTCCACCAGCAGCCCGGTCTTGAGGTTGGACGAGCGTGCGCCCTCCTTGGCCGCCGCTTCCATGCGCGCGCGCATCCACAGCGCCAGCGCGAGCGACAGGCCAAAGAACAGCAGCGGCACCAGCACCAGCGCGCCACCGATGAAGGCCAGGCAGCCCAGGAACAGCGCGGCAAAGGGCAGGTCCACCAGCACCGTGCCCGTGCCCTGCGCGAGGAAGGAGCGCACCGTCTCGTAGCCGCGCAGCTGCGAGGCCAGGCTGCCCACGCTGCCGGGCAGCTGGTCCAGCCGCAGCGACAGCAGCCGCAGGTACACCGTGCGCGCCAGGCGCTGGTCCACGCCGTCGATGAGCTCCTCGTACAGCCGCGAGCGCGCGCTGCGCGCCACCCAGTCCAGCAGCGTGGCCAGCAGCGCGCCGCCGGTGAGCACCCACAGCGTCTGCATCGCGCCCGTGGGAATGACGCGGTTGTAGACGTGCATGGAATAGAACGAGGCCACCAGGCCGATCAGGCCAATGAGCAGCCCGCCCAACGCCGCCTCCAGCAGCAGCCGGCGCCGCCGCAGCATCTCGGCGCGCACCAGCGCGAACGCCGGGCTGCGGCCCACGGCAAAGGGCGGCAGAAGTTTCACCGCCGCCAGCTGCCAGCCGTCCAGCGCGGGCAGCGCCTGCTCCTGCCACTGGCCCTGCGGTCCTTGCTGCGCTTGCACCCCCGGCTGCCCTGGCCCGCCGCTCCAGCCCTGCAGCACCCAGCGGCCTTGCGCGTCCTGGCCCAGCAGCACATGCCACTGCCCCGTGGGCGAGAGGGCCAGCGCGGGCACGCGCGCGGGGTCGGCCTCGGCCAGCCACAGCGGCGCCTGCAGGCCCAGGTGGCCGGCCAGCCGGGCCAGTTGCGCGCGGGCGTCGCCGCCGCCGGCCTGGGCCTGCGCGGCGGCCTCGCGCAGCGCCAGGCGGTCCACGCCTTCGCGCCGCAGGGTGGCCAGGCGCAGCAGCGCGGCCGATAAATCGTTGTCGTCGTTCACGGAAAACTCGCAGCGGAAGTGAGGCGGTCCAGGGTGGCGGGCAGCCCGTCGGCCAGCAGGCCCAGCCGCCAGGAGGCCACGCGTTGCGCGGCGTCGAAGTCGGCCCATTGAATTTCGGTCTGCACCTGGTCGCGGGCGGCGTTCATGAGGTCCTGCCAGCTCTTGCGCCCGGCCAGGAACTGGCGGTCCCAGGCCTGGCGCACCTGTTCGGACAGCTCTGCGGCGGCGCGCAGCGCCTCGCGCCGGTCGGCGGACTGCAGCAGCAGTGCATGGTCGGCCGTGACCTGCTCGGCCAGCTCGCGCCACTGCGCATCCGCCTCGGCCAGCGCCGCGGCCTGGCGGCTGGTGGCCGCGGCAATGGCCGACTGCTGCGACAGCCCGGCGCCGAAGCTGCTGGACAGGCTGAGCGCCACCACGCTGCTGCCGCCCACCCCGGGCGAGGAGAGATTGCCGTGCAGCCGCTCCGCGCGCAGCCGCAGCTCAGGCCAGCGCTCGGCCTTGCGCTCGGCCACGGTGGCGGCCTCGGCGTCGGCTTGGGCGCGGTACAGCGCCAGCAGCGGCGAGGCCGCCTGCACGCGCTGCAGCACCGCGCCCAGCGAGGCGTCCACGGACAGCGGCGGCTGCGCCGGCGCGGCCAGAGCGGCGCCGTCCAGCGCCCGGCCCACCAGCTGTGACAGCCGGCCCAGCGCCACGCGCTGCTGCACCTGGGCGCCGCCCAGGTCGGCGCGCAGCGAGGCCAGCCGCTCCTGCGCCAGGAGCTGGTCGGCACGCGCCGACTGTCCCTGCTCCACGCGGCGCGTCACCAGCGCCAGCAGCCGCTCATGCTCGGCCAGCGCCTTGTCCAGCGCATCGAGCTTGAGCCGCGCGGCCCACCAGTCGCCATAGCCCTGCGCCACGCGCAGCGCCAGCTGCAGTTGCGCCAGCTGCTGCGAAGCCTGCGCCGCGGCGCTGCCGGCCTGCGAGCGCTGCAGCCGCGCCGTGAGCCGCCCGCCCGTCCACAGCGGCTGGGTCAGCCCAATGGCCGTGGCGGCGCGGTCGCCACGGTACAGGACGCTGTTGCCGGCCCAGGCACCGTCCACGCTGGCGTGGGGCGTGGGCCAGAACTGCCAGCGGGCGGCGTCCTCGTCGGCATGCGCCGCATCGGCGCGCTCGCGCTGCACCTGCGCGGCCGGGTGCCCCTCCAGCGCCTCGGCCATGAGCGCGGCCAGCTCGCTGGCGGCCGCGGGCCGCACGGCACCGGCCAGCGCCAGCGTCACGGCCAGGCAAGCGGCCAGGCGCGGAGCCGCGCGGGCGAATCCACGGACGAAGCTCATGCGCCGCGCACCATGGCCTCGAAGGCCTGTTCCATGGCGCGGGTGTGTGCGCGCGCATCCCAGGCCGGCAGCGCCGCCAGGCGTTGCCGCAGGCCCTGCTTGAGCGCCAGCAGCGCGGTGCGGTCGGCGGCCTTGGCCACAGCCATGGCGACGTAGGCCTCGTCATCGCCGGCCACCCAGTCGTCCAGCCCGGCGGCGCGCATGAAGCTCGCGCCCATGCGCGAGACGAAGTGCGCGCCCTCCAGCGTGAGCACGGGCACGCCCATCCACAGCGCCTGCAGGCTGGTGGTGCCGCCGTTGTAGGGCAGCGGGTCCAGCGCGATGTCCACGTCGGCGTACTCGGCCATCATGTCCGTCAGCCCCGTTGGGCCGCGGAACTCCAGCCGCGCGGGGTCCACGCCCAGGCCCTGCAGCCGCTGCGTGAACAGCCGCACCGCGCCGGCGTCGCCGAAGCTGGGCGCCTTGAGCAGCAGCCGCGAGCCCGGCACGGCCGCCAGGATGCGCGCCCACAGCCGCAGCGTGCGCGGCGTGAGCTTGGGCACGTTGTTGAAGGAGCCGAAGGTCAGCGGCCGCCGCGCGTGGGCCGCGCCGTAGGCGGGATAGGGATAGTCCACCTCCGGTGCAAAGCAGAACACCGTGCCCGGCAGCCGGGCGACGGCTTCGGAGCACAGCGCCTCGCAGCCCGGCGGGGTGACCACGGCGTCGCCCAAGAGCCAGTCCACGTTGGGCACGCCGGTGGAGCCGGGATAGCCCAGGTAAGTGGCCTGCACGGGCGCGGCGCGCTGCGCGAACAGCCGCATGCGCTGCTGCCCGGTGTGGCCGGCCAGGTCCAGCAGCAGGTCTATGGCGTCGGCATCGATCTGGCGGGCCAGCTGCACGTCGTTGAACGTGGCGGCCTCGCGCCAGTGCTCCACGCGCGAGCGCGCCAGCTGCGTCTGATCGTCGCGCGAGGGGCCGGTGAAGTACAGGAAGGTCTCGAAGCGGCTGCGGTCCAGCTCGCGCAGCACGGGCTGCATGAAGATGTTGACCGGGTGCTGGTGGTGGAAGTCGGCGCTGACGATGCCCAGCCGGATGCGCCGCCCAACCAGCGGCGCGCGCTTGAAACTCCCGCGCGCCCTTGCGCCGCGGCCCAGCGGCGCGAACAGCGTGCGGTGCAGTTGCGCCACGGCTTGGGCGTCGAGCCGGTCGCTGTAGAGCGCACTCATGGCGGCGCTGGAGGCGGCGGTGGGCGCCGCATCCGGCGCCTGTGCGAGCTGGCGGTACAGGGCCAGGGCGGTGTCGGCGTCGCCGCGCCGCCCGGCGATGGAGGCGCGCATGGACGTGGCGCCGGGCATGGGCGCCATGGCTTCGGCACGCTGGAGCATGGCCTCGGCCTCGTCGAGCTGCCAGCACTCGGCCTGCAGGTGCGCCAGGTTCCAGTGCGCCTGCGCACTGCCGGGGTGCAGCTCCAGGCAGCGCTGCAGCACGGCCAGGGCTTCCTGCCACAGGTTGTGGCGAAAGGCCCGCTCGGACAGCCGCGTGAGCGTGGCCTCACTGGTGGCGGCGCTGGCGGCGGTGAACAGGGCCAGGGCCTCGTCGCGGCGGCCCAGGCGCATGAGGGCTTCGCCCAGCTCGGTCTGGATGTCGGCCACGTCGTCGGCCGAGGCGCCGTCGGTGGACGCCGCGGCCAGCGCCGCGCGCAGCGACTGCAGCGCGCGCGCCGCGTCGCCGCGCTCCAGGCGGTAGGCGGCCATGTGCCAGTGCACGGCGCGGGGCAGCGCGGCGTCCTTGCGCGCCGCGGCCTGCAGCGCCTGCTCATAGGCGGCCTGCGCGGCGCCGAAATCGCCCTGCAGCTCCAGGCAGCGCGCGGCGGCCAGCGGCGCCTCGTAGCGCTCGGGGGCAACGTCCATGGCGCGGCGGTAGGCGGCCACGGCCTGGCCCAGCTCGCCCATTTGGCGGCAGAGGTGGCCCGCTTCCAGCCAGGCGCTGTAGTTGGCGGGGTTCAGGCGCAGGGTGCGGGCGAAGGCTTCGCGGGCGTCCATCCAGCGCGCCAGGCGCACCAGGCAGCGCGCGGCCTGTAGCGCCGCGGGCTCCAGCGAAGGCTGCAGCGCCAGCGCGGCCTCGAAGCTGGCCAAGGCTGTGGCCCAGTCCTGCGCGCGGAAGGCGGCGTTGGCCTGGTTGAAGGTATTGGCGGCTTCGTGGGCCGCTTCGTCGTTCGGTTCGTTCATGACTTCAAGAAAAATCCCGCGGTGACAGCGCCGCCAGCCACGGCTGGGCCGCCTCGTTGGGCAGGAACAGATGGGCGCGATGGCCCAGGGACAGCCCCATGGCGGCCCTGGCGCCCGGCAGCCCGCCGTCCAGCGCGTAATGGGCGTAGTCCTGGGCCTGGCACCAGTGCTCGAAGAAGGCCAGGCCGGCATCGGGCAACAGCTCGCACACGACGGCAGGCCGATGCCGGCGCAACAGTGCGGCGGCGCCGCGCAGCACCTGCGGCTCGTGCGATGCGGCGTCGAGCCTGAGCAGCATGGGCGTGCCCGCGGGCTCGTGGGCCAGCGCCTGCTCCAGCGTGGCCCGGCCCGCCTCGTCTCCCAGGGCCACGCGATGCAGCCGCAAGGCCGCCTGCAGCTCGGACATGCGCGCGTTGTGCGCCAGCACGTCCGCAATCTCCGCCACCGGCTCGAAGGCATGGGCGCGCACGGCACCCGCGGCCAGCGCGAGCAGGCTGTAGAAGCCGGTGCTGGCGCCCACGTCCACGAACACGGGCCGCAGCGCGCGGCTCCACGCGGCCACGAGGGCGGGCAGCGGCGCCACGTAGGCGCGCCAGCCGCCGTCGAGCACCGCCATGGCCACCGGGTCGCGGCCGCCGCAGCTGTCCATCCAGAAGCGGCCGGGGCCGCGGCCAGGCCCCGAACCCGGCCCGTCCAGGTCCACCTGCACGAAGTGGTTAAGGTGCATGCGGTGCTCCGTCCTGCGCCGCCACGCGGTAGCGGTGCGCATCAGCACCCAGCAGCCGCCGCCAGGCGGCCTGCAGCTCGGCCTCGAAGCGCTCAGGGCTGAAGGCCGCCGCGGTGGCGCGGCCCGCGGCCTGGCGGCGGGCGGTTTCGGCCTCATCCATCTCCAGCGCCGCGGCCAGGGCGCGGGCGAAGGCTTCGAGATTGCCCTCCTCCACCCACAGGCCGTTGTCCGGCGTGGCGTACTCGCGGCCGCCGCCGCCATCGAAGCCGCACACCAGGCAGCCGGCGGCCATGGCTTCCAGCGGCGGCAAGCCCAGGCCTTCGTGGCGGCTGAGGCTGGCGAAGATGCTGGAGCCGGCCAGCAGCCGCGCGACGTCGGCGCGGCCCGCGTTGGCGATTTCCACCCAGGGCACGTCGGCGAACCTGGGAAACAGCCCCTGGAACAGCGTGCGCAGCAGCCGCGCGTCGTCGGGGCGCTTGCGCGGCATGAAGGCGATCTGCCGCCGCTTGGGCGTGCCGGCCGCGGCCTGCGCGAAGTGCGGCAGCAGCGCGGGGCGCACCACGTGCCAGTCGCAGCCGGAGCCCCAGCGCCGCAGCGTGTCACGGGTGAAGGCGCTTGGGCACAGGCCGCCGGCCAGCGGGAAGGCGTTGAGCCGTTCCATGTCCGCGAAGCCGCGGAAGGTGTAGTACGGGTTCTGGTTGTGTATGGCGACGCGGCAGGGCAGCCCCGCCAGCCGCGCGAACGTGGCCGGCGGCGTCACCTCGGCCACCACCAGCCAGTCGTCGGCGTGCCAGGCCATGTGGTCGCTCCAGGTCACCAGCGGCACCGGGTAGGGCTGCGCGGGCAACTCGACGCGCGCGCCCGGGTCCAGCAGGGCGAAGCAACGCCAGCCCAGGCGGCGAAGGGATGCCGCGTGCTGGAAGTTCACCAGCTCGCCGCCGGCCGACAGCGGCAGCGAGCAGGCGTAGTAGATGGCGGGGAGGTGGTGCGTTGGAGGCTGCGCCATGAGGCTCAAATCACTGCCACCGCCGGGCTCACGAACACGGTGCTCAGCGAGGCGTTGTGCGTCCAGGTCTCGTAAGCCGTGCCGCCAATGGTGGTTTGCGTGCCGTGGGTCCAGCCCGCGGTGCCCGCGCCGTCAGCCAGGTCCAGCGTGTCGCCGGCATCGCCCGTGACCATCAATTGGTGGCGGCCGTTGGCCGTGAAGCCATTGACGCCCGCCATGTCCAGCACATCGGCCGCCTTGAGCGCCAGCGCGTTGTCGCCGCTGCCGGTGAGGTCGATCTT
>NZ_BCTC01000157.1 GCF_001571085.1 Azohydromonas lata NBRC 102462
GGTGCGCTTTCGCGGGTATGACGGAGAAGGGTGCGCAGCGCTCTTGCCACGGGCGGGCAGCGCACCCCACTTTCCCCGGACAGCCATGTGCCTTCGCGGGCATGACGAATTGGGTACGAAACACGTTTGCCGACTTGTAGGAGGCCCGCTTGCGGGCCGAATTGCAGCCGGGGGAGGGTTCGGCCCGCAAGCGGGCCTCCTACAAGGCACACGCTCTGCGCAGCCGACGGCGACGAGCCCAGCCGCAATGGCCTGCCCAGGCGCGAAGCCACGCGCAGCAAGTCGAAGCGCCGCGCCTGCCCTACGCCCGCGGACCGCTTGCCGCCGGTGGTCGGTGCGGTGGCACAGGTGTTAGACCGTCTAACACCGTGTTCTGGGGGGCCTGCGCCGCGCCGTCCGCCGCGGCGCCGCTGGCGGCGCGCATGCGGCGGCAACGGCCACCTCCGCTCACCGCGACAGCATCGCCCGCGTCCTGTGCACGCACGCGAACTCGCCGCCGCGCGGGTCGTAGTCCCAGCGTTCCACCTCGCAGTGCCGCGCCCCGTCCGTGCCCTCGTGGCGCAGCAGGTTGACGGAGTTGGGCAGCTCGCCGCGCACGCGGTGCGAGATGGACGTGCCCGCCTGCACCAGCCACACCGCGCGCGCGCCGGCTTCCACCCGGTCGCAGCGCGGGCGGTGGGTGTGGCCGCCCAGCAGCAGGTCCACCCCGGCCTGCGCCCACAGCGACAGCGCCTCGCGCGGGCAGCGCAGGCGGTCGCCCAAGTCGCAGCTCTGCACCGCGTGCAGCGGCTGGTGCGTGGCCACCACGCGCAACTGCCCCGGCGAGGCCTGGCGCAGCCGCCGCGCCACGCGCTCCACCTGCGCGGCCGAGAGCTCGCCGTGCTTGTGCCGCCAGCGCCGCGTGGTCTTGACCAGAAGCAGCAGCAAGTCCTCGCGTTCGAGCTCCGGCTCCAGCTCCGTGCCAAAGGCCTGGCGGTAGTTGCCGTAGGGGCGCAGCAGCCGCTGCACCAGGTCGTAGAGCGGGATGTCGTGGTTGCCGGGCATGGCCAGGGTCAGCGCGCCGGGCAGCGAGTCGGCAAAGCGGCGCGCGGCGGCGAACTGCTCGCGCCGCGCGCGCTGGGTGAGATCGCCCGTCCACACCACCACGTCAGGCTGCTCGCGCAGCGCCAGGCGCCGCAGCGCGTCGCGCACCTCGGGAATCTCGGCGCCGAAGTGCGCGTCCGACACCTGCAGCAGCCGGCTCATGGCTGGCCGGCCGCGCCGGCAGCGCCCGCGGCCCCTGCCCAGACGGCCGGCGCCGCCCGGGCGGACGCTGCGCCGCTCGCCGCATCGCTGCCGGCCTCGCGGGCCGCCGCGCCGCCGGCCGGCACGTCCTGCGCATCCCCGGCCGGCACCAGCAGCCGCAGCGGCGTGGGCGAGACGGCGAAGGTCAGCGGCGTGCGCATGGTGAGCACCTCGCCGTCCAGCGCCACGCGCAGGCGCCGCCCGCGCGCGCCGTGCGCGGGCGTGACGGTGAGGCGCCGGAAAGAGAAGTCCACCGCGTTGGCCGCCTCGGCCAGGCGGCCCAGCGCGCCGCGCAGCGCCAGCCCAAGCAGGCCCAGGCGCCCAACGGGCTTGACCATCACCGCCGTCAGCGAGCCCGCGGCGGCGGCCTCGGCCAGCCCAAGCTGCTCCAGTTGCAACCGGTTGTTGCCCACGAACAGCGTGGGCGTGCGCACCACGACGCTGCGCCCGCCCAAGTCCAGTTCCAGCGTCCACTGCCGGTGCTGGCGCAGGATGGTGCCCAGCGCCGCCAGCATGGCGTTGAAGCGGTAGCGGCCGAACTGCTTCTTGAAGCTCTCGCGGTCCTGCAACAGCTGCGGGTACAGGCCCAGGCTGGCGTTGACCAGGAACACCCGGTCGTTGAGCAGCCCAAGCTGCACCGGCTGCACCCGCGCCGTGAGCAGCGCGTGCACGGCCTGCTCCATGTTCGTGGGAATGCCGTGGTTGCGCGCGAAGTAGTTGAAGGTGCCCTGCGGCAGCACGCCCATGGGCAGCCCCGCGGGCAGCAGCGCCTGCGCCACGGTGTTGAGCGTGCCGTCGCCGCCGGCGGCCACCACCGCGCCGCCCTGCGCCACGGCCCAGTCCACGGCTTGGGCGGCCACCTCGGCGGGCGGGCGCTGCCCGTCGATGCAAAAGACCTCGTGGCGCCGGCCCGCGGCCTGCAGCACGCCGTGCAGCGTCTGCAGGCGCTCTTGCGTCTCCAGGTGCCCGGAGCCGCAATTCAGGACGATGGCCAGCGCCAGGCCGGCACCGTCGCCGGCCTCGGCGGGCGCCTGGACACGAGGGTCTGCGGCAGCAATCGTGGTGGTGGGCATATGGCCGCGCCGCAGCAATGTGCGTTCCCGTGACTGAACGGGTAGGTGCGGCCCTAAACACGGGCCAATTTCTGCCGGAAACAGTCTTGTGACGACACGTCCGCGGGCGGGGACTCAGCCCCGCCATGGCTCGCAAGCACAGGAATCACGACCACAACATGAACGACGGACACCTTCTAATCCTCGACGACAGCCCCGTGCAGCGGGCCGCATTGCGCGAGGCGCTGGGCGGCGAGCACCGGCTGGAGTTTTTCCGCGGCATTGCCGACGCCGCGGCCGTGGCGCGGCGCCAGGCGCCGGCGCTCATCGTGCTGGACGTGGAAAAGGCCGAGAGCGACCCGGCCGCCGCGTGCCGCGCGCTGTGGGCCGACGCCGCCACGGCCGACATCCCCGTGGTGCTCTTCACCCGCCATGGCGGGCCCGGCAGCCGCGCGGCGGCGCGGCAGGCCGGGGCGGCCGACTTCATCGCCAAGCCCGCGACGGTGCAGGCGCTGCGCGCGCGGGTGCGGCTCCAGCTGGAGCTGGCGCAGCCCGCGGAGCAGGGCGGCGAGTCGGCCCGGCGCGAGCTGCTTGGGCTGGTGGCGCAGTCCAACCGCCAGCGCGACGCCGAGTCGCAACTGCACCCCTGGCGCATGGCCGCCTACGCCGCGGAGCTCGCGCGCGCGGCCGGCTGGGACGAAGGCGGCTGCGCGCTGCTCGAAGCGGCCGCGGCGCTGCACGACGTGGGCGAGCTCGACATCCCCGACGGCATCCTGCTCAAGCCGCTCAAGCTCGATGCCGACGAGTGGGACGCCGTCAGGACGCATTGCCGCGCCGGCCACGCGCTGCTGTCGCGCCGCGCCGCGCCCGCGTTCCAGCTCGCGGCCACCATCGCGCTGCACCACCACGAGCGCTGGGACGGCGGCGGCTACCCCGCGGGCCTGGCCGGCAACGCCATTCCCGAGGCCGCGCGCATCGCCGCCGTGGCCGACGCCTTCGACGCCCTCACCAGCCGCCGCCCCTGGCGCAAGGCCTGGTCGGTGGACGCGGCCATGACCACGCTGCGCCTGGACGCGGGCACGCACCTGGATCCGTGCCTGGTTTCGCTGTTCGAGAATGCGCTGCCGCGCATCATGGAACTGCGCACGGCTTGGGCGCTGTGAGCGCAGGCGCTGTCCCGCGGGCAGGCGGCAGGCCCACAGTGCGGGAACAATCGGGTCGTTTTGCACGAAGCCCGTCGGCGGCGGGTATCAACACGGGCCCGCCCGGACCGATAAACCCCTGACTCCGCAGCCCCCGCGCCCGCCGTGCCCACCGTCTTCCCCGTTCCCGCCGTCGCCCAAGTGCCCACCGCGCCCGCCGCTGCGCGGCCCGCGGCCGATGCCCCGACCGAAGCCGTGTGCGCCGCGCTGCGCCACGAGCTGCGCACGGTCCGCTCGGTGGTGGACGTCCTCAAGGAGGTGGTGTTCCAGACCGACGCGGCGGGGCGGTGGACCTTTCTCAACCCGGCGTGGACCGACGTCCTGGGCCACGACGTGCAGGCCTCGCTGGGCACCCCGTTCCTGGACTGCGTGCACCCCGAGGACCGCGAGCGCAGCGCGGCGCTGCTGGCGCCGCTCATGGAGCGCGAGCAGGAGGACTGCCGCCACGAGATCCGCTGCGTGGCGCGCGACGGCTCCCTGCGCCGGGTGGAGGTGTTCGCGCGGCTGACGCTGGACGGGCAGGGCCGCGTCGTGGGCACCAGCGGCACGCTCACCGACATCACCGAGCGCCGCCGCGCCGAGGAGCGGCTGCGGCTGGCCGCCAGCGTGTTCGAGGGCACCCACGAGGGCATCGTCATCACCGACCCGCAGGGCCGCATCGTCGAGGTCAACGACGCCTTCGAAGCCGTCACCGGCTACCGGCGCGAGCAGGTCATCGGCCGCACGCCGGCGCTGCTGTCCAGCGGGCGGCAGGACCGCGCCTTCTACGAGCGCCTGTGGGAGCGCCTGCTGACCACGGGCAAGTGGAGCGGGGAGATCTGGAACCGGCGCGCCGACGGCGAGCTGGTGGCCGAGCTGCTGCGCATCTCGGCCGTGCATGCCGAGGACGGCGAGCTCACGCACTACGTGGGCATCTTCAGCGACGTGACGGGGCAAAAGCGCCAGCAGGAGCACCTGGAGCGGCTGGCGCACTACGACGCCCTCACCGGGCTGCCCAACCGCGTGCTGGCGCTGGACCGGTTGGGCCAGCTCATGGCCGGCGCCCACCGGCTGGGCCCGCAGGGCGGCCAGGTGGCCGTGTGCTACCTGGACCTGGACGGCTTCAAGGAAGTCAACGACCGCTTCGGCCACGCCCAGGGCGACGCGCTGCTCATGGCCGCGGCCGCCCGCATGCGCCACGCCGTGCGCGAGGGCGACACCGTGGCGCGCCTGGGGGGCGACGAGTTCGTGCTGCTGCTGGCACGGGTGCACGGCATGGCCTCGGTACAGCCGGTGCTGGAGCGGGTGCTGGAGTCGCTGGCGCAGCCCTATCCGCTGGCCGGCGAAGCGCCGCAGGTCTCGGCCAGCATGGGCGTGGCGCTGTACCCGGAACACGGGACCACGGCCGACCACCTGCTGCGCGCGGCCGACCAGGCCATGTACCGCGCCAAGCGGCTGGGCAAGAACCGCGCGTGCATGGCCGGCGACGGCGTGGAGCGCGCGCCGGCGCAGGCGGTGCTCATCGAGGAGCTGCGCACCGCGCTGGCAACCGACCAGCTCCGCCTGCACTACCAGCCCAAGATCTGCGCCCGCACGCGGCGCGTGTTGGGCGTGGAGGCGCTGGTGCGCTGGCAGCACCCGGTACGCGGTCTGGTGCCGCCCGGGGACTTTTTGCCCGTGCTGCAAGGCACGCCGCTGGAAGTGACGCTGGACCTGTGGGTGCTGCGCGCCGGGGTGCGCCAGCTCGCGCAATGGCGCGCGGCCGGGCGCGAGCTGGGCATGAGCATCAACGTTTCGCCCGGCACGCTGGTGCTGCCGGACTTGCCTGCGGCCGTCGCGGAGATCGTCCGCGAGGCCGCGCCGCTGCAGCCGCAACTGCTGGGTGGCATAGAGCTGGAAGTGCTGGAAACCGCCGCGCTGGCGGACCTGGGCGCCGCCAGCCGCGCCATCCAGACCTGCGCCGAGCACGGCATCTCCTGCGCGCTGGACGACTTCGGCACGGGCTACTCCTCGCTGAGCTACCTGCGCCGCCTGCCCGTGCGCACGCTCAAGATAGACCGCAGCTTCGTGAGCAACATGCTGGGCGACCGGGGCGATCTGGACATCGTGCGCGCCGTCATCGGCCTGGCCGAGGCCTTCGGCGTGGACACGGTGGCCGAGGGCGTGGAAACCGCCGCCCACGCGCGGCTGCTGGACGAGCTGGGCTGCAGCCAGCTCCAGGGCTTCGGCATCGCCAGGCCCATGGCCGCGCCGGCGCTGGAGGCCTGGCTGGACCGCCAAGACGGCCTGCGGCTGGAACAGGTCGCCTGAAGGCGGCCGCCCGCTGCGGGCAAGTCCGAGCGGCACGCGGG
This sequence comes from Azohydromonas lata NBRC 102462, assembly GCF_001571085.1. Classification (GTDB taxonomy): domain Bacteria; phylum Pseudomonadota; class Gammaproteobacteria; order Burkholderiales; family Burkholderiaceae_C; genus Azohydromonas; species Azohydromonas lata. The sequence continues at coordinate 5,869 of NZ_BCTC01000157.1, forward strand.
GTTTCATACCCGCCATTCAGGAGGGCTGTTGAGGCCAATAGCCCACAAACCGGTGTGAATTTCCTTGCCAAATAATTCCTGGGCCGCCTAAAAGGCCCGTCGTATTTACCAAAGGATTCCCTCGATACAGGCCGGAACAACTACACGTTAAGGCGTGGGGTTTTTTCCGCATGAGTTCATGCGCAAAGTGCCGCAAGTCGCAGCCGCGGGCGCGTGCTGCTTTTGTGTGCTGTTCTGCAGGTCTGCACGACATGGAATTTCCATATTTACCGATATCGGCCCAGCGCCACGGGTTCAAACTCAGTGCCTTGTGTGTCCTGGTGGCTTCCGCGCTGGCGGGATGCGGCGGGGGTGATTCACACAGCACGGCCCAAACGGACGTCACGGCCATGGAAATGCCGGAGGACGACAACGAGGCCCCGGTGGATTACGGCAGCGGCCCGGTCGCGGCGTCCGGTGCGGTGACCGAAACCCTCAAGGCGCTGGCTGCGTCCGGGGAGTTGACGTCTTCCTATGTGCCCACGTCCACCGGCCCCACGGCCTACAGCCAGGGCGCCTTCGGCCCGGCGTTTGCGTGGCCCGTGATACCGCTGCACATGGTTTTGTTGCCCGACGGCCGGGTATTGGCCTATGGCAGCGACGACAAGGGAAACCAGGGCGCCAAATTGTGGTACTCGCTGTGGGACCCGGACTGGAATCCCAATGTCGCAGGGGCCGATACCTCGCCCTTCCAATTGTTGTCCAATACCACCGGCACCGATTTGTTCTGCAATACGCAACTCGTATTGCCCGGCAGTGGCAAGGTATTCATGGCCGGCGGCGACCGCATGATCAACGGCGTGCGCAATTACGCCGTGGCCGATCTGGATTTCTTTGATCCGGCCACCAACACCATGCAAAAGCAGCCCACGCCCATGCAGTACCGGCGCTGGTACGGCACGGCCATCACCACGCAACGCGGCGACGTGGTGGTGATGGGCGGGCGTGACGACCGGGATTTCGCGGGTACCAGCACCAAGCCCGCCACGACCGCCACTTACGCGACGACGCCCGAGGTTTACGTGCCCGACACGGGCTGGCGCACGCTCACCGGTGCGGACAGCCCGGCCGCCTTTGGCGAGACCAAGGGCAACTGGTGGTATCCCAAGTCCTGGCTGGCGCCCAACGGCAAGATCCTCACCATCACCAATGACGGCTATTTCTACGCCCTGGACCCGACCGGCACCGGCGCGCTGACCAAGCTCAACGGGAAACTGCAGGGCACCAACTGGAATACCACCTCGCTGATGTATGCGCCGGGCAAGCTCATGTCCATACGCAACACGACACAGGTGGCGCTGGTGGACATCAACGGCACGCAGCCCGTCATCACGATTGGGCAGCCCATGAGCACGGCGCGCAAATGGGGCTTCTCCACCGTGCTGCCTGACGGCAACGTCTGGCTCAATGGCGGCTCGCGCAATGCCAATACCCTGGCCGACGCCGTCTACACCAGCGAAATGTGGAATCCCTCCACCGGCCAATGGACCATGACGGCCAATGCCGCCAAGCCCCGGCTCTACCACGGCAACACCATGCTGCTGCCCAGCGGCGCGGTGGTGGTGGGCGGCGGCGGGGCGCCGGGGCCGGTCAAGGGGCTCAATGCGGAAATGTATTTCCCGCCCTACCTGTTCAACCCGGACGGCTCTTTTGCCACGCAGCCGGTCATCAACCAGGTCACGCCCAAGAGTTTCAGCTGGTCCGAGAATTTCACGGTGCAAATGAGCACGACGGCGGCGGTGGACAAAGTGGTGATGATTCGCACCGGATCCTCCACCCATTCCTTCAGCAACGAGCAGCGCCGCATGGAGCTGGACTTCACGCAGGACGGCCAGAGCCTGACCGTCAAGGCGCCGGCCAAGGCCACCGAAATGCCGCCGGGCTATTACATGGTGTTTGCGCTGCGCAAGAACCCCAAGGCGGCGGCCGGGGATAACCGCCTGGTGCCCTCGGTGGCCAAGATCGTCAAGCTGTCCTGACGGATTTATCCGGCGGGTTTTCCGTCGCAAAAGCACAAACCCCGCATGATGCGGGGTTTGTTTTTTCAGCCGCCCGTGGCGGCTTGTTTTCAAGTGCTGCCTGGGCGGATTACTTGACGGTCAGGTTGGTGGGCGGTTGCAGCGTGGTGACGGTACCGCCGCCCGTGCCACCGGTGCCGCTGGTGCCATATTCAAAGGCACCGATGCTGGGCGTGGAGCCGACCGCCTTGCCGTCGAAGTCACGCGTCAGGCCCACGTTCACGCCCTTGCCGATCAGCGGCGAGCCGGCGGCCAGGCGGTAATTGGCATTGGCCTGGTCCACGAAGCCCAGGTCGGCAGCCGTGACGCGGCCGGTTTCCGACGAAGGGATATTCCAGGTCACGTAGGTGCCGGAATTGTCATAGGCGTTGCTGCTGTCGGCAGTATATTGAACGTTGCTGGCATTGGCATAAGACACAGCGTTGTTCTTGAAATTGATCGTGGCGTTGCCGCGAATCGGGTAGAAAACGCTATTGAAGCCGTCATTCGACTTGGATTCCAGGTCGAACGTATTGTTGTAGAAATTCAGATAACGGCCGGACTGGGTATTGTTGCCATACAGCACGATGCCGTTGTAATGGCCGCCACCGCGGTTGTAGATGACGTTGTAGCGGACGTTGACGTCGTTGACGACGGTGTCCCAATTGCCTTCGCCCAAGTAAATCTGCTGGCCGTTGTTCTTCCAGATGTTGTACTGGAGCGTGACGCGATTGCCGCCAAACCACTGGATGCCGTCGCCGTGGGTGACGGGGCTGTCGTTGTCGTGGATGTAGGAGTATTCGACGAGCAGGTCGTCGCCCTTGCCCTGGATGCCGTCCTCGCCGTTCTTATAGGTGCCGGGGTCGCCGATTTCGAGGTAGCGCAGCGTCAGCTTGTTGGCGCCGTAGGCGGCACGCACGCCGTACATGGCGTTGCGGGCCCAAATGCCGTAGCGGGTGGCGCCGTCGATGACGATGTTGCTTTGGGCGGCGTAGGCCGGGGCCTCGCCGATGCCGATGGCGAAGTTGCTGCCGCCGCCGTCGATGATGATGCGGGCATCCATGGCGGAGGACCAGCCGGTGTCGGAGCCGTGGTCGCCCTGCGTGGCGCGCTTGAAGGTCAGCGGGGCGGAAGCCGTGCCGCTCTTGCCCACGCTGAAGGGGCCGTAGGTGCCGCCGGCGATGTAGACCGTGTCGCCCGGGTTGAGGGCCGAGTACTTGATGCCGCCCAGGCTTGTCCAGGCCTTGGCCCAAGTGGTGCCGTCACAGGTGCTGCCGCAGGTGGCGCTCTTGTTGACGTAGAAGTTCGCAGCGGAAGCGGCGGTGGCGATCAGCAGGTTGGCGGCCAGCACGGCGCCGATGCGGGTAAGTTGGCGGGTATTCATGATGCTTGGGATTCGGTTGAATTATGGACGGCTGCTCTGGAGGTTCTCAAGGAATTTGCTTGCTCGCCTCGGAAGAGAATGAGCTTTCCTTGCCAGCGGAATCAACAGACGTCACTGCGAAGTAATACGTCGAACCGGACGCCAGATTGGAGACGGTATAGCTGCTGGCGCCAGAACCCACGCTGATACCGGAGCCCACCGACTGGGAATACTTGCCAGAGGCCGTGCCGTAATACACCCGATAGCCCGATATGCTGCTCGTCGGAGCCGTCCAGCTCAGTATGGCCGAGCCCGAGGGCGTGGGCGTCGGAGTGGTCGTCGTCGAGGCTTTGAAAACGTCACACTCCTTGACGGAACCGTAAGCTGGATCGCTGCCGAAGAAATCATTGTTGCAATACACCGTGCCGGTGATCCACTTTCCGATCCACTTGGTGCCCGCGCCGTAACGGACGTAGGTGCTGGCAGCCAGCTTAAAGGAACCCCATTCGCCGGCCTTTTTCGTCCAGGTACCGTCCGTGGAAGCCGGCGTGACTTCCATGGCAGTTTCGGAAGCCGTTGCCTTGGCAGTATCCGCTGCGTCATCGGTATTTCCGCCGCCACAGGCGCTGAACAGGACAGCGGTCGAGATGACGGACGCCAGCAGTGCGTAACGAGTGGTGTTGACGATGGATTCCATGGTTGTCAGTAAAAATAGACAGAAAAAAGCTGCCCCCGCGTCCGAATAAGGCTGCCGGGCGCTTGAACAATTCGACTGTGTGTTTATGCGAGTGGGCCGGATAAGATCGGCGCTTCACGAGGAAGTAGTTCGCATATTCACTGCCTCATATGTCAGGAATATCAAACATGGCTGAGACCTCCTGTTTTTCGGAAACGGCAGGACCGGTTGTACCGGCCTTTGTTACCAAAGATTGATGCTGAATTCCGTGCGCCGACCTATTCCAAATCAAGCGACGTCCGGACGAATCTCTACCAAGGCGACAGCCTCAGACATTGGTTTGTGAACTGCTACACGGCGTTTTTCCGGAAATTGCTTCCGTCAGCGGTTCTATTGCCGGCCACAGAAAGTCGGTCGAAAGCCGACTGCAAGCCAGCAATTGGGTTCGGACCTTGGGCAAAACCCTTGCGTCTGTAATTTACGCTTACTCGGTTTACCATCTGGAACAACACGGCGCAGGAATGATCAAAATGAAACCTGCGCTCATGGGAACACCTATTGCTGAGCTTGGGACTGTGCCCATCACGGCGCAGATGATAAATATGGAACTTCAATCGAGGCAAGCATGATCACAATGCTTGTGCTCAGATACATTCGACACTTATCAGGGAGTTTCTGAGACAGGGAAACGAATTGCATTTGTGGCGCCGCCATGGTGGAAACCAAGCCAGGCCACGGGCACCCCGCCGCCGCGGGCTGAACCACGGGTTTTCCCAGCTTACGGCGTGGCTTCACCGGTCCAAGGAGGCCGGTCAAGAAGGCGGCGTGTCACCCGCACGCTTGGTAACGGGACCAGCGCTTGAGCACGCCATCTGTGTCTTGCGACACCGTGGCGGAACCACCGGGATGTGTCTCCCTGCAGCCGTGCCTCCACTCATGTCTGTCCGTCGCCAGCTTTTCGGCCGTCACGGCTGTGAATGAAGATGACGCGCGCAAGAACCGTGGCAAAGCACCTGCGCCCAACGGGGCGGTGCGAAACCGGCGCGTTTGCCGACACCGGTAGCTGTCAACGCCGGCGACTTTTCGGCGCTTCCTCAATCTCTGTGACGGGGGCCGGGTGGCCCACATGATTGAGCCGTTTGAACTCGAGAACGCAAGCACACCCTGGTCGTCATCCCCGGGCTGTCCTCCTTGCTGGAGGCCGTG
>NZ_BCTC01000158.1 GCF_001571085.1 Azohydromonas lata NBRC 102462
CGAAGGCGGGGATGACGAAGGAGGAGGCGCCTGGTCCGTCTACCCCGCCATCCGCACCCAGTCCCCGTCCTCCACCACCACGCCGTCGGCCACCAGCCGGTCCACCGTCTCGCGGGCGAAGCCCAGGGCGTCCCCGGCATGGCTGCCCGCATGCGCGTCCACGGCGTGCCGCAGCACGGGCGTTTGCACGATCCAGCGCTGCAGCGCCTCGCGCGGCTGGGCGCGGTGCTCCAGCAGGTGGTAGGTGACCAGCGCCCGCGTGGCGTACTGGTGGTGTTTCAGCGGCGCGGCCCTGAAGGCCTCCAGCCGCCGCCGCGAGGCGGCCAGCGCCGCGGGCACGCCGGTGAACGCGTCGCCATGGCCGGGCAGGACGAGCCGGGGCCGCAAACCTTCGATCAGGTCCAGCGCCCGCTGCGCCTCGTCGAAACCGGCCTCGCCCACCAGCTCCGGAAAGATGATCGCCAGCCGCTGCTCCCACAGCGCGTCGCCGCTGACGAGCGTGCGGCTCGCCGGCTCGAACAGCACCACGGCGTGCGGGTCGTGGCCGGGGGTGGCATGAATCTCCCAGTCGCGCCGGCCCAGCCGCACGGTGTCGCCGGGCCGCAGGAAGCCGTGGACCTCGAACGGCTCGAACTGCTGGTCCATGGCGTGGAAGCCCAGGCCCTGCGCGTCCCAGGGCTGGACATGCGGCGCGTAGCCCGCGGGCACGGCCAGCCGGGCCTGCGGCCAGCGGCGCAGCAGCGCGGCGTTGCCGCCGCAGTGGTCCGAATGCAGGTGGGTGTTGTAGAGGCGCGCGAGCGGCTGCCCGGCCAGCGCGTGCTCCAGCAGCGCCAGCGTCTGCGTGCCGTGGGTGACGTAGCCGCTGTCCACCACCGCCGCGCCGGCCTCGCCGCCGCCGGCAAACACCACGTTGTTGGCCGAGAGCCAGCCGCGCACCAGCAGCTGGGCGCCCAGGGCGCGCAGCGTGTCCGCGGGAGCGCTTGGAACGTCGGGATCGGCGGGCATGCGGCGGTACTTCTCAGCGGGTGGGACGAAGGCGGCGCGAGCATAGCCGCGGGCCGCGGCCGTCCGCGCCACGGGGGCATGCCCGCTGCCTACCATGCGCCGCGCCGGCGGCTGGCGCCGGACGAGCATCACCCCCCGCAGCAGGAGACAAGACACATGGCACGCATTGGATTCATCGGCGCTTCCGGCCTCATGGGCCACGGCATGGCCAAAAACCTGCTCGCGCACGGCCACGGGCTGCGCCTGGCCGTGCACCGCAACCGCGAGCGCGTGGCCGACTTGCTGGAGGCGGGCGCCGTCGCGGTGGACAACGCCGCAGCCGTCGCCCAGGGCAGCGAGATCGTCTTCGTCTGCGTCACCGGATCGCCGCAGGTCGAAGCGGTGGTGCTGGGCGAGGGCGGCCTGCTGGCCGGCGCCGCGCCCGGCCTCCTGATCGTGGACTGCTCCACCAGCGAGCCCGGCTCCACCGCCCGGCTGCGCGAGCGCTGCGCCGCGGACGGCGTGGCGTTCATAGACGCGCCGCTGGCGCGCACGCCGGCGGAGGCCGAGGCCGGGCGGCTCAACGTCATGGTCGGCGCCGAGCCGGCCGCGTTCGCCCGCCTGGAGCCCGTGCTGCGCTGCTTCGCCGAGAACGTGTTCCACGTCGGCGTGCCCGGCGCCGGGCACACGGTGAAGCTGCTCAACAACTTCATAGGCCAGGCCATCTGCACCGCCACGGCCGAGGCGTTCGCGGTCGGCCAGCGCTCGGGGGTGGACCTGAAGAAGCTCGTGGAGCTGCTGTCGGCCGGCCCGGTGAATTCCGGCCTCTTCCAGGCCATGGCCAAGTCGCTCATGGGCGACCTGGCGGGCATCCGGTTCGGCCTGGACAACGCGCGCAAGGACTTGCGCTACTACACCCACCTGGCCGAGGAACTGGCCGTGCCCAGCGTGATGGGCGAGGCGGTGCACCAGTCGCTCACGCTGGCCAGCGCGCTGGGGCATGGCGACAAGTTCGTGCCCTCGCTGGTGGAGGCGCAGGAGCAGCTCAGCGGCGCGCGCATCGTGCCGCGCTGAGCGCAGGGGCCGGGTGTAGGGGCCAGGGCAGGCGAAGGGGCAGGGACACGGCGCTTGCGGCGCTCCGGTGTTTTTCTTGATGTCGCGCAAGCCGCGGGGCTCAACAGCGCCCGTTTCGAGCCGATGAGCGGGCTGGGTGCGGCCCCGCCGAGGGAGGCCGGAGGCCGTGCCCCGCCAAGAATTACCCGGGGGATGTTTGCCCATGCTGTCCAAGAAGTCGTCGTTCCCGCTGCTGGCGCTGGCCGCCGCAGCCGCCCTGACCCTGCAGGCCGCGCCCGCCGCGGCCCACCAGCGTCCCGGCGTCACCCCCGCGGCTGCCGCTGCCGCCGCCGCCGCGGCTGACGTGACCGACCGCCTCATCGTCAAGTACAGCAGCGCCGTCGACGCGGCCGCCCCCCCGGCCGCCGCGCAAAACCGCGCCAATGCCGTGCTGCAGACCCACGGCCGCAAGCTGGGCTACCTGCGCCGCACGGCCGGCGGTGCCCATGTCTTCAAGCTGGACCGCGCCGTCTCCGTGGCCGAGCTGCGCCAGATCGCCCAGGAGCTGCGCAACGGCGACGCCGACGTCGAGTACGCCGAGCCGGACCTGCGCATGCAGCCCCAGTTCACGCCCAACGACGCGAGCTACGGCGCGCAGTGGGACTTCTTCGAAGCCACCGCCGGGCTGAACCTGCCGACGGCCTGGGACAAGTCCACCGGCGACGGCGTGGTGGTGGGCGTGATCGACACCGGCGTGCGCCCGCATGCTGACCTGGCCGCCAACCTGCTGCCGGGCTATGACTTCATCGCCGACGCCACGCTGGTGGCCAACGACGGCGACGGCCGCGACGCCAATCCTGCCGACCCCGGCGACTGGACCACCGCCGGCCTGTGCTACAGCGGCTCGGCCGCCAGCAACAGCAGCTGGCACGGCACGCACGTGGCCGGGACCATCGCCGCGCAGACCAACAACGGCGTGGGCGTGGCGGGCGTGGCCTTCAACGCCAAGGTGCTGCCGGTGCGCGCGCTGGGCCGCTGCGGCGGCTACACCTCCGACATCGCCGACGCCATGGTGTGGGCCGCGGGCGGCGCCGTGTACGGCGCGCCCGTGAATCCCAGCCCGGCGCGGGTGCTCAACCTGTCGCTGGGCGGCACGGGGGCCTGTCCGACCACCTACCAGAACGCCATCAACACGGTGCGCGCACGCGGCACGGTGGTGGTGGTGGCCGCGGGCAATGCCAACACCGACGCCATCAACACCGCGCCGGCCAACTGCGCGGGCGTGGTCACGGTCGCGGCCGTGAGCCGCGCGGGCGGCAAGGCGTCCTACTCCAACTACGGCAGCGTGGTGGACCTGGCCGCGCCGGGCGGCGACAGCGGCGCGGGCATCCTGTCCACGCTCAACAGCGGCACCACGGTGCCGGGCGCGGACAGCTACGCCTCGTACATGGGCACCTCCATGGCCACGCCCCACGTGGCCGGCGTGGCGGCGCTCATGCTCTCGCGCAACCCGCAGCTCACGCCGGACGACGTGGAGACGCGGCTGAAGGCCTCCGTGCGCCTCTTCCCGGCCACCTGCAGCGGCTGCGGCACGGGCCTGCTGGACGCCAACGCCGCGGTGGACGCCGCGGGCACGCCCGTCGCCGTGACCGTCACCACGCTCACCGAGGTGGAGCCCAACGACACGACGGGCAGCGCGCAGTCCCTGGGCACGCTGCCCGTGCGCGTGAACGGCAGCGTCGCCAAGGCCAGCGACAAGGACCACTACCGCGTGGTGATTCCGGCCGGCGGCAGCGTCACCGCCACGCTCACGCCCAACGCCAGTTCCAACTACGACCTGTACCTGCTCAGCAGCACCGGCACGCAGCTGCGCGCCAGCACCCTGACCGGCGCGACGGCGGACCAGTTGACGTACACCAACACCGGCAGCACCGAGCTGACCGTCGTCCTCCAGGTGCGCCGCGCCAGCGGCCTCACGGGCAGCGGCGGCACGTACAGCCTGGCGGTGAGCGGGAATTGAATTCGAATCGGTTGAAACAGAAGATTCAATTATTTTTGAAAGGCGTCCGCGGGAGCGGACGCCTTTTTTGTTTTCAGTAATAATTTTGGGAGGTTTTGGGGTTTGTTTTTCAATAAGGCAATTGCTGTTGGCCGATAGCTGTTTCGCTCCGTCTCTTGCTTCGTCATTCCCGCGAAGGCGGGAATCCAGGGAGCCCCCAAGTCAGCCGCAAGCGCGTTGGTCGGCATACCAAGGCGAAAACCCCCGTGGTTCCTGCGTCGTCTCTGCGCTCCGGCGTGGGGCCGCCTGGATTCCCGCCTTCGCGGGAATGACGAAACGGGGTGCAAGGCGCCTTTGCTGACGGGATGTCGAAATTTGCTGAATTTGTTTTTGGGCTATGCGTGGCGCGATTTGGGCGTCTGAATAATCAATTGCTGTATGAATATATGGTGCCACTTTTCGAATTAATGGCTTGAGTATTTCAATCAATATTTCTGGTGTTCGCCTGACTCCCCTCCAGCAATCCATTGGCCCACCTGGCCTTTCCTCATTCGCCTGCGGGGTGCCCAGCCCGGCGATTGACCGGAGGGCGGCGCGGGCCTTCACTGGCTGCCTACGATGCCGCCCCCCGCGCCCGGCCCTCCGGGCGGCCCGCCCCCATCGTTGGGCAGGTGCTCACCGCAGCCGCGCGGACGGTTCACAGCGTGCCGGCGCTGCCGCCGGCGTCCCTTCGTCTTCCCCCTGGCGCCCATGTCCAAGAAGTTTTCGCTTTCCGTCCTGTCCCTGGCCGCCGCGCTCGCCGGCCTGCACGCGGCGCCGGCCGCGGCGCTGGAGCGCGATGCCGCGCCGGCCGCCTCCGGCGCCCCCGCGTCCGCCGCCGCTTCGGCGGCGCTCACCGACCGGCTCATCGTCAAGTACCGCAGCGCCGAGCGCGCCGCCGCGCCCTCGGCCGCGTCGCAACTGCGCGCCTCGGCCATGACGCAGCGCCACGGCGTGAAGCTCTCGCACCTGCGGCGCCTGGCCAACGGCGCGCACGTCTTCAAGCTGGACCGGCCGCTGAGCGGGGCGGAGCTGCGCCAGGTGGCCGACGACCTGCGCAACGGCGACGCCGACGTGGAGTACGCCGAGCCGGACGCGCTGATGCAGCCCCAGTTCACCCCCGACGACGCGCGCTGGAGCGCGCAATGGCCGCTGCACGACGCCACGGCCGGGCTGCGCGCCCCCACGGCCTGGGAGAAGTCCACCGGCGCGGGCGTGGTGGTGGCGGTGGTGGACACGGGCGTGCGTCCGCACCCGGACCTGCTCGCCAACCTGCTGCCCGGGCGCGACTTCATCACCGACGACACCGTCGCCCGCGACGGCGACGGCCGCGACGCCGACCCCACCGACCCCGGCGACTGGACCACCGCCGGTGCCTGCTACTACGGCTGGACCGCCACCAAGAGCACCTGGCACGGCACGCACGTGGCCGGCATTGTCGCGGCGGTGGCCAACAACGGCGTGGGCGTGGCGGGCGTGGCCTTCGGCGCCAAGGTGCTGCCGGTGCGCGTGCTTGGGCGCTGCGGCGGCTACACCTCCGACATCGCCGACGGGCTGTTTTGGGCCGCGGGCGGCAGCGTCGCCGGGCAGCCGGACAACCCCACGCCGGCGCGCGTGGTCAACCTGTCGTTGGGCGGCGCGGGCGCCTGCAGCGTGACCTACCAGAACGCCATTTCCGGCGCGCGCGCGCTCGGCGCCGTGGTGGTGGTGGCCGCGGGCAACGGCGCGATGGACGTGGCCAATTCGCAGCCGGCCAACTGCCCCGGCGTGGTCGCGGTGGCGGCGGTCAAGCGCAGCGGGGGGCGGGCGTCCTACTCCAACTACGGCGCGGGTGTGGCGCTGGCCGCGCCGGGCGGGGACAGCGACTATCCCGTGCTCTCCACGCTCAACGCCGGCACCACCACGCCGGGCGCGGACAGCTACGGCGGCCTGCGCGGCACGTCCATGGCGGCGCCGCACGTCTCCGGCGTGGCGGCGCTCATGCTGTCGCGCAACCCCGGCCTCACGCCGGACGAGGTGGCGACGCGATTGAAGAACGCCGCGCGCCCCTTCCCGGCGGCGTGCAGCGGCTGCGGCGCGGGGCTGCTGGACGCCAATGCGGCGGTGGACGCCGCCGGCGGCGGCACGGCCTCGGTGCCGGACGTGGCCGACGTCGCCGACACCGAGCCCAACGACAACATCGCCCAGGCGCAGAGGCTTGCCACGCTGCCCGCGCTGGTGCGCGGCACGCTGCGCAGCGCAAGCGACCTGGACCTCTTCGGCGTGAGTCTGGCGGCGGGCCAGGCGCTGACGGCGCGCCTGACGCCCAACGCGGAGTCGAACTACGACCTCATCGCCGTGGACGCCTCCGGCGCCCGGCTGGCCGCCAGCACGCTCACCGGCTCGCAAACCGACACCGTGACGGTGCGCAACAACGGCACCGCCGCCATGGCCGTGTACCTGCGCGTGCGCTGGATCAGCGGCACGACGGGCGACGCGGGGACGTACCGGCTGGCGGTGGAAGTGAATTGACGGATTGAGGATAAAAGCGGAGGAGGGGCCGGGCTGGTGAATGCCAGCCAAAGACCGGCCCGCAGCGCACTCCGATCCGTCATTCCCGCGAAGGCGGGAATCCAGGCGGCCCCCAAGTCGGCCGCCAGCTCATAGGCCGGCGTTTTGGGGTCAAAAACCTCGCGTTCCTGCAGTACCTCTACGTTCCAGCGTGGGGCCGCCTGGATTCCCGCCTTCGCGGGAATGACGAAGTAGAAGGCGAGGCGCCCTGGCTTGCGGGAAGCCGATGCCGGCCTTGTTCGCCAGGGCATGGCGCTGATCAGCCGCTTCGCTTTGGCACGCCGGATCACTTCACCGGAATCGGCGTGCCCCCATCCACCGCCACCACCGTGACGCTGTTCTGCGGCGAGCCTTCGATCACTCGCTCCGAGTAGGTGAGATAGACCAGCGCGTTGCGCTTGGGGTCCACCATGCGCACCACGCGCAGCCGCTTGAACACCAGCGAGATGCGCTCGCTGAACATCTCCTCCTGCTTGGGCAGCGGCTTGCCGCCGGGGAAGCTGATGGGCCCCACCTGGCGGCAGGCGATGGAGGCGTCGGACTTGTCCTCGGCCACGCCCAGCGCGCCCTTGATACCGCCGGTCTTGGCGCGCGAGACGTAGCAGGTCACGCCCACCACCTTGGGATCGTCGTAGGCCTCGACCACGATCTTGTGGTCCGGGCCAATGAGCTTGAAAACCGTGTCCACCTCGCCGATGGGCTCGGCATGGACCGTGGCAGCAGTGGCCGTCAGCAGCAGGGGCAGGAGCAGGCGCTGGATCTTGGGCATGGGGGTCTCTCCCGGTGTTGGTGTGGTGGCCGCGGCGCCGGGGGCGCTCGCGGCGGGGAAGGGCTGGGCCGATTGTCACCAGCGCCGGGCGGGCCCGACGCATCGGGTACAAGGGCGCCGTGCGCCGGCCGCGCCGCCCCTGCAAGCGGGCTTCCCGCCGACGGGCGTGGTCCGCGCAGCGCAAGAAGGCATTCCCATGAGCGACGAAAACCAGATCTACCTCCCCGACTCCTTCCTCAACCTGTACCGCGACGCCCGCCAGCGCCTCACGGCCCCGCTGGCCGACATACGCGCGCGCTACGAGCTGTGCGAGGACCTGGCGCAGCAGCTGGAGGAGCACGCGCGCGGCCGCAGCATCCACGCCCACGGCTCCGAGGTGGACTTGCTGCTGCGCTACCACGCCGGCCTGGCCGACCCCGAAGCCGGCTTCAGCGCCGCCGAGGCGGTGTGGGTCATCAAGCGGCTGTCGGAGCTGCTGGGCTGGGAATGCCCGGCGCTGCCGGGGGACGAGGCGCCGGCCGCCTGAGGCGCACAGGCCGCGCGGCGGCCTTCACCGCGGCGTCTTCCACCCGCCCGCATCCGCCGAGCCGCCGCGCAGGAGTTGCTCGTAGCTCGAAATCACCTGCGCCCCGAACAGCAGCACGGTGGCGGCGATTTCCAGGCTCAGCAGCACCACGATGGCCGTGGCCAGCGACCCGTAGACCACGTTCACCTTGGACAGCGTGGCGAAGTACCACACCAGCACGTGGCGGCTCACCTCCCAGCACACGGCCGCCGTCACGGCGCCTATGAGCGCGTGGCGCCACTTCAGCCGGCCCACGGGCATGACCATGTAGATGGCGCTGAGCACCAGCACCTCGCCGCCAAAGCCCAGCAGGTACAGCAGCACGGCCGAGAGCCGGTCCAATGAAAAGTCGTGGTCGAAAAGCTGCACCGTGTCCGAGCCCAGCGTCTGCAGGGCGCCGGCCACCAGCGTGATCAGCAGCAAGCCGAAGCCCAGCGCCAGGATGCAGCCGTAAGGCAGCAGGGCCGACACCAGGAAGTGCCGCCGCCGTATCGCCACCCGGTGGAAGAAGATCACCGACATGGCGTTCTCCAGCACCGTGAAGGCCAGCGAGCTGAAGAACAGCATGGCCGCCATCAGGAAGACGCTCACCGTGTCGCGGTTGGCCAGGAAGGTGTCCAGCTCCGCCACCAGCGGCTGCGACTGCCCCGGCAGCAGCCAGGCCAGGTAGCGCGAGATGGTGGCGAGCAGCTCCCGCGCGTCCACCAAGTGCGACAGCGCGATCACGCTCAGGATGAGCAGCGGCACCAGCGACAGCAGCGCGTAGTAGGCGAGCGCGCCCGCCAGCAGCAGGCCCTGGTTCTTGCGGAAGGCGCGCAGGCACCCGGCCAGGAAGCGGCCCGGGTGGCGCAGCAGCTCGGTGGCGGCACGCGACATGCGCGTGCCTGGAGCAGGGAACGGGCCCGGGGCAGGGCGGGGGCCAACCCGCCGCGGGCCAGGTGGGGAAAGTCAGTGCGCCAGGTCTTGCGGGCCGGCGGGGGTGTCGTCGATGTCGCGGGGGCCCAGGGCGGCGCTGCGGATCACGGATTGCGCCTCCAGGAAGGCGCGCGTCTCGGCCACGGGGTTGCGCCGCGCCTGCGCGTCCTCGCCCGGGGGCACGTGGTTGCACAGGCGGGCATGCCCCATGCCTTCGAGCAGGCAGCGGCCGGTGGCGCGGTCCCACAGCCAATAAAAGCCTTCGAGCATGGTCACGATCTGCAGCGGCGTGGCCGTCACCAGCGTGTGACGGTAGCCGTCGGTGTCGTAGAGGGACCTGGTCACGTCGAGCTGGAGCTTCTTCATGGCGGAATACAACGGGTACTGCGGAGGCGGCGGGTGGCGCGGCGCCGGAGCGGTCCGGCGATGCGCAAGCATGAGGCTGGCCGCCCGCGGGGCATGGGCGGAAAAGCGCGGTGCGGTGCGGGCAGTTTGGTGCTTCCCCGGGCTTTCCCCGTACCGAGCATGATGGAGCGCGTGAACAAAACCACGATCCCCTCCGACCCCGCCGCGGCCGAGCGCCTGGCCGCGCTGGTGCGCATGAAGCGCATCGCCCTGGGGCTGCTCGGCGCGGCGGCCGTGCTCTACGCGCTGGCCACCATGCTTGGGCGCAGCCACCCGGGCTGGCATTACCTGGCGGCCTTCGCCGAGGCGGCCATGGTGGGCGCGGTGGCGGACTGGTTCGCGGTGGTGGCGCTGTTCCGCCATCCGCTGGGCCTGCGCATTCCTCACACGGCCATCATCCCCACCAACAAGGCGCGCATAGGCCGCAACCTGGCCAACTTCATCTGCAACAACTTCCTGGGCACGCCGCAGGTGTTGGCCAAGCTGCAGGAGTTCGACGCAGGCACGCGGCTGGCGCACTGGCTGGCCGAGCCGCGCCACGCCGAGCAGATGGCGCAGCACCTCTCGGCCGCGGCGCGCTACCTGCTCTCCACGCTGGACGACGAGCGCGTGCGCCACTTCCTGCGCAGCTCGGTGGTGGCGCGGCTGGAGAAGGTGGACGTCTCCTCCCTGGCCGGCGAGCTGCTGGCGCTGCTCACGGCCGACCGCCGCCACCAGGCGCTGCTGGACGAGCTGCTGCAGCAGCTTGCCGGGCTGCTGGAGGACGAGGGCGTGCAGGAGCGCATGGCCGAGGTGGTGGCCTCGGAGCTGCGCGTGCTCAAGCTGGTTGGGCTGGACGCCGTGGCCGGGCGGCTGGCCACGCGCAAGCTGATCTCGGCGCTGGGGAATTTGATGGCCGACATGGGCAGCGACCCCGACCACCCGCTGCGGCTGCGCTTCGACGACTTCATGGTCCGCAGCATCGAGCGGCTGCGCGACGACCCCGCGCTGCGCGAGCGCGGGCGCGAGCTGCAAAGCGAGTGGCTGCGCCACCCGGCGCTGGCGCAGTACCTGCACGGCCTGTGGGACCAGTTGCTGCAGTGGTTGCAGGCGGACCTGCAGCGCTCCGAATCCAGCCTGCGCCAGCGCGTGGCGCAGGGCGCGCAGGGCCTGGGCAAGCGGCTGCTGGAGGATGCGGCCATGCGCGAGTGGATCAACGCGCAGCTCATGCAGGCCGCGCCCGCGTGGATAGAGCGCTACCGCGAGGACATACGCGGCTACATCGTGGCCCGCGTGGACGCCTGGCCGACCGAAGAGCTGACGACGGAGCTGGAGCGCAACATCGGCCGCGACCTGCAGTTCGTCCGCATCAACGGCACGCTGGTGGGCGGGCTCATTGGGCTGCTGATTCATGCGGTGACGGTGGCGCTGGGGGGATAACTACTGGAAACCTTAAGGAATATTTTGTCTTCGTTTTGAATAAATATTGTTTCATTTATTTTTTGGCGTTGTTTTGCTTTTCATGAGTCGCTCAGCGCAGCTAAGCGCAGCGAGTCGATTTAAACAAAAAATGGCTGCTGGCAATCCAAGTGCAAGCATGTAGATTGTTATAAAGAAATATAATGCATCACTGGTGCCTTTTGAGCCAAAAATTTGAATCATAAATGACTTTCCAAGTATTAATGAAGATGTGGAGAAAAAGCAAAGTGCGATATATGTTATGAGAATCAGAATTTTTAACATGTTTCTATACCAACGCCATGCATGTCTTTTTCGTCTCCAAAAGAAATTTATATCGTACCTATTGAATTTAATGAGCTTTTTTGCCGCCAAATAGTCAGAAATAATT
>NZ_BCTC01000159.1 GCF_001571085.1 Azohydromonas lata NBRC 102462
CGGCGGCTTCGAGGATGTCGCTCACGGCCTGGCGGCCTTTCTTGAGGCCATCGATGGACACGAATGCGGTGCCGGTGGACATGAGGCTGCTGCTCCAGGGTCGGTCGTTGCAGCCTGCATTGCGAGAGTTGTGCCAACTCAACTTTCCAAGGGAAATCAAGCATTTGCGGCCCTTGGCCTTGTGCGGTAGGCGACAAACCCAACAAGCCGCGTCGCCTCCCCGACGCGCCGCCTGTGCGGCTTGTCGCACGCTCCGGCCGCGCCGCCGCCCGCCCGCACGGGCCAGCCTTCTGCCCCAAGCGTTATGCAGCCAGCTTTTCAGCGCTGGCCCGCGACTTGCATGGTTCACGTTACGCTGTGTAGTTCGGTTTATTGCGATGCAAGGAGGTGATCCATGAAGAGCTGTGTGCAAGCCGCCGCCTGGCGGCCCGCGCTGTTGCGCGGCGTGGTTGCGTGCCCGGGCGGCGGGGTGGAGGCGGTGGTGAGCCTGGCGGGGATGCAGTTCCTGCGCGTGCCGGTGCCCGGCGTGGGCGAGGTGTGGTCGCGCCTGATAGGCACCAAGGTCTGGGTGGACGTGCAGCGCCACCGCGTCTGCGCCGACGTGCCCGTGCCGCCTGTGCGGCACGGGGCCTGAGCGCCTGGGCCCTAACCCGCCACCGGAAGGAGCCTTGAGATGAATCCCTTGCCTTTGGACTGGTGCCAGGCCGTGCCGGACGGCTTCGAGAACGAGGTGGTGCCGCCCTGGACGCTGCGGCGGCACGAGGACGAGGAGGCCCTGGCCACCAAGCTGGTCGGCCTGGACGCCCAGGGCCGGCGCTGCTGGATACGCCACGACCACACGGCCGTGGCCGAGGGCTTCGACGAGGAGGAGCTGCCCACCGCCCGCCCAACCACCCACGAGCGCCGCACCGCCTGGCGGCTGCGCTGCGGCCAATGGCTGCTGTGCGTGGACCGCGTCGAACGCCTGGACTCCTGCCGCCCCCGCGTGCAAAACCTCCCGGCCGTGCTCAGGCGCGAGGAGGACCTGGGCCTGTAGCGGGCGCGGCCCTGTGCGGCGGCCCTGTGCGGCAGCCGACAAAACCGACAGGCCCGGCGCGCCGGGCCGCCCGGTTTGTCGGGGCGTAGGGCTGGCGTAAGGCGGCGCGCCCGGGGACATGGCCCTGGCCCGTCGCTTGCAAGCTGCCCGGCCGACGTTGTGCATAACTATTCATCGCGGCGCATGGAGGTATGGAGCTATGGGAAGCCTGATCGAAGAAAGCCTGATCCCGGCCTGGGGCGAGGCCATGCCCGCGGGCTACGAGGACGAGGTGGTGCTGCCCTGGCGCTTCACGCAGCACGAGGACGAGCAAGCCCTGGCCACCAAGCTGATCGGCCTGGACGCCCAGGGCCGGCGCTGCTGGATACGCCACGACCACACGGCCGTGGCCGTGGGCTTTGACATGCGGGAGCTGCCGATTGCCCGCCCCGTCGCCCACGAGCGCCGCACCGCCTGGCGGCTGCGCTCCGGGCAGTGGCTGCTGTGCGTGAACCGCGTGGAGCGGCTGGACTCCGCCCGCCCCCGCGTGGAGAACCGGCCGGTGGTGATCACGCGCGAAGAGGATCTGGGGCTGTAGCCGCGCGGCACTTTCCAACACTGCGGCTCCCGGCGCAGTGCGTAAAACTGATGCACCGGCGATAAACTGAAAGATTGATCCGTCCGGCCTTTCAGTTTCTATCGCCGCCGTGCCCTGGCGCGGCGCGCGGCGCGGCTTGCCCCGCGCCTTCCGCCATGAGCATCTTCATCAGCATTGCCGCCTACCGTGATCCGCGCCTGTGG
The DNA here is from genome assembly GCF_001571085.1 of Azohydromonas lata NBRC 102462. Classification (GTDB taxonomy): domain Bacteria; phylum Pseudomonadota; class Gammaproteobacteria; order Burkholderiales; family Burkholderiaceae_C; genus Azohydromonas; species Azohydromonas lata. The sequence continues at coordinate 1,817 of NZ_BCTC01000159.1, forward strand.
CTCACGGTGGCAGACGCGCTGGAGCAGGCGGCCGATCCGGGTGCGCTGCGCTTTGCCGTGGTGGACCAGTCCGACGCCCCCGCCGAGCCGCCCGCCGAGCTGGCCCGCCGCGCCGGCGCCATCCACTACCTGCACCTGCACCACCGCTTCAGCCGCGGCCCGTGTTGGGCGCGCTCCATTGCCGCCAGCTACTGCCAGGGCGAGCCCTACTTCCTGCAGGTGGACGCGCACATGCTGTTCGACCGGCACTGGGACCGGCTGCTGGTGGAGCAGCTCGAAGCCCTGTCGGCCCGCAACCCGCGCGCCATCGTCTCCACCTATCCCGCGCCCTTCGAGCTGGTGGACGGCCAGGCCGTGCGCCGGCCCCTGCCCGGGCACGCCCTGGTGCTGGAACCCCAGCCCGGCGTGGCGCTGGGCGCCGACTCGCCCGTGCTGGCCTTCAGGAGCCGCGCCGTGCCCGCGCGCGGGGCGCTGCCGGGCTTTCACGTCGGCGCCGGGTGCCTGTTCACGCGCAGCGCCCTCATCGCCGAAGTGCCCTACGACCCGTGGCTCTACTTCCACGGCGAGGAGCAGAACCTGGCCGTGCGCGCCTGGACGCACGGCTGGGACATACACCACGTGCCGGATCTGCCGATCTACCACCTCTACCACCGCGGCGACGGTCGCCCGGTGCATTGGGCCGAGGGCGACGACGCCGCGCGCCCAACCCGCTGGTGGGACCTGGAGCGCGCCTCCCAGGCACGGCTGCGCGCCCTCCTCTACGACAACGCCTACCTCGGCGCCTACGGCTTGGGCCGCGCGCGCAGCCTCCAGCAATTCGCCGAGCACTCCGGCATCGACTACCCGAACCGCATCTGCAGGGCCCCCGATTGAAAAAGAAGTCCACCGCCCCCGCCGTGGCCGACGTCACCGCCGACGCCCGCCCCGCGCCCGCCCGCCGCAACCGCCAGGCCGAGGCCGCCCAAGCTGAAGCGCCCGCTCCGGCCGTTGCGGCCGTTGCGGCCAAGGCGGCCAAAACCGCTGCGAAGACGGCCAAGCCCGCCGCCAAGAAGGCCCCGCACAAGGCGGACAAGGCCACCGCCGCCAAGCCCGTGGCGCCGCAGGCGGCGGCCGAGCCCGCGGCCCAGGCGCCGGCCACGGCCGCCGTGAAGAAGGCTGCGGTGAAGAAGGCCGCCGCCAAGAAGGCTGCCGTCAAGACGGCCGCGCCGGCCTCCAAGGCGCCCGCCGAGCCCGCCACCGACGCCACGGCCGCGCAGCCGGCCGCCCGCAAGGCCTCCCGGCCTGCGGCGCCCGCGCCCAAGCGCGCCCCCGCGCCCGCGCCCGCACCCGCGCCGCGGCGCTCGGTGCTGCCCATCTTCCAGATCTATTTCAAGGAAGAGCAGCGCCCCGGGCTGGACCCGACCTTCACCCCGCTGGACAACGCCGGCCGCGACGACCCATTGCGCGAGTTCGCCGTGTTCGAGCGGCTGGCCGCCGAGCCCGCGCTGCAGCGTGCGCCGCTGTGGGGCGCGCTGTCGTGGCGCTTCGGCCAGAAGACGGGCCTGAGCGGCGCCGCGCTGCTCAAGGCCATCGCCGACAAGCCCGGGCAGGACCTCTACTTCTGCAACCCCTACCCCGAGCATGAGGCGCTCTACATCAACGGCTGGCAGCAGGGCGTGCCCTCGCACCCGGCCTTCACCGAGCTGTGCACCGCCGTGCTCAAGGCCGCCGGGCTGGACGAGGCCGAGCTGGGCGCGGTGCAAAGCTCCGCCCGCTTCTCGGCCTGCAACTACTTCGTGGGCAGCCCCGCCTTCTGGGGCGCCTACCTGCCCTGGGTGCGCGGCGTCGTGGACCGCGCCCGTGCCGCGCTGCCCGCGGCCGTGCTGCGCGTGCTGGACTCCCCGCTGAGCGACCCCAAGGGCCTGCACGCGGGCTCCACCTACTGGCCCTTCATCGTGGAGCGGCTGCTGCCGCTGTTCCTGCGCCAGGCCGGCAGCGGCCTCAAGGTGCACAAGATCGCGCTGCCCGCCAGCGAGGCGCGCATGAACGTGCACCTGCAGCGCCTGCGCGAGATGAAGGACATGGCCCACCGCAGCAAGTCGCGCTGGCTCTACGGCTGCTGGCTCAACTACCGCAACCTCTACATGCTGCAGACCGCGGGCTCGGCCTGGTGCAAGCGCTACCTGCCCAAGATCAGCGCCACGGCGTTCGATTTCCGTTGAACCCGCCAGCCGACACCGCCTCTTCGGCCGCTTCCAGCGCCGCCGGCGGCCTGCCCGCCGCCCCGGCGCCTGAGGGCCAGCGCCAGCTGCTGCAGGCCCTGCTGCTGGAGGCGCGCCAGGCGCGCGAGGCCCGCGACGCCGCCGCCGAGCGCGAGGCCCTGGAGCGCGCGCGGCTGCTGGCCCCGGCCGATGCCGGCGTGGCGCTGGCGCTGGCCGCCGCCTGCCTGGCCGCCGGGGACGCGCCGGCCGCCCTCGCCCACGCGGGCGCTGCCGCGCGCACCCAGCCGCTGTGGCAGGCCAGCGCGCTGCAGGCCCAGGCCTGCCAGCGCCTGGGCCGTGCCGACGAGGCCGCCGCCCACCTGCGCAGCCTGCTGGCCGACGCCGGCACGCCCGCGACGCGGCGCGGCGCCGCGCTGCGCGAGCTGGCCGACCTGCAGCTCAACGCCTTCGGCGACGCGCGCGCCGCCGCGCTGGCGCTGGACGAGGCCGCGCGCGGGCAGCCGGCGCTGGCGCTGCAGGCCGCGCTGGCCGCGCTGGTGGCCGACCTGTACGAGGGCACGCGCCGCGGCGTGGACATCGCCGCCGGCTTTGCCGCGCTGGCCGGCCAACTGGGCGTGCCGCGAGAGGGCGAGGGCCCCGCGCGCGCGCCGCGAGCGCCCGGGGCGCGGCCCCGCATCGGCCTGGTCTCGGCGCAGTTCTGCGCCTCGCCCGTGGGCTTCCTGACCCTGGGCGCGCTGCGCGCGCTCGCGCGCGAGGCCGACCTGATCTTCTTCGACCGCGGCGCCAAGGCCGATTGGGCGCGCACCGAGTTCCTGGCCCTGGCGCACCGCTGGGTGAGTTGCCGCGCGCTGGACGCCGCCACGCTGCGCCGGCTGCTGCTGGCGGCGGACCTGGACGCCCTCATCGACCTGGGCGGCTGGACCGACCCCGAGGCGCTGGCCGCCGTCGCCTCGCGCCCGGCGCGGCGCCAGCTCAAGTGGGTGGGTGGCCAGTCGCTGAGCACGGGGCTGCGCTGCTTCGACGGCTTCATTGCCGACGCCCGCCAGGTGCCCCCGGCGGCGGCCGGCCTCTACAGCGAGCCCGTGCTGCACGCGCGCCACGGCTACGTCACCTACACCGCGCCGCCCTACGCGCCGGCCCTGGCGCGCGCCGCCGCCCAGCTGCCCGCGCCCGCCGCGCGGCCGTCCGCGGGCGTGTACGCCCTGGTCTCCAACCCCGCCAAGATCAGCACCCACACCGCCCGCGCGCTGGAAAAGCTCAAACCCCGGCGCCTGGTGCTGGTGGACCAGCGCTGGCGCCACGAAGGCACGCGGCAGGCCGCGCGCCGGCGCCTGGGCGCGCTGATGGACGTGGCCGAGTTCGTGACGCCCGCCAACCACCCCGACTACCTGCAGGCCCTGGCCGCGCTGGACGCCAGCTTCGTGGACACCGCGCCCTACGCCATGGGCCTGACCGCCATAGAGCTGCGGCTGCTGGGCAAGGCCCTGCACTGCGTGCCGCGCAGCCCCACGGCGCTGATGTGCGAGCGCCACGGCGTGGCGCACCTGGGGGCGCGGCGCTTTGACCACCACGCCGAGCTGGGCGCGCAACTGCTGGCCTGGAGCCTGGGATGAGCGCCGAAGTGCCGGGGCTGCACTGGAGCAGCGCCAGCGCCCTGCGCGCCGTGGCCGAAGGCGGCTGCGTGCTGGACGCGCCCATGGTGGCCGTGCTGCCCTGGGTGCGGCGCGCGGCGGCGCAGCGCGCGGCGCGGCTGATGATCGCCCGCGCCGGCGTGGCGCTGCAGGTGCTGGCCGTGCAGGACGACGCCGGGCTGGGCCCCGTGGCGATCTGGAACCTGGCGCTGCGGCGCACGCGCGGCGCCTTTTTCCTCTACGTGGCCGAGGACGCCTTTGCCGGCCGGCTGTGGCTGCGCTTTGCGCTGCAGGCGCTGCAGGCCAAGCCCCAGGCGGGGCTGGTGGCCTTCAACGACGGCAAGTGGTTCGGCCAGCTCGCCGGCTTCGGCCTGGTGCGGCGCTCGTGGCTGCAGCCGCTGTACGGGGGCGACCTGTTCTTTCCCGGCTATGCCCGGCACTACGGCGACACCGAGCTGACCCTCATCGCCCGCCAGCAGGACGCCCTGGCCTACCACCCGCACGCCGTGCTGGTGGAGGTGGACGACGAGAAGGACGGCAAGCCGGTGGACGAGGCCGACCGTGCCTTGTTCAGGCAGCGCGCCGCCGGGGGGTTCGATGGGCGGGTGGTGGACAAAGGGTTGCTGGCGAGCTTTGGGTGAGGGCTCAGGCACCGTGCGCGGCGGCCACGGCGCGGAATTCCGTCTGGAAATCTTGCGATGCCGGCTCGATATGCAGGCTTTGCGCGCAGGCCTCCAGCAGGCGTGCCGCAGCCCTGACCAGCCAGGGCAACAAGGCGTGCAACTCGTTGAAGTGCTCGGCGATCAGCGCATAGTCGGTTTCGTAGTCGTGCGCGGCCAGATTGCGGGCCGTGCGGCAGAGCTGCCAGCCCTCGACGGAGTCGATCACGGCCAGCTTCTCGAACAGGACCAGTACTTTCAGAAACGGCGTGGTGGCTTCGCTCATCAGCAGCGCGGCGTGGCGCATGGCGGCGCCCATCGTGTCCTGGAGCTTGGCGAAGCGTTCGTTCAATGCGGCGAGTGCTTCGAAGAGGTCAACGTCCTTTTGCCGCCGGCGCAGCGTGGCGCCCTCCAGCGGCCAGGGCACCTTGGCTGCAGTGGCGTGCAGAAAGTGCGCGCAACGCTGCACGGCTTCGAGCAGGTTGGCCAGGTGCTCACGTTCAGCGGCCAGCGAGTCCGTCATGCCTTGTCTTCCAGAGGTTGAGCCCGGCTGCGGGCCAAGCGGACAAAGGCACTGCCCGCGTTGCCCTGCTGAACGGCCACGATGTCCACAGGCAGCCCAAGCGCCTGCTCCAAGGCGAGCGTTGCGTACATCCGTTGCCGCAGCGTGGGCGGTGTGGGGGTTTCCACAAGCAGATCCACGTCGCCGCCGCGGGCCGTGTCGTCCAGCCGGGAACCGAACAGCAGCACCTGGGCGTCGGCGCCGTAGTGCTGGCGCAGGCAGCGCAGGATGGCTTGCGTTTGGTGGGGAGCGAGGCGCATGGCGTAGGCGAGACGGAGCTGCCATTGTCTCGCGGCCATGACGCCTGGCGCCACGCCGGTCACGCCAAAGCCGTATCGGCTGTCCCTTCTTCCGCCTGAGCCGACTGCAGCGCGTCAAAGCGCTCGCGCAAGGCCTGCGCCATGCGTGTGCCTATGGAGGCCGGGGCGAAGGTGCTGTGCATCTGCTGCGGCAGTTGCAGCGCCCACTCGCTGCCCGCGGCCGAGCGCGCCGCCCGCATCTGCCTGGCCGCATGCGCCACGTCCGGCTCGGCCCACCAGGCGCCATCCTCGGCCTCGATGAACGGATATTCCCCCACCGCCACGGGCCGCTTCTTCCACTTCACGGGGTAGCCGCTGTCCTTGGTCAGGAAGTCGGCGTTGCCCGAGAAGCCGGTGCCCACCACGGGTTTGCACAACAGCATGGCCTCGGCCAGGGTGCGGCCGAAACCTTCGGAGCGGTGAAGCGAGACGTAGGCGTCGCAGGCGTTGACCAGCCCGAGCACCACTTCCCGGTCCAACGTGCGCTGCAGCAGCACGATGCGGGGATCCGCGGCACAGCGCTGCGTGAAGGCTTCCCAGGCCGGGTTGTCGCCGCGGCTGTTCATCGTCTTCAGGACCAGTCCAACCGAGCCGTCATCGGGAAAGGCCCGCTGGAAGGCGTCTATCACCGCCTCCGGGTTCTTGCGGTCCAGGTAGGAGTTGAAGTCGAAGATGTAGAGGAACAAAAAGCGCTTTGCCGGCAGCCCAAGCGAGCGGCGCGACGTCTTCTTCATCCGCTCCACGCTCACGGGCAGCGGCATGAGCGTCACGGGCTTGGCCGTGGACTTGCTGAACATCTCCTGCGTGAAGCGGGTGGCCGCCCAGATTTCGTCCACCACCTCAAAGGCCGGTTGCCAGCGGCGCGGCCACACCGGCAGCTCCCACGGCCACCAGCCGATGTTGTAGCGGCCGGCAAACAGCGCCGGTCCGCGCTCGGCATAGGCACGCACCGTGTCGAACCCGGTGAGGCAAAACAGGTTGATGGCGTAGGGCAGCTCGGCAGCGTCCTCCACCACGTGCGCCGCGATGTGCCTGTCCGCCTGGCGCAGGTGCTGGCCGGGGTTGATGTTGAGCACCTTGAAGGGAATGTCCGCGGCCTCGCAGGCGCGCGCGGCCATGCGCAGGTCTTCGCCTATGCCCAGCTCGCCGTAGGCAAAGCCCACCAGGTTGACGCCGAACGGCGCGGGCTGCTGCCCCCCGCGCTGCGAAGGCGCGCAAGCGGCGGAGGCTGCAGCCTGCGCGGAGGCGCCCTGCAGCAGCGGCTGCAGGCCAAAGCGTTGGGCTCCCTGCGTCGTGAACCAGTGCACCAGGGCCTGCCGGCCTTCGGCCTTGGTGAGGTCCCAGGCGCGCTGCAGGGCCGGCTGCTGGCGCCACAGCAAGGTCATCAGCCAGGTGGGCTGTGGCCCGGGCCCGTCGAAGGCCGGGGCGTTGAGCGCCGCGCGCGTCGCGCTGTCCAGGAAGGCCTCCAAGCCCAGCTCGCGCAAGGCCACGACGTAGAACCACGACACCGCGTCCCACAGGCCCACGGGCGAGCCGATGTCGAAAGCCTGATGCACGGTGGGCCGGTGCGCGTACAGGCACAGCAACAGCCGGTTCATGCCCAGCCCGCCGCGCTGCGGCGACGCGGCCACGGGCTCGAACAGCCAGCGCCGCTGCGCGTCGGCGGGCAGCCAGTCATTGGCGGCCGGGTATTCGCGGTGTCCGGACAACGCCCACCACAGCAGAAACCGCTGGTCGTCGTTCGCGTCGGCAACGCTGGCCTTGAAGTTCTGCAGCACGTCGTGGCGCAGCAGGCGCACGGCATCCAGTAGTGGCAGGGGCATGTGGAAAAGGCCTGGGGGCCAGGGACGAAGGACGGGGAACGGTTACAGCGGCTGCAGCGGCGACGGCTGTATGCGGAAAGTGCGCAGGAAGCGGTCGAGCATCTGGTTGTCCCGTGCCTGCGGGAACACCACGCCGTTGGACGGCTGGGCAACGTCCAACTCCGCGGCCAGCAGGTCGTGGCGCAAGCGCCGCGTGCGCAGTGCCTGCGCCAGGGCCAGCGGCTGCGCGCTTGGCGCGACGGTCTTGAACTGCAGGGCCAGCACGACGAAGTTGCTGCTCCTGCGCTGCAGCGCCGACAGCAGCGGCTGCAGGCCTTCCAGGCTCACGGGAACCGGCGACACCAGGACGAACAGCTTCCACGCCGGGCTGGCCAGCACTTGGCGCAGCCGCTGCACCGCGCGCTGGAAATACGCCGCATGCGCCGGATCGGCGGCCGGGTCGTGATGGTTGAACACAAAGGGCACGCCCAGTTGCTCGCGGTAGAAGCGGTGGTCGCAGCGGTTGGCCTCGATGGTGTGGCGTTCGGCTTCCGGCACGCTGCGCCACTGCCCCGCGTCCAGGAAGGTGGCGAAGTCGTCCTCCAGGCAATGTGCAGCCATGCCGACGCTGGAAAAAATCCAGTCGAAGGGGCCAGCCCATTGGCGCAGGCCCAGACGCTTGAGCGCCATCGCCGCGTGGCAGAAGCTGCCCAGCGGTACCACGTGGCCGAAGGTCTCGCCGCTGAAGTCCGGCAGGTAGGCGTTGGAGCCCGCAGGCGCCAAGCGCAGCTCGGCCCTGAGCTGGAACTCGGCACCTCGGGTGAACGCCTCGGCCAGGCGGCCGTAGCGCAAGGGATCGGCCTGCTGCAACTGCAGGGCTTGCAGGTGGTGCTGCAGCCCGCCGGGATCAGGCGCCCGGCCCAGCAGCCCGGTATAGAGCGCCTGCAAAAACTGCTCGTCGGTCATCATCAAATGCTCACGCGCGCTGGGCACAGCCCTTCCAGGCGCAACGGTTCATGGGAGGGCTGTCGCCCGCTTCGCAGCCGCGGCGGCCTGCACTCGCGCATTGTCCCAGTGAACGGCCACCCCGGCCGGCTCAGCCGTTTCCCATGTCGCGGTGTCGCCCTGCCCTTGCCGGCTGCCCAGGGAGGAGTGCTGCACGGGCTCATGTGCGGTCGCGCTGCAGCCGCCGTGCCACCTGCTGTTGCAGGTGCGGCAGTGCCAGCGGGTCCAGCCAGGGGCGCGCCTGCTCCAGCATCTGCGCCATGTGGCCGTCCAGTGCGCCCGCGTCGCCGCGCGCCTTCGGATCGGCCAGCAGCTCCTCCAGGTAGCTCAGCAGCCACTGCCCAGGCGCGGCCTTCTGGTGGCGCCAGAGCACTTGCATGCCCTCCAGGGTCACGCGCATGCGTGCGCGGCGGGTGATGCACTGGTCGTGCAGGCGTGAGCGCGCCTGCAGCGCGTCGACGAAGCCGATGCGCCCCTCCAGGCGGCCGAATGCACGCAGCCAGTAATCGAAGTCGAAGGCGGTCTTCAACGATTCGTCCAGCGGACCCAGCAGCAGCGGCACCGTTCGCTTGAAGAACACCGTGGGCTGGCAGATGAAGCAGCCCTCGTTGAACCGCTCCAGCGGCGTGTGCGGCGGCAGCGTCGGGTACGGCGCCAGCGGCTTGCCGGCCTCGTCCATGTGTTCGCCATGCCCGTAGACCAGCGCCCAATGCGGCTGCGAATGCAGCGCCTGCAAGGTGCGCTCCACGGCGCCGGGCGTGTACTCGTCGTCGGCGTTGAGCCAGCCGACTACCGTCCCTCTGACGCGGGCCAGGGCCTTGTTCAAGGCGTCGGCCGGGCCGGTGTCCGGTTCGCTGAAGAAGCGCACCCGGGCGTCGCGGGCCTGCCACTGCTGCAGCAGCTCCAGCGTGCCATCGCCGGAGCCGCCATCGGCCACGATCAGCTCCAGCCGCCGGTGCGACTGCTCCAGCACGCTGCGAAGCGCCTGCTCCAGGAAGCGGGCCTGGTTGAGCGAGGGCATGACCACCGACACCAGCGGCGGCACGCCCCCGGCTGCACTGCCGCTGGGCATCACTCGTGGTAGTCGTAGG
>NZ_BCTC01000160.1 GCF_001571085.1 Azohydromonas lata NBRC 102462
CTATCCTCATCGACTTCCTGCGCCGGCTCATCAAGGGCGCGCCCAAGAAGATCTTTCTCATCCTGGACAACTTGCGGGTACACCACGCCAAGTCTGTCAAGGCATGGCTGAGCAAGCATCATGAGGCCATCGAGGTGTTCTACTTGCCCAGCTACAGCCCCGAGCTCAACCCCGACGAGATGGCCAACGCAGACCTGAAGCAGGCGGTCACGAAGCTGGCGCCGGCGCGCACGAAGCTCCAACTGGTCAAGGCCACCGCGCAGCACCTGCGCAGCGTGCAGCGCCAGCCCCACCGCATCCGCAGCTACTTCGAGCACGAGCCGGTTCGCTATGCCGCCTGATTCAAGTTCATTGATGCCGTCTCAATAGGCACCGAACCTCGACGCAATGCTTTCGCGCAGATGACAAATCCGTAATCTTCCTGACAGCTGCTGTGCAATGAACAGTTGAAGACAATCACGGTATGCGGCGAGCAGCTATGTGGCCACGGTCTGGAGCTTCGTTGCGCGCCAGGATGAGGCGCTGCCGAGTGGCGGCCCATGAATCGGAGACTTGTCTGCCATGCCGTCCCCGATGAAGCCCCGCCGGCTGGTCGGCGTGATGGTATTGGCACTGGCCGGCACGGCACACGGTCAGAGCCTTACCGAGGTGTACGAAGCCGCACGTGGCTTCGACGCCGCATACCTCAGCGCGCGAGCCCTGGCCGAGTCGGCACCGTACCGGGCGGCGCAAAGCGATGCGTTGATGCGGCCCAATCTGGCCCTTTCTGGCAGCGCCACGCGCACTGTTGACGTTACCGCCGGTTTTCCGCGCGAGGTCGAGAACGGAAAGCAGCTGGCCGTCAACGCTCTCCAGCCACTGTTCAACCGTGCCAACGACGCGACTATTGCCCAGTCGCGGCACAGCCTGCAGGCCTCGCTGGCGGAGCTGCAGGTAGCCGAGCAGGATCTGATCGTGCGCGTGGCGCAGGCCTATTTCGACGTGCTGTCTGCGCAGGACACGATCACCACCACGCGTGCGAGCAAGCAGGCCATTGCCGAGCAACTGGCCGCCGCCAAGCGCGGCTTTGTACTCGGCTCCGCCACCATCACCGACACGCGCGAGGCGCAGGCTCGCCTTGACCTGGCCACGGCACAGGAGATCGCCGCCGAGAGCGACCTGCGCACGAAGCGCAATGCGCTCGACCAACTCGTGGGCCGTACCGGCGTACAGCCGCAGCCGCTGCGCCAGCCCGTACTGCTGCCCGAGTTGCTTGCGCCCGGGGACATCGAGCCATGGATCGAGGCTAAGTAGGTGACCAGAAATCATGTACCACACGCCTCAACCAGAAGTGCCGGGACCTCATCCCGGCCTTCCGACGGGCTTGGCCTGCTGTCAACGACTGCACCCAATGGACGGCCGCGGCGGCCAGGGCGTCGATGGACTCGGCTTGACGATTGGCGGCCACGAGTCTTTTGAGCTCGCGCCAGAGCTGGTCCATTGGGCTGAGCTCGGATGCCTGCTTGGGCAACCACAGCCAGCGGATGTTGAGCTGCTTGGCCAGTGCCTGTGTGGCATGAGCGGTATGGGAGCCAGCCCGGTCGGCCAGCAGCCAGATGCAGCCGGCACACCGATAACGCCGGCGCAATTCGACGAGGAATGCCTGCACGTCGAGCTGACCCGCGTGCCGGCGCACCAGCACGACGCGGTGGCCGGTGTGCAGGTTGATCGAGCCGAACAGCACACGCTTGGCATTGGCGCCGGTGATGGGCACCGTGGCCTGCCTTCCCTTGAGCGCCCAGGCTGCCCGCAGCGGCGGGAACAGCCGCAGCAGCGTCCAGTCGATGCACAGCAGCACGTCGCCTGGCTGCCAACCCGATTTGAGCCTGCGTATCAGGCCCCTTTTTTCTGCGCCACATGAGCTGCCCGCTCCGAGAACACGTAGCGCGGACGCTTCCAGCGCCAGCCCGCCTCGTGCAGTCGCCGCCGCAGCGTGTGCTGGCTGACTTCGATGCCGTCGTGTTGGGCCAGGTAGTGCACCAGCAGTGGCACTGTCCATGTCGTGGCCAAATAGCCGCAACGAAGCGGGTCGCGCGCCATCGTCGCTGCCAGCCGCTGGGGCGTAAGTTGCTTGGCTTGCCGAGGCCTGCCGCATCGCAGGCGATCAACCAGCGAGTGAACATCATGCTGTTGCAGATAGCGCTCGACCCAGCGCCGCACGCTGAGCCGAGCAACTCGCAAACGCCGGGCGGCTTCGCTGATCGAGTGCCCCTCGGCCACCAGCAACGTCGCTTCGAGTCTGCGGTACTCGCAAGCCTTGCGGGCCGCGGCCAGCGCCCGTCCAAGCCGACGCCGATCGGCTTTGGTGAAGCATCTGGCCTGCATTCCGCCATCGTCTTTGTCCATGCACGGCAATTTGCCGAGTTCGTATACCTGGTACAAGACATATGGTCACCTACTTAGCCGCACGCTGCATCCACAGGTGCAGCGCGCACACCAGGCACTGGAAATCGCACGGTTGGATACCGAAAAAGCCCGCGCCGGCCATCTGCCCACGGTGGACCTTATCGGATCGGTCTCGCGAGCTCGGACGCAGGCCGATTCCCGTAGCGCCAGCCTGGGGCTTCAGCTCAATCTGTCACTCTACGCGGGCGAGGCGATACAGAACCGGATCCAGGAAACGCTGCATCTGCAGGACAAGGCACGCAACGACCTCGATGCCGCGCACAGAGGCGCCGCGCTGGCCACGCGCCAGCTCTGGGGCACTGTGCAGGCAGGCCGCGCGCAGATCGAAGCGCTGGAGGCAGCCGAGTCCTCCAGCCGCTTGGCGCTGGAAGCAACGCAAATGGGCTACAGCGTGGGCGTGCGCGTCAACCTGGACGTGCTCAACGCCCAGACGCAGCTCTACGCCACGCAGCGTGACCTTGCACGCGCGCGCTACGACCTGTTGCTCAACAGCCTGCGGCTGCGCCAGGCCGCAGGTCTGCTGGAACCCGGCGATTTGCAGCCGGTGCAAGCACTGCTGATGCGCTGAAGCCGGACTCGATGCTGATACAGCCTCCGACCGCCGCCGGCGCGCCATTGCGCGCACGGATGGAGGCTGACCTGCAGGCATCTCAGTTGCGGAACTGCTCGCGCAGCTGCTGCCTTTCCGCTGCCGACATGTTCAGGAGTTCGGCGCGCACCTGCTCACGGGTCTTCCCGGTTGCAGTGGACGGGGCGGTGTCCAGCGGCGCGCCTTCGCGCAGCAGCATGCCCGGCGCAACGGCAGTTCCTGCGCTGCGTCCCTGGGTGCCAGCTGCCGTGTTTGCGTGATCCGGCTGGTAGCTGAAGCCGCGCTCGGTATTGTTGGGAACCCAGGGCGTGTCAGCCATGGACAGCGCGGGCGCGAGCAGCGCCGCGGCGATCACGGCCATCATCGAGGACTTGCGAGCGTTCATGAGGTGCTTCCTTCCGTCTGTCTTGTTGGCTGCTACCGCAGCAGCCATGGAAGCACTGTAGAAGTCAGCCCCCGACAGGACGCTTTCTTTCAGATGACATGTTGGTAATGTGGCCGGCGTGGATGGCTGGCGACAACTGTGCCAAGTAGAAGCCGTTGATCGATGACGGTGCATGGCTGCACAAGCACGCGCACAAGGACCTTGCACACCTCTTGTCATTCGCAGTGACGGATTGGCTTCGGGATGTACTCGCTGCGATCAAGCGCTGTGGCGCTCCTGGCACGCTGGCTGCTGTAGGCCCGCGGCCAGTTCCCAGTCCTGACGACCCTGAACGACTTGGTGTTGGAACACGTTGGAGAGTTATGTATGCCTACGCAACTGCACACGGATCTACTCTCGAATGCGGCGGGCTGTTCACGGCGCAAGGTACTCCACCGGCTTGCAGGCGCGGGCAGTGCAGCAGGTCTGGCGGCCGTGTTGCCTGGCTGCGGTGGGGGCGACAGCCCAGTCCCGATGGAGCGCGCACAGGAGCTTGTGGAAGCTCAAGCTGAACCCTTGCCGGCAGCGCGCACGCTGCACAGTGGCCTTGACTATCCGTGGGGCCTGGACTTCCTTCCCGACAAGAGCATGCTCGTGACGGAACGTGTGGGCCGGCTGCGCCGTGTCAGCGCCGATGGAATCCGCAGCAGCACCGTCAGCGGCACTCCCACCGCACGCATCCAGAACGCCGGCCACGGCGGGTTGCTGGACGTGGCCGTGGACACCGAAGGCGGTGACATCTGGGTGTATCTGAGCTATGCCGAGTGGGGTACGGGTGATCAACGGAACCACGCCGGTACCGCGGTCGCCCGGGCGCGCCTGGTGGGCAACGACCTGCGCGATTTCGCAGTCATCTTCCGGGCCCTGCCCAAGTACCCCCTGTGCATCAGCAAGTACCACTATGGTTCGCGACTGCTGCTGGCGGACGGCAACAAGCTGTTCATCACCCTGGGAGAAGGGCGCAGCGAAGCGCTACGGGGGCAGGCGCAGTGGCTGCGCAGCCACCTTGGCAAGATCGTGCGCATCAACCGCGACGGCAGCGTGCCGAACGACAATCCATTCATCGGACGGGAAAATGCCCAGCCCGAAAGCTGGACGCTTGGCCACCGCAATCCGCAAGGGCTGGCAGTGCACCCGGCCAGCGGCGACCTCTGGAGCAGCGAGCATGGCCCGCAGGGCGGCGACGAGCTCAACGTCATCGAGCAAGGGCGCAACTATGGCTGGCCCAGGATTTCCCATGGCTGCGAGTACGGCACCCCGGTGGATACTTGCACGGTGGTGGGCGGCAGCACTTCGGCGCCCGGGTTGGATCAACCCGTGACGCATTGGGGTCGGGTGCGTATCGCGCCCAGCGGCATGACGTTCTGTGACGGGCGCATGTTTTCTGAGTGGCGCAACCACTTGATCCTTGCCTGCCTGGGCGGCAAGGAACTGTGGCGCGTGGTGATCAACGGCCGACGCGTGGCGTCGCGCACCCGGATGTACGCCGCGACAGGCGAGCGTTTTCGCCATGTGCGCCAAGCACCCGACGGTGCGCTGCTGCTCCTGAGCGATGAGAACAACGGCCGCATATTGCGGGTTGCTCGTTGAGGCTTGTCCAGAATACCGCTCCGGCATGGCCCAGTCAGACCTTGCGAAAGCGGACCGAGCCGCACGGTGTAGGTCCACCGCGGGCGCAGCCGGAGTCAATGCACCGAGCTGGCTGTCCGATCGGGTCCAGCGGTGTCAGTGCATGTCGGACGGGCAGTGCGCCGCCGGCGGCGCTGCGCCCCGGCAGCCTTTTCCGCCCAGCGACCAAGTCCTCAGACGCTTTTCTGAACGGAGCGCGTCCTGTGGCTCGCCGTGGCGTTGAGCCGGAATCCGATCAGCGCGATGGCCAGCACGACCGCCTGGGCGATCATCGTCTCTGCCGACGGGAACATGCCCAGCACCTCTACGCGCGGGAATGACGCGATGGGGCTGGCGGAGAGCCATCCCGCCTCCTGCAACGCTGCCACCCCCTTGCCGGCCAGCACCACGGCCAGCAAGGCGACCAGGACCGAACTGAACGAGAAGAACTTGCCAATGGGCATGCGGGCACTGGTGCGCAGGAACAGCCATGCAATGACGCTGAGGACGACCACACCCGTGCCCAGGCCCGCGAGCAGTGCGCCCCCGTTGCCATCGACTGCCAGCGCCGAGAAGAACAGCACCGTCTCGAAGACCTCGCGGTAAACGGCAATGAAGGCCAGCGCAAACAGCGCCCAGGCCGAGCGGCGTGACATCGCGGACGACAGCTTGTCCTTGAGGTAGTCCTGCCAGCGGCCGGCACTGCTCTTTTGGTGCATCCACAGCCCGACGCTGAGCAACACGAGCGCGGCGAACAGCGACGAGAGTCCTTCCGTCACTTCGCGGCTGGCACCGCTGATGTCCACCACGTAGGTGGCCACGGCCCAGGTGGCGCCGCCGGCTGCCAGCGCGGCAATCCAGCCCGCATGCACGTGACGCACCACGTCCGGGCGCTGCGCCTTGCGCAGGACCGCCAGCATGCCCACGACAACGAGCAGCGCCTCGACGCCCTCGCGCAACAGGATCGTCAACGCGCCCAGGAACGTCGTTGTCGGGTCCGCTGTCCCGGCGTCGAGTTCGGCTTGGGCCTTGGCAAACAGTCCGTCAAGCTGCCCGGCCACGGCCTGCGCCTCCTCGACCTTTCCGGCGGCCAGTGCAGCGCGATAGGACAGCATCGAGTTTTCCACTTCGGTCATCAGCGGCTGGTTGCGCGCGGAGAGCACTGGCTCCAGCGGCTCGAAGCCATCGAGGTAGGCCGACAGCGCCAGGCGGACGGCGGACGTGCGGTCGCCTGAACGAGCCGCGGCGAGGCTTTCCTGCAGGCGCGAGCGTGCGAGCGACACGCCCGCGGGTGCATTGTTGGCAACGGCCTGCGGCTGGCTGCGCAGGTAGGCCATCACGTCGCGAGCCGTATCCGCGCCAAGGGCAACAGCGGCTGTTGCCTCTGTCTGTGTCGTGAGGGCCGACAGATCCGCGAACTTTGCCTTGGCTTGGGCGTCTTGCGCCCACACCTGAGCGCCACGCTGGCGCATTGCATCGTCGTTTGACAGCGTTCCAATATAGAAGGCAAGCGCCCACCGATCGCTCTCGGGCAGGCTGGCGAAGCTGGGCATCGAGGTGCCGGACACACCGTTGCCGATGATCTGGTACAGCGCCATGAGGCTGCGCGACTGAGCGCGCTCGCGGTCCGAGAAGGCAATCGGCTCGGGATCCAGCCCTGCGGCCAAGGGACCGTCCGCCTGGCCCGTGCTGCCGTGGCAACTGGCGCACTGCGCCTGGTACAGGCTTGCCCCGCGCTGGACGTCGGGCAGCAGCTTCGGCGCGACCGGTACCGGATACGCGGCCAGCAACAGCTCGTTGGCGCGACGTGCGAGCGCGGCGACCTCGGCGCCATCCGCGCGGCGCAACACCGCCTCGCGAAGCGACTCGACCACAGCGACCAGATTGTCCTTGGCGGCATTGGCCGGCAGGCCCCTTGCCTGCTGCAAGGCGTTATCCGAGAACTCCCGCATCTCTGCGTATTCAGTCGGGCTCACCACGGTGCCGCCCGCGACAGCGCCGCCGTAATCGACCCCGACATAGTCGAGCAGTTGCCAGAGTTGGCGAACCGAGGCATCGGACGCAGGTGCCTGGGCGAAGGCCAAGCCGCTACTCAGCCACATCACAACCCAGACTGCGAGCAAACGAAATACAGTCCTATTCATTGGAATGATTATCGTTTACGCCGTCAGCCTGCAGCAGGGATGATCAACGCTGGCGCAAGCAAAAAAGGGCTTGCACGGCCCAGTCGATGGCTTGATGTGCAGTGTCGATACTGCTGTGCCCGGTCTTTCGGAGCAGCCGGCTCAGCGCTCGGGTGCGCCGATCAGAACCCGCCGGGAACTGCGAACCCGATGAAGCGACTCCAACGCAACTTGATGTTGCGCTGGAGTGCAGTGGTGCCCCTCTCCTTGCCTTCTCAGGACGGCACGTTTCAGCGAGAGGGCGGCGTGGAGGTCAATGAGCTCTGCGAGCGTCTCAGTTCCGATTGAGTTCCCGCCACTGCTGCTTCTCGGCTGCCGACATGTTCAGGAACTCGCTGCGAACCTGCTCACGGGTCTTGCCCGTCGCAGACGGGGTGGTGTCCTGCGGCGCACCTTCGCGCAGCAGCGCGCTCGGCGCAGCCGCCGATCCCACACTGCGGCCCTGGACGCCGGCCGCGCTGCCATGATCGGGCTGGTAGGTGTAGCCGCGGTTGTTGTTGGCTGGAACCCAGGGCGAGTCCGCCATGGACAGCGCCGGTGCCAGCAGCGCCGCGGCGATCACGGCCATCATCGAGGACTTGCGAGCGTTCATGTTGTGCTTCCTTTGGTTTGCCTTGTGGCCGCTACCGCAGCAGCCATGGAAGCACTGTAGAAAGCAGCCCCCAACAGGACGCTTTCAGTCGTATGACATGTTTGTAATGAGAGGGTGGAACGAGCGGCACAGCTGCGTGAGGCGGCAATGTCCCGTGGCTGATGCCTGATCAGGTTGCGCAGCAGACCTTTTTCTCAACGGAGGGGGACTCGCCGGCTGCTGAAGACCGTCGAGGAAGCGTTGCGGGCTGCTTGCCTGAAGTTCGCTTCCAGCGTGATGACTACTGCTTTGCCTGAGCTTGTCCTTGCTGGTGCTGGCCCAGCCTTTGGAGCCACCTGGGCACTCACCATGCCAGGCTGGCGTGGACATGACGCGGGCCGGGCCGAATGCGCGCCATGCAAGGAGCAGCACTGCGGCAATCGCACACAGCAACCGGCAGCCAGCGCAGAACCCGTTCCGGTTCTGCGCCAGCTGCTTGCTCCGGCAGGGCCGGGGCAGGCCGCACAAAGCACATTCAGGCCTTTGCAAGGGCCGATGGACCCTGCGCAAGCCATGCCGGGTGCCTCAGTGGCTTGCCCCTTTCCTGGCGCGCATCAGCACGTACGCGGCCGGCACCACGAACAGCGACAGCAGCGGCGCCGTGACCATGCCGCCGAGCATCGGCGCGGCAATGCGGCTCATGACTTCGGCACCCGTGCCGCTGGCCCAGACGATGGGCACGAGGCCCGCCAGGATGACGGCCACTGTCATGGCCTTCGGGCGCACCCGCAGCACTGCCCCCTCGCGGATGGCATCGAGCACCACGTCGCGGCTGGGCGCAAGGCCCCGGTCCGCACGATCCTGCAGCGCATGCTTGAGGTACAGCAGCATCACCACGCCGAACTCGGCGGCCACGCCGGCGAGTGCGATGAAGCCCACGCCCGCGGCGATCGAGAGGTTGTAGCCCAGCGTCCACAAGAACCAGATGCCACCGGTGAGCGCGAAGGGCAGCGTGGCCATGATGAGCAGGGCCTCGTCGAAGCGCTTGAACGTCAGGTACAGCAGCACGAAGATGATCAGGAGAGTCGCCGGCACCACGATCTTGAGCCGCGCGTTGGCGCGCTCCAGGTACTCGAACTGGCCCGAGTACGCCAGGCTCATGCCGGGCTCCAGCTTCACCTCCTTGGTCACTGCGGCGCGCAGGTCGTTGGCCACTGCGGCCAGATCACGCCCGCGCACGTCCACGTAGACCCAGCCCGAGGGGCGCGCGTTCTCGCTCTTGAGCAGCGGCGGGCCGTCGGTGACTTGGACCTTGGCCACCGTGCCCAGCGTGATCTGCTGGCCCATGGGCGTGAGGATGGGCAGGCTCGCCAGCCGCTCCGGCGAGTCGCGCCACTCGCGCGGGTAACGCAGGTTGATGGGGAAGCGCGCCAGGCCTTCCACCGTCTCCGCCACGTTCTCGCCACCAATGGCGCCGGCCACCACGGATTGCACATCGGCGATGCTCAGGCTCAGCCGTGCGGCCGCGGCGCGGTCGATCTGCACGTCGATGTAGCGCCCGCCCGTGAGCCGTTCGGCCAAGGCTGACGAGACGCCGGGCACGCCCTTGGCGATGCGCTCGACATCCTGGGCAACGCGGTCGATGGCGGCGAGGTTGCCGCCGGTGACCTTCACGCCAATGGGGCTCTTGATGCCGGTGGCCAGCATGTCCAGCCGGTTGCGGATGGGAGGTACCCAGATGTTGGCCAGGCCAGGCACTTGCACGATACGGTCCAGCTCCTCCACCAGCTTCTCCGGCGTCATGCCGGGACGCCATTGCTCGCGCGGCTTGAGCTTGACCGTCGTTTCGAACATCTCCAGCTGGGCCGGGTCGGTGGCGGTCTCGGCACGGCCGGCCTTGCCAAAGACCAGTTCCACCTCCGGGACGGTGCGGATCATGCGGTTGGTAACCTGCAGCAGCTCGGCGGCCTTTTGCGCCGAGAGGCCCGGCAGTGCAGAGGGCATGTACAGCAGGTCGCCCTCGTCGATGCGCGGCAGGAACTCGCCCCCCAGGCGGGCGAGCGGCCACAGCGTGCTGGCAAAGACCAGCACTGCCAACGCAATGGTCGTGCGCGGCCGATGCAGCACCCACTCCAGCGCCGGGCGGTACACGGCGATGAGCACCCGGGTGATCGGGTTCTTCTGCTCGTCGGGAATGCGGCCGCGGATCCACAGTCCCATCAGCACCGGGATCAGCGTCACGGACAAGCCCGCCGCAGCGGCCATGGCGTAGGTCTTGGTGAATGCCAACGGACCGAACAGCCGCCCTTCCTGCGCCTCCAGCGTGAAGACCGGGATGAAGGACAGCGTGATGATGAGCAGCGAGAAGAACAGGGCCGGGCCGACTTCCTCGGCGGCGCTGGTAATGACTTCCCAGCGCTCATCCCCCTTGAGCTGCTGCCCCGGGTGCGCGTGCTGCCAGGCCTCGAGCTTCTTGTGCGCGTTCTCGATCATCACCACGGCTGCGTCCACCATGGCGCCGATGGCGATGGCAATGCCGCCCAGCGACATGATGTTGGCGTTGATGCCCTGCCAGCGCATCACGAGGAAGGCGGCCATCACGCCCAGCGGCAGCGCGATGATCGCCACCAGCGCCGAGCGCAGGTGCCACAGGAACACCGCGCACACCAGCGCCACGACGATGAACTCCTCGATCAGCTTGCCCTTGAGGTTGTCGATGGCCCGCTCGATGAGCGCGCTGCGGTCGTAGGTCGTCACGACCTCGACGCCCTGGGGCAGGCTCTTTTGCAGCTCCGCGAGCTTGGCCTTGACGGCGTGGATGGTCTC
Organism: Azohydromonas lata NBRC 102462; assembly: GCF_001571085.1. Lineage (GTDB taxonomy): Bacteria > Pseudomonadota > Gammaproteobacteria > Burkholderiales > Burkholderiaceae_C > Azohydromonas > Azohydromonas lata. Next base: position 10,647 of record NZ_BCTC01000160.1, read on the forward strand.
CTGCGCGTTCTTGCCCGAGCGCAGCACGACGATGCCGCCGGTGACCTCGCCCTGGCCGTCAAGCTCGGCGATGCCCCGGCGCATCTCGGGCCCGAGCTGCAGCGTGGCCACGTCACCGAGCTTGACCGGCACGCCCGCACGTGCGGCCAGCGGGATGTTGCGGAAGTCGTCGAGCGACGTG
>NZ_BCTC01000161.1 GCF_001571085.1 Azohydromonas lata NBRC 102462
GGCGAAATGGCGCTGGAGGCGGTCGTCTTCGAGCTGGCGCCGCTGCTGGCCACCGTGCTGGACCTGGTGCGCCCGCAGGCCGACGCCAAGGGTTTGGCCTTGCAGGCCGACTTCGGCGCCGAGCTGCCGGCGCGCCTGGTGGGCGACCCGCTGCGGCTGCGCCAGGTGCTGCTCAACCTGCTGGCCAACGCGGTGAAGTTCACTGCGCACGGGCAGGTGACGCTGTGCGCGCGCTGGAGCGCGCCGCACCCGGGGGCCACGGGCGCGTCGGTGCTGTGCGTGGACGTGACGGACACCGGCATGGGCATCGCCCCCGCGCAGCAGCAGCGCATCTTCGAGCCCTTCACCCAGGCCGACGGGTCCATCACGCGGCGCTTCGGCGGCACGGGCCTGGGCCTGTCCATCGTCCAGCGGCTGGTGACGATGATGGGCGGCACGGTGCGGCTGGAAAGCACGCCGGGGCGGGGCAGCACGTTCAAGGTGTGCCTGCCGCTGGCGGTGGCGCCTCCCGGGCGCTGAGTTTGTTTGTAGGAGACCCGTCTTCAGCAGCCTTCTTGGCCGTTTCTTGATAACCCGGCCTTTAATCCTTGCCGTTTCTTGACAGGCCATTTCTTTATCCTTTCCTATATTCCCCTGAAGCTCCCATTTCCAGCCGGACAAGCATCGGCCCGGTCCGGCATGCAGGGAGCCATTCCAGAGCGCAGGCACAGGAAGGCCGGGCGCTTCCATCCTTGGGGAAAAATCACATGACAAATTCCGTCAAGCAAGCCGCCGCGTGGGCGTTGGTTTCTCTGTCTATGGTTTCCGCCGCGCAGGCCCAGGATGCCGCGGCATCGGCTGGAAACCCGCCGTGGACCGTCACCGGCAACGCTTCGCTGGTTTCACAATATCTTTTTCGGGGCATCACCCTGACGCAAGGCAAGCCCACGGTGCAGGCCGCCGTGGAAACCGTCCACGCCAGCGGATTTTATGCCGGCCTCTGGGGCTCGGGCGTGTCGCACGCGGCCTACAACAACGGTTCCGGTTCGGAAATCGATTTGTATGGCGGCTGGCGCAAGGACCTGGGCAACGGCTACGGGCTGGACACCGGCGTTTATGCCTACTGGTATCCCGGTGCCTACTACAGCGTGGACAATCGCCGCATCAAATACGATTCCGGCGAGGCCAAGCTGGTGCTTTCAAAAGACGCCTTCAACGTTGCCGGCTGGGTGGCGGTGAGCAAGCATTTCGCGGGGCTGGCGATCAACCCGAATACCGGCGAGGAGCAGTCCACGCGCGGGACGATGTATTTCGAGGTGAACTGGAATCCGGAGCTGGCGCCGGGATGGAATTTGAATTTGCACGCCGGGCGGCAAAATGTGCGCCATCTGGGCGACTACAGTTTCACCGATGTGCGGGCCGGGCTGACTTATACGCTGGAGTCCTGGCAGTTTTCACTGGCCGCCAGCCGCAACAACGCCAAGGCCGAGAAAAGTGGAGTGCCGCTGTGGACGTTTTTTGATGCGGACGGGCGAGGGGAAAAGGTGGCGGGGACGCGGTGGGTGGCGAGTGTGAGCAAGGGGTTTTGAATTGGGCTTAAAGCGCGGGCTGTCAGTGAAGAAGCTTTAATAACTGCTTCGTCATTCCCGCGAAGGCGGGAATCCAGGCGGCCCCGCGTCAAAGCGTAGTGTTTGGGCAGGCCGGCTGCGTTTGGGTGTTGGTTTGCCTGCTATTGCGCTTGCGGCTGGTTTGGGGGGCGCCTGGATTCCCGCCTTCGCGGGAATGACGAATCTGAAAGCGCGGCATATTGGCTACCGGCTACCGGCTACCGGCTACCGGCTGCCGGTTGGAAAATAATTTCTAAATTTCATTTCAATCATTCACCAACCACCTTACCCTCTTCAACCCCGGCGATTTCTTCGCCGTCTCCGACGGCAATTCCCCGAACAATTCCTTGTAATAGCAGGAGAACATGCCCAGGTGCCAGAAGCCCCAGTGGTGCGCCGCGGCGGAGACCGAGGGCGCGTCGCCCTGCAGCAGCGCGCGCCGCACGGCGTGCAGGCGCACGTTGCGGATGAAGGTCACGGGGTTCACGTCCAGCACCTGCATGAAGGCGTAATGCACGCCGCGGCGGCTCATATTCAAATAGGCACAAAGCTCCGTCACCGTGGGCGGCGTTTCGCGGTGGGCCAATATAAATTCACGCGCCCGCTCGACGATGGCACGGTGCACGCGCAAGGCGTCGCGTTCCACGCGCGGGGTTTCAAAGGCGCTGCCTAGCACGTCCAGGCAGGTTTCGGTGATGGCCTCCGACATGCGGCGCGTGGCCGCCTCGTAATTCAAGGCGTCCGGCGCATCCAAGGCCGCCAGCATGATTTGATGCAGGCCCGCGCGAAACCGCCGTGCCGCCGCCTCGTCCACCTTCTTGACCCGCTGGCCTTCGAATAACTTGTCCGCATCCACGCCCAGGATCTGGCTGGCCGAGCGCTGCATTTCGGCGCGGTCTATGAAAGCCACCAAGATGTCCGACTGCAGGGGTGTGCGCAGCCGTGCCGCCTCGCCGCGGGGCAGGAGAAACAGCTTATCTGCCTCCAGCGGCCGGTTTTGCCAGGTGCCGCCCGCGTGCGCGGCAATGCCTATGGAATAACAATCGGTGAGCGGCTGGCAATTCTGGTCCACCGCCTGCGACATGGTTTCGCGCAGCAATTGAACCGGGCCGAGCGACAAATCCACGGTGCGGCCCAGGAACTTGCCGTTGGAGAGCTGCGTATATTCCTGTGACCATTTGCTCAAGCTGTAAGCCTGGATCAGGGGATCTTCGCTTTCCGTGGAACTGATGCCCGCTGCGGGCGCCGTGGCCGGCATGCGCCACGATGGTGAAACGGTGCTGAGCATGGAGGTACTTCTGTGAGGATGGGCAGGAACTCGCAAGGCCTGTGCCATTGCCGCCACCCTGCAGCCATGTTAGGCGGCTTTTTCCTGGCGACAACGGGGGATTTCCTCAGGGCGGGTTCATTCAGCTTTGCCGTTTCTTGATAAAGCCCGCCGGCCGGTTTGCCGTTTCTCGATAACGGGTCAGGTCTGAAATTCGTAAAGTGCTTGCACGGCCACGGTGCATGCCCAAAGCTGGTTCACGAAAATGGTGAACGGCACGAATTCCTGGGCTTGCCGTGGCCTGGAAAGCCGATTCAACAAACCCAGCAGGCCTTTATGTCCAGAGTTGGAATTCGCCCATTCAAATGCCATGCCCTTGCCTGGGCTGCCGCCACCCTCCTGGGTTTGAGCAGCACATCGGCCTCTTTCGCGGCCGAGCCGGTGCTCTCCGGCAAGGAATTGATCAACGCCAAATGCGCGAGTTGCCACGCCGCCCAGGGCGACGGGCGCTGGTTTCGCATCAGCGAGGGCCGCAGAACCCCCGAGGGCTGGGACATGACCGTGGTCCGCATGGATTACGCCCACGGCGTGAAATTGACGGCGGAGGAACGGCAGCAGGTCGTCAAATACCTGTCTGACCATTTTGGGCTGGCGCCTTCGGAAACTCAAAATCACCGCTACATCCTGGAGCGGCAGCCCAATGTCCTGGAAAAGCCGGGCCATCCACTGCTGACGGAGATGTGCGTGCGCTGCCACTCGGCCGCGCGCATTGCCGTGCAGCGCCGCACCGAGGACGACTGGCGGCGCCTGGTGAATTTCCACGTCGGCCAGTTCCCCTCCATCGAATATTCGGCCGGCGGGCGCGACCGCCATTGGTTCGACATCGCGTCCAAGGACGTCGTGCAGGTCCTGGCCAGGCTCAACGGCTATGAGTCCGGCGCCTGGCGCGACTGGCAGGCCACCCCCGCGCCGGACGCCAGCGGCCGCTGGCGCCTGGCCGGCTACCGGCCGGGTCACGGCGCCTACGAGGGCGAGGCCGACATCCGCCGCGCCGATGGCAAGGACCGCTACGCGCTCAGCGTCACCCTGCGCTGGGCCGACGGCCGCAGCGAGTCGGCGCAGGGCCGCAGCATCGTCTACGGCAAGCACGAGTGGCGCGCCACGCTGCAGCAGGCCGACGGCACGGCCGTGCAGCAGGTGATGAGCATCGAGCCCGGCGGGCGGCGCATGAGCGGACGCTGGTTCCTGGCGGCCCAGGACGGCCTGGGCGGCGACCTCGTGGCCGTGCGGGCCGACGCGCAGGCACCGTCCGCCGTGCTCTCCGTGGTGCCCGCCGCGCTGCGCGCCGGCAGCACGGAGACCATCACCATCCACGGCGCCAACCTGGCCGGTGACGTTTCGCTGGGACCCGACCTGCGCGTGCTCGCAGTGATGTCGCGCGACGCCGACAAGGTCGTGGTGAAAGTGGCGGCCCGCGCCGGTGCCCGTGACGGCTTGCGCAGCGTGCGCGTGGGCACGGCCCAACTCCCCGTCGGTTTGCCCGTCTACCGCCGGGTGGACTATTTGAAAGTCGAGCCTGAGCACCCGATTGCCCGCTTGGGCGGCAATGGCGGCTCGCGCGCCAAGCTGCCGGCGCAGTTGGAGGCCGTCGGTTACGCCGCGGGGCCGGACGGCAAGCGCGGCACCAAGGACGACCTCCGCCTGGGCGCGCTGCCTGCGCAGTGGTCGCTGGACAACCTCACGCCCGCCGCGGCCGAGATGGGCGACGCCGACTTCGCCGTGGGCCGCATGGAGCCCAACGGCCTGTTCTGGCCCGCGGACGCCGGCCCCAACCCCCAGCGCAAGTTCGGCACCAACAACGCGGGCGAATTGAAAGCCACGGCCAAGGTGATGGACGGAAACCGCTCACTCAGTGCCTCGGTGCCGCTCTTCGTGAGCGTGCAGCGCTGGAACGACCCGCCCATCCGCTGAGTGCGACTGCTGCCCGCAGCTGCAACCTCACCCCGTCATGCCGGCGAAGGCCGGCATCCACGCGGGCCGGGATGTCGCCCGGTGTTCGTGGATCCCGGCCTGCGCCGGGATGACGAGGCCAGGTGTCAGCTTCCGGCGTGCATGGCCTCTGCCCACCCCTTTCCCTTTGCCTGGAGACCCTTCATGGCCCCCTTGCATGTAGACACCCACAGCTTCCACGACCTGAAGCTGGCCGACCGCCGCGTGCTGCTGCACATCCCCAGCACCGGCCTGTTCGACCTGGACCCCGTCACCGCCGACGTGCTGGATTTCGTCCGGCCCCTTTCCACCGTGCAGGCCGACGAGCTGCGACAGCGCTTCGACGGCCAGGCCTCGCCCGCCTCGCTCAGCGGCGCCATCGAGGATTTAAGAGCCCTGGGCGTGCTGCGCCCCGACCCGGCCGCGCCGGACCACGGGCCCGGCGTCAAGGTGACCGAGTTTCCGCTCAGCACCCTGGTGCTCAACGTCAACACCGGCTGCAACCTCAGCTGCACCTATTGCTACAAGGAAGACCTCACCACGCCGTCCAAGGGCCAGAAGCTGGCGCTGGAGACCGCCGAGCAGGCCATAGAGCTGCTGCTGCGCGAGGGGGCCCAGCGCGAGCGCGTGAGCATCGTCTTCTTCGGCGGCGAGCCGCTGAGCAACATGCCGCTGATCCGCGCCGCCACGGCCTATGCCGAGCGCCGCTGCGCGGAGGAGGGCAAGGCGCTGGACCTCTCGCTCACCACCAACGCCACGCTGCTGACCGAGGAGCTGATCGACTGGTTCGACCAGCACCGCTTCGGCATCTCCATCAGCATGGACGGCCCGCAGGCCGTGCACGACCGGCGGCGCAAGACGATTGGCGGGCAGGGCACGTACGAGGTGGTCGCGGCCAAGACCCGGCTGCTGCTCTCGCGCTACCGCAGCAAGCCGGTGGGGGCGCGCGTCACGCTCACGGCCGGCTTCACCGACGTGGAGGCCATACACCGCCACCTGAAGGACGAGCTGGGCTTTGCCGAGGTGGGCTTCGCGCCCGTGACCAGCAACCCGGTGGACACCTTCAACCTCGAAGGCGCGGAGCTGCGCGCGCTGTTCGAGTCCATGAAGCGCTTGGGCCGCGCCTACCGGGACGCGGCGCTGCGCGGGGAGAACATCGGCTTCTCCAACATGCACCAGCTCATGAGCGACCTGTACGAGGGCCGGCGCAAGGCGCTGCCCTGCGGCGCGGGCGTCGGCCTCCTGGCGGTGGACCACCAGGGCGAGCTGAACCTCTGCCACCGCTTCACCGGCTCGGAGCTGCCCACCTTCGGCAACGTGCGCGAGGGCATAGACAAGGCGCGGCTGGGCGGCTTCATCGAGGACGCCATGGACCGCTCCGGCCGCGGCTGCTCCACCTGCCGCATCCGCAACCTCTGCGCCGGAGGCTGCTACCACGAGTCCTACGCGCACTTCAGCGACCCGCACTCGCCCGTCTACCACTACTGCGAGCTGCTGCGGGAGTGGGTGGACTTCGGCATCGAGGTCTACCTGGACCTTTTGGAAAAGAACCCGTCCTTCTTGCATCGCCACGTCAGCCACAGGAGCACCGAGCTGTGAACCGCCTCAAGCCCCTCAACAAGAAAGCCCACCAGATGGACCAGGCCCCCGGCGAGGAGGGCGTGCAAAAAGTGGTGGCGCTGTCCACCACCGTGGTGGGCTGCACCACCACCTTCGACCCCGGCTGGGAGCTGGACGCCTTTGGCGGCGTCGCGGGCCTGTGCCAGCCCATGGAGGCCGACCTCTACGGCTGCTCCGACCCCTGCTGGTGGCCGGCGCAGGTGCCCGACAGCATGAACAGCTACCGGAGCTGGAGCGAGGGGGTGGACAGCGCAACGCTCGACTGGGCCAAGCTGCAGTCGGTGTTTCCCAAGTGAGCGCGCACCCAACACAGGAGCAACACCCGATGAAGCATTCCCGTTCCACCCGCCTGGCGCTGCGTGCCGGCGCCGCGGCGCTGCTGGCCACGCTGGCCGCGGCGGCTGCGGCCAAGGATTTCATCGTCACCGCCTGCCGGCCCGGCACGCTGGTGGTCATCGACGCGCAGGAGCGCAAGGTCGTCCACGCCCACCCGCTGCCCAACGGCTCCAGGAGCCACGGGCCGGGCGCCGTCGTCATCTCGCCGGACGGCAAGGTGGCCTACGTGCTGCACAACCACTGGGAAACCGTCTCCGGGCTGGACATCGACACCGGCAAGGAAGTCTTTCGCGCCGAGCTGTCGGCGGGGAGCCTGCGCGGCAAGTCCTTCAACGGCATGGACTTGAGCCCGGACGGCAAGGAGCTGGCCGTCTACGTGGTGCGCAACGAGATCCTGCCCGGCGAATACCAGGCGCAGGCACCGCACATCGCCGTGTTCGACACCTCGGCCGGTGTGGGCGCGTTGCCCGTGCGCACGCTGCCCGCGCCGCGGCGCGTGGGCAACCTGCTGTGGGCGCCCAACGGCAAGACGCTCTACGCCTTTGGCTGGGAGATGCTCAAGCTGGACCCGCAGACCGGCGCCGTGCAGGGCATGCACCCCTTCCGCACATGGAAGCGCGCCAACTTCGGCCAGGCCGACACGCTCAACTTCTGGCCGCAGCACGAGCAGACGCAGGTGTTCGTGTCGCCCTACTTCGTCCCGCGCACGGACAAGAAGGCCGACAGCCCCGAGGCCGTCAAGGCCGGCCTGTGGACGCTGGACCTGGCCACGGACAAGGTGCGCTTCAAGGAGTTCGAGAACGCGTCGGTGGTGCTGTTCTCGTCGGTGGTCAACCCGGCCAACCGCGACGAGGTGTTCACCGTCTTCAACCAGCTCACGCGCACCGACCTGCGCACGGGAAAAAGCGAGCGCGTGGACCTGGACCACTCGTTCTACAGCGTGAACATGGCTTCCGACGGCAGCGAGGTGTACGTGGGCGGCGCGCAGGGCGAGGTGGCGTTCTACGACAGCCGCACGCTCAAGAAATTGGGTGCCGTGCAGATGCCCGGCAGCGCGGACCAGTCCGCCGCCTCCCTGCGCGTGGTGCGCCGCTGATGCCGCGCCATGGCCGCGCCTGAGTTGCACCTGCTCCCCGTCGCCTGGCCCGCGCCGGCCGGCGCGGCCGCCACGGACGACGCGCGCGCGCAGGGCCTGCGCCTGCTGCGCGGGTGGATGGCGCCGCTGCTGCGCGGGCAGGCCTGGCGGTTCATCGCCGTGCTGCTGCTGTCCATCGCCGCCGTGGCGGCGGGCCTCGCGCAGCCGCTGCTGACCAAGGCGCTCATCGACGACGGCGTGCTGGCGCGCGACCCCGGTGCCATCGCCCGCGCGGGCGCCGCCATGGCCGCGCTGGCGCTGGGCGCCTTGCTGGTGGGCGTGCTGTGCCGGCGCCTCTACGCGCAGGCCTCCCTGCGGGTGCTGCACGGCTTGAAGGAAGCGTTGTTCGCGCACCTGCTCACGCTGTCGCCTGCCTTCCACGCCCGCGTGCGCCAGGGCGACTTGCTCGCACGGCTGGAAGGCGACTTGGGCGAAGTGCAGCGCTTCGCGGTGGATTCGGTGCTGTCCGCGCTGAACGCCGTGCTGATGCTGGCCGGCACGCTCTTGCTGCTGGGCCTGTGGAGCCCGCCGCTGGTGGCGGTGCTGGCGCTGCTGATGGGCGCGCATGCGCTGGCCAGCGGCCTGATGCGCCCGCGACTGGAGGCGCTGACGCGCCGCGCGCGGCAGGCGGGGGTGGAGGTGTCGGCCTTCCTGGTGGAGAAGCTCGCGGCCGTGCGCTGCATACAGACGCATGGCGCCGAGGGGCGCGAGGCGGCGCGGCTGGCCGGTTTGCATGCGGCGCTGCGGCGCGAGTCCATCGCGCTGCAGTTGCTTGGGCAGTTGGCAAATGGGTTGCCCAACCTGCTGCTGTCGCTGGGCGTGGTGGCCATCTTCGTGTTCGGCAGCCTGGCGATGCTGAAGGGGGAGGCGCTGACGCTGGGCATGCTGGTGGCGTTTGCGACCTGCGTGCAGCGGGCCAGCGCCCCGGTGCAGTCGCTCATGGGCCTGTGGCTCTCCTGGCAGCGCGCCAAGGTGGCGCTGGAGCGCGTCACGGACCTGACCGCCTGCCGGCCGGCGGTGGCGCCGGGCGAGGCGGGCAGCCTGGCCGTGCCGCCGCGGGGTGAAGTCGAGTTCCAGAACCTGTCGTTCACTTACCCCGGCGCCGCGCGCCCGGCGCTGGTGGCGTTCAGCGCCCGCATCCCGGCCGGTACAGCCGTGCTGCTGCGCGGGGCGTCGGGCTGCGGAAAATCCACGCTGGTGGACTTGCTGCACCGGCATTTCGAGCCGGCGGCGGGGCGCATCCTGCTGGATGGCCAGGATGTGCGCCGCCTGGACCGCGCCGCGCTGCGCCGCCGCGTGGCGGTGGTGTCGCAGGAGGCGGTGCTGTTTGCCGGGACGCTGGGTGAAAACATCCGCTACGGGCGGCCGCAGGCGTCGGACGAGGAGGTTCACCGCGCGGCCGAGGCGGCGGGCGTCGCCGAGTTCCTGCCGCAACTCGATCAGGGTTGGCAGACGGTGGTGGGCCCGCGCGGCGCGACGCTCTCCGGCGGGCAGCGCCAGCGCGTGGCCCTGGCGCGGGCGCTGCTGATGGCGCCCGCGGTGCTGGTGGTGGACGAGGGCACCTCCGCGCTGGACGAGGCGTTGGAGCGGCGCACGCTGCGCCGCATCGCCGAGCTGCTGCCGGGGTGCACGCGGGTGGTGGTGTCGCACCGCTCGGCACTGGAAGGGGAGTTCGACCAGGTCGTGGAGCTGGGCGCGGGAGCGCCGGCATGAGGCCCGTGCGCGTGGGCCTCGTGGACGGGCCTCTGGCGGCGCCGCTGTGGCCTTCGATGGAAGTGTCGGTGCGCTTTGGCGACGGGGGCGGGGCAGCCGTGAACCGCGCCGCGCTGGCGCACGGCAGCCACGTGGCGCAGCGGGTGCTGGAGGGCTGTCCGTCGGCGCGGCTGCTCAGCGCCCAGGTGTTCCACGGCGGGCTGGAGGCCGGGGTGGGCGAGGTGGTGGAGGCCGTTGGCTGGCTTGCGGCGCAGCGGGTGGACGTGATCAACCTGAGTTTCGGATTGCGCGAGCGCAGCGCGGCGCTGGAGGCGGCGTGCGAGGCGGCGCAGGCGGCGGGGGCGCTGCTGGTGGCGGCGGCGCCGTCGCGGGGCGGGGTGGTGTATCCGGCGGCGCTGGCCTCCTGCATTGCCGTCTCCGGCGACGCGCGCTGCCGGCCGGGCGAGGTGTCGTGGCTGGGGCTGGAGGGGACGGATTTCGGCACGCACGCCCTGCTGGAGCCGGGCAACGCCGCGCGCGGGGGCGGCGCGAGCATCGCGGCGGCGCGCATGAGCGGGCTGATCGCGGGGCTGCTTGGGCAGGGCGTGGCGGCCGAGGACATGAGGTCGCGGCTGTACTTGATGGCGGCCTGGGTTGGGCCGGAGAAGCGATGTGCGTAAGGGCGCGCGAAAGCGCATTGCTGTCCGAGGGAATTTGATGGCCGCCATCCGGAGACTGATCTGCGGCACCCCCCGAGCCGTCATTCCCGCGAAGGCGGGAATGACGGCTCGGGGGGTGCGAAGCGCCTGGGCTCACGGGCTGCGCACGAAAACCTGCTTTCCCCGGACAGCAGTGCGCGAAAGCGGGCATCCACGAACACCGAGGATGGCTTTCGAACGGCATCGCCCCGGGCCGACATTGGCGCGCCAGCACCCCGGCCGGCATGGATGCCCGCTTCCGCGGGCATGACGTGGTGGAGGGCGAAACGGTTCGGTTTGCGCGATGCCGTCGCGACCACGTGCAGCTTCCCGTCGCTGGCCGTGGGCGAAAGCGCCAGGCCCCCCACTGCGTCATCCCCGCGCAGGCGCAGTGCTGTCCGGGGAAAACGTAACAGGAG
>NZ_BCTC01000162.1 GCF_001571085.1 Azohydromonas lata NBRC 102462
AAGGCGGTGATACCCGCAGCAGCCAGGCGCTGCAGGCCTTCGGCGTCGAAGGGGTTGAGCATTCCGACCAGCGTGGCGCCGCGCTGCATGTGCTCCAGCTCCTGCGCCGCGGGCGAGCGGACCTTGAGCACCAGATCGCAGCCGAGCGCGGCGCGGGCGTCCACGACTTCAGCGCCTACCGCGGCGTAGGCGGCATCAGGCGCCGCTGCGGCCACGCCGGCGCCGGATTGCACAACGAGCCGGTGGCCCTGGCTTATGAGCTTCTTCGCGGTCTCGGGCGTGACCGCGACACGTGTCTCACCGGTTGCGGTTTCGAGCGGAACGCCGATGCGCATTGATCACACTCCCTTTGTTGTCCATCACGATGCAGCCCTTGCACATGCAACCCGCCTGTGCAGGCTGCTGTCCCTTGACCAGCGCACCGTCCCGCCGGATGCCCACGGGCTCACATGCCGGCATAGGCCGGGCCACCGCCGCCTTCGGGCACGACCCAGGTGATGTTCTGCGTGGGGTCCTTGATGTCGCAGGTCTTGCAATGCAGGCAGTTCTGTGCATTGATCTGCAGTCTCTGCCGACCGTTGGCTTGCCCCACGTATTCGTACACGCCCGCCGGACAGAAGCGCGCTTCGGGGCCGGCAAAGGTCATCAGGTTGATGTCCAGTGCCGCCTGCTCGTCACGCAACCTCAGATGCGCAGGCTGGTTTTCCTCGTGGTTGGTGTTGCTGACAAACACTGACGAGAGGCGATCGAAGCTGAGCTTGCCGTCCGGCTTGGGATAGGCAATGCGCTCGCATTGATCCGCTGGCTTGAGGAAGGTGTGGTCAGCCGCGGTGCGCCGCAGCGTCCATGGCGGGCACTTCACGCCAAGGCGCGGCAGCAGCCACTGTTCGATGCCTGTCATCAAGGTCGCCGTCGCGCGGCCCTTCTTGAACCACTGCTTGAAGTTCTTGGCCTGTAGCAGTTCGGCGTGCAGCCAGCTTTTCTCGAAGGCTTGCGGGTAGGCAGAGAGTACGTCGCCGCAGCGCCCCGCGGCCAGCGCCTCGAACAGGCTTTCCGCGCACAGCATGCCGCTCTTGATTGCGGCGTGGCTGCCCTTGATGCGGCTGGCATTGAGGTAGCCCGCGTCGCAACCCACCAGTGCGCCGCCCGGGAACACGGTCTTGGGCAGGCTCAGGAGACCGCCGGCCGTGATGGCGCGCGCGCCATAAGAAATACGCCGGCCGCCAGCGAGGTGCTTGGCGATGGCAGGATGGGTCTTGAAGCGCTGGAACTCCTCGAACGGCGACAGCCAGGGATTGGCATAGTCCAGACCCACGACGAAGCCAATGGCGATGCGATTGTCCGCGGCGTGGTAAAGAAAGCTGCCTCCGTAGGTGTCCGCATCCAGGGGCCAACCGGCCGTATGGACCACCAGGCCGGCACGGTGGCTGGCTGCGGGGACTTCCCACAGTTCCTTCAAGCCCAGCCCATAGCTCTGCGGATCCTTGCCCGCGTCAAGTGCGAAGCGTTCGATGAGCTGCTTGCCCAGGTGACCGCGCGAGCCTTCGGCAAAGATGGTGTACTTGCCGCGGAGTTCCATGCCGAGCTGAAAGTGGTCGGTCGGATCGCCGTCCTTGCCGAGCCCCATGTTGCCGGTGGCCACGCCGCGCACCGTGCCGTCCTCGGCGTACAGGACTTCCGCAGCAGCAAAACCGGGGAAGATCTCCACACCCAGCTCTTCCGCCTGCGCGGCCAGCCACTGCACCACCTCGCCCAGGCTCACGATGTAGTTGCCTTCGTTCTTGAAGCAATCGGGCAGCAGGCCGTGCGGAGTGGCTCGCGCACCGGTTTCGGAGAGAAACAGGAACTCGTCAGCCGTGACGGCTTGCTTGAGCGGTGCCCCCTTTTCCTTCCAGTCGGGAATGAGCTCCGTCAGCGCGCGCGGGTCCATGATGGCACCGGAGAGGATGTGGGCGCCCGGCTCGGCGCCCTTCTCCAACACGACGACGGAAACTTCGGAGCCCGCTGCCGAGGCCAGCTGCTTGAGCCGGATGGCAGTCGCCAAGCCTGCAGGGCCGGCGCCCACGATCACGACGTCGTACTCCATGGATTCGCGCGGACCGTACTGCTGCAGAAGGAAGTCTTGGGTGTTCATGGACAGGTCGACAAGGCATTGGGAGCGAGTACGCGGGGCCGCCAAGCACGTGGACGGTCCTGCGATCAGACCCTGGTCAGGTCAGGCTGGACTGGGAAGCAAGCTGGAAGGACCGACCGACGCCGCCGCTGCGGACAGGCCATTGCGCGCGACACCGAGCGCCTGCTCCAAGGCAGTCAGCACCTGCGGCGCCTGCGGCGGTATCTCCGGGCCGAACCGATGCAGCAACCGTCCGTCGCGACCGACCAGGAACTTCTCGAAGTTGTCATGCACGGGACCCTGTGAGCCCGCTGTCGTCGCTGGCTCCCTGGCCAGCCGGGCATGCGGTGGCACGCCGCCAACGTCCCGCGGCACTTCCGCTGCACGAGCAAGCATGGCAAAGAGCGGATGACGCGGCTCGCGGGCAATGGACACCTTGGAGAAGAGCGTAAAGCTCAAACCCAATGTCCGCTCGTAATGGTCTTGGATGCGCCCGTCGTCCCAAGGCTCCATGCCGCCGAAGTCGTTGCACGGAAAGCCCATGACCTTCAGTCCGACCTCGTTGTAGCGTTCATGCAGAGATTGCAGCTCCCGCAGCTGAGTCGTTGCCAGCGGACTGCGGGATGCGACGTTGACCACCAGCAGCACCTGCCCCCAGTAGCGTGCAAGACGCATTGGCCTGCCATCGATGCGCTCCAGGATCAGCCCGTAGAAGTCCTGCTCCCCGGTACAGGACTTCGCAACGTGCGCGTCAGTGCCCATCACTTGCTCCCGATACGTCAAAGCTGAGCGACCAGCTCTGGTATCACACCAAACAGATCAGCCTCCAACGCGTAGTCCGCAACGCTGAAGATCGGCGCTTCCGGATCCTTGTTGATGGCCACGATCACCTTGGAGTCCTTCATGCCCGCCAGGTGCTGGATCGCGCCCGAGATGCCGCAGGCGATGTAGAGCGTGGGCGCCACGATCTTGCCGGTCTGGCCCACCTGCCAGTCGTTCGGGGCGTAGCCCGCGTCCACCGCGGCACGGCTTGCACCCAGCGCCGCGCCCAGCTTGTCGGCCAGCGGCGTGAGCACTTGCGTGAACTTCTCGGCGGAGCCCAGGGCCCGGCCGCCCGACACGATGATCCTGGCCGCCGTCAGTTCGGGGCGGTCGCTCTTGGTCAGCTCACGGCCGACGAAGGCACTCTTGCCGCTGTCGGCCACCGCGGCCATCGTCTCGATGGCCGCGCTGCCGCCGACGGCCGGCGCGGCGTCGAAGCCGGTGGTGCGCACGGTGATGACCTTCACCGCGTCGGCGCTCTGCACCGTGGCGATGGCGTTGCCGGCGTAGATCGGGCGCTCGAAGGTATCAGCGCCCAGCACCTTGGTGACGTCGCTGAGCTGCGCCACGTCCAGCTTGGCGGCCACGCGCGGCGCGACGTTGCGCCCGCTGGACGTGGCGGGAAACAGGATATGGCTGTAGCCACCGGCCAGCGCCAGCACCTGTGCTGCCACGTTCTCGGCCAGCTGGGTGCCCAGCGCCGGTGAATCAGCGTGCAGCACCATGGACACGCCCTGCACCTGGGCAGCGGCCTGGGCCACGGCGGCGGCGTTCTCACCGGCCACCAGCACATGCACTTCGCCGCCGCAGGCGAGCGCCGCGGTGACGGTGTTGAAGGTCGCGCCCTTGAGGGACGCGTTGTCGTGTTCGGCAATGACGAGGGCGGCCATGTCAGATCACCTTGGCTTCGTTCTTGAGCTTGTCCACCAGCGTGGCGACGTCGGGTACCTTCACGCCGGCGCCGCGCTTCACAGGCTCGCTGACCTTGAGGGTCTTGATGCGCGGCGTGACATCGACGCCCAGGTCGGCCGGCTTGACGGTTTCCAGCGGCTTCTTCTTGGCCTTCATGATGTTGGGCAGCGTCACGTAGCGCGGCTCGTTCAGGCGCAGGTCGGTGGTCACCACCGCCGGCAGCGTGACTTCCACCGTCTCCAGGCCGCCGTCCACCTCTCGCGTGACCCTGGCCTTGCCCTCCAGAACTTCCACCTTGGAGGCGAAGGTGGCCTGCGGCAGGTCGGCGAGCGCCGCGAGCATCTGGCCGGTCTGATTGCAGTCGTCGTCGATGGCCTGCTTGCCCAGGATCACCAGGCCCGGCTGTTCCTTGTCGATGAGCGCCTTGAGGATCTTGGCCACGGCCAGCGGCTGCAGCTCGAACGACGGATCGCTGGGTGTCTCGACCAGGATGGCGCGGTCCGCGCCGATGGCCAGCGCCGTGCGCAGCGTCTCCTGGCAAGCGCTTGCGCCACAGGAGACCACGACGATCTCGGTGGCGACGCCCTTCTCCTTGAGCCGCACCGCCTCTTCGACGGCGATCTCGTCGAAGGGGTTCATGCTCATCTTCACGCCGGCGACGTCCACACTTGTGCCATCGCTCTTGACCCGGACCTTCACGTTGTAGTCCACCACCCGTTTCACGGGCACCAGCAGCTTCATCGGTTGTGCTCCTTCGTTATTGCGTCTTGCCTGCAGATATCAATCAGCCGCCCTGCGGCCGCGCCGAGGGCACAGGGCCCGAGCGCGATGCCTGGGCGGCGGCCAGCGACATGGGATACGCGGACTGCTGCAGCGTTGCGTCAGCCGTCGTCCTGTCGCGACCGAGCGTCGACTCCATCGACTCGATCCAACCCTCGAGGTCGCCTGAGCGCCTCCTTGCCTCCAGAAGGCACTGCCGCAGAAATGCCATGTCGCTGCTCCATTGGGTGCGTGGGCGGGATACGTGCCGCAGTTGCCTTCGGCACAGTCTGGGGTGTCGGGTGCGCGTCGTCGCGTTTCAAGACACTTGGCGCAATTGTGTTCAATTTCCGTGGCATAGTCATTAGTGAATTCCTGTGGTTTCACATTGGTTTTGCTCATGGCCAAGAGTCCCTCCATACCGCCACGCTTCACGCTTCGCCAGCTGCACTACTTCGTGACGGCTGCCCGAGCAGGACAGCTCTCGGTGGCCGCGGCAGAAATCAACATCTCGCAGTCGGCGATGACGCTGGCCATCGCGGAGCTGGAGCGGCTGCTGGGCACGCTGCTGTTCGAACGCAATCGAGGTGGCGTAAAGCTCACGTACGAGGGACATGCGTTCCTGCAACATGCGCAGGCCGTCCTGGAACTCGCCAGCGAGGCCGCGCGCTTTCCCTTCCATCACCGCACCGACGTCAGCGGGCGCCTGGAGCTCGCGGCCACGTACACCGTGCAGGGCTACTTCCTGCTGCCCGCCGTGGCCAAGTTCATGAAGCTGTTTCCGCTCGTCGAATTGGTCCCGCTGGAGCTGCCACGGTTGCAGATCGAGCGGCAGCTGCACGACGGCCGCATCGAGCTCGCGGCACTGCTGCTGTCGAACCTGGACGCTCCGCAGCAGTTGCACCTGCAGCCGCTGGCCTATTCGCGTCGCCGGCTATGGGTGTCGGCCACGCACGAGCTGGCCGAGCGCAGCACGGTGCAGTGGAGCGATATCGCGCGCTATCCCTACATCGTGCCGACGGTGGACGATGCGCATCGCAACGCCATGCGCTACTGGCAGAGCGCGGGCATCGAGCCCGCCTCGGTGATCCGGACGTCGTCGATGGAGGCGCTGCGCGAGATGGTGGCGCTGGGATTGGGCGTGACGATCCTGTCGGACCTGGTGTTTCGCCCCTGGTCTCTGGAAGGGCGGCGCATTCAGGCGGTCGCAGTGGAAGGACACCTGCCCGTGATGGAGGTCGGCCTCGCGTGGAACCGTGAACGGCCATTGAGCCCGGCAGCGCAGGCGTTTCGCGAGTTCCTGGCGATGTCGAGCAGCACGCCGGCCAACGGCGAGTGAGTATTGCTGAACGGTTTCTTGATTTGTGTCTAGAATTCCAGAGAGGGCGCCCGGATGCGGCGGCCGTACACGGAGACAACCATGCATATCGACCTGAGCAACAAGCGGGTGATCGTCACAGGCGCCTCGCGCGGCATAGGACGCGCGATCGCGCGCGCGTTTGCGGCAGAAGGGGCACGCGTGGCGATATGCGCGCGAACCGAGGCCGACGTGGCGGCCGCGGGTGAAGAGCTGGGACACCAGGCACAGGCCGTCATCGCCCGTGCGGTGGACGTCACCGACACCGAGGGCGTGCGGCGCTTCGTGGACGAGGTGGCGAGCCAATGGGGCGGCGTCGACGTGCTTGTGAACAACGCCGGTCAGGGACGTGGTGGCAATCTCGACACGCTCACGCCCGAGCAGATCCTGGAACACGCCAACGTGCTGCAGATGGGACACTTCCGTTTCGTGCAGGCGGTGGTGCCGCACATGCGGCGCCAGCGTTGGGGTCGCATCGTCGAGATCAACGCACTGGCGGGTGTGCAGATCACGCCGGACGGCATCCCCTCGGTGGTCAACCGTGCTGCCTGCATTGCGATGTCGAAGTCGCTGGGCATGTCGCTGGCCAAGGACAACATCCTCGTCAACACGCTCAACATGGGCTGGATCGATACCGGCCAGTGGGACCGTCACTACCGCGAGATGCCCGAAGGCACGCCGCGCGAGGAGTTCGAGGCCATGGTGCTCAAGGTCGTGCCGCTGGGGCGCTTTGGCAAGCCGGAGGACGTGGCCGGCATGGCACTTTTTCTCGCCAGCGAGCACGCCTCCTTCATCAGTGCCGCGTCGATCGACATTGCCGGCGGCATGGGGGGCCAGATTGCCTACTACCCCACGCTCAAGCGCGACTTTCAGGAGCAGATGAAAGCCCGCCTCGCTGCCAAGGCCACCAGCTGAAGCAGGCCAAGCGGCATGGAACTGCATGACAACGTAGCCGTCGTCACCGGCGCATCGTCGGGCATTGGCCAAGCCATTGCGCGTGAGCTCAGCGCGGCCGGGGTCCGGCTGGTGGTGACGGCCCGACGCGCGCAGCGTCTGGTGGAACTCCAGGACAGCCTTGGCGGCCCCTGTGCTTGCCTGGCTGCTGCGGTCGAGGACCCGGCCACGCCCCAGGCCCTGCTGGACCTGGCGCGGGAGCGCTTTGGGCGGGTTGACATCCTGATCAACAACGCCGGCATGGTGGTCTCCGGCCCGGTGGACCGGATCGATCTCGACGAGCTGGCACAGATGACCCGCGTGAACTTCGACGCGGTAGTACGCGCCTCGTACGTGTTCGCGCGCGCGCTCAAGGCCCAGGGTAGCGGCGCGATCATCAACGTCTCGAGCGTCGGCGCCTACCTGAGCTCGTCCTCGATGGGCGCGTACAGCGGCTTGAAGCAGGCACTGGAAATTTTCACGACCTCGCTGCGCCTGGAGCTCAAGGGCACGGGCGTGCGCGTGGGCACCATTGCGCCGGGCACCACGGAAACCGAGATCTTCGAGCGCATGCGCTCGCAAGGCATGGGCGTGCGTGCCGATCAGACGCCACCGCTGGCGCCGCAGGACGTCGCACGCGCAGTGCGCTTCATGTTGGAGCAACCTGCGCACGCCAATGTTGCGCGCATGCTGCTGGTGTCGGCATCCGAATCAGCGTGAGGGTCGCGGCCGGCCCAGTGGCAGGTCCGGCCACGAGGCCCATACCAACGATCCACCGCGCTTCACACCAACGGCGAGACACATCAGGCGCGGCAGCGTCAATGTCGCCGGCGCTCCACCGTGCCTTGCGCAACTGACCGCCCCTCCATCCCGGACTGGTCTTTTCCCGGGACACCGACTGTCGCTGTCTACCTGCCTGGCGAGGCCGCACTTACGGCATCCGGAGCAAAAAGAGCCCGGCCAGGACTTCAGGTCCTGTGCCGGGCCAAATCCCGCAGAAGGCCGGGAAGGAGACAGACTGCAATTCAGCGTCCGGTCAGCGCCGCCGCTTCAGGCATGCCGGTGCTTGTTACGCTCCAGGATCGCCAAGCCCTCGGCATCGAGCACCTCCTGCGGCGAGCGCACGCTCGGGCCGAGGATGGGGCCCACGACTTCGTGGCCCCAGGTACTGAGCTTCTCGGGGTTGAGCTCGAAACCATCGTGATGCCAGGGTTCGAGCTCCGTGATCACTTCGAAGGCAAAGCCGCTCGGGGAGAAGTGGTAGAAGGAGACGTGCGGGTCCTGCGTGTGCTGGCCCAGCGTCATCATCATCGGCAGATTGCGCTGCTTGACGATGTCATAAGTCTCGCCCACGTCGCGCAGCGACTTGACGAACAGCCCGATGTGCTGGATGCCCATCTTGCCGGGCCCGTGCCCATAGGCAATGTCGTGGCTGGTGCAGTTGTTGAGCTTGGTGCGGTAGAAAGCCGTCTTGCCCTTGCCCGCGCCGGCGCCGTAGTAGTGGAAGCCCATGACCTCGGTGAGGAAGTGCTCCAGCTGTGGCGTGAACTCTGGCGTGATCAGCACCACGTGTCCCAGGCCACGTCCATCGGCCACGAAGCCCCCGTGGGGCCGACCGCTCTGGAACGAGCGCGGCATCCATTTCTGGGCGTAGAACAGCTCGTGCTGGTAGCCCACGGGGTCGCGGAAGCGAACCACGGCCTTGACGCCGCGCAGCTCGCACAGCGCGACATCCCCTTCGGTGACGTCCACGCCCGCCTCGCGCAGCCGCCGCACTGCGGCTTCGAATTCCAGCTTGCCGCGCGCTTCCCAACCGATGTAGGCCAGGCGATCCCTCTGGCCGGGATGGAAGGCAAAGCGATGGCGCCGGTCGTCGATCCGAAAGTACAGCGACTCGGGATCGGCCTCGGGCGAGGCACCGACCTGAAAGCCCAGCACCTGCGGACCATAGGTCCGCCACTCCTCGATCCGGGCGCTCTCGAAGCCCAGGTAGCCGATGCCGATGATGTCCACGCTGCTGTGTCTCCTGTTGGGAACGGGGTGCGGGGCTCAGCCCTGCACTTCCTCGATGAGGATGGCCTCCGCCGGGCAGGCCGCGGCACCCTCGCGGGCCTCTTCTTCCATGCCGGCCGGCACCATGTCGGTCTCCAGCACGACAAGGCCGTTCTCGTCGAGCTTGTACAACTGCGGGCACATCTGCGCGCACAGGCCGTAGCCGCAGCAGCGGCTGCGATCGGCCGTGACTCGCAACTGGATAGCCTTGCCGGTGGTGCTCATGTTGTCTCCTTCGTTCAGGCCGCCCACGTTGACGGCGCCCATTGATATGCACATCTTTCCATAAAGTGTGCATTTATAAACCAGGGTTCTCCCTGATTCAGCACGTCCGTCCAGTGCAAGAGGAGGCAGGGCGTGCGCTTTCTCGATCAGGACAGTGCCTTTCAGGCACAGACGGGTTTTTTCGCATTGGAGAAACTCATCCTAGCCTTAGAATTTGAACGCACTGTCCCGATCATGAAGCTCGAAACCTCATCTTCCTCTTCCGAGCCCGCCGAGGCGGCCGACTCCTCGATGTCCTCGTCGTCCACGGGCAAAGGAGCTGGTGCCGGCGTGATCGTCAAGCCGGTGGTCAACGCCGTGCGCATCCTGCGCTACCTGGCGCAGAAGGGCTCACCCGAGCGCGCGAGCGATATCGCCCGGCATCTCTCCATCAACCCCAGCACTTGCTTCAACATCCTGCGCACGCTGGTGGCCGAGGACGTGGTGGATTTCAACGCGCTGTCCAAGACCTACTCGGCGGGGCTGGGGCTGGCGCGCCTGGTGGAGCAGCTCGTCACGCAGGGTCAGCGCGTGCAGATGGCACAGCCCCTCATGCACGAACTGGCGGCGCGCCACAGCGTCACGGTAACGCTGTGGCGCCGCATGGGCGAGGACCGCATCGTCCTGGTGAGTTCCGAGTCCAGCCCGACGGACCTGCGCATCGACATGCCTGCGGGCCAGCGCTTGCCCATTCTCATGGGCGCCAGCGGCCGCCTGTTCGCAAGCCGCATGGGGCTGAGCGAGGAGGCATTGCGCCGGGCCTTCGAAGAGATGCGCTGGGCGCGCCCGCTGTCGTTCGAGACCTACCTTCGCGAGGTCAACCGCGCGCGCCGGCGCGGCTGGGCCATCGACGACGGCTACTTCGCCGCCGGCGTGGTGGCGATCGCCGCGCCCGTGTGCGACCCCAGCGCCAACATGGCGTACACCATCTCTGCCGTGTCGATCCGCGGCCAGCGCGACGAGGCCGAGATCGACGCCCTGGGCGACGCGCTGCGCGACCTCGGCCACCGCCTCGAATCCGTTCTCTACTGAGCCGGGCGCCCTGCGGCGCTTGGCTTGCCTTTTTCCCAGCTTGCCTGTCCATAGCCGGAGTCCCCTTGCGGGCCTTGGCTGGATTGCCCATGGCCGCACTGATCGTTGCGCGGCCGGGTCGCAGTCCCTTCCCGCGAACGCAATGCTAGGGTTTGCATATGAACAGAATCATTGAAAGTGTCCAATTATTGATCTAGCATTCGGCATCGTTTCCGATCAACCCAGTCGGCGCCCCTGCGCCGGCCTTGTCCGCACGGGAGTACCCGATGAAGCTTGAAGATGTCATCCTCGTCAGCGTCGACGACCACGTGATCGAACCGCCCAACGCGTTCACCCGTCACATGCCGGCCAAGTACAAGGGCCGCGAGCCGCAAGTGGTGCAGAGGAACGGGCGCGACGTCTGGGTGTTCGAGGAGCGCGCCACGGG
>NZ_BCTC01000163.1 GCF_001571085.1 Azohydromonas lata NBRC 102462
CCGTCGATGGTCCCGATGATGTTGGCGATGCGCTTGGAGCTGGCGTCTATGTCCTGCATGGTCGTCACCACCTGCGCCACCATGACGCCGCCGCGCGAGGCGACCTCGGCGGCCTCGCCGGCCAGGCGGCTGGCGACCTGCGCCGACTCGGCGCTGTTGCCCACCGTGCCGCTGAGCTGCTGCATGGAGGCCGCGGCGCGCTGCAGGCTGGCCGCGGTGCTGGCCGTGCGCTGCGAGAGGTCGGTGTTGCCGCTGGCGACCTCGGCGCTGGCGAGCTGGATGCTTGAGGCGGCTTCGCGCACCTGGCCCACCAGGCGGCGTAGGTGCGACTGCATGTCGCCCAGCGCCGACAGCAGCCGCGCCGTCTCGTCGCGGCCGCTCACGGGCGGCGGCGTGCTCAGGTCGCCCTGGGCGATGCGCCGCGCCAGCGCCACGGCCTCGTCCAGCGGGCCGCACACCGAGCGCAGCGTCAGCGCCATCAGCGGCAGGAAGATGGCCAGCACGCCGCCCACCAGCGCCAGGCGCAGCCGCGAGGCCAGCGCCATGCCGTCGGCCAGTTGCGCGCGCGTGGCGGCCTCGTTGGCGAGCTGGGCCTGCTGCAGCGCCTCGCTGGTGGCCTGCAGCTCCTTGACGGTGTCGTCGGCCGTCGAGGCGTAGGCCAGCGCGGCGGAGGCGTCCATCTGAGCGGCCTGCAGCTTCTCGGCGATGGGCGTGATCACGTCGGCGTACTCGCCGGCGAGCTTTTGCTGCTTGTCCACCAGTGCGGCGATGTCCGCGGCCTGGTTGCTGGCCTCCAGCAGCGCCTGGCCGCTTTTCTTGAAGTCGGCCAGCCGCGCCTTCCACTGCGCGAAGTAGGTTTCGACCTCGCTGGGGTTGGAGACGGCCTGGGCGATCATCGCGGCCTCGAAGCGCCGCAGCGCCGACAGCGACTCGCGCAAGGACCCGGCGGCGGCGCTGGCCGCGGTGGCCTGGTCGAACAGCCGGGAGACGGTGGAGATGCTGCTGGCCGTGGAGGCCCAGCCCCAGACGCCTACGACCACCAGGGCGGCGGTCACCAGCGTCATGACCAGCAAAAAGCGGGTACGGATGGAAATCTGGCGAAGCTTGGACATGGGATGTGTCGTGGTCCGTCCGATGCCGGTTGGCGGCATCGGGTGATGCGAATGCGCCCGCGGGTGGTGTTCCCTGAGGCAACAGGCCGCCGAAAGAGTTGTGCTTGCTTTCGGCGGAAGGCGCGCGGACAACGCAAGTTCCGTTCACAGCGCGGGCTGGTTGGTCCCGCAACCGATCATCCCGATCGGTCATGTCGCGCGCCTGTCAAGCACCATTATGGGTGGAAACAGGTGCGCCCGCACCAGCCTGGGGCTGGTGTTTCCCCTGGGCGGCTTACGCCAAGGAGAGTTTGGCGCCGCGGCCGCCGCGCGCCGGCGTGGCCGCGCGGGCGGGCACGGGCTTGGGTGCGTGCTGCCGCGCGGCCTTGCGCAGCTCCACGGCGTTGACTTCGGCCACGGTGGCCTCGCCCGGCGAGAGCCGGAACATGCGCATGGAGTTGCGCACCGCTTCCACCTGGCGCTCCAGCGAGTGCGCGGAGGCTGAAAGCTCCTCCACCATGGCCGCGTTCTGCTGCGTGATGGTGTCCAGGTGCGTGACGGCCTCGTTGATCTGCGAGAAGCCGCGCTGCTGCTCGGAGGCGGCCAGGCGGATGTGCTCCAGCGTGCGGCTCACGTCGGTCACCGAGCGCAGCGCGCCTTCCATGCGGGCGCGCGCGTCGGCGGCGCGCTGCGTGCCGTCGGCCACGCACGAGGACGATTCGGTGATGAGCGCGCGAATCTCGTGCGCCGCCGTGGTGGTGCGCTGCGCCAGCGAGCGCACCTCGCCCGCGACGATGGCAAAGCCCCGGCCCTGCTCGCCGGCACGCGCGGCCTCGACCGCGGCGTTGAGCGCCAGGATGTTGGTCTGGAAGGCCACGTCCTCCACCACTTTCATGATGTCCTCGATGCGGCGCGAGGAAGCGGCGATGCCCTGCATGGTGTCGGAGACGGCCTGCACGGCCTCGAAGCTGCGCTGCGCGATCTCGGCCGTGGCGCTGGCCTGGCGCGCCCCCTCGCCGGCGGCGTCGGCGCTCTGGCGCGCGGTGCTGCTGATCTCCTCCATGGAGGCGGCGGTCTGCTGCAGGCTGCTGGCCTGCGACTCGGTGCGCGTGGCCAGCTCGTCGTTGCCCGCGGCGATCTCGGTGGAGGCCAGGTCCGTCTGCTGCACGCCCGCGCGCGTGTCGCTCACCACGGCGCGCAGGTTGACCGAGAGCTGCTTGAGCGCCTGCTGCAGCTCGCCGGCCAGGCCGGGCGAGCCGGTTTGCACGGGGCAGGCGAGGTCGCCGGAGGCCAGGCGGTAGGCCTGGTCCAGCACGCCGTGCAGCGGGGCCATGGTCTGGCGCCACAACAGCCACGAGGCCAGCGCCGCCACGGGAAGGGCGGCCAGCCAGCCGCCGGCGGGCAGCCCCTGCGCCGCGGCGGCCACGGCCACGGCGGCGCCGACCTGCAGCGCCGCGATGCGGCCGGCCGGACCGGGCTTGAGCGCGGCCAGCATGCGGCCTGCCAGATCCGTGCGCCGCACGGCGCCCCGGTGCAGCGCCAGGCCGCGGCGGCCCTGGTGCGCGTCCTCGCGCATGCGGGCATACAGCGCTTCGGCCGCCTGCACCTCGGCGCGCTGCGGCGCCGTGCGCACCGACAGGAAGCCGACGATGCGTTCCCCGTCCCTCATGGGCGTGGCATTGGCCCGCACCCAGTAGTGGTCGCCGTCCTTGCGGCGGTTCTTCACCAGCCCTGTCCACGGCAGGCCGGACCCGATGGTGGCCCACATGTCGCGAAAGGCCTCCTCCGGCATGTCCGGGTGGCGCACGATGTTGTGCGGCTGGCCCAGCAATTCGCTCTCGGTGAAGCCGCTGACCTCGATGAACGCCGCGTTGCAGTAGGTGATGCGGCCCTTGAGGTCGGTCACGGACACCAGGGTTTGATCCGCGGGAAAGGAATATGCCTTTTGGCTGACCGGTGAATTGTTTCGCATGTTTTTCCGGCAATGGGACTTGAGGTGGAAATTGCCTTGGTTTTGGCAATTCTGTCCGGAAATATGTATGCCTGAATACTGCGGATCACAGGCAAAATTATAGTGTTTGTGTCCGGGCTCCGTGGTTATCGGATAAGTTGCCTGGGAACGTAAGGCGTGAATGTTTCGAAATTGTTAAAGCACGGATCAGGTCAATAAGCAGGGTTATGGAAAGCGATGAAGAAAATAGTTCTCCCGTCTGACATGGATCAAAGTGCCCGCGGCGGCAGCTGATCCGGCCCGCTGTCCCCTGGGGAATTCCCCGGGGGGTTCGGGGGAGCCTGCCCCGCGGGTGGGTCTGTGCCCGCCAGTGTCCCCGTGGCCGCACGCGTGTGCACCCTGGGCACTCTCGACTGGGACGGGCATGGTCGGAACAGGTATTTCAGCCGGGATCGCCGTTGAGAATCGAGTTTGCCGATATTTCATGGACGCCTGAAATATTCGTGATTTCAGGCAGAGTGTTCGATCCTCAAAAAGCCTTGGGGATAGGCTTTGGGTGCTGCAATGGAATTTCCAGGCGCCGGGGGGCGGAAAATGGAAATTCAGGCCGCGTTTGCATGTGGAGCGAGCGGCCGTGCGCGTGCTAGACGATTGCCAGCGGCTGTTTGTCGTCCGGCGGCGGAAACAGCGCGTCCAATTCGGTCAGCGCCTGCTCGTCCAGCGTGATGGCGCCGGCAGCCGCGTTCTCGCGCAGGTGCTGCTCGCGCACCGCCTTCGGAATGGCGACGACGTCGCCGCGCTGCAGCAGCCAGGCCAGCGCCAGTTGCGCCGGCGTGGCGCCCAGGCGGCGGGCGATGGGCAGCAACTGCGGCTCGGCCGCCAGCGCGCCCTGGTCCATGGGGCAATAGGCCATGAAGGGCAGCCCGCGCTCGCGCTGCCAGGGCACGAGGTCGAACTCGATGCCGCGCTGCGACAGCGAGTAATACACCTGGTTCACGGCGCAGGCGCTGCCGCCGGGCACGCGCCACAGCGCCTTCATGTCGTCGAGGTCGAAGTTGCTCACGCCCCAGTGCGCGACGTGTCCGCGCGACTGCAGCGCCTCGAAGGCGGCCACCGTGTCGCGCAGCGGGTGCGAGCCGCTCCAGTGCAGCAGGTACAGCTCCAGCCTGTCCAACTGCAGCCGCCGCAGGCTGCGCTCGCAGGCCTGGGGCAGGCCCTGGAGGCTGGCGTTGTGCGGGTAGACCTTGCTGACGATGGTCAGCTCCTCGCGCCGCACGTCGCCGGCGCGCAGCGCCTCGGCCAGCGCCTGGCCCAGCACCTCCTCGGCGCCGCCTTCGCCGTACATCTCGGCGGTGTCGAACAGCCGCACGCCCAGCTCCAGCGCCTGGCGCACGGCCTTGACCTCGGCCGCGCGGCTGCGCGGCGACTCGCCGTAATGCCAGGTGCCCAGGCCCAGGGCGGGCAGTGCAGTGCCGTTGGGAAGCGTGACGGTGCGCATGGCGTGCTCCTGGAGCGTGGCGATGCGCGCCATCCTAGCCCCGGGGGTCAGCCGAGCTGGGCGTGCGCCGCGGCGGGCTGGGCGTCGTCGGTCGCTTCCTCGTCCTGCGCCTGGCCCTGGCCTTCCCAGCGGTCCACGATGGCCGTGGCGATGCCGTTGCCGATCACGTTGGTGGCGGTGCGGCCCATGTCCAGGAACTGGTCGATGCCCATGATCAGCAGCAGCCCGGCCTCGGGCAAGCCGAACAGCGGCAGCACCGCGGCCACCACCACCAGCGAGGCGCGCGGCACGCCGGCAATGCCCTTGCTGGAGACCATGAGCACCAGCAGCATGGTGATCTGCGCGGTCAGCGACATCTCCACGCCGAAGGCCTGCGCCACGAAGAGCGCTGCAAAGGCCTGGTACATCATGGAGCCGTCGAGGTTGAACGAGTAGCCCAGCGGCAGCACGAAGCTGGCAATGCGCCGGCGCACGCCGAAGAGCTGCAGTTGCTCCAGCATCTTGGGATAGGCCGACTCGCTGCTGGCCGTTGAGAAGGCCACCAGCACCGGCTCGCGCAGCAGGCCCAGCAGCCGCTTCATGGCCCGCGGACCCAGCACCAGGGCGCCGGCGGCGATCATCACCAGCCACAGCACGGCCAGCGCGACGTAGAAGCCGCCAATGAACTTGCCGTAGGTCAGCAGCACGCCCAGGCCCTGCGTGGTCACCACCGAGGCGATGGCGGCAAACACGCCCAGCGGGGCGAACTTCATCACGAAGTCGGTGAGCTTGAGCATGATGTTCACCAGCTCCTCCACGAAGCGCACCGTGGTGGTGGTGGCGTCACGCGGCAGCGCGGCGATGGCAAAGCCGAAGAACAGCGAGAACACCAGGATCTGCAGGATGGCGTTGGTGGCCATGGCCTGAGCGATGCTGGTGGGAAAGACCTGCGTGACGAAGTCCGCCAGGTTGAGCGCCGAAGTCTTCAGCCCGGAAGTTGCGCTCACATCCGGCAGCGGCAGGTTGAGCGCCGCGCCGGGCTGGAACAGGTTGACGAAGACCAGACCCAGACCCAGCGACACCAGTGAGGCGGTGATGAACCAGGTGAGCGCCTTGGTGCCCACGCGGCCGACCATGCGCGCGTCGCCCATGCTGGCCACGCCGGCCACCAGGGTGGCGAACACCAGCGGCGCCACCACCATCTTGATCATGCGCAGGAACACGTCGGTGACGATGTTGAAGTAGCGCGCGGTGTCCTTGGCCGCGGCGGCGTCGGGTGCCCAAGCGTGGCAGGCGTAGCCGGCGGCCACGCCCAGCACCATGGCCACCATGATCTGGCGCACCAGGGGGTTCATTTTCTTCACGGGAATGTCTCCAGGCAGCGGCCCGGTGCCGCGGGTGGGCACGGGCCGTCGGTTGCCCCGGGGCCGGGGCTTTGTGGGTCAGGTCGGCGAGGCGGGACGGCTTACAGGCTCAGCGGCTGCGGCTGCGTCAGCGCCTCGGGGCGCAGCAGGTGGTCCAGTTGCGCCTGGGTCAGCAGGCCCTTGTCGAGGACGATGCGGTAGACGCTGCCGCCGGTGGCGTGCGCCTCTTGCGCCACGGCGGTGGCCTGCTTGTAGCCGATGTACGGGTTCAACGCGGTGACCACGCCGATGGAGTCGCGCACCAGGGCCGCGAGGTGGTCGCGGTTGGCGGTGATGCCGTCCACGCAGCGCTCGGCCAGCGTCAGGCAGCCGTTGCGCAGGTGGTTGACGCTCTTGAACAGGCTGTGGGCGATGATGGGCTCGAAGGCGTTGAGCTGGAGCTGGCCCGCCTCGGCGGCGAAGCTCACCGTGATGTCGTTGCCGATCACTTCGAAGGCGATCTGGTTGACCACTTCCGGGATCACCGGGTTGACCTTGCCCGGCATGATGGACGAGCCCGCCTGCATGGCCGGCAGGTTGATCTCGCCCAGCCCGGCGCGCGGGCCGCTGGAGAGCAGCCGCAGGTCGTTGCAGGTCTTGGAGAGCTTGACCGCCACGCGCTTGAGCACGCCCGACAGCTGGACGAAGGCGCCGCAATCCTGGGTGGCTTCGATGAGGTTGGGGGCCGTGATCAGGTCGATGCCCGTGGCCTCGGCCAGGCGCTCACGCACCCTCGCGGCGTAGTCGGGGTGGGCGGTGATGCCGGTACCGATGGCCGTGCCGCCCAAGTTGATCTCGTGCACCAGGGCCACGGCCTCGCGCAGGCGCTGCTCGTCCTCGCCCAACATGGTGGCGTAGGTGGAAAACTCCTGGCCCAGGGTCATGGGCACGGCGTCCTGCAGCTGCGTGCGGCCCATCTTGAGCACGTCGGCGAACTCCTCGGCCTTGCGCTCGAAGGCGCGGCGCAGTACGGCCATGGCCTCGATCAGGCGCAGGATGCCGAAGTGCGCCGCCACCTTCAGCGCGGTCGGGTAGACGTCGTTGGTGCTCTGGCTGAGGTTGACGTGGTCGTTGGGGTTGAGGTGCTGATAGTCGCCCTTGGCATGGCCGAGCAGCTCCAGCGCGCGGTTGGCGATGACCTCGTTGGCGTTCATGTTGGTCGAGGTGCCGGCGCCGCCCTGGATGACGTCCACCACGAACTGCTCGTGCAGCTTGCCCTCGCGCAGCTCGCGGCAGGCGTTCACGATGGCGTCGGCGCGCTGGGCGTCGAGCAGGCCCAGGTCCTGGTTGGCGCGGGCCGCGGCCTCCTTGATGCAGGCCAGGGCCTTGATCAGATCGGGGTAGATCGCGATGGACGTGCCGCTGATGGGGAAGTTTTCCACGGCGCGCAGGGTATGCACGCCGTAGTAGGCCTGGGCCGGAACTTCGCGCCCGCCCAACAGGTCATGCTCGGTGCGGGTTGCGTTCTCAACGGGGGTAACGGAGACGGAAGCTTGGGTGCTCATGGCTGGTTGGGCAAGAGTCCGGGCTTCGGCGCGGCGCCAGTGCCGCGGCGTTTTCGTTGCTCTTTCCATGCCCGGCAGCGTAGGCAGCGGCCCCTGGGGCGTCCAATGACGATGCGGCGCGCGGCGATGCACGCCGCACATGGCCTTGCGCGGCGCGCATGGCCTCTTGCGCGCCACGCATGACATGCGCGCCGCGCGCGGCGGCCCCATGCGGGCCGCGCGGGCCTGCGCCGCCGCGCGGGTTGGGGCTTTCCCTAGGAGGCGGGCTACGCCGAGGGCGGCAGGCCGTCCTGCAGCGCGGCCCAGGCCTGCAGCGCGCGCGGCTTGGTGGTCTCGGCGCGGCGGTACAGGCGCGTCTCCAGCTCCAGGGCCCAGCTCTCGTCGCCGGCCGGGACGAGCTCGCCGCTGTCGAGTTCGCGCCGTATGAGGCTGGCGGGCATCCACGCCACGCCGTGTCCGGCCTTGACCAGCGGCTTGAGGCCTTCGGCAATCGGGTTCTGGTAGCAGCAGCGCAAGTACACGCTATGCTGCTGGCGCTGCTTGAGCGCGAAGTCGGCCGCTTGGCCCAGCATGGTGTCGGGTCCGTAGGCCAGGTAGGGCAGGGGCTGGCGCCGCGTGCCGGGCAGGGCGAACAGGGGCTGGCCTTGCGCGTCGGCCTTGCTCACGGGCAGGAAGCGCTCGCTGCTGAGCAGCACCGAGGGAAAGCGCTCCGGGTCCAGCATGGCCGAGACGGCCGGGTGCGCGTAGGCCAGCATCAGGTCGCAGCTCCCCTCCACCAGGGCTCGCACGCAGCTGTGCATGTTCTCCGGCACCAGCCGCACGTCAAACGGCCCAATGCGCTGCTGGCAGGCCTGCAGCCAGTGCGGGAAGCACACCACCGACAGCGTCTGCAGCGACGTGATGGTCACCGCGTCATTGCTGGGCTGCAGCCGGTCGCGCAAGTCGTCACGCACCTCCAGCAACTGGCGCACGATCTCCTCGGCCGTGTCGCGAAACACCATGCCCGCGGGTGTGAGCGACGTGGGGTAGGCACTGCGGTCTACCAGGGGCACACCTACCCACAGCTCCAGGGCCTTGATGCGCCGGCTCAACGCCGATTGCGTGCAAAACCGCTCGGCCGCGGTGCGGGAAAAGCTGCGCGTGCGCGAAAGGCTCAGCAGGTCTTCGAGCCACTTGAGTTCCATGAAAGTCCCGTCCTGTACGCCGCCGGGCTGCTTTGGCAAAGGCGCCCGCGAAAAAAGCCCGGCAGTCTAGCGACCCGCGGCGCATATCCCCATTCGACGGCCATGCGCCTTTCCATGCTGGGGCGTCCTACCCATGGGAGGACGCTGCCCGCCCCGGCTCCGGGACATGCTTTTGTTGAAGGCGGGCGATAACTTCAAGCTCACAGTTTGAAAATATTTGTTTCGCAACCCGTTGCCGTCGATAAAAACAGCATGAGCAAATTGAGTGGATTCGGTAAAAAAATCCATTGGTTCGCAAGTAATTCCAGTCTTGATGCATTTACCTAACATTTGTTTCCATTTTTCGATGACGCCCCCTATTTGATTGATGGTGCTGCGTGTAGCCGTTCGTATAAGTTGGCGCCCAGGTGGAGAGTTTCAGCAAGAAGCAGTAGAAGGCACGGAAGTAAATCCATTCCAAGTGTTTGCCCCGGTTGATATTCCGGGGTATGCATTGCTGCGTGCTGATTTTTATTTTCTGGGGTGGCGACTTTCTCGCAAGGCGCAAAACATTTCCGGGTTCGAACCGAGATGCGGGCCCGAGGGTGATTTACGGCCATCGGTGAATCGTTTTGGAAGAGGGAGCGTATGAAATACATGGTGAATGCAGTGCGCAAAGCGGCAGCGGCGTCCCTGGTGGGCGCAGCCGGCTTGCTCTTGACGGCCTGCGGCGGAGGAGACGAGGCGTCCCAGCAGTCGGTTTCGACAGCGCAAGGACTGGAGCAGGCCACCGCGGCCAAGGGCGAGCGCCAAGTGGCGCGCAAGCTGCTGCGCCGCTATGCGAAAAAGGGCGTCACGTCCATGGCGCTGTCGGCGGACGGCACGGTGGTGGCCGTGGCGCGGGCCGACGGCAAGGTACGGGTGCTGGACACCGGCAACGGCGCGGACGTCTCCAAGTTCAGCATCGACATCGGCACGGTGGCCACCGGCATCGTGATCAACAACACGAGCAACTACCTCGCCGTGGTGGGCCGCGACAGCGAAGTGCACGTCTTCGACTACGCCAGCGGCAAGAAGCTGCTTACGCTCAACGGCCACGAGCATCCCATACGCAACATCGCCCAAAGCCCGGACGGCAGCCTCATCGCCACCGTGGGCGAGGAAACGCGGGTGATGGTCTGGCGCGCCGCCACCGGCAAGCTGGCCAAGGTCTTCAGCGGCCACGCCGGCTTCGTGAACTCGGTGGCCTTCAGCCCGGACGGCACGCTGCTGGCCAGCGGCGACGCGGCCGGGCGCATCCTGGTGTGGAACGTGGCCACAGGCAAGCTCGTCTACACGCTGCGCGGCCATGCCGACGAGGTCAACGACCTGGCCTTCCGCCCCGACGGCAAGGTGCTCGCCAGCGCGGGCGTGGACGGCCAGGTGCTGCTGTGGGACCTCTCGCAAGGCGTGCGCACCCAGGCCTTCTCCGGCCACAAGGCGAGCGTGCGCAGCGTGGCCTTCAACGCGGACGGCAGCGTGCTGGCCAGCGGTGGCGAGGACGGGCAGATCTTTGTCTGGAACATGGCCTCAGGCCAGTTGGACAAGCAGCTCAGCGCCACCACCGCAGCCGTCAACGCGCTGCTGTTCGACAGCAAGAACAAGAACCTGCTGTTTGCCGGCAACGACGACAACCGCCTGGTGCGCTGGAACGTGGCCAGCGGCGTGGGCAGGTAGCACCGAGAACAAGGGCAGCCCCCACCCACCAGGCGCCTTTGGCGCGCCTGGAATTGGGCCGCGCCTGCCCGGCACAAGCGACAGACCACAAATCAGGAGTTGAGCCATGAGGCCAGCCGCCAGTTCCCGGGGAAGGTATGCAGCGCAACAGTGGCTGCTGTGGTTGATGGCATGGCTCCTGGGCCTGCTGTGCTGGGCGCGCCCGGCGCAGGCGGCCGACCCGGCCCAGGGCCCGGGTGGCCCCATCCTGGTGCTGACCAACGGCTCTTCCGAC
>NZ_BCTC01000164.1 GCF_001571085.1 Azohydromonas lata NBRC 102462
CAGGCTGCGCCTGCCCGGCACGACGGACCGGCTGCGCCGGACCGTCACCAGCCCCGAAAACCAATACCAGGCGCCACCGCCAGGCCGCGGGTCAGAGTACCGGCAGCAAAAACGCGATGGACAGCCCAATCAGGCACAAGGCGGATGCAACCATGCCAAGGCGTTTCCCGGCTTTCACTTCAGCCCTGGACTGCCACAGCGCCGCAGCTCCTGCAGCTGCGCCCCCGATAGCCACGATCCACCCTGCAGGCGTTTGCGCGAGCGTGGCCACCATGGCCGCGGCGAAGCCGCCGCCGGCCGGCCTGCTCACCCATGGGGGGGCATGTCCTGTCGCCAACACTGCGCCGACCAGCATGCACAGCGCGCCGAAACCCATCAGTCCGAAAAGCGCCCAGCCCCAGGCCAGGACACGCCGGGACTCAGCCGCCGTCGCGGCAACAGCAACGCTCGCCTCGCTCACCGCTTCAGCCAGCGAATTGAACGCGCGCTTTGTTTCCGCTTCAGCGGTCTCTTTGATGAGGGTGCGCTGCTCCGCGACGATCTTCTTGACCTCAGCGCCGATGGTGAACGGCACGCGGCGATACAGAGTCTCGTACGACTGCAGCGCCATCAGCACGATCCACAACGCGTCGTTGTCGCCGATGTTGAGCCCGTTCTTGACGCGGTACAGCTCCTGAACCTCTTGCTCCGAGGGCTGCCGGCCAAGCAGCTTCTCGAAAGCCGACTCCAGGTCAGGCATTCAAAACGACCCCCAGCATCGTGTGCACGTCCGCACGCCAGCGGCCCAGTTCCGCCCGATTGCCCAGGGGCAATTGCTCCATCGCCTTGGCTATCGAAAGCCGGTTGCTGTAGAGGTCATCGCTGACTCGATCCGCCAGGTCAGGCAGCGTCAGCGACCGGCCGCCAGCGTCTTCGACCGTCTTGCGGATCTGCGATCCGTTGTACAGCTCGAATTTGCGCTCGTCACCGAAGTAGCTGTTGCGCACGACATGGGTTCTCGACCCCGGCAGGGCTTCCATGTAGTCACGCAGGAGTTCCAGGCTGTCACGCTGCCGGTTGATCACCCACAGCGTCACCAGTTCGCGCTGAAGCTCTTTCAGGGTGCTGTTGAGCGTTTGGCCGTACGCCGTCACGCCCCTGTTGTTGCGCGCTGCCGTGTTGACCACCACAACGTGGTCCGGGTTCTGGTCGCACACGTTCACCAAGTCAATCCACCCGTTGGCGTCGTCCAAGTCAATCAACTCGGTTTGCACTTCGCCGCTGTACATCTTGAACACGTCGGGATTCGACGTGTCGGACTCGATCAACAGCACCTTTTCTCTGCGTGAGCCCAGCGTGTCGATGAGCGCAACGCTCTGGATCGACTTGCCGACGCCGCCCTTGCTTCCACCTGCGATGTAAATCCGTTTCTTCATGGCGCTACTTTCAGATGTTCGGAGAATCCGCGCGCGGCACAAAACTGCTGCTGCGCGCGACCGGCTGCGGTTGATCCCTCGCGACGGCAGTCGCGGGACCACCGGCCCGGTCCTGCCTTGCATCCCCAGCGCCGTCACGCGGCGCGCCTCCTGATGCGCTGACTGGAGCAGGTGTGCTCGTATCAGCGCCGTGGTTTTTTGGTCTGTCCTTTGCGCTGTCAACTCCGCGATCAACCGCGCCGTCAACTTCGCCCTCAACTCGACGATCAACGCCATGCGCGGCGCGAGTCGCGCCGCCGCCGCTGGCCGCGATGGTTTCAGCCGTTGCAGCGGGTGTGCTGGCACGCGTCACGGCGTCGCTGGTGTCAGCCGTGACGGCCGAGCTTGGCTGATGGGCTGCACCAGGTACTGCACTCGGCGTCACGGCCCCCGGCTGTCCTTGCTCAGCAACGCGATCAACCGCTTGCGCATTCGTCGGTGCGCCGGTCAGTTCTCGCGTGCGCTTCTGGCCATTGCGTGTGGCGGGCGTTGATGCTTGCTTGGGCCGTGGTTTTGACGTGTTGCGCGCGCGGCTGAGGTAGGTCTTCAACGAGGTCGAAGAAATCTCGACGCCGGTAGCGCGAAGGATGTTCGCGATGTCGTCAATC
Organism: Azohydromonas lata NBRC 102462; assembly: GCF_001571085.1. Taxonomy (GTDB): domain Bacteria; phylum Pseudomonadota; class Gammaproteobacteria; order Burkholderiales; family Burkholderiaceae_C; genus Azohydromonas; species Azohydromonas lata. The sequence goes on from NZ_BCTC01000164.1 coordinate 2,063, forward strand.
GAGTATCCCCGGCGCTGCAGTTCCGCCAGCTCGCCAGCCATCCGCGCAATCGCCTGCTGCAGCGTCAACTTCCGCTTGGCTTCCTCCAGTGGAGGCATCTCCAGCAGCCTCGACCGCACGTCATCAACCTGGGCAACGGTGATCTCCATCGGGCGTTCCGTTTCTCGAAACGGGGTTGATCCCCCGGGGTTTGTTCTCCGCATTCTAGACACGATACGGAACCGGTGGTACGGTGATGCACCGGGCAAGTGGCCAAGTTCCGGGACAGGGTAGGGCTTGTGCTACCGCCGCAAGCGGCGTCCGCACAACCGGCTGTGCTCCAGTCGTTGCACTCCCTACGCTTCGCCTGCCCCCCTGCTCAGGGCTGCGCCCCGAGACCCCGTTGTGTATGGGAGGCTCACCAGTGAGCGAGAGTGAAAAGCGCAAGCGCACAGGGCTATTGCCATCAGTCCGCTGTCACCCTGATGACGAGCGGGCCGTGCGCGAGAAGGCCGCCGACTGCGGCATGAGCGTGGGCCAGTTCATGCTTTCAGCGGCCCTTGGCCGCCGCACCAGGTCGCACGTAGACGACCACATCCTCAACGAGTTGCGGCTGCTGGGCGGACAGCAAAAGGAGCTGTTCCGGCAGGGGGGCGGCGCGCTGCAGCCCGAGTACGCCAAGCTGCTGGCTGAGATCACACAAGCCATCACGCGGCTGGGAAGCTGAGCATGCTGGCCAAGGTGCCGTCGCGGCGGCAGGACCACAGGTCGAGCTTCGAAGACCTGGTGGATTACGTCAGTGAAAAACCGGACGAGGACGATGACGATGAGCTCCATCCAAGCGACCGACAGCGACACGACCAAATTCTTGGAATTGCTCGTGAAAATCTCCGAGCAGCAGAAGATCAACTGCAAGCTGTTGGACGAGTTGATGCAGCTGCTCGACATGCCCTCCGAGGACGTGTTGAAAGTGCTCGCGCGACTGCTCGTGCCCATGGGCCGCGACATGGACGAACTGGTGCAGAACCTGAAGATCGAATTGATTCGGCAAGACCTGCCCAAAACGGCGCAAGCAGCCGGCTGAAATCGCACGGCGAGGCGCTTTCTCAGGCACGCGGCCATCTGGGCGAAGCGCAGCAGCATTTGAACGTCGAGAGCCGCCGTGACTTGCCCATTGCTCCGGCCGCGCCGATACGTGCGGAAAACGCGCGTGAGAAGGCGCAGCGGCGACGTGCCCGGCACGCGCTCAAACGCAGCGATGAAGGTGGGCCGACTACAGCCCACATACAAGCGATCGAGCGCGCACGGGAGCGCGTTCTTGCCGCCGGGGAACTGTTGGTGCGCACAGCACCATCGCTGGCGCCGGAGGTCGCTGCACGTGCGCGTGCCCGGTATGCGCTGCTGGCGTCCGGATTCGGTGCATCGGGCGAACCACATCATGAGGCCGTACAGGGGGCAAAAACTGCAGGCAGCGACCTGTCTCACGTGCGCGGGCATTTGGATGCCGCGCAGGCCTATTTGGACGCTGTAGGGCAGCACGGCAAGGGGAGCGTCTTCAGCGGCCTTTGGAGTGTGGCGAGGCGGTCTTTAAGCGGCCATCAGGGCCCGGCGGGCATGGCCGCTGGAACAGCGCATCGGGATGCACTCGACGATGCGCGCCGCAGTGTGGACAAAGCGGGACAGCACCTGGCCCGTGCCGCATCCGCCGACAACGCCACGCTGGCTGCACATGCCCGCGCTCTCTACACGCGCATGGCGGCATTGTTTGAACCCGGTGGTCTCGTGGCGCCTGGTACGCATGAGATGGCAGTTCAACGAACTGTCGCGCTGGACCTCGCCAAGATCCACCTGGAGGCTGCGCAGACGCACTTGCTGACCGCCAAGGGCCGCAACGTGGCAGGCGCCGCTGCTGCACGGCAACGGCTGGCTGACTCACAACGCATCGGCCGACTGCCAGTGCAAGGCGGGATTGGCAGCCATGCAGACGCCGCGGGCCAGGATGAAACCCACCGGCGTGCCCTGGAAGGCACTCGCCACCGCTTGGTGGCCGCCGACGAGTACCTGCGGCTTTCGCCTCAACTCGACATCCAACTTACCGCACGCGCCCAGGCGCTTTTCTCTCAACTCTCAGCCTTGCATGGAGCCATTCATGGCAATTCACATCAGGGAAGTCTTGCCCTTGCTCGAAACCATCTACAAGCAGCAGGTGCACATTTCGGACCGGTTGAGCGGGCTGAAGGACGCACTTTCAGCCGAGCCCACGCCCATCGAGCCGCACTTGCGCGCGATGCTCAAGCCGGTGCTTCAGGACATCCAGGAGATGCAGCAGGCGCTCTCGCTGAGCGAGAGCTCGCCCGGCTCCTAGGCCAGCCGGCGCGGGTGCAAAGCGCAAGCGGCACGGCATGCGAGCACAACTGCCTGTCGCTCGAGTCTGCCGCCTTGGAGATGAAGGTCGTCGCCGCGCGCAACGCGCGCGTCAAGGACCCGGTCTACCACGTCGTGCTGTCCTGGCCATCTGGCGAGTCGCCCACCGACGACCAGGCTTTCGCCTGCGGTCGGCACGCTCTGCAGGCAGTCGGCATGCAGGACCACCAGTACGTGTTCGCGGTGCACCGCGACACGGCTCACGTGCACCTGCACATTGCGGTGAACCGCGTGAATCCGGACACCTTCGCCGCGGTCTACCCGGACCGCGACTACTTCAAGCTCGACCGCGCGATGCGCGAGCTGGAACTGCAGCACGGCTGGCAGCACGACAAGGGGCCCTACGCCGTGTTCGAAAGGGGCGGGCAGCAGGTCATCGACTGGGCGAGCAAGGCCCCGGACAGCAAGGAGAAGCTGCCTACTCGCGCCGCCGACATGGAGCGCCACGCCGGCGCTGAAAGCCTCTTCACCTACGCTCGCGGCGAGCCCAAGGCTGCCGTGCTCAAGCTCCTGGGCGGACCGAAACCCAGCTGGGACACGCTGCATGCGACCTTGGCGCGCTTCGCGCTGGAGCTGCGCCCGAAGGGGCAGGGCTTGGCCGTGTATGACCTCAGCGGGGAAAGCCGGGCCCCGATCAAGGCCAGTGACATGCACGAGAGCCTGTCGCTACCTCGCCTGACCAAGAAGCTCGGTGCATACAAGGAACCGGCCAAGCAGCTCCTGCTTGCCGAACAGCGGTACGACCGCTTCCGCGAGCCTGTCCGCGACCCGGCGCTCAGGGAGCAGCGGCGTCAGGAGCGGGCAGATGCACGGCGAGGCCTGCGCGAGCGCTATGAGCAGTACCGCGCCAGCTTTGCGCTGCGCCGCCTGGACGAGGCGACCGTGAAACAGCGATTCGAGGAGCTGCGAGCCACTGCCCGGCGCCGAAGGGCGGAGGTACGCGACACGGTGCGGGATCCGGGCATGCGACGGGCGATGTACAGCGTGATCGCGTTCGAAACGCTGCGCGCGCGGCAGCGGCTGCTCAAGACCATCAAGCAGGAAAGAGACGCCCTGCGCCGTGACCCGGCGAACCGCCGGATGTCGTTTCGGGAATGGGTCACTGACCAGGCGGCACGCGGCGACGCGGCAGCCATCAGCCAGCTGCGCGGCTGGGCCTACGCCGAGCAGCGTGAGCGGCGGCAGCTGGCCGCGCTGACCGCTGCCGAGCACGTGGACGGGTTTCGGGGCGCAGAAGTTGTCGATCCCGTTGCACGGGAGCTGGGCAACGGCTTCTCGTTCGTGGTGAAGCGCAACGGTTCGGTGTCGTACCGCAGCAGCGCAGGCCAGGAGGTGTTCGTCGACCATGGGCAACGCATCGAGGTCCTGCCTGCTGCCTTGGCCCACAGCCAAGCGCTCGCTGCGGCACACGCCCTGGCCGTCCAGAAGTACGGGCCTGGAGTCGAGACGACAGGCCAGGCTGGATTTCGCAACGCTGTTGCCGGCCTCGGCACGTCACGCCCGGCGGCGCCAACGCCGACAGCGAATCCCGAAACGATGCCTGCCCCGGTACCCGTTGCAGACATTGCAACAGCGGACACGGCCGCGCGCATTGGCACCGTCAAACCACAGCCTGCGCCAACCCGCAGGCGCCGCCAGCGGTAGGGTATGAACGAGTTTCCCAATTCCGTATCATGTAATGGATACGAAAAGGAGGCACCCATGGTGCAAGACGGTAAGGTACTGCTCGCTGTGTCACTTGCCTGCATGGCGGCGTTGGCCGGCTGCGCATCGACCCCTAAGGAGTCCCCTTCATCAGCGGCGCCGGCGCAAGCCCAGGCTCTGGTCGACGCCCAGATCATGGAGGCGGCCACGAAGATCCAGCGAACCCAAGCTGAGCTGTTCCAAGCCGCGGCACTCAATGACGTCGTCCCGCCGCAGCCCGCGGACATCCGGGACGACGGCCAGCCCGTGACGCTGTCGTGGCGGGGCGACGCCGCGGAACTGCTGCGCCGCCTTGCACGCGACAGGGGTCTGAACTTTGCATCGGCCGGCGTGCGATTGCCCTTGCCTGTGAAGCTCAACGTGAAAAACGAGCCCTTCGCCGGCGTGCTGCAGCTGCTGCGGGCGCAGATCGGCTACCGGGCCGTTGTTTCGCAAGTCGGCGACCGGATCATCCTTGAGTACAGCCGCCCGCAGTAAGAGGTATCTCATGCACCGACTAACTGCCGCTGCGGCCAGCTGCCTGGGCTGCCTCCTGGCGCATGCCGCGCCCCCCGCATACCCGACCGCTGGTGCAGGTCTGCCCCCGCAAGGTGTGCAGGTTGCGCCGCCGGAGCTGGAAGCCTTGATCAATCCGCAGTCGAAGGCGACCACCGGCATTGCCGACCTGCGGGCCAAGCTGCTGCAGGACACCGGCAAGACCACAGGCTTTCGCGGTGGCATCGCCTCGCGGTCACTGGAGCTGTTGCAAGCCCTTGAAGGGCGCTCACACGCGCTGGAGGTGATGTTCCAGTTCTCCCCATTGGTGTCGCGCAGCGGCACGCTGCCGCCCGTCATCACCACGGCCCAGGACGTGGCTTCGTTCGCGCCAGACCAGATCCGCACGGCCAACCAGGTCTACAAGATCGAGCGAGAGGAAAGGTTCGTGGCCGTGCCGCCTACGTGGCGCGACTACCTGCTTGTTGGGCTGCCCAACAAGCCATGGGTGGAGTTGCCAGATCTTCAGGCCAGGCCTCAGGACGCGAAAGAGCAGGCCTTGTGGAAGGCGGCGGTGGAGCAGGGATGGAGTGAAGGGCGCGTCCAGGCTGACGCCATCCTCACAGCGAATTTCAACCGCCTCGTGCGGGACTACAACGGGATGGTGCTGTACTCGGTCCTGCTGCAGCAGGGAATGATTTCGCCCACACGTGTGGCCGAGTCGCAGCAAACCGTGTCTGGGGATCAGAAGCGCATGGTCGTGGGCGACAAGCTGCGGCGGATGACCGGCAAGGCCCAGTTCGAGACCGACGCGGGCAAGTGGCGCCCAACCATCCGTTCTTCCCCGCGTCAAGCCGCCCCGGCGGCGGCACGCCCGGCTGCTCCAGCGGCCGCTACGACACCAGCTACCGCTCCCGCCGCACCATGAGCGACGTCACTTTCGAACCCTTCGATTTCCACGGTGAGCTCAATCCCGACAACTTCAAGCGCTTCGTCGTCTACGCCGCGGAGCGGGGCGTGTCGGACATTCTTATCCAAGGCGGCGACTACATCTGGGTGGAACTGCATGGACGCCAGCGCCGCGCGAGCCACCAGACCGTCAAGCAAGGGCAGCTTTCGGCCTTGATCAGCAGCGTGTGGGGACCGGACGTCGAGGGTGCAATCCGCTCCGGGACTGGCGCTGACCGGTCGCTGGACCTGTTCGGCGAAGAACTCGGCATCCCAAGGGGCAAGCGGCTGCGCGCCCGGTGCAATTTCATCCAGGCACGGGTCGCTCTGCTCGATGCTGCGTTCGCGATCACGATGCGGTTGATACCGCCCGATCTGCCCGACATTACAACTATGGGCATCGAGCCGGATCTGTTCGAAGCCTTCTATCCGGCCAAGGGACTCGTGCTGGTCTGCGGACCAACCGGCTCCGGCAAAACGACGCTGTTGGCCGGCGTCTACGGCTATGCCGGCGTGGCGATGCCAGACCGCAAAGTCATCACCTACGAGGATCCGATTGAATTCGTGCTGGGCGGCGCCCATTGGAAAGGTCCACAGCCGGCGCAGTCGCAGATCGGGCGTGACATCGCCAATTTCGCTGCGGGCCTGCGCAACGCGATGCGACGCAAGCCCAGCATCATCGGAATCGGAGAAGCCCGTGACCTCGAAACTATCGACGCTGCAATCGAGGCTGGGCTTACCGGGCACCTTTGCTTTGCAACGATGCACACGGACTCCGTGGCCGAAACCATAAACCGGGCGATTCAGGTCTATCCACCGGCCCAGCAGTCTGCCATCGCCAACCGGTTGCTCGGCTCGCTGGCGCTGATCGTCGTGCAGCGGCTGCTCAAGACCACGGACGGCAAGCGCCAAGCCATCCGCGAGTACGTCATCTTTGACCGTGAGCTGCGCAACGAACTTCAGGACCAATCATTTGAACGCTGGCCGAAGATGATCCGCGAAAAACTTGAGGCTGCTGGTGCGACGCTCGACGACAAGGCGTGGGCGCTGCTGCAAGCCGGCACGATTGATAAGCAAGAGTTCATCGAGCTCGCGGGCCACAAGGCCTATGTGCAGCGCATCAAAGGAGCGAAGTCGTGAGCATTTCCTGCTGGAGAGACGCATCCAAGACGCCGACACTGATCGGCATTCCCTGCACGGCGTTCCTGCCCATCTTCGGCTGGCTGTTCCACATGCGGTGGTGGACCTTCTACACGGCCGTGGGGACCATCATTGCTTTCGCCATCCTCAACAGGTTTGGCTGGACCTTCACCGTGCTGTACCGCAAGGCGATGTCCTGGCTGCGCGGGCGTAGGATCTACGCGCGCCCGTGGTGGTACCGCAACCGCTTCCAGGACTGGGAGTAAGGCGCTGGTTGAGATCGACACCAGGGAATAAAGGCCATGAGCGACTACGCACATCTGGAGCGCGAAGCCGCGGCTGTGGTGGAGATGCCGCTACAAGAGCGCGTGGACTTCTGCAACGAGGAGCACTGGGTAGGGTACAGGCGTGCGGGCGACATCCTGCACCAGCTCGATGCCTTGTACCTGCATCCCAGCATGCCGGGCTTGCTTGTCGTCGCCGACAGCGACAACGGCAAGAGCGCCGTGATCGCACAGTTCCTGAGCCGGCACCCAATGACACTCGACGCTGAGGGCCGGCCCGCTTCATACCTGCCCTGGATCTCGATGCCGGAACAGCCCACGCCAAGCACGTCCTGGTCGGCCGTTCTATGGCGGCTGTTGATCCAGCATGGCACCAAGTCCGCCACCAGCAGCAAGCGCCGTGAAGCGATAGCGGCAATGCGGTACGTCCACGCACGCGCACTTGTGATCAGCAACTTCGATCGCGTTGCAAATGCAGGGACCGACGCGGTGGCGCTGCTGGCAGCGATCGCAGACGCCAGCACGACACTGCAAATTCCCATCGTCGCTGCAGGTACGCCGCCCGCCATAACGGCATTGAAATTCGACTCGCGACTCCGGTCCGGGTTGCAGTGCGTGGAGCTCGGCCGCTGGGAGCTGTCGGCCGAGTACCTGACCTTTCTGGCCGGATACGAGCGGTGGCTACCGTTACCCGAGCCCTCGAACCTGGCCAGCTCGGACCTCGCGCCCATCATCTACGACCTGGGCGGCAACACCATCGGCGGCACCGTTCGCGTGCTGAAGCGGGCAGCCATCCATGCGCTGCAAACGGGCCGGGCGAACATCGACGCCCGGGTATTGCGCACCATGGAACTGGTCGATTGCTGAGCGCGTTCGTGCGTTGAAAAACAAGGAATCCCAACACCGAGGCCAGTAGCTGGCGGAGTTGACCCTCACCGATAGCCCAGGGGCGGCCACCGCCTGGGCAGGGCGACACGCCCCTTCATCGTGCTGGCCACCGGCGCGCAAGTGCTGCCGACCTGGCAAGCCATCGGACTGTGCGCCACCGCTGGCCACGCCTTCGAGATCCGTAACCTGGTGGTACCGGACACACACGCGTTCGACACCGAGCCCACTGCGGCCACACAGCGCGGCGCGCTCTACCGCTTCCTCTTCGGTGCGCTGGCCTACGTGACGCTGGCAGCCGGTGATATTGCCACCATCTTGGAAGTTCACGCCGTAGCGCTGCCGTAGACTTCCTTGCCTTGCCTTGCCTTGCCTTGCCTTGCCTTGCCTTGCCTTGCCTTGCCTTGCCTTGCCTTGCCTTGCCTTGCCTTGCCTTGCCTGTG
>NZ_BCTC01000165.1 GCF_001571085.1 Azohydromonas lata NBRC 102462
CGGAGATCTTGCGCGAGCCCGCGCTGATCTCCTCCATGGTGGACACCACGCGGTTCATCACGTCGCCACCCTGCTCGGCGGCCTGGCTGGCGCTGGTGGCCAGTTGCGTGGCGGCGGCGGCGGTGTCGGCGTTCTGCTTCACGGTGGAGGTGAGCTGCTCCATGGAGGCGGCCGTTTCCTCCAGGTTGGAGGCCTGCTCCTCGGTGCGCTGGCTCAGGTCGGCGTTGCCGCTGGCGATCTGCTGGCTGCCCGTGGCGATGGAGTCGCTGCTCTGGCGCACCTGGGTGACGATGCGCACCAGGCTGTGGTTCATGTCGTCCAGCGCGCGCAGCAGCTCGCCGGTCTCGTCCTGCATCGTGACGTTGATGTTGGACGTCAGGTCGCCCGCGGCCACGGTGCGTGCCACCTGCACCGCCTGGTGCACGGGCACGGTGATGGAGTGCGTGAGCGCCCAGGCCATGCCCGCGCCCACCAGCAGCGCCACCATGCCCAGCGCGATCATGGCGATGCGCGAGAAGTCGATGTCGTCGGCCAAGGCCTTGGCGCTGGTCGTGCTGAGCTGCTTCTGCAGCGTGTCCAGCCCTTCCACGTCGGCTTGCAGCGCGTCCAGGCTCGGCAGTGTCTCGGCCAGCAACTGCTTGGAGGCCTCCTCGCGCTGGCCGTCGGCCAGCAGCTTGTCCACTTTGGCGATGGAGGCGGCAAAGGCGTCGCGCCGCTCCTTGGTCTTGGCGATCATCGCCTTGCCCGCCTCGGTGTAGGCCAGCCGCTCCAGCGTGCTCAGCGATTCGTCCACCCTCTGCGCGTTGATGCCGATCATCTGCCGGACCTTGTCGCCGTGGGTCTTGTCCTCGGCGAAGAACAGCTCCATGGTTCGCCGCGCATTGGCGCGGGTATAGGTGTTGAGCGTGGCCACGGCCTCGGACTTCACCATGTCCACTTCCAAGGTGCGGCGCGAGGCGGCATCGACCTTGTTGAGGCTGAACACGGCGGTTGCTACAGCCAGCAGCATCAGCACCAACACCGCGGAGAAGCCAAGGGCCAGCCGCGGACCGAGACGGAGCTTGTTCAAGACGTTCATGTATGGATTGCTGGCCAGGCGGCGGCCCGCCCGGGAAGTGGGCAGGCGGTACGGGGCTGGCCGTCAGTTGGAGGACTCAAAGAGGGTTCATCGGGTAGTTGAAACGTTTATGAAACAGTTGGGGGTGGTGGAGGGCCACAGCCGCACCAGCGGCGTGCATCACTTCACGCATTGCCTGCATGGAGCCAGGCCGCCGGCAGCGCCGGGCGAGCCGGCGAGGGGCCCGCCGGGCTGGGCGCAGCCGGCATGCAGAATGCGCGGGCCGCGGGGCGGCGGTCGTGCATGCGCCGATGCGACCGCCCCCGGCTTCCCTGCAACCGCCTGCCTGCCGCCATGTCCGCTGCCCCTTCTTCGCCGTCCACCGACCCGCTGGCCATAGAGCTGTATGACCAGCCGGGGCACCTGATACGGCGCGCGCAGCAGATCGCGGTGTCGGTGTTCTACGAGGAGGTTGGGCGCGAGGTGACGCCCATCCAGTACGCGGTGCTGCGCATGCTGCAGGAGAAGCCGGGGCTGGACCAGGTGACGCTGGCGCAGGAGGTGGCGCTGGACACCTCGACCGCCGCCGAGATCGCCGCGCGGCTGGAAACCAAGGGCTGGATCGTGCGCGAGGTGCTGCCGCGCCGCCAGCGCCGGCTGCTGCTCACCGCCGAGGGCGAGGCCGTGCTCACGCGCACGGTGCCGGGCGTGCGGCGCATGCAGCAGTCGCTGCTGTCGCAACTGGAGCCGGCCGAGCAGCAGGAGTTCATGCGGCTGCTGCGCAAGTTCGTCCACCTGGGCAACGAGCAAAGCCGCGCGCCGCTGCGCCCGGGCGCGGCGGTGGCGGCGGACTCTGCGCAGCCGCTGGCGCCCCCGGACGCGGCGGGCGAGGGCTGACGCGCCCGCCGCACCCGCGCCGCGGCCCTGACCAGCTCAGTCCAGGCACTGCTGGCCGGCCGGCGTGGCGGGGCAGCTGGTGTAGTTGGTCTGCAGGTTCACGCCGTCGCCGTTGCGGCCGAACACACCCAGCAGCTTGGAGCTGTCGGCCGCGATGGCCGCGCCCTGATTGCGCAGCGCCAGCGTGGCGGAGCGGGCGCGCACGTCCAGGTCGGCCTCGCCCAGGCGGCCGTCACCGCCTTGGCCGCAGGTGGCGCGACGGCTGCAGGCGAAGATCTGGCTCATGCCCTGCGGGCCGTTGGGGAACGTCCAGGCGGCGCTGATGCTGCCGCTGCCGTTGCCGGCCAGGCTCAGCGCGCGCAGCGCGGCCTTGCCGGCCGCATCCAGCTCGGCCCAGGGCTGCGTCTCCATGGACGACCAGATGGGCGGCACGCCCACCACCGGCAGCCGGAAGCTGCTGCGCCCGCCCATGCTGAAGGGGGTGGTGCAGGCCTCGTCGGCGTAGAGCGAGATCGTCACGTTGCGCCCGCCGTGGAAGAAGTTGCGGATGGTCGCGTCGCCCGCCGTGTCCGCGGGCAGCAGCACCCAGGCGTCGTCCGCCTGGCGCGTGGTGCCGGTGGCGGGGTCGAGGCTGACGGTGGCGCTCATGCCGCCGGTGGTCCACAGCGACAGGCTGCGCTGCTGCGCGGCGCCGGGATGGCGCTTGTAATAGGCCACCGTCACCGGTCCGCCGAAATTGGTGGGCTGCTCGACCTTGGCGCAGGCCAGGCCGGGCACGGCCTCGATCTCGAAGGACAGGGCGCGGTCGAACTGCACGGCCGGCGTGGTGCCGTCTATGCGCACGGTGCGCTGCGCCTCGGCGCTGGCGTGCAGCTCCAGCGGCCAGCGGCTGCCCATCAGCCGCCAGGCGCCGCCCTGGCGCGTCACGGCCATGCCATCGCCCACGTCGTGCAACTGTCCCTGCGTGTCGCGCAGCACCATGCTGATGCCGCACACCGGCGCGGCACCGGAGAGATCGCAGTCCTGCAGCGCGGGGCTTTGCAGCGTGGCGCCCCAGACGGCGTGGCCGCTGTCGCCGTGGCCGAACATGGCGCACAGGGCCGCGGCCACGTCGTCGCCGCCGCTGGCGGCGTTTCCCTCCATCCTGAGCGTCGCCGTGTCGGCCACTATCGAGCGCAGCCCCGTGGCGGGCTGCGCGCAGGCGGCGGCGCCGGCCAGGGCGGCGCTGAAGCGGGACACCATGGCCTGCAGGCCCGGCAGGTCCAGGCTGGCGGCCGTGGCATCGGCGGAAAGCGCGCCTATGCGGGTGCCGTCCGCGTCCAGGAACAGGTTGCCGCCGCCCAAGCGCTGCGTGAACTGGACGAAAGGCCGGCCGTCCTGGCCCAAGTTGACGCCCAAGGCGTCCAGCAACCCGTCGTAGCCGCTGCGCGAGCCCGCGGCCAGCGCCCCAGCGGTGAAGTCGAAGTCCGCGGACAGGCCGTTGGCCGTGAGCAGGGCGCCCAAGCTGGTGCGCAACTGGGCCTGGGCCTGGGCCAGGCTGGCGCCGGTGAGTGTGGCGGCAGCGCCGTTCATCAGCGCCTCGGGGCGGGCCTGCCCGGCCAGCAGCACGGCGGCGCTGGTCAGCGGCGTGACCTGCGCCGTGCCGGGCGCAGCGGCCACGGCGTAGAGGCAGCGGTACTCAGCCCCGGCGTGGCCGCAGGCCTCCAGCCGCCAGGGGCCGTTGCCGGTGAGTGTGACGGCGGGGTAGCTGCCGTCCTCGGCCACGGTGACGTCGGACGCCACCACGTTGCCGTCCGCATCGAGCACGCGCAGCCGGCCGTCGGACATGGGTGCGCCCACCGCCACCGCGCCGCTGAGCGTGCGTGAAGTGGGCGCGGGCGTGGGCGTGGGCGTGTCGCCACCGTCGCCGCCGCAACCGGAGGCCACCAGGGCGGCGGCCGCGGCGCAGGCCAGCGCCGTCGCGCGCAAGGAATGGCGCGCGTACATCAAGTGGACGGTGTGTGCCTGAGCCTTCATCAAAAATCTCCCTGGTTCAACGTGGTTGCGTTATCGGAGCAGGCCTGCCCGTCTTGAGCTTCAAAGGCGCGCATCTCCCCGCGCCGCCACGGCGCGCCGGTACAAATCCGCAGGGACGAGGCTGGGAGGCAGGCCGCCGCGGCCGGGGCTTCAGGGCAGGTGGTTGCGCAGCACGACCAGCCAGGGCCGCTGCGGCGAGGGCCGCAGCAGCCCGTCGGCGGACAGCGGCACGCGGCTCCAGGCGACGGTGTTGCGCACGTTGCCGCCTATGGCGCCCAACGCGGCGGGGCCGACTTCCACCACCAGGTCGCAGTGCCAGCCGCCGGCGCCGGCGTCGCCGGCCAGCTGCTCGAAGCGGGTCACGCGCTGCGCCGTGCCCTCGCGCGGGGCGCAGATGAGGTCGCCCACGGCCGGCGGCGTGCGCGCGGCGTCCAGCGCTTCGAAGCCCGCGGGCGAGGGCCCGTCATGCACGGCCTTGATGTAATGCCAGTGCAGCGCGCTGGCGGGAAAGACGGCATCCGGCACGCCGGCGGACTTCATGAGGTACGAGATGAAGACCGCCGACCACGCCACCAGCGAGCCGTCGGGGTACTGCGCACCTTCGGCCACGAAGGTGTCGCCGCGCAGCACCTGCCAGTACAGCAGCACGCGGCTGGCGGCGTCGGCCATGTGCTCGCGCCGGGGCGTCCCGGCGCCGGCCGGCCCGTCCCAGGTGTCGGCGGCGCTGTCCCAGCGGGCGCGGCCCCACAGCGCCCATTCCTGCAGCGCCAGGTGCACCAGGCGCTGCCGCGGCGTGGGCAGCGTGACCACGCGGCCCCCCAAACCCAGCGCGGCGGGAACGTCCGCCTCCTCGCGCGGCCCAGCGCAGCCGCCCAAGGCCAGTGCGGCGATGCAGGCGGCGGCCCCGGCGGCTGCGCGGCGGGCACGGCGCAGGCGGCAGGCGAGGAAGGACAGGGCGGGCGTGGACACGGTTGTTGACGTCTTGACCTAGGGTAAATCGGGAGGGCCAACCCATAGCCCGCGGAATCCACGATCAGTACACTGAATGACGTATTCAGTACGCTGACCATCCCGGCGGCCGCAGCCCCTGCGGCACGCCTGCCGGGCCGGCGCACGGCTTGCCGCGACCCTTGCCAGGGGCGCAGGCGCGCCGCGCCGGCCGACCACCTTGGAACGGATTTCCTGAAGGAGACGACTTCATGTTCCCCAAGAACGCCTGGTACGTGGCCTGCACGCCGCAGGAGATTGACGGTAAGCCGCTGGGCCGAAAGGTCTGCAACGAGGCCATCGTGTTCTACCGGCAGGCCGACGGCTCGCCGGCCGCGGTGGAGGACTTCTGTCCGCACCGCGGCGCGCCGCTGTCGCTGGGCTACGTGAGCGACGGCAAGCTCGTGTGCGGCTACCACGGGCTGGAGATGGGCTGCGACGGCAAGACCATCGCCATGCCGGGGCAGCGGGTGCGCGGTTTCCCGTGCATCAAGAGCTTCGCGGTGCTGGAGCGCCACGGCTTCATCTGGGTGTGGCCCGGCGACAAGGACCAGGCCGACCCCGCGCTGCTGCCCGCCCTGCATTGGGCCGACGACCCCGAGTGGGCCTATGGCGGCGGCTACTACCACGTGAAGGCCGATTACCGGCTCATGGTGGACAACCTCATGGACCTCACGCACGAGACCTACGTGCACTCGACCTCCATAGGCCAGAAGGAGATCGACGAGACGCCCTGCGTGACCAAGGTCGATGGCGACCACGTCACCACCAGCCGCTTCATGAGCGACCTGCCGGAGGCGCCGCCCTTCTGGAAGATGGCGCTGCGCGGCCACGGGCTGCCGGACGACCAGCGCGTGGACCGATGGCAGGTGTGCCACTTCACGCCGCCCAGCCACGTGATGATCGAGGTGGGCGTGGCGCTGGCCGGCCACGGCGGCAAGGACGCGCCGGCGGACAAGAAGGTCTATGCGGTGGTGGTGGACTTCATCACGCCCGAGACCGAGACCTCGCACCACTACTTCTGGGGCATGGCGCGGCACTTCAAGCCGCAGGACCCGGCGCTGACGCTGGCCATACGCGAAGGCCAGGCCAAGGTGTTCGGCGAGGACCTGCAGATGCTGGAGCGCCAGCAGGCCAACATCAGCCAGTGGCCCGAGCGCAAGCTGCTGATGCTCAACATCGATGCGGGCGGCATGCAGTCGCGCCGGGTGATGGAGCGCGTGCTGGCGGCCGAGCAGGCCGCGGCCGCCGACCGGCTGGCCGGCGCCTCCGCCGCGGAGCTGTCGCAATGAGCGCCGCCGCTTCGGCGCTGCGCGTGCGCGTGGCGCGCAAGGCGCAGGAGGCTGAGGGCATCTGCAGCCTGGAGCTCACCAGCGTGGACGGCGCGGCGCTGCCGCCGTTTTCCGCCGGCTCGCACGTGGACGTGCACCTGGGCGGCGGCGTGGTGCGCCAGTACTCGCTGTGCAACGACCCGGCCGAGACGCACCGCTACCTCATTGCCGTGCTGCGCGACCCGGCCTCGCGCGGCGGCTCGGCGGCCGTGCACGACGCGGTGAAGGAGGGCGACGAGTTGCAGATCAGCGCGCCCAAGAACCACTTCGCGCTGGCGCACGAGGCGCGCCACAGCCTGCTGCTGGCCGGCGGTATCGGCGTCACGCCCATCCTGTGCATGGCCGAGCGGCTGGCGGTGATGGGCGCCTCCTTCGACCTGCACTACGCCGCGCGCTCGCGCGAGCGCGCGGCCTTCGTGCAGCGCATCCAGGGCGCGGCCTTCGCGGATCGGGCGCAGCTCCACTTCGACGACGGCCCCGAGGCGCAGCGCCTGGACCTGGCCGCGCTGCTGGCGCAGCCGCAGCCCGGCACGCACCTCTACGTGTGCGGCCCAAAGGGCTTCATGGACGCGGTGCTCTCCAGCGCACGCGCCGCGGGCTGGGGCGAGCAGCAGTTGCACTGGGAGTTCTTCTCGGCCGGCGCCGAGGCCGCGCCGCGCACGGGCGACGAGGCCTTCGAGGTGCAACTGGCCAGCTCCGGCCGCGTCATCACGGTGGCGCCGGACCGGACCGTGACGCAGGCGCTGGCCGAGGCGGGCGTGGAGGTGCTGGTGTCGTGCGAGCAGGGCGTGTGCGGCACCTGCCTCACGCGGGTGCTGCAAGGCACGCCGGACCACCGCGACGTGTACCTCACCCCCGAGGAACAGGCCGCCAACGACCAGTTCACGCCCTGCTGCTCGCGGGCGAAATCGGCCCGCCTGGTGCTGGACCTGTAGATCTTTGGAACGCAGCCCCGCAGGCCGTGCGGGGGTTGAATCCCCAGGGATTTCACGCCTTGCCGTGAAATCCCTTTTTCATTTTCTGCCAGCTTTTCCAGGTTTTCGTTGCATCGAATTCAGTTGCGGATTCGTAAAGCGTTGCAACCATTTTTCCGCGCTGAATGCTTGTGGGTTGCCGATATTTTATTGAGCGCTGCCGCCAAAAGTTTGCGGCCCTGGGGAAACATGCCTGGGTTGAATATCGATGGCCGAGGGCGGTGGCGGCCGCCATTTTCTTGGGACCGCCCCGTATCCGGCGCTGGGTAAACGTCCTCCCTGAGAAAAGGGCTTGTGAGAGGCGTCCGATCCAGCCGTGGAAATCAACCCTATCCAGGACGGAAATTCAATCCAGGGTGAATTTCGCTTCTTTCGAGCCGCCGTCGGGCTGCGTTGTGCTTCTGCGAGTGCGGTGGTTTTGGAATCGGCAGAGGTGAAATTTGTGTAACCCTTTTATTTCCATCCCGCGAATGAAGAGTTAATTGACTGGCTTTGAGTTGCGCATGATGTGCGCGGGCTTTCCGTTCGAAACAAATGAATAGGGGCGGGCGGCGCGTCGCTTTTTAAATGTCGGGCTGTTCCCGTGATTTTGAAAAGCCGTGGTCATTTCAAGCCAGGAGATTGCATGTTTCAAATCAAGAGGCGCGAGGCGCTGCTGACGCTGCCTGCGCTGGCACTGGCCGGTTGCGGCGGGGGCGGCGCCGGGAGTGACGCCGCGGAATCCGCCGCGCAAGCTGCCGCGGGCGTGGCCACCGAAACCGCCAAGGAGTCGGTCTCAAGCCTGTCCATGCCGGCCGCCACGCCGGCGCAGTTCCTGTTGTGGGATGCCGGCAGCGGGCCCTCGCGCGACTACTGGAACGTGCACCTGCAACTGCCCTGGAAGAACCGCAACGTCGGCGACTGGCTGGATGCCGCGGGCGTGGGCCAGGGCGCGCAGCCCTGGGCCGGCTTCGTGGTCAAGGCGCTTGGCCCCGTCACGGTGGACATCACGGCGCTGGCCGCGCGCTGGGTGGGCACGGGCGAGAACCGGGGCGCCTTCTTGCGCGGCAGCGGCGTTTCGGCGTCCGCCTTCGCGACGTGGGCCGGCCGGCTCTCGGCCACGCCGCCGCAGTTGCTGGTGCGCACCGAGCAGGGCGAATTCGCCTGCGCGGGCCTGGTGGCCACCCTCAACCCCAGCACCTACCGCAACCTCGACACCCGGCAAAGCGCCTGGCACACGGCCCGCACGCCGGTGATGGTGCAGTTCGACCTCTCGGCCGTGCGCGGCACGGTGCAGCAGGCGCTCATGACGCTGACCTGCGTGGACCGCGATGTGCGCTACGCCTTCAACGTGGGCGTGTTCGAAGTCGATGCGCCGCGCTTTCAGCTTGGCGCCGACGCGCAGGCCTCGCGCATGGGCATCGCCGCGGGCGGCGACGCCGCGCTGCGCGCCCACCCCGCCGTGCTGCGCATGGGGGACTTCTCCAACCTCACGCGCAGCGGGCTGTTCGACGAGCTCAGCTTCGACAGCCGCAACCCCTACGAGCTGCTGGCCGACCCGGACGCGCCGGGCACGGTGATGTTCCGCGGCACCCTGACGCCCAACGCCAACCTGTCCTTCAACGGCGTGTCGCAACTGCTGCGCGGCAATCCGGCCGACCCGCTGCGCCCGGCGCTGCCCGCGCTGTACGAGGAGCTGTACGCCCGGCTCTACATCTACCTGGAGCCGGACTGGGACAGCAGCGTGGACATCAACAAGATGGCCCTGGGCTGGGACTTGCGCCTGGGCTGGTGGAACGACTACGCCGGCGGCTACTGGTACTCCATCACCGGCAACGGCGGGCGCCGCGGCACGGGCAAGCGGCTGTTCTGGCCCAAGGGCAGCTCGGGCGCGGTGCAGCTCTACGACCGCTGGGGCTACGAGGGCCACTCGGTGCGCATGGTGGCCGGCCTGGACCCCGGCGACGGCAGCCCCTACGCCGAGCTGCGCCCGCTGCAGGACTACATCTACTCGCTGGACCAGGCCAGCGACTTCGGCGAGGTGGAGCGGCTGGGCAACGCGGTGATCTCCAAGGGGCGCTGGCACTGCCTGGAGCAGCGCATACGCATCAACTCGGTGGACACCAGCCTCACCGACGAATGGGGCAACGGCGAGGCCAACCCCGACGGCGAGATCGACACCTGGCTGGACGGCGTGCTGGTGGCGCAGCGCCGCGGCCTGCGCTGGCGCTGCCACCCGGAAATAGGCCTGCGCGGCCCGTGGATCAACTGGTACTTCGGCGGGCGCACCCGGCCCACCTCCACCATGCACTACCGCATGAACCACTTCGCGCTGGCCACCGAGTACATCGGCCCGCGCGTGGGCTGAAGGCGGCTTCCAGGCGCGCGGGCGGGGAGATCAGGCCAGCGCCGGGGCCGCGTGCCGGGGCTCGCCGCTGAGCGTGAAGGTGCTCACCACCGTGCCCAGCCGGGCCGCCTGCTCGCGCAGGCCGTGCGCGGCCGCGGTGCTTTGCTCCACCAGGGCGGCGTTTTGCTGCGTCATGCCGTCGAGCTCGGCCACGGCGGTGTTGACCTCCGCGACGTTGCCGCTCTGCGCGGCGCTGGCGTTGCTGATCTCGGCGATCACCTGCGTCACGCGGCGCACGCCCTGGACGATCTCGTCCATGGTGCGCCCGGCGTCCTGCACCAGCGCCGAACCGCTCTGGACCTGCTGCACGCTCTGGCCGATGAGGGCCTTGATCTCGCGCGCGGCCGTGGCCGAGCGCTGCGCGAGGCTGCGCACCTCGCC
>NZ_BCTC01000166.1 GCF_001571085.1 Azohydromonas lata NBRC 102462
ATCATGGTGCTGCACAACGGCGACCTCAACATGGTGACCTGGGAGGAGCGCACCGCCGGCGACCCGAAGTTCGAGGACTCGCAGGTGCTGCCGGCTTTTCCCTTCGCGCAGTACGCGCAGCTGCTGGGGCTGCACGGGCTGCGGGTAGACCACCCGGACGCCATTGCCGGCGCCTGGGAGCAGGCGCTGTCGGCCGACCGGCCCGTGCTGCTGGAGATGGTCACCGACGCCAACGTGCCGCCGCTGCCGCCGCACGTGACCTGGAAGCAGGCCCGCCACTACGCCAAGGCGCTGCTGCAGGGTGACCCGGAGGCGCTGCAGGTCGTCATGGCCAGCATGCGCGAGGCGTGGGACGGGCTCACGACCGGGCGCGGCTGAGGCCTGGAGCAGGCATTGTGAAAAAGCCGCCCGCCGTGCCGCTGCCGCCGCTGGATGCCGCGGCCCTGGAACGCCGCCTGCGCGAGACGGTGCGCGGCGAGGTGCGCTTCGACGACGGCAGCCGCGCCCTCTACGCCACCGACGCTTCCAACTACCGGCAGGTGCCCATCGGTGTGGTGATCCCGCGCGACGTGGACGACGTCATCGCCATCGTCGCCGCCTGCCGTGCGTTCCGTGCGCCGGTGCTCTCGCGCGGCGGCGGCACCAGCCTGTGCGGCCAGTGCTGCAACGTCGCGGTGGTGATGGACTTCTCCAAATACATGAACCATGTGCTGGAGATTGACCCGGCCGCGCGCACCGCCCGCGTGCAGCCCGGCGTGGTGCTGGACGAGCTGCGCGACCAGGCCGCGCGCCAGGGCCTGACCTTCGCCCCCGACCCGGCCACCCACGACCACAACACGCTGGGCGGGATGATAGGCAACAACTCCTGCGGCCCGCATTCGGTCATGGGTGGCGAGACGGTGCACAACGTCATCGAGCTCGACGTGCTGACCTACGACGGCCTGCGCCTGACGGTCGGTGCCACCGACGACGCGGCCTTCGAGCGTATCCGCCAGGCCGGCGGGCGGACGGCGGACATCGTCACCGGTCTCAAACAGCTGGCCGAGCGCTACGCGCCGCTGATCCGGGCGAGGTTCCCCGACATCCCGCGCCGGGTTTCGGGCTACAACCTGCCGGCGCTGCTGCCCGAAAAGGGCTTCGACCTCGCCAAGGCGCTGGTGGGCAGCGAGGGCACCTGCGTCGTGGTGCTGGAAGCGAAGCTGCGGCTGCTGCCCAACCCCAAGGCACGCACGCTGCTGGTGCTGGGCTACAACAGCGTCTACGAGGCCGGCGATCACGTGGTGGAGGTGATGCAGGCCGGGCCGATTGCGCTGGAGGGAATGGACGAGCGGCTCATCGAGGACATGAAGCACACCCACCTGCACGTGGACTACGTCGGCCTGCTGCCCGAAGGCCGGGGCTGGCTGCTGGTGGAGTTCGGCGGCGACACGCGCCAGGAGGCTGATGCCAAGGCGCAGGCCCTGATGGACCGCCTCCAGCAAGTGGACAAGCCGCCGACCATGAAGCGGGTGGACGACCCGGTGCAGGAAGCCCACATCTGGAAGGTGCGCGAGTCGGGTCTGGGCGCCACGGCGCACGTGCCCGGCGCGCCGGTCACCTGGGAGGGCTGGGAAGATTCCTCCGTGCCGCCCGAGCGGCTGGGCGAGTACCTGCGCGCGCTGCGCAAGCTCTTTGACGAGTACGGATACGGTTGCGACCTCTACGGCCACTTCGGCCAGGGCTGCGTGCACACGCGCATCGACTTCGACCTGGAAACCCAGCCCGGCATCGACAAGTTCCGCCGCTTCCTGCACGACGCGGCCCGGCTCGTCACCTCGCTGGGCGGCTCGATTTCGGGCGAGCACGGCGACGGCCAGTCCAAGGCCGAGCTGCTGCCCATCATGTACGGGCCGGAACTGGTGCGCGCCTTCGAGGAGTTCAAGGCGCTGTGGGACCCGGACAACCTGATGAACCCCGGCAAGGTGGTGCACCCCTACCGCGCCGACCAGCACCTGCGCCTGGGCACCAGCTACCGGCCGCTGCCCGTGGCCACGCGCATGTTCTTCGCCGACGACCAGGGCGACTTCGGCCGCAGCGTGCTGCGCTGCGTGGGCGTGGGCGAGTGCCGCAAGCGCGAGGGCACCATGTGCCCCAGCTACAAGGCCACACTGGAAGAAAAGCACTCCACGCGCGGGCGCGCGCACCTGCTGTTCGAGATGCTCAACGGCGAGCGCGAGCAGGGCGTGCTCCGGCGCGGCTGGCAGGACGAGTCGGCGAAGGAGGCGCTGGACCTGTGCCTTTCCTGCAAGGCCTGCAGGCACGAATGCCCGGTGAAGGTGGACATGGCTTCGTACAAGGCCGAGTTCCTGTCGCACTACCACGAGCACCACCCGCGCCCTCTGGCGGCGCGCGTGTTCGGCTTCATCGACCGCTGCTGCGTGATGGCCGACCTGGCGCCGGGCGTGGTGAACGCCTTGTCGCAGCACGAGCCTTTTGCCGGGCTGATCAAGCGCGGCGTGGGCATCGCGCCGCAGCGGCGGCTGCCGGCCTTCGCGCGGCGCAGCTTCCGCGCCGGCTTCGAGTGGCGGCGCGACGACGGCCCCGGCACCCGTGGCGAGGTGCTGCTGTGGCCCGACACCTTCAACGACCATTTCCATCCCCAGGTGGCGCAGGCGGCGGTGCGGGTACTGCGCCACGCCGGCTTCGCGGTGCGGCTGCCGCGCCGGCGGCTGTGCTGCGGGCGGCCGCTGTACGAGTTCGGCTACCTGGACGCGGCGCGCGCCTACCTGCGGCGCGTGCTGGAGGCACTCGACAGTGAGCTGGCCGCCGGCACGCCCGTCGTCGTGCTGGAGCCCGCCTGCCTGTCGGTGTTCAAGGAGGAGCTGTCCATGATGCTGCCGCGCGATGAGCAGGCGCGGCGGCTGCGCCAGCAGAGCTTCCTGCTCAGCGATTTCCTGCAGCAGCGCGCGCCCGACCTGGCGCTGGTGCCGCTGCAACGCTCGGCGCTGGTGCACCTGCACTGCCATCACAAGTCGGTGCTGGGCACCGAGTCCGAGCTGGCGCTGCTCAAGAAGACGGGCTTGGAACTGCGCCAGCCTGACACCGGCTGCTGCGGTATGGCCGGCTCCTTCGGCTTCGAGGCAAAGAAGTACGATGTGTCGATGCGCTGCGCCGAGCGCGTCCTGCTACCGGCGGTGCGCGAGATGGCGCCGGATGCGCTGATCATCACTGACGGGTACAGCTGCCGCGAGCAGATCGTCCAGGCCACCGGGCGGCCGGTGCATCACCTGGCGGAGGTGCTGTGCATGGGCCTGGACGCTCCCCGCTGAAGCTGTTCCCGCAACCGGGCGCGAAGCGCGCTCAGCGCCGGGCCCGCGAGCGCATGTTGAACCACCAGGCCACGCCCAAGGCTACGCCCAGCACGGCAGGGCGGTGGGTGTCGAGCCAGAGCTGCAAGCTGAACCGCTTGGACTGAACGTCGAAGCGGCCATGCGCGCCATGGTCGCCGGGCACCGGCGTGTACAGGTTGTCCTGCCGGCCCGGCGGTAGCGGCTCGTCGGTGTGCTGGCCGTCCACCGCGGTGCGACCGAGCAGCCGATCCAGGAAGCCGGGCACCAGCCGCGTGCCGAGGATGGCCTGCACGGCCGGCCAGCCCACCCAGAGCTCGCGGCGCCGGTGCGTGGCGGCCCAGTACACGCCCCGCGCCGCCACCTCGGGCTGGAAGATCTTGCCCATCGGGCGCGGGCGCTGGTGCAGTGTGGTGCGGCCCCATTCGAACTGCGGCGTGTTGAAGGCCGAGAGCTGCACCATGGTCAGGTGCACCTGACTGCGGTCGTGCGCCAGTTCGCAGCGCAACGAGTCCGTGAAGCCGCGCAGCGCCGCCTTGGCGCCGCAGTACGGCGCCTGCAGCGGGATCGAGCGGTAGGCCAGGGCGGAGCCCACCTGCACGACCGTGCCGCGGTTGCGGGGCTTCATGCGCCGCAGCGCGGCCAGCGTGCCCCAGACCGCGCCGAGGTAAGTGACCTCGGTCGCACGCTTGAAGTCCTCTGGCGTGATCTGCAGGCTGTCCGAGAAGATGGTCGCCATCGCGTTGTTGACCCAGACGTCAATGGGCCCCCACTCGGCCTCTACCCGGGCGGCTGCTGCTTCCACCTGCTGGGCATCGGCCACGTCGGTGGGGATCACGAGCGCCTGGCCTCCAAGACGCTGCACGTCTTCCCGGGCGCCTTCCAGGCCGTCCAGGCCACGGGCCAGCAGCGCGACGCGCCAGCCGTGGCGTGCGAACTCGCGCGCGATGGCGCGCCCGATGCCGGCCGAGGCGCCGGTGACGACTGCGGTGTTCATCTCGAAGGTCCTCCTTGTCGCAGCGGCCGCAATTGCTGCGGCTGCTGCATGGCCACCGGCTCCGTCGCCCGCGTGGCGAAGTCCACGCTGCCCAGGCCCAACAGCAGCGCCAGCGTCCCGGCTGCCACCGCGGCGGCCACGCGCGCCAGTGCGGCGCTGCGGCCCAGGCCCATGAACAGCCCCAGCACCAGGGCCGACTTGAGCGCCGCAATCGCGAGGCCGATCACCAGGTTGAGCCGGCCCAGCGGCACGTAGGCGCTACCCAGGCTCAGCAGCAGCAGCGCCAGCAGCGCGGCCCAGGCCATGCCGATGCGCCGGCAACGGCGCGCGAAGTCGCTCTCGCTCACGAAGCCCTCCCGGCCAGGTACAGCAGCGGATACAGCACGATCCAGACGACGTCCACGAAGTGCCAGTACAGCCCGGCCACCTCCACGTGCCCGGCATCGGCCCAGGGCGAGCCCCGCCACGCACCCAACGCGAAAGTTCCCAGCAGCCCAACGCCGATCAGCAGGTGCAGCGCGTGCAGGCCTGTCATCACGAAATACAGCATGAAGAACAGCTCCGCGCCCGCGTGCCGTGCCAGCGAGAAGCCGGGGCCGGGGAACAGCCCCTCGTGCCACTCCTTGGCGTACTCCACGCCCTTGAGCGCCAGGAAGGCCACGCCCAGCAGCGCGGCGCCGGCCAGCAGCCGGGCCGCCGCGCGCCGGCGGCGCTCCTCGCCCGCGCACATCGTCGCCACGGCCACCAGCGCGCTGCTGGTGAGCAGCAGCGCCGTGTTGAGCGTGCCCAGCACCACGTGCGTGTGGCGGCTGGCCTCGCTGAAGCCGTCGCTCCAGTGCGTGCGGCCCCAGGCGTAGGCGGCGAACAGCCCGCCGAAGAACAGCAACTCGGTGGCGAGGAAGATCCACATGCCCAGCGGCCCCGTGTCCGGCGGCGGCGCTGCGGCTTCGGCGTGGGCGGCGGCGCTCATGGCGGCGTGGTGCCGGCATCCGGCAGCGGGTGCTCCCGCGTCGCGCCGGCCTGCATGGACGCGGAGGCCGGTGGGGGCTCGTAGTCGTACACCCGCCGCGGCGGCCGGGGCGGCTCGTTGAAATTGTGCGTGGGCGGCGGCGAGCCGGTCTGCCACTCCAGCCCGGTGGCGCCGAAGGGGTTGTCCGTGGCGCGTGGGCCGTCAGCCAGCGACCACGCCAGGTACACCAGCGGCAGCAGGTAGCCCAGCGCCAGCACCACCGCGCCGCTGGAAGAGAACAGATTGAGCACCTGGAACTCCGGCGGATAGGCGTGGTAGCGCCGCGGCATGCCGTGCAGGCCCAGCAGGTACTGCGGGAAGAAGGTGAAGTTGAAGCCCAGGAAGATCAGCACCGCCGCGATGCGGGCCCAGACCTCGGAATACATCCGGCCCGTGACCTTGGGCCACCAGAAGTGCAGCGCGCCGAAGTAGGCCATTACCGAGCCGCCGACCATGATGTAGTGAAAGTGCGAAACCACGAAGTACGTGTCCGACAGGTGCACGTCCAGCGACAGCGATGCCAGGAACAGGCCCGTCAGGCCGCCGATGGTGAACAGCCCAACGAAGCCCAGCGCGTAGAGCATGGGCGCATCCAGGCGGATGGCGCCCTTGTGCAGCGTGGCGGTCCAGTTGAACACCTTGATGGCCGAGGGAATGGCCACCAGGAAGCTCAGCAGCGAGAACACCAGCGAGGCCGCCGGCGACTGCCCGGCCACGAACATGTGGTGGCCCCACACCAGGAAGCCGATGCTGGCGATGCCCAGGATGGCGTAGGCCATGAAGCGGTAGCCGAAGATGGGCCGGCGCGCGAAGCAGGGCACGATCTCGCTGACCACACCCATGGCCGGCAGCACCATGATGTAGACGGCCGGGTGCGAGTAGAACCAGAACAGGTGCTGGAACAGCAGCGGGTCGCCGCCGTGCGCCGGGTCGAACACCCCTACCTGGAACAGCCGCTCCGCCACCACCAGCAGCGCCGTGATGGCCAGCACCGGCGTGGCCAGCACCAGGATCACGCTGGTGGCGTAGATCGCCCACACGAAAAGCGGCAGCTGGAACCAGCCCAGGCCCGGCACGCGGCAGCGGTGCACCGTGACGATGAAGTTCAGCCCGGTGAGGATGGAGGAGAAGCCGGTGACGAACACGCCCAGCAGCGTGAGCGTGACGTAGCCGTTGGAGAACATGGACGAGTAGGGCGTGTAGAAGGTCCAGCCCGTGTCCACGCCACCCAGGAACAGCGCGGCCAGCGTCAGCACGCCCCCGGCGAGGTAGACGTACCAGCTCAGCAGGTTCAGCCGCGGAAAGGCCAGGTCGCGCGCCCCGATCATCAGCGGCAGCAGGAAGTTGCCCATCACCGACGGAATCGACGGGATGAGGAACAGCCACACCATGATCACGCCGTGCGCGGTGAAGAGCTTGTTGTAGGTGTCGTCGCCCACCAGGTCGCCCGGCGGCGTGGCCAGCTCCAGCCGGATGAGGGTGGCCGCCGCGCCGCCGACGAAGAAGAAGGCCGTGATGGCGATGGCGTAGAGGATGGCGATGCGCTTGTGGTCACGCGCCAGCAGCCACAAGCGCAGCGTGAGGCCGTCGTCAAGGTAGCTCATGGCTTGTCCCCGTTCGTGGCGTGCAGCCAGGCGATCAGCGCCTGGATGTCCTCCTCGCTCACCTGCCCGGCGAAGGAGGGCATCACCGGCTCGAAGCCGGCCACCACGTCCTTGCGCGGCAGCAGGATGCTGTCGCGCAGGTAGTTGTCGTCGGCCACCACCGTGCGCCCGTCCTGCAGGTGCACGGCGCGGCCGGGCAGGCCGTCGAGCAGCGGCGCGTGCACGGTGGAGCCGGCGGCGTGGCAGCCGCTGCAGCCGAGCTGGCGGAACAGGGCGAAGCCGTATTGCGCCAGGCTGGGCTGCGCCGGCCCTTCGGCGAGCCAGCGGCTGAAGTCGTCCGGGCGCATCACCACGATGCGGCCGATCATGTGCGAGTGCTCGCTGCCGCAGTACTCGGCGCAAAAGAGGCGGAACTCGCCGAGCTGCGTGGCCGTGAACCACAGTGCCGTGATGCGCCCGGGCAGCACGTCCTGCTTGAGGCGGAAGGCCGGCACGTAGAAGCTGTGGATGGCGTCCTGCGAGCTCATGCGCAGCAGCACCGGCTGGCCCAGCGGCACGTGCAGCTCGTTGATCTCGCGCCGGCCGTTGCGGTGCTGCAGCTTCCACATCCACTGCTTGGCCACCACCGCCACCGGCAGCGCCTCGGGAGGCGGGCGGTACAGCCGCAGGTAGTCGCGCGCGGCCCAGGCGTAGATGCCCACGAAGATCAGCAGCGGCGTCAGCGTCCAGGCCACTTCCAGCCACGTCAAGCTACGCTTGGGGCTGGAGCGGTCGGCCGTGCTGCCCTGGCGGTAGCGCACGCAAAAGGCGGTGATCAGCACGCACACGGCCAGCGCCACGCTGCCGCACAGGATCACCATGGCCGTGAACAGCGCGTCCACCGGGGCGGCGGCGGTGGAGGCGGACTGGCCCAGCAGGTGGAAGCCCGCGGGCAGGCCGGCACCGGCTTCGGTGCTCATCGCGCCTTCCGCCCCGGCCGAGCCAGCCGCGCCACCAGGGCCAGCAGCGCCAGCGCTGTGAGCAGCCCCACCGCGCGGGCTGCCTGCATCACGGCCGCGCTGTGGCGCCCAAGCGTCGCGTCGAGGTGGGCACACAGCAGGGCCAGGCGGTCGGACACGCCGCCGATGCGGCCCTCGCCGGCGGCCGCCACCGCCAGCCGCAGCTCCGCGGGGTCGAAGCGCACGCCCGGCAGGTAATGGGAGACGCGGCCCGCGGGCGTGAGCACCGCCACCACGGCGGGGTGGGCGTAGCCCTCCTGCGGGCCGTCGGCGGCGCCGGCGCGGCGGTAGCGCCAGCCCAGGGCTTGCGCCAGCGAGCGCAACGCCGGTTCGGTGCCGGTGAGCAGCCGCAGGTCCAGCGGCGCATCCGGCGCTCGCCCGCCCTCCAGCGCATCGGCGTAGGCCAGGTTGGCCTGGCGCGCGGCTTGCGCGGCGGCCGGCGTATCGGCCGGGTCGATGCTCACCCGCACGATGCGGTAGGCGCCGCGGGGCAGGCCGCTGTCGTGCAGCGCTTCGAGCAGGCCGTGCATCAGCAGCCCGCACAGTTGCGCGCAGCGGTAGTAGCCCAGCGCCAGCAGCACGGGGCGGTCGCCGAAGGTGTCGCCCAGGCGCACCGGGCGGCCGCTGCTGTCCACGAGCGGCAGGTCCGCAGGCAAGGCGGCGTCCAGGCGCTGCTGCAGGCCGGCGTTGGGTGGTGCAGGAGGAATGGACAGCGGCTGTGCCAGCGCTTGGCTCCAGCCCAGCAGCCATGCGGCGAGGCAAGCTGCAAGCGTTGTGCGGCTTCTTGCAGGCGGCAGTCGAAAGCGTGGGCACGGCTGTCTCGTGATTGGCCGAGAGCTGGTTCGTTGGCCTACTGTTTCGTCGTCCCCGCGTAGGCGGGGACCCAGGCGGTCCCACGTCGGAGCGCTAGCGGCAAGGCAGGAAACACGAAGCCAGAGTCCTGCGACCGCATCCCGATCAGTTCCAGCCAGCTTGGGGACCGCCTGGGTTCCCGCCTTCGCGGGAATGACGAAATGGAGGGCGTGGCTTCGTAGCTTCCGTGATGCGGTCGCGTTTTCAACTTGGCTGAACAGGCCATGAACGGTCATGGTGCCCCTCCGGCCGCGCTCGCCGCCGCGCTGGCCGCGGGCGCCGCCAGCAGCGCCATTGCATCCTCGATCGGGATGTGCGCGATCCCCGCGCCGGCATCGACCCAGCCGCGCCCGTGCAACCAGGCTGCCTTCTCGGCCCGATAGGCGGCCAGGTCCGGCTGCGGCGCACTCTGCAACCGGGGCCCGGGGATAGTGAGCGTGTACGGCTGCGCCAGCCGCTCGCCGCCGGGGCGCATGTCCTGCCCGTGCAGCCACGACAGCACCAGGATGACAACGCCGATCACGGTGCCCGCGATGGCCGCGCCGGCCAGGGCGATGCGTCCCGTGGGCAGATCAGGCGCGGACATGCCCAACTTCCTTTGCAGCCGGCGCCGGCGCAGTGGATGCCGCGGCCGCCGGCGCCTCGAACAGCAACAGCCCCATCCCCAGCGCCAGCAGGGGCAACAGCCACCAGCCCAGCCAGGTGCCGGTGGCCACCGAGGGCAGCACCAGCCAGGCGGTGTTGAGCGCCTGGGTCAGCAGCAGCCACGCCGCGATGAGCCCCAGCCGCCGCGGCCTGTCCTTGAGCGGGCGCTGCAGTAGCGCCAGCAGCGGCAGCGCAAGTTGCAGCACCACCAGCGCGACACCGATCCACCACCAGCCGCTGTGCAGCCGCGGCACGTACCAGGCGATCTCGGCGGGCAGGTTCTCGGCCCAAATGATCAGGAACTCCATGAACGCCAGGTAGGCCCAGGTCAGCAGCCACATCAGCAGCAGGTTGCCCAGGTCGCGTGCCACGGGCACCTGCTCGGCCGCCTCGGCTTCCAGCGCGGCGGGCGCCC
>NZ_BCTC01000167.1 GCF_001571085.1 Azohydromonas lata NBRC 102462
TGCCGCCGGTGAAGAGGCCGTAGCCGTAGGCGATGTGCACGATGTCGCCGGCGCGGCCGCCCGCGGCGCGGATGGAACGCGCCACCAGGTTGGCCCAGGTGTCGATGTCGTTCTTCGTATAACCCACCACCGTGGGCTTGCCCGTGGTGCCCGACGAGGCATGCACGCGCGCCACCTGCTGGCGCGGCACGGCGAAGAGGCCGAAGGGGTAGTTGTCGCGCAGGTCGTGCTTGGTGGTGAAGGGAAACCTGGCGATGTCGGAAAGCGTCTTCAGGTCCGAGGGATGCACGCCCTTGGCGTCGAAGGCCCGGCGGTAGTGCGGCACGTTCTCATAGGCGTGCTCCAGCGTGCGGCGCAGGCGCTGCAGTTGCAGCGCGGCGATCTCGTCACGGCTGGCACGCTCTATGGGCTCCAGATCCCCGGCGGCAGGGCTCTTCACGGGCATGGCTTGTCTCCTTGTGCAATGGCTGGGCTGATTCAGGCGCCGACGGCCGGGCGGCCCTTGGCGGTGTAGGAGCGGCCACGGAAGACCGCAATGCGCTCGCCGCGCTGGTTCACCACCGTCACGTCATAGACGCCGGTGCGGCCGGCCTTGGACACCTCGGCGCAGCGCGCGGTGAGCACGTCGCCCAGGCGCCCGGGGGCCAGGAAGTCGATGGAGAAGCCGGAGGCGACGGTGAGCTCGTCGTAGGAGTTGCAGCCGTAGGCGAAGGCGGTGTCGGCCAGCGTGGCGATCACGCCGCCATGGCAGGTGGCATGGCCGTTGAGCATGTCCTGGCGCACCGTCATGGTCAGCGTGGCGCAGCCGGGCGCGATCTCGGTGACTTTGATGCCGGCGGCTTGGGCGGCCAGGTCGCGGGCGTACATGCCGTCGCGCACGCGTTCGGCAACTTGTTGGGCAGTGAGCGTCATGGGGGGAATCAGGATTCAGCGGTCGGTGAACACGGGAGCGCGCTTGGCGCCGAAGGCGGCCACGCCTTCCTGGTAGTCGTGGGCAACGCCCAGCTCGCGCTGCAGGCGGGCTTCAGCGTCCAGCGCGCCGTCCAGCGCCGTGAGCTGGGCCTGGTCCATGGCCAGCCGGGTGGCCACCAGGGCCTTGGTCGGCATGCGCGCGAGCCTGGACGCCAGCGACTGCGCCATGTCCATCAGCGCCTCGTCGTCCACGCAGCGCCAGATCAGGCCGTAGCGCTCGGCGTCTTCGGCCGGCAGCTTGTCGCCCAGGAAGGCCAGCGCCAGCGCCCGGGCGCGCCCAACGAGGCGGGGCAGCATCCAGGTGCCGCCGGTGTCAGGCACCAGGCCGATCTTGGAAAATGCCTGGATGAAACTCGCCGAGCGGGCGGCCAGCACCATGTCGCCGCACAGGGCCAGGTTGGCACCCGCGCCGGCCGCCACGCCGTTGACCGCCACGACCACCGGCACGGGCATGCGGCGCAGGCGCAGCACCAAGGGCTTGTAGTGGCGGTTTATGGCCACCGAGAGGTCCTTGGGCGGCTGGCCGACTTCAGGGCTCACCAGCGGGTCCGACAGATCCTGGCCGGCGCAGAAGGCCCGCCCGGCACCGGTGAGCAACAGGCAGCGCACGCGGGCATCGGCGGCCACCGCATCCAGCTCCGCGGCGAGCGCTTCGTGCATCGCAGCCGTGAAGCTGTTGAGCGCCGCGGGGCGGTTGAGCGTGAGCGTGCACACCGCGCCGTTCAGGGACTTCAGGATCAGGGTTTCGGACAACTCGACCTCCAGCAAGGTTCGGTTTGAGCGTTGAGTTTGGCTCAATGTTCTACCGACCGGTCGGTCTATGATATGAGTTTTCTTTTCCTTGAGATAGATCACGGCTGCTGGTGAAAACCCGGGTTGCGGAACCCGGCCTTGACGGCTCGTCCGTGCTGCATGACGGCCATGCGGTCGCAGAGGTGCGCGACGACGCCCGGGTCGTGGGCCACGGAGCAGGTCGGTCAGGCCGGCCTTTTCCACAATGGCATCGATGTGCCTTTGCTCGTCCTGCGACCCGTCAGGTTTCGCTTCTGAAACCGCGGCGCCGCGCCTTGTGACGGGCCATGTCGAATACGCCGCGGGCGTGGGCCATGCGTTTCAGAGCGAACGCCATACTTCAGGCACCAACAGGTTCGACATGGTTGCTGCCGCATACAAATTCACGTGCGCACGGCTGGTCGCCAATGACCAGCACCTGCGCCCGCCACCCGGGCAAGTCCGCCATGGGGCGGAGTCCCGCACCTGTCGCTGCCTTACCTCAGGTCAGCAACGTCCCTTCTTGGCCTGCCCAGGGGGGCAAAAACTGCCTGAGCCGCTTGGGCGCTCCACTGGATCGACCACGACCGCGCCTGAAGGGGTGTAGACGGCACAGCCTTGCAGCGAGAGCACAGCCAGGGCCAGGACAACGAAGGCACGCATGAGTCAGCATTGGCGAATTGCGAGGCAAGTATCTTAGTGGGTGGTGTTCGTGCACGTGTCCGGCGTGCAGCCCGCCGCGTTCGGCCAGCGAGGCGATCGGCCCGGTGGCTGCATCATCTCAACGGCGGGAACGGCATATGCCGTGCTCCATTCACCGCTGGCTGCAGTGGCGGTCACGTGCGTGGGATGGCCTATCGTCCAACGTGACTTGCTGCAGCACCAGTCCAGGTCGCAACCACTTTGAAGGACAGCATGAGAACACTGCGGGTGACCATCCCAGACGGCGTCGAGTTTGCCGATCTGCGCTTATCGCGCAATGCAGACGATGGCTTGGTGCGCTTTGCAATGGCCCCTATTGAAGCCATCTGCCAGGCCAGCGCATTGGACTTGGATGAAATCGTGCAAGGCCCGCAGCCCCTCGTGGGCTTGCTGATCGCGGCCTGGTACGAAGATCACCTGAAGGACGGCGGCGCACCTGACCCGGTGCAGGAAGACCTGCGCGAAGAAGCTCGGCTGGCGCGGGAACGAGGCGGCGGCTTCGCCTACCCCCCGGGACATGCCTGAACCGGTTCCGTCCGCCGGAGCGTTCAGCCGCAGACAGGCTGGGCATCACGCCGACCTGCCAATCGGGTGTGACAGCGCTGCAACAGGAGCGCCGGCCTGGTTGCGTGGCGCTGGCAAAGTAGCACGCCATGTTTTCGATGTCCGCTTCGCAAGCGCCGGAGCTGCTCCAGGCGTTCTACACCCGTCTGTCCCGGCGCTATGGCGCACCCGGCGTGTGCCTGATTGACTTTCCTGGCCGCTGGATGGTGTTCCGCACCTCGGACTTGGCCGCGGGGATGGAACGCGCGTTGATCGATGTCGAGCCGCCCCAAGACCACTCGACGGAAGACCTGGCGGAGCTGGAATCCAGAGCGGCCTTCGCCGTGGGCGAGGGACACGACGCAACGCTGGTGGTGATGAACCGGATCCATAGGGCGTCGGCGCCGCCTGTCCTCACGCTCTCCATGTGGAACCTGGAGCACCCCGTGGCATTGACCGGAGACATTGAGCTTGACGCCGCCGGCACACCGGTGCGCATAGGCCTGCCGGACGCCCTGCCCCGTTCCTGACGCGGCGACCCAAGCTCTCCTCCAGCGCTACGTCGCGTTCTCGTCGCGGCGTGTTCCATCGTCGCCCAAGAGCCAGGCCTGGCGCGCCAGCCAGCGGCCCAGCACGTTGTCGTTGGCCAGGTCCAGCTTGGCAAACAGGTGGGCGCGGTGGGTTTCCACGGAGCGTGGGCTGCAGGGCGGCTGCAGCAAGCGGGCGATTTCCTTGTTGGCCACGCCGCGGGCCACGTGCACGGCCACCTCGCGTTCCCTGGGTGTCAGCGATTCCCATTGCTCCAGCGCTTGTGCGCGACAGGCCGCCTCTTCCAACGCACCGGGCAGCTTGCCCAAAAGCGCCTCCGAGTCAGGCTTGACCACCCAGTCGCGCGCGCCCTGCCGCACGGCATTGAGCGCGGTCGGAATGTCGCCGTGGCCGGACAGGAACAGCACCACCAGCGGACTGCGCGCGGCCTTGAGACGCGCGAACACCTCCAGGCCGCTCATCCCGTTCAAGCGCAAGTCCAGTATCAGCACGCCGCCCGCGCGCATGTCCACCGTGTCCAGAAACACCTCGCCCGCCTCGAAGCCCTGCACCGCGAACCCGGTGGACATCAGCATCAGCAGCAAAGAGCGGCGCACGGCTTCGTCATCGTCAACCACGTAGATGTTCAACGATCGTCTTTGCATGATTCCAAGGGCAAGGTCAGGATGAACAACGCGCCGCATCCCGGCGGCGAAGCATGGGCCAGGCGGCCCCCGTGGCTTTCGGCAATCGAGCGGCAGATTTTCAGCCCAACGCCCAGGCCGTCGGCCTTGGTGGTGAAGAAGGGCTCGAAGATCCGGGGCACGACGTCGGCCGCAATACCCGGGCCGGTGTCCTGAACTTCCAGCTTGACCGCGGCGCCTTCGGCCCGCGCGCGGATGGTGATGCGCCTGCCGCCTTCATCCACGTCCTTCATGGCCTGCAGGGCGTTCATCAAGAGGTTCAGCAGCAACTGCTCCAGCAACAGCCGGTCACCGCACACGGCCGGCAAGGTTGCCGGCAGGTCCAGCTCGATGGCTGACTTGAGCTTGCGGATCTCCGGCGCCACCAGGGCCAGCACCGAGTTCACGATGTCCGGGATTTCGCACTGCTCCTGTCCCCGGCTGCGCTGGCGCACGAAACCACGCATGCGGGCCACGATGTCCGCGGCTCGCCGGGCCTGCGCCTGGATCTCCGCGAGGGTCTGGTGCAACAGCTCACGTGAGCTCTGCTGCGCAAAGCGCTGGGCCGCCACCGCATAGCTCGACAAGGCCATCAAGGGCTGGCCAAGCTCGTGAGCCAGCGTGGAAGCCAGCTCGCCCAGGCTGGCAAGGCGGGCCGCATGCTGCAACTGTGCCTCCTGTGCACGCTGGCGCTGCTCGGCAAGGCGGCGTTCGCGCAGCCGCCAGTACAGCAGGCTCAACACGAGCAGCAGCACCACCAGGCCCGTGATCACTTGAGCCAAGCGCTTGGCTTGGTAGACCTCGGACAGGTCGGCCATCACGCTCAGGGTCCAGTCCGTTCGAGGCATCTTCATGTCCGCCGCCAGCAGGGTCCGGTGCACGCCGCCGACTTCGGCCCGGACCTTGTAGGGCGTGACTTGCTGATCATCCGCCCGGCCTTCAACGCGCCACGGCAGCAGGGCAAAACTGCGCTGCGCCAGCCCATACTGGCGCTGGCCATTCAGCCAGGCGACATCCTCCTTCGCCAGGGGCTGTCGGGTGCCGTAGAGCCATGCAGGCACCGAGCTCAGGAACACGACGCCGCGGGCATCGGAAAGCACCACGGGGTCGGGCGCGCTGGCCCAGGCCGCCTGAACGGCGTCCAGCCCCACCTTCACGACGAGGACCCCAAGGATGCCCGTGGCGCCATGCACCGGCTCGGCGATGAACAAGCCGGGCACGCCAGTGGTCAGGCCGACACCGTAAAAGACGCTGCGCTCCCCGGCCAGCGACTTCTCGAAGTACGGACGCCGGCTGTAGTTCATCCCGACGAAGCTGTCACCCGTACGCCAGTTGCTGGCCGCCAGCGTCAGGCCCTGGCGGTCCAGCAGGTAGAGCGCCGACGCGCCGACGACGCGGTTCAACTCCTCGAAATAGGCGTTGGCCCGAAGGACGAACTCGCCATCCGCAGGCTTCTCAAGCAATGCAGTGACGGCGGGATGGCGCGCGCACGCCAACGGCAGGAAATCGAAGCGCTCCGCCGTGGACTGCAGGCCCAGGGCGTGAGCCTCCAGCGCGTGGTGCAGCGCCTGCGCCTTGAGGGCCATCTCGCGCCTTTCAACCCAGGCCCCCACGCCGGCCAGCAGCGCGGCGAACAAGGCCATGGCCACCAGGGCCAAAAACGCGCGCAGCATGCGGCTGCTGGAGGAACGTGCGAGATACAGGCGTGGCATGTCGATATTTTCCGCAGGGCAGGTGCGTGCCGTGTGGACGTGCACGGCAGTTGCCCAGGCCTGCGTAGTTCTACGCAGAGCTGCTTGAGGATTTGGCCGGATGCGGGCAAGCCACTTCGATTCCTAAGCTTGCGCGCGCTGATTCGATCCTTTCGCGTTGAGCCGCGGGACCCGGATCAAGCCCATATGTAAACAGGAGACAGCAATGACTGTATGTAACCGCCGCATGGCGCTCGCGGCCCTTGGGCTGCTCGTGTGTTCAACCGTGCAGGCGCAGGACTGGCCGTCCAAGCCGGTGACCATCGTCGTGCCGTGGCCGCCGGGCGGACCGTCGGACACGGTGGCGCGCCCAATGTCCAAGGGCCTGACCGATGCGCTGGGCAAGCCCTTTGTCGTGGACAACCGCGGCGGCGCGGGCGGCAACATCGGGTCGGCAGCCGTTGCCAAGGCAACGCCGGACGGCTCCATGCTGCTCATCACGTCCAGCGCGCCCATCGTGATCAACCAGCATGTCTACAAGAAGATGCCCTTCGAGGCGCAGAAGGACCTTGCGCCAGTGACCAACCTGCTGCGGGTGCCGCTGGTGCTGGCGGTTCACCCTTCCGTGCCGGCAAGCAACCTCAAGGAGCTTGTGGCCCACATCCAATCGGCAGCGGGCAAGTTCCAGTACGCGTCGTCAGGCAACGGCACACCGCAGCACATGACGGGCGAGCTGTTCAAGATGACGGCCAAGCTGGACATGACGCACGTGCCGTACAAGGGCTCGGCCACGGCGATCAACGACGTGCTGGCCGGGCACGCGCCCATGATGTTCGACAGCACGGTGGCCATCCTTCCGCACATCAAGGCGGGCAAGCTCAAGGCCATCGCCGTCACCGGCGCCAAGCGCTCGTCGCAATTGCCTGACGTGCCCACGTTCGCGGAGGCGGGCATGCCGGGCGTCGAGTCCTATGCGTGGTATGGCATGTTCGCCCCGGCCAAGACGCCCAAGGACGTGATCGCAAAAATCAACGCCGAGGCGCTCAAGGTCATGAAGGGCGCCGAGTACCAGCACGTGCTCAAGGAAACGGGCTCGGAGTTCGTGGGCGACACGCCCGAAAATTTTGCGGCTTTCGTGAAGGCCGAGTCCGAGAAGTGGGGCAAGGTGGCCAAGGCCACGGGTGCGACGGTCGATTGACAAACGGCCTGAGCCGACTGCCAGAGGTCCTGGCGATCGCCGGCAAGTGGAACCTTTGTGCTCGGCACGGACCGAAGCCACCTTGCCCACTTGCTTGAAAAGTCCCTATGACCTCTGCAGAGATCCAGGCCATTGTCACCATCGCCGTGCTCGCAGCGTATGCCGACGGCGACAAGCATGACCGCGAGCGCGACGAGCTCAAGCGCATCGTGGAAGGCCTGGGGCGATCCCATGGCGTGCACCTGCCGATGCTTTATCAGGACGTGCTGATGAAGCGCGTCGACACCGCTGCGGCGGTTACCGGCCTGGGCAGTGCCGAGGCCCGCCAGCTCGCCTACGAAATGGCAGTCTGCGTATGCGATGCCGACGGCGCACAGTCGCAAGCCGAGGCAAGTTTCCTGGCCAAGCTGCACGGCCAGCTTGGCCTGGGCACCTCGGCCGGGCGTTTCGAAGCGCAGGCCGAAGAGCTGGCAACGGCGCCGCTGGGTGCCGCGGCGGCCACACCGGGCTCAGGCAAAGCGGCGGCGGCTGTCGACAACTCGGCGCTCGACCAGGCCATCCTGAATGCCGCCATCCTGAACGGCGCCCTGGAGCTGTTGCCCGAGACTTTGTCGACGATGGCCATCATTCCGTTGCAGATGAAACTGGTCTACCGCATTGGCCAAGCCCATGGTTACCAACTCGACAGCGGACACGTGAAGGACTTCCTCGCGACGGTCGGTGTCGGCCTGACGTCGCAGTACCTCGAACAGGCCGGCCGCAAGCTGCTCGGCGGCGTACTGGGCAAATTCGGCGGCGGCATGTTTGGCGGCCTTGGCAAGCAAGCCGTCAGCTCAGGCATGAGCTTTGCGACCACCTATGCCCTCGGCCACGTTGCCAAGCGCTACTACGCCGGGGGGCGAACCATGTCGACACAAATGCTCAAGGACGCCTATGCCAGCGTCACGGCCGAGGCCCAGGGCCTTCAGGGAAGGTTCATGCCGGCGATGCAGGAGAAGGCCCGCGGCCTGGACGCCAGCAAGGTCCTGGCGCTGGTGCGCGGAGCCTGAAGGGTCGTCAAGGGCAGTTCGGCGGCCGCAAGACGCTGGCTTGCTGAGACCAGTCCTGCGCCACGTCACCGCGGCCTGGCCACGGACCGCCCCGTCTCCAGCCTGCATCACTGGAGATCGATGCGGGCATCGGCGATCACCTTGCGCCAGCGCTGGGACTCGCTCTGCGCGAAGGCCTTGAACTGCTCGCCATTGAGGGGCAGCGGCTCGCCGCCTTCGCTGGCGATCCAGTCGGCCGTGTCCTTTTGCGTCAGTGCGCGCGAGAACGCCGCGGCCAGCCTGCTCCTGACGCCGTCCTGGCTGCCCTTGGGCACCACGAGGCCGAACCACTGCTGCACGATGACGGAGGGGTAACCCGTCTCGGCCGTCGTGGGGACGTCGGCGACGACGGAGGAGCGCGCGGGGCCCGCGACGGCCAGTATCTTGAGCTTGCCGGCCTTGCGCTGATGCTCGGCCGTACCGGCGGGCATGATCATCAAGTCCACGGTGCTGCTGATCAGGGCCGTCACGCCCGGCGCGGTTCCCTGAAAAGGAACGTGCAGCAGCTCAATGCCCGCCGCCGACTTGAACAGTTCCGTACCCAGGTGCGCCAGGCTGCCGTTGCCCCAGGACGCATAGGAATACTTGCCCGGTTGAGCCTTGGCCAAGGCGACGAACTCACGCAGGCTGTTGGCCGGAACATGTTTGCCCACGGCGATGATGTAGGAGAACTTGGCCAAGCCGGTCACGTCGGCGAAGTCGGCCGTGGCATAGGGCAGTTTCGTGTAGTAGATCGGGTTGATGGCATGGGTGTCGGAGGACGCGACCATCAACGTGTAGCCGTCGGCTGCGGACTTCGCCGCGAAGCTCGTGCCTATGCTGCCGCTGGCCCCGGGGCGGTTGTCGACGATGAACGGCTGGCCAAGTTGAGAGCCCACCTGCTCGCTGAGCCGCCGGGCCAGCGCGTCGGTGATCGCGCCTGCAGGCCAAGGAACCACCACTCGGACAGGCTTGCTGGGGTAGTCCTCCGCCCGCACCACAGGCGTGGCCGTCAGGAGTCCCGCCATGGCGCACAGGCCCAGGGCGGTGTTTCGAAGCGTGGGGGAAAGCGTCTTGAGGCTGCCGTTCATGTCCAAGAGCAAGCTTGAATGGAGTGCTTGCCATCTTGGAGACAGGCGGCGCGGCGGCTTGTCACGCGCCGCCGCCGTGTGATCCACCAGCGACGGCGCAGAAGCTGGCCAGCACGGGCAGGCCGCAAAATGCAAGCCATGACCGATCATTCACTGCCTGCGGGTCTTGTCGCCGTGGTGGGCGACGAAGGCACCGGAAAGACCCGCCATTTGCGCCAACTGACTGGCCAAACGCAAGGGCCTCCCTTGGACACGTTGAACCCCGAGGCGGTCTGGCTGGATCTCAGCCTGCCCGGCCTTGATGACCGCACGCCGGATAAGGTGTGGGATACCTTGCGTACGCGCTGTCCGCGCTGGAACGCAGCACTGCTGCAGGAACTGGTAGAGGCTTTAAAG
>NZ_BCTC01000168.1 GCF_001571085.1 Azohydromonas lata NBRC 102462
CTTCGGCCTACAGCCTTGTGCGGCCACCGTTACGTTTTCCCCGGACAGCAGTGCGCCTGCGCGGGAATGACGACTCGGGGGGCGCTGCCGATCGGCCTCCGGCTGGCGCTGACGGACTCTTGCGGCGGGCAGTGTGCGTAAGGGACAGGCCGCCGCCCTCAGCGCCTCAGCCTTCGCCCCTCACCGCGTCGCCCGCATGCGCTCCAGCAGCGCCGCCGCAGGCGCCCCTTGCGCCTCCAGCCCCGCCTCCACGCCGTCCCGGTTCACGGCGGGCTGGTTCTGGCTGAGCTTGAACTTGCCTTCCAGCGAGGCCACGGGAATCTCGATCCCCACGATCACGCCCAGCAGCTTGTCGGTGAAGTCGGCCGGCGCGTCTTCCAGCGCCCAATGGCCGCCGACGGCCGCTTCGTGGTGCGCGGTGAGGCGGCCCAGCTCGGTGCGCAGCCAGGCGGCGTCCTCGATGGCGCGCAGCGGGCCGCGGGCCTGCACCACGGCGTAGTTCCAGGTCGGCACCACCTTGCCGTGCTCGGCCTTGGTGGCGTACCAGCCCGGGCTGACGTAGCCCTGCGGGCCGTGGAACAGCACCAGCACTTCCTGCCCCTGCGCCTGTTGCCACACCGGGTTGGCGCGCGGCACGTGGCCGCGCAGCGTGCCGTGCTCGCCCGCGTCGGCGACGAACTCCAGCGGCACCACGTCGGCCACCGGGCCGTGCGGGCCCACGTGCACCAGCGTGGCCAGCGGATGGGCGCGCATCAGCGCATGCAGCGTCGCGGCGTCCTGCTGCTGGAAGAAACCGTGGCTGGGCTGGTAGAGGGAACGGGACATGGGGCGAGGGACGTGAGGTGAGGAAGGGCCGGGGGCTCAGGTGCCGCGCTGGATCAGCTCGATCTTGTAGCCGTCCGGGTCGGTGATGAAGGCGATGACGGTGGAGCCGCCCTTGACCGGGCCGGGCTCGCGCGTGATGGCGCCGCCCAGGGCGGCGGCCTTGTCGCGCACGGCCGCGCAGGTGGCGGCCACGTCCGGCACGCCGATGGCGATGTGGCCGTAGGCCGTGCCCAGCTCGTATTGGTCGGTGCCGTAGTTGTAGGTCAGCTCGATCTCGGCCTGGCCCGGGTTGCCGCCGCCGTAGCCGACGAAGGCCAGGTCGTACTGCTGCTCGGGTCGCTGCGTGGTGCGCAGCAGCTCCATGCCCAGCACCTGCGTGTAGAAGTCGATGGAGCGCTGCAGGTTGCCCACGCGCAGCATGGTGTGAAGGAGTCGCATGGCTTGTGCCTTCCGGTGGCGATGCAGTTGGGCCGGCGAGTTTGCCACCCGGCCCCCGGACGGCGCGCCCGGGCGGGCATGGCAGCCGGCCGGTGCGCCCGCGGGGCGGGACGGGCGTGTCCTCAGGCGGCGGGCATCGTGTAGTTGAGCGCCATGCGCCCGCCGTCCACGACCACGACCTCGCCGGTGACGTAGCTGGAGGCGTCGCTGAGCAGGTAGGCGACCGTGTCCGCCACCTCGTTGGGCTCGCCTAGGCGGCCCATGGGCGTGCGGCTGAGGATGCGCTGCTGGGCCGCCTCGCTGGTGAGCACCGCCTGTCGCGCCAGCTCGGTGGCGATGGTGCCCGGCGCCACGGCGTTGACGCGTATGCCTTGTTTCACGAGCGAGAGCGCCATCACGCGCGTGAGCTGGTCGATGCCGCCCTTGCTGGCGTTGTAGCTGGCGATCGTGGGAATGGCCGTGCGCCCGTTGACCGAGCTCATGTTGACGATGGCCCCGCCCGTGCCCTGGCGCACCAGCTCGCGGGCGACGGCCTGGCCGGCGAGGAAGGCGCCCTTGAGGTTGACGGCGATGACGGCGTCCCAGTCGGCTTCCGTGATGTCGAGGAACTCCGCGGCGCGGAAGATGCCGGCGTTGTTGACCAGCCCGTCCACGCGGCCGAAGAAGGTGAGCGTGGCGGCCATGGCGGCCTGCACGTCGGCGCTGGAGGCGACGTCGCAGCGCTGATACAGGGCGCGGCCGTCCTCGCTGCCCAACTCCTCGGCCAGCGCGCGGCCGGGCTCATCGGCGACGTCCCACAGCGCGACGCGGGCGCCGTCGGCGGTCAAGCGGCGAGCGCAGGCGGCGCCTATGCCTTGGGAGGCGCCGGTGATGACGAAGAGGCGGTCGTCAAGACCGAAGTGGATGGCTGCCATGTGATTCCTTTCTTGGGTCGCGAAAGGAATTTTAGATCGTGGTTAAAATTGGGATTTCAATTTTATAAGTTATGTGTACGCAGTTAAATTACAATAAAATTTCTCCTAGAAAGCGGATTTTATTGCGCAATCTTTTGTTCAATTTTGAATAGCTTTTCATTTTGTGAGA
The DNA here is from genome assembly GCF_001571085.1 of Azohydromonas lata NBRC 102462. Lineage (GTDB taxonomy): Bacteria > Pseudomonadota > Gammaproteobacteria > Burkholderiales > Burkholderiaceae_C > Azohydromonas > Azohydromonas lata. The sequence continues at coordinate 2,347 of NZ_BCTC01000168.1, forward strand.
GTCGAACAATGAAGAACTCTTCCTTATTGAGCTCTGGCGGCAATTTGTCTCTAAGTATCGAGGCAACAAACTGAATATGTCTATCTTTATCGTTTACCAAGCGCGCAATTTTTGCAAGCTGGTTATCGTGCATTAGCTCTTTCTTGTCGTTAAGTAGAAAGTGGTAGCATGGGATTTTTTGATCATCAGCGAATAGGGTATAGGCAATATCAAAGCAGGTAATTTCACCTTGCTTTTTGCCGGAGCTGAAGTTTGTATTAAATGCGCTAAACTTATAAACGCGCTGTCCGGTTTTTGTTGTAACTGGGTCAAACTTTAGTGCATATTTTTCGCTATAAAGTTCATCTGAGACTGCAGAGAAAAACTCATTAAATTTATTCAATTTTTCTTGAATTTTTGCTTCAAACTCTCCAGAGAAAAGAAAACCATCAATCTTGTCTAGATCTTCATGCAGAGTTTTAAGATTTCTTTCAACGGCTGAAATTTGCTCAATAATGGTTTCAAACTCGCCGCGCTTCTGGTGCTTTTCGTTCAAAGACAAGATTATTTCTTCAAGCTCTTTGAAGGAGCCCGACTTGGAAAGGCGCTCTGTTATTGATTTTTCTTCATCTAATAGGCGATTAAGCTCCTCGCTTCGAGTAGCGATTTCTGCGGAAAGTTTGGGCACATCTTTGGAGATATATCTAACTTTTTCCTCGATCATTTTGTTGTGGAATGCTACCAAATCTTCGAATGATTTTGTTATGTCGCCCAAGTGACTTAAAACTTCTCCGTAAAGATTTTTAAGTTCGTTCAAATCTACAGCAAAAGAGTTTGCTCTTACGTCGTGAGTAGCTTCCGTAATCAAGTTGTTTCGCAGACGCAATCTGCTTATTTGTGAGCGGGTTAGATTAATTTGATATCTAACATCGTCCAGTCTCTTTAAATCTAATTCAAAGTTTTGATTTATTTGAAAAGAGGCTCGCCGTTGATTGAGCACATCGATTTCTTTGATTAGTATAGATAGCGATGCCTCATAGGCGGAGCGTGTTTGCTTGCTCTCAAGACGTGCCTTAAAATTTGTTTCAATGCGGATGCGCGAAAAAAGCTCTTGCTTTGTGTCGCCACTATTGAAATCGCAGCCAAGCAGAAAAAGATATAACGTTTCATATTCATCATCCCGCGTGTATGCGTTTAATGTTTTTAATGTGTTGGTTACGCCAATTTCTTTGTAGCGAATATTGTGAGATATTATTTGTCCAAAAGTCGGCTTCTTCCCGTAGTGTTCCGGGAACAGCTGATTTGTCAAGTAAGCTTCAAATTCGTCCTCTGTCTTTTGTTGGCCGTTTATGCGGCGTACTAGCTTTTTCTTTGCTAGAAAATTGCGCTCAATTATTATTTCTTCTGCGTATAAGGCATTGAGATCACTAGTGAGTGTTAGCGTCACTAGAACCTCAGTATTAATTAAAAAGTTTTTGACATTCAGGTCTTCATTCTTTTTGTTTTCAGGGTCTGTATATATCCCTTTGGGGCTGGCTCCCAAACAAAAATCTATAAGCATAAGAACAGTGGTTTTTCCGACATTGTTTCCCGTAAGGTTTTTTTCTTCTGACGGAGTTTCGTCAACAATGAGATTAAGTCCGGCATGAAACTTTATATGACGAATAAGTCCGTCGTTGTTTTCAATGCGAAGATACTTCAAGAACATAATTTGATACTTCCGTTGTTATTTGGGCAGATAGCGTCCGCTAGGAAAAGCCAGTCCAGTGCTAACACAAAGATGGCAATCGGCATGTCGCGGTGCCTTTTTGTCTCCATGTACAGGTCTATTAAAGACAGTTCTTTATCATTTTCCTTCAATGCCTTAATTATGAACGCACCATTGAAATAAAGACTGCTTGCAGGATGAGAATCTCTAGGTAGAAGCATGTGCGTTCTCCTCAGGATTTTTAAAAATTCTGCAGCGAATAAACGCATCTACAACTAAAATATTTACACACATTTCGAGTTCCTCCAGCGGCATTGCGATGTAGTTGGCGCTATTTTTCACTGTCTGTACTGCTTGATCTACAACCTGGAAGAATAGTTGATCCCCACTATACTTCTGGCTTAGTTTTAAGTAGCTTTTGCGAAGTGAGTTTAGCACTGAGGTGCTTTTATTCTTCCCTATTGTATCAAATTCCGCGTAAACACGAGCAATCCTGTGATGATGCACCTTATAGTCTTCTACTATCTCTGCTGCTGTGTCTAGATTGTTAAAAACAAGTTTCTTGTCGATATCGAAAGGGATCGGCTTAGGGTCACTAGAAGTGATGTATAGATCCTCTTTTGCTAATATGCCAATAATTGTTGCAATATTGGTTTCGGAAGGGGTTGCGTCTGATTGTGAGGGCAGCTCTTTTCTTAAGAAGTCATGAATTTCCTGTTGACGTGCTATGTCGAAGTGCAGTATTAGCTGCAAAATGGATTTGACATCGTGAACGTCAGTGGCAGGATGAAACACAAGGGAGTGTGGGTTTTGATAAACTTTGTCGCGTAAATTGGATGCGTCTTTAGAAATAGAAACAAAGTTAAATTTGTGGCCTTTGTATGCTGAAAGATTTTTGCATAAAGATGATTCCACTTTGGCTTTTGTTGCTGTAGATGAAACCTGTAATACAATTTTATTTGATGTGTCAATTAAATCAATTCCGTCCGCATTTTGAATGCTTGCATTCATATTGACAAGCGAATATCCAAGGAGTAAATTTAAAAATTGAGCGTAAAAGTCTTCGCAGTGGAGATGAAAATCTAAAATGTTCAACACACCGCGCATCTCTACTCTTGTGCAAAGCAGAGAAAGTTTTTCTTCGCAAATGTTCCAATAAATTGAGCGTTGCATATTTTTTCCGAAATTTGATATTATTGCTGTCCACGCATATTGTTACATTAAACTGAAAAATTAGTAGTTTGGTTTTGGGTTTTGAAGAAAACGTGCAAGTTGTGATTTGGCCTTGGTTTTAGTATTGGTTTGGCGGTATGACATGATTTGGTTTTGTATATATCTTTGATTTTATGTTGAGTTTTTTTGAAAAAGAGAAGTGGTCTGCTTTTATTGAGGAGTCTTCTCTTTCCCCAGCCAAACCCCCATCCCCTGCGCATTCAACTCCAAATCCATCTCCAACAATGCATGAATCTCCGAATCCGCCATCAAACACCCATGCTGCCTCAAACTGGCCAAATAAATCTCAAACAACCCAGCCTTCAATTCCTCATGCCGCTGCGCCGAATCCGCTAACCCACGCCCAAGCGCCACCATCGCATCCAATATCGAAAGGAAAAGCGCGGTGAGCCGCGGCACGTCGCTCACGCAGGCGAAGTGCGTCAAATAAAGCCGCTGCGGATGCAGCGCCGCAATCCGCAGCACCGATTCCTTCAGCGCATCCGGCTCGAACTGCACCGGCGTGGAGGTCGGGAATATCCAGGCTTTTCCAGCCACGTCGAATTCCCGATAGCTCAGCCCAAACGTGTCTCCGGTAAATACCCCGCCGCTGGTTTCGTCCCACAGGCAGTGGTGGTGGCGGGCGTGGCCCGGGGTGTCCAGCACACGCAAGACGCGGCCGGCCAGGCGCAGCTCCATGCCGTCCTCCGTCGTGCGCACGCGCGACGCGTCCACGGGCACCAGGCGGCCGTAGGAGCGGTTCATCTCCTCCTCGCCGTACACGGCCAGTGCGCCTTGCCACAGCACGCGCGGGTCGATGAGGTGGCGCGCGCCGCGCGGGTGCGCCCACAGCGTCGCCGCGGGCAGCTCCTGCATCAGCAGGCCCACGCCGCCCGCGTGGTCCAGGTGCACGTGGGTGGGAATGACCATCTCCACCGCCTCGCGCGCGATCCCCAGCACGTCCAGCGCCGCCAGCAGCCGCGGCACGGCGAAGTTGGTGCCGGCGTCCACGAAGGCCGCCCGGCCGTCCTGCACCAGCAGCCAGGCGGCGTCGAAGCCCTCGCGCTGGAAGCCGGTGTCTATCGCGTACACGCCTTCGGCGGCGCGCTGCATGAAGGAGGGCAGGTCCATGGGGGTCGTCATCTCGTGAAGCTTCCGTCCAGTGCTCAGGGCAGGAATTGTTCGTTGCCCACCAGGGCGATGCGCGTGGCCCGCTGCCGCTGCGCCGCGGCCAGCACGCCGGCCACCGCCGCGTAGGGCACGGCGCGGTCGGCGCGCAGGTGCAGCTCCGGCTGGGGCGTCTGCGCGGCGGCGGCGCCCAGGCGGGCTTCCAGCGCTTCGTGGGTCAGCGCCTCGCCGTCCCAGGTCACGGTGCCGGCGGCGTCCACGTCGATGCGCACGATCTGCGGCGGCGTGGGCGGCGTCGAGGGCGCGGCCACCGGCAGCTCCATCTTCACCGCGTGCGTCTGTATGGGGATGGTGATGATGAACATGATCAACAGCACCAGCATCACGTCGATCAGCGGCGTGGTGTTGATCTCGGCCATCAGGCCGTCGTCCTCGCTGTGGTCGCGGAACTGCATCGCCATGGGGTCGTTTCCTCTCGCGCCGCGGGCTGCTTCAGCGCCCGCCGCTCGCCGGGGGCTCGGTGATGAAGCCGATCTTGCGGATGCCCACCTTCTGGCACGCCGCCACCACGCGCCCAACCGACTCGTAGCGGGCGGCCATGTCGCCGCGGATGTGGATCTCGGGCTGCTCGTCCTTGGCCGCCACCACGCGCAGCCGCGCCTGCAGCGCGTCGATGTCCAGCGGCTCCAGGCCCCAGAAGATTCCGCCGTCCCGCGCCACCGCCAGCACGACGTTCTCCGGCTTGGTCTGCGTGGGCTGGTTGCGCTCCTTGGGCAGCTCCAGCTTGATGGAGGCCGTCACCACCGGCACCGTGATCAAAAAGATGATCAGCAGCACCAGCATCACGTCCACCAGGGGCGTGGTGTTGATGGTGGAGATCATCGACTCCTCGCCGTCTGCGCCGTCCTGCGGCGCCATGCCCATGGCCATGGCCGTCGGCTCCCGTGCGAGGTCTTAGCGCTTGCCCGCCAGCAGCACGCTGTGCAGGTCGCTGCCGAAGCCGCGCACCTGCTCCATGGCGGCCTTGTTGCGGCGGATCAGCCAGTTGTAGCCCATGACCGCCGGCACGGCGACGGCCAGGCCGATGGCCGTCATGATCAGCGCCTCGCCCACCGGCCCGGCCACCTTGTCGATGCTGGCCTGGCCGCTGATGCCGATGGCGGTGAGCGCGTGGTAGATGCCCCAGACGGTGCCGAACAGGCCCACGAAGGGCGCCGTGGAGCCCACGGTGGCGAGGAAGGCCAGGCCGTCCTGCAGCCGGCTGGCCACGTTGTCGATCGCGCGCTGGATGGACATGGAAATCCAGGTGTGGCGGTCGATCTGCTCGGTGAGCTTGCCTTCGTGGTGCTCGCTGGCCTTCAAACCGGCCTCGGCGATGAAGCGGAAGGCGCTCCCGGTTTGCAGCCCCTGCGTGCCGGCCTTGACGCTGTCGGCGTTCCAGAAGCTCTGCGCCGCGGCGCTGGCGCTCTTCATGAGCCGGCGCTGCTCGAACAGCTTGGTGAAGATCACGTACCAGCTCCCCATGGACATGAGCAGCAGCAGCACCAGCGTGCCGCGCGCCACGAGGTCGCCTTGCTCCCAGATGGCCTGCAGCCCGTAGGGGTTGGCGACGGCCTGGGTCTGCACGGCCTGCGCCCCGGCGTAAAGGCTGCAGCCGGCCAGCAGGGCCGCGACGAGCGGCCGGGTCCAGAGGGTCTTGTTCTTGGCGAGCATGGTGCGGGGGCGGACTTGGGAATGAGGAGGAGGTGCGCCGGGGACGATCAGTCCACCAGCTTCCAGACGTATTCGACGCGCGACCAGGAGCGCTCCGGCTGACCGTTGACGGTGCCGGGCTTGAAGCGGCACTGCGCCAGCGCGTCCACCGCCAGGCGGTCGAGCATCTTGTGTTCTCGCGTTGCGCCGGAGGAGCGGTCCACGCGGCTTTCGAGCACGCGGCCGTCGGTGTCGATCAGGAAGCTGATCACCGTGGACCCCTGCGCCTCGGCGCGCCGCGCCGCCGCGTTGTAGTCCGGCTTGGCACAGCCCGAAAAATTGATGACCGGCGCGGTTCTTTGAACCGGGGCGGGCGGGGCCTCGGGTGGCGGGGCCGGGGGCGCGGGCGGGGCCGGCGGCGGCGCCACCGGCACGCTGGTGATGGCGGGGGCTTGCGGCGCCGGGCGCTGGATCTCGGGCACCGGCACCACGGCTGGCGGCGGCGGTGCGGGCGTGGGCGCCGGGCGTGGCGGCGCGGCACGGGGCGGCGGCGGCG
>NZ_BCTC01000169.1 GCF_001571085.1 Azohydromonas lata NBRC 102462
CCGGGTTGACCGTCTCCACCGCCGCCAGGATGGCCACCTTGGGCTGGTCGATGCCGGCGATGCGCGCGAAGTCGATGGCGTTCTGGATGATGTCTTTCTTCTCCATCAGCGTGGGCTGGATGTTGAGCGCCGCGTCGGTGATGAGGATGGGCTTGCGGTACAGCGGCACGTCGAAGCGGAAGACGTGCGACATGCGCCGCCCCGTGCGCAGCGCCTTTTGCGACAGCACGGCGTGGATGAGCTCGTCGGTGTGCAGGCTGCCCTTCATGAGCATCTCCACCTCGCCCTTGGCGGCCATTTCGGCGGCCTTCTCGGCGGCGGCCTCGGAGTAGGGCGTGTCGATGATGCGCACGTCGCCCAGCTCGATGCCGGCTTCCTTGGCCACGTGGCGGATGCGCACCTCCGGGCCGATGAGCACGGCCTCGATCAGGCCCAGTTGCGCCGCGTCGATGGCGCCGGACAGCGACTCCGGGTCGCAGGGATGCACCACCGCGCACTTGGCCGCGGGCATGTCAGCCCCCAGGGCCAGCAGCGCGCGCAGGCGGGCCTGCGCGTCGAAGAGGTGGATCTTGGGCGCCTTGTTGCGCTGCACCTTCACCTTGGTGGTGGGGGCCAGCACGCGGGCCTTGCCGTAGAGCACGCAGGCGCCCTTCTGGTTGACGACCTCGCAGTCCAGCTCCACGCGCTTCTTGGCGTCGTCCTTGGCGGCGACCTTGACCGTCACCGTGAGCGTGTCGGCGATGCGCACGGGCTTGGTGAAGTGCAGGTCCTGCTCAAGGTAGATGGTGCCCGGGCCGGGGAAAACGGTGCCCAGCAGCGCGGAGATGAGCGAGCCGCCCCACATGCCGTGGGCGATGACGCCGTGGAACAGCGTGTCGGCGGCGTACTCGGCGTTGAGGTGGGCGGGGTTGGTGTCGCCGGAGACGGCGGCAAAGGCCTGGATGTCCTCGTTGCTGATGGTGCGCGTGAGGGTGGCGGTCTGTCCGACGCTGATCTCGTCGTAGGTGACGTTCTCGATGTAGTCGGTTTCCAGCAAGGCGTTCATGGCGGTGTGTTCCCGTTCGAGTTGTTCGGTGTTCGCGGCGCTGAGGCTCAGGCCACGGCGTGGCAGCCGCCGTCCACGTAGATGGTCTGGCCGGTCATGCCGGAGGCGGCGTCGCTGCAGAGGAAGTTGGCGAGCTGGGCGATCTCGTCCAGCGTCACCAGGCGGCCCAACGGGGCCTTGGCCACCGAGGCGTCCACCAGCTCGTCGAAGCCGGCGATGCCCGACGCCGCGCGGGTGTGGATGGGGCCGGGCGAGACGGCGTGCACGCGGATGCGCTGCGGGCCCAGCTCCACGGCCATGTAGCGCACCAGCGATTCCAGCGCGGCCTTGACCGGGCCCATCAGGCCGTAGTGCGGCACGGCCTCGTCGGCGCCCAGGTAGGTCATGGTGACGATGGCGCCGCCCTGCGTCATGTGCGGGGCGCACAGCTTGGCCAGCTCGGCCAGCGAGTGGCACGAGACCTCCATGGCGCGCGCGAAGCCCGTGGAGGAGCTGTCGATGACGCGGCCGTGCAGGTCTTCCAGCGGGGCCCAGGCGATGGAGTGGACGATGAAGTCCAGCCGGCCCAGCTTTTCCACGGCGAAGTCCACCAGCGCCTGCAGCTCGCCGGGTTGCTCGACGTTGCAGGGCTTGAGCGCAATGCCCGCGGGCTCGGTCAGCGGCGCAACGAAGCGCGTGGCCTTCTCGTTGAGGCAGGAGACGACCACGTCGGCCCCCTGCAGCTTGGCCAGCTCGGCGCAGCCCCAGGCGATGCTGTGCTCGTTGGCCACGCCCACGATGAGGCCCTTCTTGCCGGCCAGGCTCATGCGCGAGGTGCGCGCGGTGCCGTTGGCGGTGGAGGTGGAGAGGTCGGCGGTGTTGACGGCTTGGTCCATGGTGTGTGTTCCCGGTTCGTTTCGTTGGTGCTCTCAGCCTCGTATTGGCCAAAAGCGCGGCTTGTTGGGGGCGCGCCTGCCCTGACGGCAGCAGGCGGCGTCCCGTGTTGTGGTGATGCTTTTGTGAAGCCGGCGGCTACAGCGTCATGCCGGCGGTGGACTGCGTGAAACCTTCGCGGCGCAACTGCGCGTCGGCCGCGGCCAGCAGCTCGTGCACGGCCGGCGCGCCCACCACGGCCGCCAGACGGCTGCACAGCTGCCAGCGCAGCACCAGCAGCGCGCGCAGCTCGTCCCACAGGTGCGAGACGCGGCGCTCCGGGCCGCGGTAGTTGCGCCCGCCGCCTTCGCTGCGCCGCTCCGTGGCCACCGCGGAGGTGGGCGGGCGTTGCAGGATGCGTTCGACGTCCGCCGGCGTGTCCAGCGGGGCGCGCAGCGCGATGGCCAGTTGCACGATGCGGCCCTGCAGCGCCTGCAGCTCGGCGTCCAGGCGGTGCAACAGGTCGGTCTCGGGCCGTTCGCCCAGCAGCGCGGTGTGCGACTCAATCCGCATGGCGCACGTGCACGTATTGGCCGGGGGCATCGTCCAGAGCCACGTCCTTGGGCAGCGGCGGCAGCGCCACGCGCGGGCCGCTGCGCTGGGCCAGCCAGGCGCTCCAGGCTTCCCACCAGGAACCCTCGTGCGCAGGAGCGCCCGCGGCGTAGTCCTCCGGCGCCACGTAGGCCTGACCGGGCTCACGGCTGGCGAGCTGGTAGCTGCGCCGCGCGTGGCCGGGCTCGGAGACGATGCCCGCGTTGTGCCCGCCGCTGGCCAGCACGAAGGTGGTCTCGGTGTCGGTGAGCAGGTGGATCTTGTAGACCGACTTCCACGGCGCCACGTGGTCGCGCGCCGTGCCCACGATGAACATGGGCGCGTGCAGGTCCGACAGCGCCACCGCGACGTCGCCCACGCGGTAGCGGCCCGTGGCCAGCGCGTTGTTCAGGTAGAGCGACTGCAGGTACTCCGAGTGCATGCGCTCGGGCAGCCGCGTGACGTCGGCGTTCCAGCTCATGAGGTCGTTGGGCTGGTCGTCCTGGCCCAGCAGGTAGCGGCGCACGTTGCGCGCCCAAATCAGGTCGCGCGAGCCCAGGAACTGGAAGGAGCCGGCCATCTGCCGCCCGCTGAGGAAGCCGGTGCGGGCCATCTCCTCGCGCAGCGTGCGCAACTGGTCGTCGTCGATGAACACGCCCAGCTCGCCCGGTTCGGTGAAGTCGGTGAGCGTGGCCAGCAGCGTGACGCTTTGCAGCTGCGGCAGGTCGGCGATGTCGGACTGGCGGCGCAGCGGGTGCGCCTCGCCCGCGGCGTGGTGGCCGGCCAGCGCCGCCGCCACGATGGACAGGAAGGTGCCGCCCAGGCAGTAGCCCGCGGCGTGCAGGCGCCGCGTGCCACTGGTGCGCGCCACGGCGGCCATGGCGTCCATCACGCCGCTGCGCAAGTAGTCGCGCATGCCCAGGTCGCGGTCGGCGGCGTCGGGGTTGCGCCAGGAAATGATGTAGACCACGTGCCCTTGGCTCACCAGGTAGCGCACCATGGAGTTCCCGGGCGAGAGGTCCAGGATGTAGTACTTCATGATGCAGCTCGGGACGATGAGCAGCGGCTCCGGGTGCACCGTCTCTGTCGTGGGCTCGTAGCGGATGAGCTCTATGAGGTGGTTGCGGTAGACCACCTTGCCGGGCGTCACGGCCACGTCCTGCCCCACGCGGTAGGGCAGCGGCGGCAGCGCGGCGGCGGCGGCCTCGCCGTCGCCGGGTTGCTTGGTGGCTTGCTCGGCCAGGTCGCGCGTCAGCAGCCGGCTGCCCGCGGCCAGGCTCTGGCCGGCGCTGTCGCGCAGCGCCTGCTGCACCTGCGGGTTGGTGGCGGCGAAGTTGGAGGGCGACATGGCGTCCAGCCACTGCCGGGTGAAGAAGTTCACCAGGTGGCCGTGGTGGCGGGCCACGCCGTCAAGCTGCACGGCCTGTTCCCACCAGGCGCAGGCCGCCTTGTACTGGTTCTTGTAGACGTTGAAGGGCCACTGTTCCCACGCGGGGTCGCGAAAGCGCTCGTCGCTCTCGGGGCGCTTGGGCGCATCGGCCGTGGGGCCCGCGGCCGGCCCGGCTGCGCTCAAGAGCTTGGCGGCCTGCTGCGCCAGCGTGGACTGGCGCCCGGGAGACGCGGCCAGGTGCATGGCCCAATCCGCCCAAGCCAGCGAAAGGCTGATGGGCGACAGGCCGCCGGACACGCGCGAGAGCATGGCGTGCGCGGCCTGGTCCATGCGCTCGGCGGCGCTGGGCGTGGCCGCCGGCACGGGCGCCAGGGCTTGGGCGATTTGCGCGGTCAGCGCGGGCGGCACGGCCATCGCCAGCGGGCTGGCAAGGGTGCTGGTGGAAGACGCGACTTCTTTGGTCATTGCTTGTCGGCGGGGCATGAGGGTGGGAGTTCTCTGTAATTGCTTGGCCACTACTATCAATTGAATGGCAGCTTCCAAAGGAAGCAAATGCGGCCAGGAAATCCGCTATTTCTGTCGCCGGTTGGAAAAATTTCTCGGCTTATCTCGGTTTGTGAAAAATGCAGGGTGGCCAGGATTTCTCATTGGAAGGGCGAATTATTGCCGCGCCGTGAAACGCATCACGCACGCGCGCGCAGTCCATGAAATTTTCGCTGCGTATTGAGCAAGATCAAGATTGAAGTAATTCGTAGGTTATTCAAGGTCATGGAGTTTTGCAAATTCCCATCCTGCTGTCCGGCATTTGGCTCGGATATTTCGGTATCGGCAGTCTGCGCACGGGATTGAGGCGGTCCAGGTAATTGAATGCCGGTATGCGCCTGCGCGGCATGCGGCTTGCAACGGCCCCGCCATGCCACGCAGCACCCGATTGCCGGAGCGCCCGGCTTCGCCCGCAGCCCAAGCGCTTGCCGTCGCCGCGGCACGGCAGGCCGATGAACCGCCGCGTCGCGCGGTGCTGGCGCTGTTCAGCGCGGTGATGCTGCCCATGTTTCTGGCCGCGGTGGACCAGACGCTGCTGGCCACGGCCACGCCGCGCATCGCGGCCGATTTCAGTGATTTGGGCGACACGGCCTGGATCGCCATCGGCTACCTGATCGCCGCCACGGTGACGGCGCCGCTGTACGGCCGCTTGGGCGACCGCTTCGGCCGCCGCCGCATGCTGCTGGCGGCCTTGGCGGTGTTCGCCCTGGGGTCGCTGGCTTGCGCACTGGCGCGCGGCATGGGCGCGCTGATCGCCGCGCGGCTGCTGCAGGGCTTGGGCGGCGGCGGCCTGATGGTGCTGTGCCAGGCGCTCATCGGCGAGCTGGTGCCGCCGCGGCTGCGCCCGCGCTACCAGGCGTATTTCGCCATCGTCTTTACCGCCTCCAGCGTGGGCGGGCCCGTCATCGGCGGGCTGGTGGTGCACCACGCCGACTGGCGCTGGCTGTTCCTGGCCAACGTGCCGCTGTGCGCCCTGGCCGCCTGGCGCGTGCTGCGCTTGCCGCCCAGCGGCACGGCACCGGCGCTGCGCGGCGCGCCCACCGACCCGCTTGGGCTGCTGCTGTTCGTGGTGACGGCGGTGTCGGCGCTGCTGTGGTTCAGCCTGGCTGGACACCGTTTCGGCTGGCTGTCGGCCGCCAGCGTGGGGCTCGTCGTCCTGACCCTGGGTGCCGGCACCGTGCTGCTGCGCCAGCAGCGCCGCCACGCCTCGCCCTTTTTGCCGCTGGAGCTGCTGCGCTTGCCCGGCGTGGGCTGGATCTGCGGCACGGTGCTGGTGTTCGCGGCCAGCATGTTCGCGCTGGTGTTCCTGCTGCCCATTCAGTTGCAGCTGGGGCACGGCGCCAACGCGGCCGACGCGGGGCTGCAGATGCTGCCGCTCACGCTTGGGCTGGTGGTGGGCTCCACGCTCAACGGCCGCATCACGGCGCGCACGGGGCTGCCCACGCGCATGCCGCCCCGGGGCTTGTCGCTATCGGCACTGGCCTTGGGCGTGCTGGCGCTGGCGCCGTCCTCGCCCGCGCTGCTGGCGGGTGCGGCGGCGGTGGTGGGCCTGGGTTTCGGCACGGTCATGGCCAGTGCCCAACTCGCCACCCAGACCCTGGCCGGCCGCGAGCGCCTGGGGGCCGCGGCGGGCCTGCTGTCACTCACGCGCTCCTTGGGCGCGTCGCTGGGCACGGCCATCTTCGGCGGCCTGGCCTTCGTGCTGCTGCACGTCAGGCCCGGGGGGGAAGGTGCGGCGCAGGCGCTGCCCACGGACCTCTCACCCCAGGCGCTGACGCAGGCTTTTCACGTCGTCTACGGCGTGCTGGCGGTGTTCGTGGCGGCGGGAGCGTGGATCGCCTCGCGCGTGCCCAAGGTGCACCTGGAGGCCGGCGTCAAGGCCGAGCCGGCCGGAGAGTGAGGCGCGCTGCGTGGGCGGCTCAGAGCCGCGCCAGCATCTCCCGCGTCACCAGCGTGATGCCCTGGTCGGTGCGCTCGAAACGACGGGCGTCCTCCAGCGGGTCGTCGCCTATGACCAGCCCGTCCGGCAGCTCGCAGCCGCGGTCCACCACCACGCGGTTGAGCCGCACGCCGCGGCCCAAGCGCACGTAGGGCAGCAGCACGGCGCGCTCGGCCTGCGCGCCGGCGTCCACGTGCACGCTGGAAAACAGCACCGAGCGCGTCACCCGCCCGGCCACGATGCAGCCGCCGGAGACCAGCGAGTCCGTGGCGTTGCCGCAGTCGCTGCGGCCCATGCCTATGAACTTGGCCGGCGGTAACTGCGGCTGGAAGGTCAGGATGGGCCAGCGCTGGTCGTACATGTCCAGCGCGGGCTGCGCGGCGGTGAGGTCGATGTTGGCGTCCCAGTAGGCGTCTATCGTGCCCACGTCGCGCCAGTAGGGCTCGCCGCCGCTGCCCACCACGCCGCTGCGGCTGAAGGGGTGGGCCCGCGCCACGCCCTGGCGCACGGCGTTGGGAATGATGTCGCGGCCGAAGTCGTGGCTGGAGTTCTCGCTCTGCACGTCGCGCGCGAGCTCGCGGAACAGGTACTCGCGGTTGAAGATGTAGATGCCCATGCTCGCCAGCGAGGTCTGCGGCTGCCCGGGCAGGGTGGGCGGATCGGCGGGCTTTTCCACGAAATCGGTGACGAGCCAGTCCTTGTCTACCGCCATGACGCCGAAGGCGCTGGCGTCGGCGCGCGGCACCTCGATGCAGCCCACGGTGACTTCCGCGCCGCTGGCGGCGTGGTCGGCCAGCATCACGGCGTAGTTCATCTTGTAGACATGGTCGCCGGCCAGCACCACGACGTAATCCGGGCGGTAGCTGCTGATGATGTCCTCGTTCTGGTAGACGGCGTCGGACGTGCCGCGGTACCAGTTTTCCTCGTCTATGCGCTGCTGCGCAGGCAGCAGGTCGACGAACTCGTTCATCTCCGCCTTGAGAAAGGCCCAGCCGCGCTGCAGGTGGCGCAGCAGGCTGTGGCTCTTGTACTGGGTGATGACGCCGATGCGCCGTATGCCGGAATTCAGGCAGTTCGACAGTGCAAAGTCGATGATGCGGAACTTGCCGCCGAAATAAACCGCCGGCTTCGCACGCCGGTCGGTGAGCTGCTTGAGCCGCGTCCCGCGTCCGCCGGCCAGCACCAGGGCCACCGTGCGCTTGGGCAGTTCCAGGGTTCGCGCGAGATCGTTTGCCGCCATGGCCTCTCCTGTAGTTGTGAGCGGCAACGGCAATCCCCATGCCCTGCAGGACCCGGGAAGAGTCCTGTAGCAAGCGGCGCGCCGGGGAGGCCTCCTCCATCAGGAAGCGTGTGCGCCAGGGAAGACGGCAAAAGGGCGCCCCGTTGGGCGCCCTGGCGTCGCGTGCCGGCTGGCGGTCAGCGCGGCAGCACGAAGGTGGTCTTTTCGTCCAGCGTGCGCACCGGTTCTCCGTCGTGGGCTGCACGTTCGATGGTGAAGTGGATCTCGTGTGCGCCGGCCGGTGTGGCGGCGGCCGTCTCCGGCGGCACGCGCAGCGACACGGTGGCCCACTGCGCCTCGGCCGGGCCCAGCGTCATCTTCACCGGCTCGGCCAGTTGCAGCCCCGGCAGCCCGGCCACCGACACGGCGTAGGTCTGCGGCGCCTCGGCCGCGTTCATGACCTGCAGCCGGTAGACGTTCTCCACGAAGCCGCCCTCGACCTGGCGCGCCAGCGTCGAGCGGTCGCGGACGATGTCGGCCTTGAACGGCGTGCGCGTGGCGATGCTGAGGCCCACGGCAATGCAGATGGCGATGAGGATGCCGGTGTAGAGCAGGATGCGCGGGCGCAGCACGCGGGCGAGGACCTGGCCGTGCGTGAGGTGCCTCTGCAGCCCGTTTTGCGTGTCGTAGCGCACCAGGCCGCGGGCGTAGCCCATCTTGTCCATCACCTCGTTGCACACGTCCACGCAAGCGGCGCAGCCGATGCACTCGTACTGCAGGCCCTTGCGGATGTCTATGCCGGTTGGGCAGACCTGGACGCACAGCGTGCAGTCGATGCACGAGCCCAGGCCGGCCCGGGCCGGGTCCACCTTCTTGGAGCGCGAGCCGCGTGGCTCGCCGCGCTCGGCGTCGTAGCTGATGAC
>NZ_BCTC01000170.1 GCF_001571085.1 Azohydromonas lata NBRC 102462
GGCCAAGAACAACTGGCTGGTGCTGGTGCTGCTGATGCTGGCCGGCGCGTTGATCCGCCACAGCTTCGTCTCGCGCCACAAGGCGCACGTGCTGGGCAAGCGCACGCCCTGGGAGCACGCCGTGGTGGGCTCGCTGGCCCTGGCCGGCATGGCGCTGTGGCTGGCCCCGCCGCCGCGCGAGGCCGCCGGCATGGCCGCCGCGCAGCCTGCGGAGCCGGTGAAATTCCAGCAGGTGCAGGCCATCGTCGAGCAGCGCTGTTCCATGTGCCACAACGCGCAGCTCCAGAACAAGAACGTCGCGCTGCACACGGCCGACCTCATCAAGGTCAACGCCCAAGGCATCTACCAGCAGGCCGTGGTGCAAAAGACCATGCCGCTGAACAACGCCACGCAGATCACCGACGCCGAGCGTGCCCTGTTGGGCCGCTGGTTCGAAGCCGGCGCCCAGGCCCAGTAAGCGGCCGCCGCTTCTCGCAGTCCACCCACAAGGGCTGCCTCCCATGCAGGCGCCGCCCAAAGGCGCCGCGGGCAGCCCACCCCCAGGAGACACGGATGTCCAACGCTGACACGCTTGGAGCGGCCCCTGCCATGGCCGCCGCGACCGACCCACAGGAGGATCCCAAGGCCGTCCACCCGGTGGACGAGGTACTGCCCGCGGGCAAGCTGGCCGTGCTGGGTTTGCAGCACGTGCTGGTGATGTATGCCGGCGCGGTGGCGGTGCCGCTGATCATCGGCGGCGCCTTGAAGCTGCCCAAGGACCAGATCGCGCTGCTCATCAACGCCGACCTGCTGTGCTCCGGCATCGTCACGCTGATCCAGGCCATCGGCTTCTGGCGCTTCGGCATCCGGCTGCCGGTGATGATGGGCGTGACCTTCGCTGCCGTCGGCCCCATGCTGGCCATGGCGGCCAACCCCGATCTCGGCCTGCCGGGCATCTTCGGAGCGGTCATGGCCTCGGGCGTGTTCGCCACGCTGATCGCGCCCTTCATCAGCCGCTTGCTGCCGCTGTTTCCGCCGGTGGTCACGGGCGTGATCATCGCGACCATCGGCCTGTCGCTCATCCGCGTGGCCGCCAATTGGGCCGGCGGCGGCGCGGCCAACCCGAACTTCGGCGATCCGCTTTACTTGGGCGTGGCGCTGGCGGTGCTGCTGTCCATCGTGCTGATCACGCGCTTCGTCCGCGGCTTCTTCGCCAACGTGTCGGTGCTGCTGGGCTTGATCGTCGGTTTCCTCATCGCGCTGTCGCTGGGCCAGGTGAGCTTTGCCGGCATCGCCGAGGCGCCCTGGGTGGGCGCGGTCTATCCCTTCATGTTCGGCGCGCCCAAGTTCGACGCCGTGGCCATTGCGACGATGTGCGTGGTGATGGTGGTGGTGATGATCGAGTCCATGGGCATGTTCCTGGCGCTGAGCGACTTGACGAACAAGCCCATCACCCGCGAGGACCTGGCGCGCGGCCTGCGCGTGGACGGGCTGGGCACGCTCATCGGCGGCGTGCTCAACACCTTCCCGCACACCTCCTTCTCGCAGAACGTGGGCCTGGTGGGCGTCACCGGTGTGAAGAGCCGCTACGTGTGCGTGGCCGGCGGCTTCATCATGCTGGCGCTGGGCATGCTGCCCAAGCTGGCGCTGACCGTCGCCTCGGTGCCGCAGTTCGTCCTGGGCGGCGCGGGCATCGTGATGTTCGGCATGGTGGCGGCCACGGGCATACGCATCCTGCACGCCGTGGAGGTGCGCGGCGCCAAGCGCCACAACCTCTACATCATGGCCATCAGCCTGGGCGTGGGCCTGATCCCGGAAATCTCGCCGCGCTTCTTCAACAAGATGCCCCACGCGCTGGAGCCCATCCTGCACAGCGGCATCCTGCTGGCGGCCGTCACCGCGGTCATTCTCAACCTCGTCTACAACGGCTGGGAAAAGGTCGGCGCCGAGGAGCCGCACGCGCATTGAGGCGGGCGAATGCAGGCGCCAGGACGGCGCCTCGCGCAGCTCAAAACAACATACGCGATTGAACCGGCAACGTCAGCCCTCCTTGGCCCGCCGTTTTCGCAATGCCACGATCGGCACGGCGCTTTGCTTGCGCTTTTGAGATAGGTTGAAGAAGACAAAAGGGAAATCAGGCTGTTCAGCGGTGGGGGGCAGTGGCCGGAACGGGAGCCTTTTGTTTGTGGGCTACACGCGTATGTTGTGAATGAGAGAGCTCAGTGGGACCGATGCGAAGCAATACTCGCCGACAGGCGCCGCCAAGCGCCGGGAAACGCAGGGTGCATCGCAAAAAGGCGTGCAGGCCAGGCCCTGCACGCTTTTTCGTTGCATCAGCAACTTCACATAACTGTTGTTGAAGTGCTCATGGCACTGCGGCGATGCCGTGCTCCAAGCTGCCGCCATCCGCTCCTGCAACCGAAGTAGATGCGCTGGTGGACGCCAAGAGTCCGGGCTCAGCCCACGGGCGGCAAGGCCGCCACATTGACGCAATGCGGCGGCCGCCGCCCTTGCAGCAGGCACAGCACCGCGTCCGCCGTGCCCTCGCTCATGCGGCGCATGCTCTCCACCGTCAGGCCGGCAGCGTGCGGCGACAGCAGCACGTTGGGCAGCGCCAGCAGCGGATGGCCCGCGGGCAGCGGCTGCGTGGTGAAAACGTCCAGCGCCGCCCCGTGCAGCCGGCCGGTGGCCAACGCGTGCAGCAGTGCCGCCTCGTCCAGCACCGCGCCGCGCGACACGTTGACCAGCACCGCATCGGCCTTGAGCAGGCCCAGCCGCCGCGCATCGATGAGCCCGCGCGTGCCCTCGGTCAGCGCGCAGGCCAGCACCAGCGCATCACAGCGCTCGCACAGCGTGTCCAGCCCGCAGCCCTCGACGAAAGGCGGCAAGGCGTCCAGCCGGCGCTGGTGGCCCAGCACCTTCATGCCGTAGCCGAAGGCCGCGATCTCGGCCACGCGGCGGCCGATGTCGCCCACACCGACCAGCCCAAGCGTCGCGCCGTGCAGCTCGCGCGCGCCGTCGGCCAGCGCGCGGGCCGCCTCCCAGCCGTCGCGGCGCAGGCGCTGGTCCATCAGCGCGCTGCCGCGGCGCAGCAGCTGGATCGCGCCCATGACGTGCTCGGCCACCGCGTGGCGGTTGGAGCCCGGCACGTTGGCCACCGGAATGCCGCGCGCGCTGGCCGCCTCGACCGGGATCATGTCCACGCCCACGCCGTGGCGGACGATGCCGCGCAGGCGCGGCGCGTGCTCCAGCAAGTCGGCCGGCAGGGCCGAGCGGACGACGAGCACGTCCGCCTGCGCCACCAGCCGGCGCAGCGTCGCGGCCGACGTGTCGCCGGCCAGCCGGACCTCGGCCACCGCGGCGATGCGGGCTTCGCCGGCCGGGTCCATGGGGCCGGTCAGCAGGACCACGGGCCGCGCGCTCATGGGCGCCCCCTTCGCAGCGGCCGCGCCGGGGCGCTCATTCCGGCGTCACTCCGGCGTCGCGAACGACCTTGGACCACATCGCGCGCTGCGCCGCGATGTGTGCGGCAAAGGGCTCCACGCCGCTGCCCACCGCCTCCACGCCCAGCGCGGCGAACTGCGCCTTCACGTCGGCTTGCCTGAGCGCGCCGGCGATCTCGGCGTTGAGCTTGTCGACCACGGCCCTGGGCGTGCCTGCCGGCGCCGCCAGGCCGAACCAGACGCTCACCTCGTAGCCCGGCACGCCGGCCTCGGCGACGGTGGGCACGTCGGCCAGCAGCGGCGAGCGCGCCGGCGTCGTCACCGCCAGCACCCGCATCTTGCCGGACTTGATGTGCGGCAGCACGTTGGAGATGTTGTCGAACATCACCTGCACCTGCCCGCCTATGAGGTCCGTCACCGCCGGGCCACTGCCCTTGTAGGGCACATGCGTGATGTCCACGCCCGCCATCTGCTTGAATTTCTCCATGGACAGGTGGTTGGAGCTGCCGATGCCGGTGGAGGCGTAGCTCAGCGTGCCGGGCTTGGCCTTGGCCATCGCGATGAGCTCCTTGACCGAGTGCACCGGCAGCGAGGGGTGGACGACCAGCAGGTTGGCGGTGGTTGCCGCCAGCGTGATGGGCGCGAAGTCCTTCTGCGAGTCGTAGGGCAACTTGGCGAAGATGTAGGGATTGACCGCGAACGAGAAGGGCACGATGCCCAGCGTGTAGCCATCGGCCGCGGCCTTGGCGACCTGGTCCAGGCCTATCACCGTTGCGCCGCCGGGCCGGTTCTCGACCACCACGGGCTGGCCCCAGGCGGCCTGCAGCTTCACGCTGATGGTGCGCGCCAGCGTGTCGTTGAAGCCGCCGGGCGGATAGGGCACGACGATCCTGATGGGCTTGGCGGGGTAGGCGCCGGCGCCTTGCGCGAGCGCGGGCGCGGTGCCGGCCAGGCCCGCGAGGGCAGCAAGGCTCGCGGCGGCGAGCAGCAGGGAACGCTTGAGCATGGGTGTCTCCTGTGTCGTTGTAGTCGGGCTCCGGTCGCCGCGGCCGCGCCATGGCGACCGGGGGCCGGCGCCCCGGGGCTCAGAACTTGACCACGTAGCCCGGCCCGTCTATGGCGGGGAATTCGGCGAAGACCTTTTCGTCCACGTCCATGCCTATGCCCGGCTTTTCAGGCGGCTCGACGCAGCCGTCGGCGCCTAGGGCGAAGGGCACGCCGAACATGTCGCGCAGCGGGTTGAAGCGCGAGACGCAGGCCTCGAAGTAGCCGCCGTTGTCCAGCGCGGCCAGGAAGTGCAGCGTCGCCGCGTGGTTGATGCCGGTAGCCGAGCAGTGCGGGTGCACCGTGATGCCGAAGGCCGAGGCCATGGCCGCGATGCGCAGCGCCTCCGTGATGCCGCCGGTCTTGGAGAGGTCCGGCTGCCACAGCGTCACCGCCCTGTCCTCCAGCAGCCGGGCGAAGTCCCAGCGCGTGTAGTGGTTCTCCCCGGCGGCAATGGGCAGCGACGGCGCCAGCGTGGCGGCGATGCGGTAGGCACCGAAATCCAGCGCACTGAAGGGTTCCTCCAGCCAGCCCACGCGCGCCTCGGCCAGCGTGGGGATCACGCGGCGCGCGTCGGCCAGCGACCAGGCGGTGTTGGCGTCGGTGAGGATGTCCACGTCCGGCCCAAGCGCCTCGCGCACCGCGCGCACGCGCGCGGCGTCGTCGCGCGGGTTGTCGCCCAAGCGCAGCTTGAGCGCGCGGTAGCCCGCGGCGACGTGGCCGCGCGCCTCCTCCACCAGCTGCGGCACCGGCTGGAATCCCAGCGAAATGCCGCCGGCATACGCCGGCAGCCGCTTGCGGCTGCCGCCCAGGAGCCGGTACAGCGGCATGCCCGCGGCCTTGCCGCGGATGTCCCACAGGGCCAGGTCTATGCCCGACAGGGCCAGCGCCGCGCCGGCGCCCAGGCCGTGGCTGGAGAGCTGCATGCGGTGCACGCGCGACCACACGCCCACCACGTCGCAGGCGTCCATGCCCACGAGCATGGGGTTGAGCGTGGCGTTGACCAGCGCGGCAACGGCGCCCGGGCTGCGGCCCGGGTGGGCCTCGCCGTAGCCGGTGAGCCCCTCGTCGGTCTCGACGCGGACGACGATGGCGTCGCGCTTGATGGTGGCGCCCACGCCGACCTTGACCGTCTGCCCCTCCGGCAGGCGATAGGACAGCGGGATGGCGGTGATGCGGGTGATCTTCATGCGGAGCTTCCGGTTCGGTTTTGCAGGTAGCCGCGCGCGGGCGCCAGGCCCTGGCGGGCCAGCGCGGCGGCGGCGGTGGCGACGAGCTCGCGCGGCAGCCGCGTGCCGGCGTGCAGGCGCGGCGGCTGGGCCATGCCCGCCGCTTCGCCATGGGCCATGACGTGATCCAGCGCCTTGTTCGCGTTGGTGAAGGCGTTGCCCACCGGCAGCGCGGCGGCCGCGGCGAACACCGGCTCCACCACGGCCTCGATGCGGGCCGACAGCGCCTGCGCCTGCTCGCGCCGGCCGGCGCACAGCGCATCGAGCACGCCGCCCAGCGCCGCGCCCAGGCCATTGGCGGTGCTCAGCAAGGCGCCGTCGTAGCGGCCGCCGCCCGCCTTGGGGTGGCGCGCATAGCCGCCCTCGGCGCCGCGCAGCAGCAGCACGCCGTCGGCCTCGTCCGCGGCCTGGGCCAGCGTGTCCTCACCGCTGGTGTCCTTGAGCATCAGCAGGTTGGCGTGGCGCGCCACCAGCGCGGCATGAGTTGCCGCAGCGATGCGGTTGCCCGTGACCTGCGGCAACTGGTAGAGCGACACGGGCACGCCGCTGGCCAGCAGCTCGTCGAGCGCGCTGCCCAGCTCGTCCTGCGACAGCGCCTGGCCGTGCGGCGCGCACAGCGTGAGGGCCGCCACGCCGCAGCGCGCGAAGGCCTCGGTCGGGTCGTCGGTGCCGGCCTGCGCGCACAGCGCGGCCACCGTGGCGGCCATGGCCTGCCGCATGCCTTGCGCCGTGGGCTTGAGCACGCCCAGCAACACCGCGAAGCCGCGCTCGCGGGCCAGCGGCAGCACCTCGGCCACCAGGCGCTGGCGCTGCGCCTCGTCCAGCTCCCAGCCGTCGCCGGTGGAGCCGGCCAGCAGCAGGCCGCCGACGTGGGGGCGTATCGCGTCGAGCTGGCGGGCCGTGCGCTCCAGGTCGAGCGAGCCGTCGTCGCGGTAGTGCGTCAGCAGCGGGCACCACAGGCGCGGCGCACCCGCGGGCAGCAGTTGCCGCAACAGCTCGCGCCGCCGTGCGGCAACGGGCCTCGTCTCCTTGGTCATGGTCGTCCTCGTGTGAAGGGATGCGACGCAGTCTAGGAAGCGGCGGCCGTCACAAAAAGATATGCCGTGTCATTTCAGCTATGCTCCCCGAGCATGCCTACGCCTGAGCTGAACCTGCACCGCATCGAAGCGTTCCTG
Source organism: Azohydromonas lata NBRC 102462 (assembly GCF_001571085.1). GTDB lineage: Bacteria > Pseudomonadota > Gammaproteobacteria > Burkholderiales > Burkholderiaceae_C > Azohydromonas > Azohydromonas lata. The sequence goes on from NZ_BCTC01000170.1 coordinate 6,871, forward strand.
GCTGTGATGGAGCTGGGGAACATCTCGCGCGCGGCGGCACACATCGAGGTGGCGCAGTCGGTCGTGAGCCGGCACCTTGCGGCGCTGGAGGCGCAGTTGGGCTGCCGGCTGTTCGAGCGCACGGGCCGGGGCGTGGCGCCCACGCCGTCGGCGGCGCGCTTGGCGCCGCGGCTGCGCGCCGCGATGGACGAGATGCTGCGCGCCACCACCGAAGCCGCCGAAACCGGCAACCAGCCCGGCGGCGTGGTGCGCCTGGGGGTGGTGCCGTCGGTGGCGCAACCGCTGGTGGGCCGGCTCTACCAGCGTGTGGCCGAGCGGCTGCCGCGCGTGCAGCTGCAGTTCGTGGAGGGCTTCAGCAATGCGCTGGAGGAGCAGGTGGCCGACGCGCGCATAGACCTCGCGGTGATCAACCGCTTCGGCCGCCAGGTGCGCCGCGGCGAGGAGCGGCTGTGCGTGCTGGAGAGCCTGGTGATCGGCCCGGCCGGCATGTTCGCGCCGGATCAGGCGCTGAGCTTTCGCCAGCTCGCCGAGCGGCCGCTGGTGCTGGCGACGCGGCCCAACGGGCGCGCGCCCTTCGACCAGGCCTCGCGCCACACCGGGGTGAAGCTGCGCGTCGTGGCCGAGTCCGACTCGCTGCTGGTGATGAAGGCCTTGATCCTGGATGCGGGCCTGTGCACCGTGCTGCCGCGCCAGGCGGTGCAGGATGAGCTGCACCGCGGCTTGATGTCGGCAGCCCGCCTGGTGCGGCCCTCGATTCCGCGTGTGCTGTCACTGGTGTCCGCGCCCCGCCATGCCGGCAGCGAGGCCGCGCGCGCGGTGGCGCGCGAACTGCGCGAGCTGGTGGACGAGGCGTTGCAGCAAGGCGCCTGGTAGACGCTGGCCGCCGCGGCCCGCGCCCAGGCGCGGGCCGGGATCCGTCGGGAATCGACAAGCCATCAACCGGGGATCGGCCAGGAACAGGCCCAGAGGGGTTCAGCCCTCAAAAGCTGGTCCATTCGTCGTCGCCCCCCTCGGCCACGGCGTGCTGGCGCGGGGCGGCCAGTGCCTGGGCCGGTGCCGGCCTGGTGCGCAAGCCGGCGCGCGCCACGCTGGAGGGCTGGCCGCAGGCGCGGCGCGTGGCGGCAGTGGCCTGCGGCAGCGGTTTCACGGGCGCGAACGCGGCCGGTGCGGGCCGCTCGCCCGGGTCCATGGCGGCCCCGCCCTGGTGGCCCAGGCGGAACACCGCCACCGCGTCCACCAGGCGCTGCGACTGCAGGCGCAGGCTCTCGGCGGCGGCGGCGCTTTCCTCCACCAGCGCCGCGTTCTGCTGCGTGACCTGGTCCATCTGCGACACCGCCTCGCCGATCTGCGAAACGCCCTTGTGCTGCTCGGCGCTGGCGGCGTTGATCTCGCCCATGAGGTCCGTCACGCGGCGAATCGCGCCCACGACCTCCTCCATGGTCTGGCCGGCCTGCGCCACCTGCGCCGAGCCCTCGCCCACGCGCTGCACGCTGTCGGTGATGAGCGCCTTGATCTCCTTGGCCGCCTGCGCGCTGCGCTGCGCCAGGGTGCGCACTTCGCCGGCCACGACGGCGAAGCC
>NZ_BCTC01000171.1 GCF_001571085.1 Azohydromonas lata NBRC 102462
TGAAATATCCGGGCTAGGCCACAGGCCACAGGCCACAGGCCACAGGCCACAGGCCCTTGAAGGCTAAAACAAATCGAGGTTGAGCTGCTTTGGTGAGTCGCGCGTCGTATGGCAACACATGGTGGGGCGAGCAGTGGCTGCAAGCGCTGGCGCAGATTGACTACGACAACCGCCTGCCGCGCGGGCGCACCTATGCCAATCGCGGCGCGGTGCGCGACCTGAAGATGCACGAGGGGAGCGTGCGGGCCCACGTGCAGGGCTCGCGCCCGAAACCCTACGTGGTGGACATCCACGTGCCGCAAGTCGCCGCCGCCGATGCTGTGCGGCTGGCCGAGCGGCTGGCGGCCGACCCGGGACTGATCGCACGGCTGCTCAATCGCGAGCTGGACCCCGCGGTGCTGAAGGAAGCCACGTCGCTGGGCATCCAGGTCTTTCCGCGACGCTGGAAAGACTTGCAGATGGAGTGCTCATGCCCGGACTGGGCCGTGCCTTGCAAGCACCTGGCGGCGGTGATCTACCTGCTCAGCCGCGAGATCGACGCCGACCCCTACTTGGTGTTCAAGCTGCGCGGCATCGACCTGCAGACGCTGCTGGGCCAGCACGGCGTGGCCGTCGATGCTGAGGCCGAGCGCGCGCTGCCCACCGGCGCGCTGACGCTGTTCGAGGACGACCCCGAATCGGCAATGCCCGAACCAGTCCACGACCCGGACGCGCTGGAGCGCATCGACTTCACGGCCGTGCCCGAGCTGCGTGAGCCGCTGTGGCGGCTGCTACCGGCGCAGCCGGTGTTCCACCGCAGCGGCGACTTCCGGGAGCTGGCGCACAAGACCGTCGCCCGCATCGCGCGCGAGGCGCAGCGCCAGCTCGATGCGGCCACCGCGGTCGCGGACACCGGCAGCGAAGCAGCATCGTTGCCCAAAGGGCAGCTGCGCCTGAGAGCTGACGCACAGGCCGCACTCGAGGTCACGGGCGCGACGCTGGGCGGCCGGGCGCTGGACACGCTGCCCGGGCTGCTGGCGGCGCTGGCGAGCGTACGACCCGAGGACCTGCCGGATCTGGGCGCGGACTTCGCCGCCGTGCACACGCTGCACCTGCTGGCGCTTCATCTTGTTGCCCATGGCGCCGTGGTGCCCCAGGTCTTCGCCGTGGATGCCCGGACACTGGGCCTGCGCTGGTGCGCGGCGGAACTGGACGCGACCGTGCGCGCCCTGGTGGCGCAGGTTGCGGCCGGACTGCCGCCGGAGCTGGTGCAGCGCCGAATGAACCGCAGCTGGGTGCCGCTGGCCGCGCGTGCGCAGGCGCGCGTGCTGCTGTGCGCGCTGATCGACCTGTACTTGCGCCTGCTGGCGGCGGACCTGGGCCCGGCTGCGAAGACTGGCGGCGACGGCATGGTCTGGAGCCTTTTCTTCGGCCCGGGCCAAGTGCGCGTTGACGGCCCGGGCGAGGGGGCGCTGGCCGGCAGCATCCAGGCTTGGCTGGCGCGGCTGCATCTGGCGCGCCAGCGCTACGTGCCGGTGCTGCGCTTAGACGAAGCCGTGCGCACCGAGGGTTTCAGCCTGTCGCTGGCCGTAGCCGACGAACGCGCGACGCTGGAGGCGCCGGTGCCGCTGGCCGACGTCATCGCGCAGCCCGCGTTCCCCCATCGCATGGGTGTGCTCAGGACCGTGGCGATGCTGGCCGAGTTCCACCCGCCGCTGCACGACTACGTGCGCAAGGGTGCCAGGCGTGCTCTCCCTGTAACACCCGGGGAGTTGCCGACGCTGCTGTCGGTCGCGCTGCCGGCGCTGCGCCTCATGGGCATCCGCACCCTGCTGCCGCGGGCGCTGCAGCGGCTGCTGCGGCCCCGGCTGTCGATGCAAATCAAGGCCGCCGCCGGTGCCAGTGCCGGCGCGGGCCTGTTGAGCACGGGCTCGGTCCTGTCCTTCGATTGGAAGGTGGCCATCGGCGATGAACTGGTCAGCACTGCCGAGTTCAAGCGCCTGCTCGGCAAGGCCCGTGGTGTCGTGAAGTTCCGCGGCCAGTACGTGATGCTCGACGCAGCCGAGGTCGAGTCGCTGCACGCCCGCCTGGCCCGGCCCCAGCACAGCGACAGTGCCACGCTGCTGCGCTCCGCGCTGGCTGGCGAAATAGACGGCGCCCCGGTCAGTCTGAACAAGGCGGCAGAAAAACTCATAGAGCAACTTCGGCGCGAGGACGAGGTGGCGCTGCCCGCGGGGCTGCAGGCCACGCTGCGGCCCTACCAGCAGCGCGGCTTCGCCTGGTTGTGGCGCAACGCCCGGTTGGGACTGGGCAGCGTGATCGCCGACGACATGGGCCTGGGCAAGACGCTGCAGGTGCTGGCGCTGCTGCTGCGGCTCAAGCAGGACGGCGCGCTGCGGGAGGGCAGGGCGCTGGTGATCGTGCCCACCAGCCTGCTGACCAACTGGCTCAAGGAGGCGGCGCGCTTCACGCCGGACCTGAGCGTGGCCGTTTTCCATGGCGCCAAGCGCGAGCTGGCGCAGCAGCGGCCCGACGTGCTGCTCACCACCTATGGCGTGGCGCGCACCGAGGCGGCGGCGCTCAAGGCACTGTCCTGGCGCATCGTGGTCATCGACGAGGCGCAGAACATCAAAAATCCCGGCGCCGCGCAGGCCAAGGCCGTCAAGGCCATCCCTGCGGCCAGCCATGTGGCGATGAGCGGCACGCCGGTGGAGAACCGGCTGCTGGAGTACTGGTCGATCATGGATTTCGCGCAGCGCGGCTACCTGGGCGGGCCCACGCATTTCGCGCGCGAGTACGCCACGCCGATCCAGACCCACCGCGACGCCGCGGCGGCCGAGCGGCTGCGCCGGGTAATGGCGCCGTTCCTGCTGCGCCGGCTCAAGTCCGACAAGTCCATCATCAGCGACCTGCCCGACAAGGTGGAGCAGGACCAGTTCTGCATGTTGTCCAAGGCCCAGGCCGCGCTATACGAGAGCGTGGTGCGCGAGGGGATGGCGGCCATTGCCGGGCAGTCCGACACTTTCAAGCGCCAGGGCCTGGTGCTGCAGCTGATCCTGGCGCTCAAGCAGGTCTGCAACCACCCGGCGCACTACCTCAAGCAGGGCGCGGCCGACCCGGCGGCCTCGGGCAAGGTCGAGCGGCTGCTGGACCTGCTCGACGAAATCGGCGCCGCGCGCGAGAAGGCGCTGGTGTTCACGCAGTTCCGCGAGATGGGCGAGCTGCTCGCGCGCATGCTGCAGGAGCGCCATGGGCGCGAGCCCTTGTTCCTGCATGGCGGCGTCTCCCGCGCCGGGCGCGACCGTATGGTGGAGCGTTTCCAGGACGAACCGGGTCAGCGCGTGTTCCTGCTCTCACTGAAGGCCGGTGGCACGGGCCTGAACCTCACCGCCGCCAGCCACGTGGTGCATTTCGACCTCTGGTGGAACCCGGCAGTGGAGGCACAGGCCACCGACCGGGCCTACCGCATCGGCCAGCAGCGCAAGGTGCAGGTGCACCGCTTCATCACACGCGGCACCTTCGAGGAACGCATCAACGAGATGATCCGCGCCAAGCGCGAGCTGGCCGAAATGACCGTGGGTACGGGCGAAACCTGGATCGGCCAGTTGCCAACTGCGGAGCTGAGGGCGCTGTTCGGACTGCGGTGAGCATCAAATTCGGCTCCAGAGAAACGCCTACTTTTCTGCTGGGTCCATTTCTACGGAAACCGCCCTTGGACTTGTGCGCTTATGAGAGGCCAGAATTGCCCATACTGGCCTCTCCAGGCGGCCATGCGGGCAGCAGCACAGCCAGTCAGCCAGGCCAGGTGCCACCGTCCGCCCAGCCAGCAGGCCGACGGCGCAGCGCGAATCAAGGCCTTGTATGCGCAGCTGTCCGTGGGACCAGTCACGCCTTTCGTGCGCGAGCTGACAGTCCAGACCTTCAGCCGCAAGCGCAGCACTGACGAGGCGCGCGAAGCCTCCGTGACGTTCGTGGAGATGCAGCCGGCGCACTGGCACGGCTGAAGCCACCCAGTTGTGGCAGCGGCTGAAACACTTCTTGCAGCAGTGACGGGACGTTTCTGACCCGGGAGCGCACCGCCCGTGGCCTACATCTACGACAGCAACAATGAGCGCTTCACGCGCGTCCCCACGCCCTCGGGCTTCGGGACCGCCGTGGCCATCAATGACACCGGGCATGTCATCGGTCTGGGCGAAGCTGAGGGTCCGGCACGGCCGTATTTGTACGATGGCCATGCCAGCCGTGACCTGTCGGGAAGCCTGGGCTGGGCCTTTGGGATCAACAACGCCGACACGGTGGTGGGTTATGGCGTCGATGGCCGCCCCGTCATGCTCCAAGGCGGTTCGGTCACGCCGCTGTCTTCGCAGCCAGGCCAAGCCTACGCTATCAACGACCATGGCCAGATCGCCGGCAGCTTGACCGACCGCCCCTTCCTCTACAGCGACGGCCGGTTGCAGGTGCTCGATACCGGCGGCCAGCCGGGCCAGGCCCGGGACGTCAACGAGCGCGGCTGGGTCGTGGGCACGCTTGGCGACGGCAGTGCCGACACCCCTTTCCTGTACCGCGACGGCGTGCTGCGTGACCTCAACACGCTGCTGACGCCCAGGGCCGACGCGGCCTGGAACCTGCTGGAGGGCAATGCGATCAACGACCGTGGCTGGATCGTGGGCGCGGGCAGCCTCAATGGCAGTGATCGCCGCGCTTTCGTGGCCATCCCAGTGCCTGAGCCCAGCGCGGCTGTGCTGATGCTGGCGGGGTTGGGGCTTGTCGGCGCCGCGGCGCGTGGACGGCGGCGGGCGTGCAACATGGCCCGAGGTTGTCGCATCAGCTGATTCCCAGGCGCCGCAGCGACGGGTCCCGGTGTCCATGCGCTGCGGCGGTGATGCGGGGGCCGCGGATTCGCCAAGCCTCGCGCACGGCGGCCGGCTGCCCGTAGGTGGCCTGGTCGAAGCGGTGCAGGAGCTCGGCCTTGCGCACATGCGCCAGCGCCGGTTGCAGGCCCCGGACACCGTGCCCAGCGCGCGCAGTGCGCACAAGCGTGGCTTGACCACCCCGCTCGACTCGGGCATGGCGGTGCAGGGAGCGGTGTCGATCATGTGGGGCGGCCCGATAGCTTGCAGGAGAATTCATGCATCGCTCCGTCATTCACTGCGCGGGTGCCGCCGCGTTGCTCATCGTGCCGGTCCTGGCACCGGCTCAAGAACAGATAAGCGAGCTGGCAGCGCAGAGCCCACACCAGCTGTCGAAAGAGGAATTGCAAACGCTGTGGCCGGGTGCATCGGTAAGTCGCGTCTCGGCGCGAGGCAACACCCACCGCTGGAGCAACGATGCCGATGGCACCTTCATCATTTCATCAGACAACGCCGCTCCCGGCATGCGTGCGTCCAGCAGTGCCCACGGCAGGTGGCGCATCTTGGACGACGGTCGCCTGTGCGTGACCATCGAGTGGCGCTTGAACCCCACCGAAGACTGGTGCCGGTTCGTGTTCAGGACCGGTGACGGCTACTGGACCGCCCGTTCGGATGCGTCTGGCGAGAAGGTGTATCGACTGGAGATTCGCAGGCCGGGGTAGCCCCGCAATTGACGCCGGGAGTGGAAAAAAACATGGTCTGGTCGAGCCGGCCGTGACACCCTGGCGACTTCTGGTGGTCTGGAGGCGGCGCCATGGAATGGACGATCCGGCTTGAAGCGCGCACTGGTTGGGGCGAGGTGACGTCCTACGAAGTAGGCGGCCTTCGTCGCGGCCTCCACGACCTCAGCAGCGAGGGCGTCGGGCTCACCCTGGCCGAGGCCAAGGCGCTGCTCGCCGAGTTGCAGCAGCGCATCGTCCAGGACCAGGTCGCTGAGTACGTCACTTGCGCCCGGGTCTGCCCCGACTGCATGGCGCTGCGGCGCCTGCGCGACCAGCGCACCCGTACGCTGCAAACCTTGTTTGGCACCGTCACGGTTGCCGCGCCGCGAATCCGTCTGTGCCCGTGTGCTGACACGTTCGACATGGCCGACCTGTCGATCTCGCCGCTGGCCGACGTGCTGCCGAACCGCTGTACGGCAGAACTGTGTCGGTTGCAAGCCGAATTGAGTGCCCGTCACTCGTTCCGTGAGGCCGGGCGGTTGCTCGAGACTTTTGTGCCGTGCTCGCCACCGAATCACACCAGCGTGCGCAATCGGCTGCATCGCGTTTCGAGCAAAATCGAAGCCGTCGAAGCCGTCGAAGCCGTCGAAGCCGTCGAAGCCGTCGAAGCCGTCGAAGCCGTCGAAGCCGTCGAAGCCGGCAAGCCGCCCGTGGCCGCATCACCATCAACAGCGCGTCGCAGGGGCAGCACGCGCGCCGAAATCGTCGTCATGATCGACGGTGCCCATCTGCGTGCCGTACTGGGCCTGAACACCCGCCACGTCGACGTGACGGTCGGCAAGGTGGAAAAGAAGGGCAGGCCGCCGCGGCGCTTCGCGCTGGCCCCGATGGGCACCGAACAGCCAGCGCAGGCCATCACGGCCGCATTGCTGGCGCAGGGCTGGCAGTCTGGCCGTCTGGTGACCGTCATCAGCGATGGCGAGCCGGCCTTACCGAATCTGGTGCGCATCGCCACGGGCGAGCCGATCCGCCACATTCTGGATTGGTGGCACATCTCCATGCGGGTGCGCCACATCAAGCAGACGTTGGCCGGCATCTGCGCCCTGCGGCCGGCACACCAGATGGGCCTGGACTTCGTCAGCCTCGATGTCGAGCGGCTTCGCTACCTGATCTGGAACGGCTATGCCGAGGAAGCCTGCGAGGCACTCTGGTCGCTGAAGCACTTGGCCAATGAAGTCATCTACCTCAACGGTCATCGGTCCGGCCCGGCCGTACGCAGCTTCCTGCACCACTGCCAGGACCTGCGCGCCTACCTCGCCAACAACAAGGACGCGCTCATCGACTACGGTACACGCTATCGGTCCGGCCGGCCGATTTCCACCTCGCGTGCTGAAGGCTCTGTCGAAGAAATCGCCAACGCCCGGATGGCCAAGCGCCAGCAGATGCGCTGGACACCCAGTGGTGCTCACCGCGTGGCCACGGTGCGTGCCGCTGTGCTCGACGGGCGCATGCGTGATTTGATGATGACGCAACTTGCTGCCTGACGGACCAGAGCTTTTCCACTCCCGTCGCGCAAAGAAGTTCTCGATGAGATGCCGCGCCTTGTAGAGATCGCGGTCCCAGGCCCGTTGTTCGATGCGGCTACGAGTCGGCGGGATCACGGCGACTTGGCCGGCTCGGGTAAGCACGTCAATGACGCGAGCTTGGGCGTCATAGGCCTTGTCGGCGATCACGGCGTCTGCCGTGATGGCGGGCAATAGCGCGTCAGCGCCTTCGAGATCGTGAGCCTGGCCCGGCGTAGGGCAAAAGCCTAAGGGGTTGCCAAGCGCGTCCACCGTGGCGTGGATTTTGGTGCTCAGCCCGCCGTGGCTGCGCCCAATGGCTTGCGCTTGCTGGCCCCTTTTTTGCTCCAGCGCGAATGGCGGGTGTGCACGACGCGGAAATCCCCGAAGCGCTCTGGCAAGTCGCGCCAGGCGATGCCGGCGCGGTAGCGGTAGAGCACCGCGTCGACGAACAGCCGGTTGTCTCGGGCCGTCACGCCCACATGGCCCTTTCGGCCGGGCAGGAAGTCCGTCATGCGCTCCCATTGATCATCCCTGAGCGCATATCTGCGTGTCATCGTTCTTCTTCGTCTGGTCTTTGGTACAGGCAGCCATCATCAGTCAATTGATGACGGGCTCTAGTCCAAACCGTGGTCCTCGCGGCGATGGGCGGCTTTATACCCGTAGCGCTTGTGCGAGGCTCTGGAGAGCTCTACAGCTCGGCGCACCGGTTGAATCCGTCCACATCCTCCGAGGCTCTTGCTGCTCCAACCGCGGCGCCGAGCCGCGTCCGGCTGGACCGCACAAAGCGAAGACACATTTCTGTGACAGTGTTGACTTTCAACCCCATAGATTGGTAAAAAGGTATCTATCTGTATCCGGCGGATAAGGCCTGGGTAAATTGCTGTGAACACGAGGGTGCGAGATGCATTCGCGCGCCCGGATCGCCAGCCGGCACGAGCGCTCTGATGCCGGTGAGTCGCCCGCTGCCCGTGTCCAGATGCTTGCTCCCAATCCTGTGCTGGCTTTGGGAGACCGTCTTTGTCTGTTGCTTCACGTTCCACGCTTGTCCCGGGCCTGCTGGCCGCACTGTTGTCGAGCGGCTGCGCCTCCTTGGTGCCATCGCCTCTGACACCGGCCGAGATCTCAACCACCAGCGCTGCCGACCGCGAGCGGGCGCAGCGCGACGTGC
>NZ_BCTC01000172.1 GCF_001571085.1 Azohydromonas lata NBRC 102462
ACCTGCAGCAGGCACTCGTGCTGGAAGAAGTTGAGGTGCCGGTAGGTCTTGGTGACGGTGTCGTGGACCGGATGCTCGCCAGGCACGCCCTCGACAGCGAAGCGAGACCCCACGGCGAAGTCAATGGCCACCGTCAGAACCTTGGCCGCCTCATCGAACTGCACACCCGTGACGGACCACGGTGCAGTGATTCCCAGAGCAGCTTCGAACAACCGGTCGTGCATCTCAAACGTTCTGATCGTTATGGCAAAGGCGTCAGCATGCCGCATCAACCTCGGCCGCCAGCCCCAAGGCCAGCAAGTCAACCCACTCAGAATTCAACAGAGGCTTTTTTTTGGACCTCGATTACCAACCGCGCCTTGTCCAACTCGCTCTTGAGGCGGTCGCGCTCGCGCGTGAGCTGGGCGATGTGCAGTGCCTCGGCACGGTGCGGGTCAGGCTTGGGGCCGCGCTTTTGCGGCGCCAGGGCGGCCAGGTCAGCGGCCTCGCGTTGGCGCCGCCAGGTGCTCAGGGACGACGAGTACACGCCTTCGCTGCGCATGAGCGCGCCGATCTCGCCGGGTTTGGTACAGCGGTCGGCGGCCTCCAGGATCCGGCGCTTGTCGGCGTTGGAGAAGTGCCTGCGCCGTGGGTGTGGGACGACCTCAGAGTCGGCATCGGGCCGCGGCGTCGAGGCTGCCGATCCGGGCGCATCTTCAGTCGCCCTACGGGCTCCTTGCGATGCGCCCGGATCGGATGAAGTCGGCTCTGCGGGCATCGCTGCCTTGGCCTGGGGAGTGGTGGTCATACCTGCCTTATTGCTCACTGATCTCTCAGCGGGAGGTGCAGCAGGTCATATTGGCACGGGGGGCATCGCCGCGCCCGTTCTTGGACAGCCCACGCTTGCGGGGCGCGCGGTAGGTCTTGTGCCCGGCGGCCAAGCTGCCGTGCACGATGTCATCGGGCCCACCGCCTTCGTCGTTCAAGTCGATCTCGAAGTGCAGCGAGGTGGTGTCGTAGAACAGCACCTCCACGTCCAGGTTCAGCAGATCGGCCACGCGGTGGAAGATCTCCCTCTCGATGGGTTCCTTGTTGGCCTCCAGGAAGTCCATCGCGCGGTACAGGTGCTGCAACGACAGCCCCTGCGTGCCCGGGATGTGGACTTCTTCCTTGAGCCACTGGTCCCAGCAGTACAGCTTGGAGCACGGCGCACAGGCCCGATTGGCCACCATCGCAAACAGCGCGCGCTCCACGTCGAAGCCGAGGCGGCGCGCCTGCGCCTGCGCGCGGATCACCTGGTCGATACCCAGCCGCTGCCACAGCGCCTGCAGCACGTAGACCTCGCCATAGGGCCAGGCGCACACCAGGCGCAGCTCGCCGTTGCCGGCGCCCACGACTCCTCGGGCGAGCAGCGGCGCAGGATGCTGGCGGCGAGCTTGCGCAATCGCTCGACTACGGCCGTGTCGTCAGCGCGGCCACAGTTGTAGACCACGCGCGTCTGCGAGCGTCGCCGCTCGGGATCCCACATGTTCTCGGCGAGCTGCAGGTACGACACGGTGCTGCCGTCGGCGCGACGTTGCTTGGACTCACGCAGGTACATGTACCCAAGCGTAGGCAGCTTCACCCAAGAAAAACAAGAGCTGCGCGCCAATCCATGTATCTAGGCACTTGGCGCGGCGCGGTCCTGCTGCACCCCGTCAGATCAACCACTTACGCATGCTCGATGCGCCAGAGCCGGGGTTGTGTGCCCCGGAACTGTCAAAGTCGGGTCTGAGGAAGGAGAAGACCATGTTCTTTCGCCAACAGGCCGCCGCCAATGCCACGCTGTCCTACTTCTTCGGCTGTGCCGGACATGGCAAGGCCGTGGCCGTGGACGTGGTCGCCGGCGATGAGGACTGGTTCGTTGCCGAGGCGGACAAGGCCGGTGTGCGCATCGCCTACGTCATCGACACCCATGTCCACGCCGACCACTACTCGGGCGGACCGGCGCTCGCGCGCCGCATCGGCGCCCCGTACTGCCTGCACGAGAGCAACGAGGGCCGGATCGCGTTCGATTTCACTTCGCTGAGTGACGGCCAGCGGCTGGAAGTGGGCAACGTGCTGGTCGATGTGCTGCACACGCCGGGCTACACGCCCGACAGCGTCTGCCTGCTCGTGCGCGATCTGCGCCGAGGCGACGAGCCTTGGTTTGTTCTCACCGGCGACACGTTGTTCGTCGGCGCGGTCGGCCGCCCGGACCTGGCCGGTCAGGAGCGGGAGATGGCCGCGCAGCTTCACGACGCGCTGCACTGCAAGTTGCTGACGCTGCCGCCCGAGTTGGAGATCTACCCCGGCCACCAGGCCGGCAGTGCGTGCGGCGCTGGCCTGTCGGGCAAACCCGCCTCGACCCTCGCCCTCGAGAAGCGCTTCAACCCGATGCTGTCCATGTCGCGCGAGGACTTCGTCCAGGCCCTGACGGCAGAACTTCCTCCCCAACCGCAGGACATGGCCCGCATCATGGCTGCCGACCTGCGTGGCGAGGCGGTAACGGCGGGTGGGGCCTGACATGGAGTTCGGCATCCGCGCCAATCTGGTCCAGGTGCTGCACCAGCTCCTGCAGGTGCTGCTGGTGGGCATGACGATCGGCATGATGCGCAACGTCGTGCCAGCACTGGCCGAGACGGAATTCGGCGTGCCCCGTGGCTCCTTCATGCTGCTGGCAGCCTTCGTCGTCGCCTTCGGCTTCGTCAAGGGGGCGATGAACTTCGTTGCCGGGCGGCTGGCCGAGCGGCTGGAGCGGCGGCTCGTGCTGCTCATCGGCTGGCTCGTTGCGCTGCCCATTCCCGTGATCGTTTACCTTGCGCCATCGTGGAGCTGGATCGTTGCGGCGACGGTGCTGCTCGGCGTGAACCAGGGACTGACCTGGTCGATGACGCAGACCGCCAAGCTCGATCTCACCCGTGCTGACCAGCGGGGGCTGGTGATCGGGCTCAACGAGTTCTCCGGCTATGTCGGCGTTGCAGCAGCGGGCGTGCTCACCGGGTATGCCGCCTCGCTGCTTGGACCGCGCGAGGGCCTGCTGTGGTTCGGGCTTGCGGTGATCGGGACAGCGACCTTGCTGGCGTGGCAGGCGGTGGCGGAAACACTGCCCTGGGCACATGCCGAGGCCAAGCAGCGCTTGGCCGCCGCTGCCTCGGCGCAGGCCTTGCGCCCGCGCTACCCGAGCGGCGTCAGCGATCGGCCGGGCACGGCCGAGATACTTTGGCTGATGAGCTGGGGCGACCGCCGCATGGCCGCGCTGTGCCAGGCCGGGCTGGTCGAAAAGTTCGTCGACGCCCTGGTCTGGGCCTTCTGGCCGGTCTACCTGCACGAGCGCGGCGTGAGCCTGCCCGGCATTGGCTGGATTGTCGGTGTCTACGGCTTCACCTTGGGCGCCGCACAGTTCTTCACCGGCCGGCTCTCCGACCGCATGGGCCGGCACCGCCTCAACGTCGGTGGCATGTAGCTGTGCGGCGCCGGCGTGGCACTGCTGCCGCTTGGCGACGGCTCGGCATGGTGGAGCACATCGGCCGCCATGGCGGGGCTGGGCTGGGCTGGGCTGGGCATGGCGATGCTGTACCCGATCCTCAGCGCCGCGGTCGCCGACATTGCCCACCCGGGCTGGCGCGCGTCCGCCATCGGCATCTACCGCTTCTGGCGCGACCTGGGCTACGGCCTGGGTGCGCTGGGCCTGGGTGCCGTAGCGGCGCTCGGTGGCCAACTGGAGCATGCCTTCTGGTTTGCAGCGATCTCGATGCTGCTGTCAGGCGCACTGCTGCAGCTCTGGGGCGAGGAGACCCATCCTCGCCTCAATCCGGCAAGCTGAGCAGCGCCTCGTGCGGCCCGCCGTGTCTTGCCCTTCGGGCCGCCCGTACGCGAACGCGGCAGCCCGAGGCTTCAACCCTGTAGTTGCTATACTTTTTTGATGCGCCGCTGGCTCCTGGTCTTTCTCATGGCAATCCTGCCGCTGCAGCTCTCCTGGGCTGTGGGGGCGGGGTATTGCCAGCACGAGCAGGCCCCGGCCCAGGCGGCGCACTTCGGGCACCACGAGCACCAGCACCACGGCAACAAGGCCGCGGCCGACACCGACCCGCACGCCAAGAAGAGCCCGCTGGCGCTGGACGAGGACTGCGGCACCTGCCAGCTCGGACACGCCCAGACGCTGCTGAGCGACGCGCCCGCCCTGGCGCCGCCCGCACACCCGCCGCGCGTGGCTGCACAACCCGCGCTGCATGGATCTCACATCCCCGCGCTGCCCGAGCGCCCCGACCGACGCCTCGCCTGATCCGGCGAGCGCGTTCGCACACCTCCTTTTTTAGACACTGCCCGACGCCTCGCCGGATCTCCACCGTTGACTGGTCAACCCTGGAGTTTTCGATGCGAGAAGCATGGCTGCCGCCCCTACTGGCGGCTTTGATGACGTCCCCCTGCTTGGCGCAGGACAGTGCTGCGCCCCCGCTGCCACGCGGCGGTGACGCGGTCGCCCCGGCTGCGGCCACACCCGCCGCTCTGACACTGGCACAGGCCCTGGCCGTGGCGCTGGAGCGCCACCCCGAGCTGGCTGCAGCACACAGCGAAGTCGAGGCCACCGAAGCGGCCCGGCTGCAGGCCGATGCGCGCCCGGCGCCAGTGGTGGACGCCGAGTTGGAGGATACGCGGCGCGAGACGCGCTCCACGACGCTGCTCATCGCGCAGCCCATCGAGCTTGGCGGCAAGCGCCAAGCTCGGCTGGACGCGGCCGAGCGCGCCCGCGAGGCAGCCCTGGCGCGGCTGGGACTGCGCCGCGGCCAGCTGCGCGCCCAGGTCACGGCGGCGTTTGCCGAGGCGCTGGTGGCCCAGGAGCGGCTGCGGCTGGCCCAGGCCTCTCTGGAGCTGGCGCGCGGCGGCAGCACCGCCGCGCAGCGCCGCGTGCTCGCCGGCAAGGTCTCGCCCATCGAGGAAACCAGGGCCCGCGTGGCCGAGGCCGGCGTTGGCGTGGAGGCGGCGCAGGCCCGCGCCGAGCTGCGCGCCGCGCTGCAGTCGCTGCAGGCGACGCTGGGCGGTGCGCAGCACATCGAGCGCGTGGAGGGTGACGTCGGGCTGCCGGTGGTGATGCCCGAGGACGTGCTCCAGTCCAGGCTGGCGGACGCGCCCGCATTGCGCGTGGCCCGGCTCGATGTCGAGCGGCTGGGCGCGCAGGCCCGGCTGGAGCGCACGCGCCGGGTACCGGACGTGACCGTGGGCGTGGGCGCCAAGCGCAACGAGGAACTGGGGCGCACGCAGGCGCTGGTGACGCTGTCCATGCCGCTGCCGGTGTCCAACACCTGGCGCGGCGCAGAGCTGGAGGCGCTGCGCCGCCAGGACCAGGCCCGCTTCGAGGCCGAGGCCACCGCGCTGCGGCTGCGCGCGGACGCAGCCCGGGCCTACGAGCGGCTGCAGGCCGCGGTCACCGAGGCCCGCACGCTGCAGGACGAGGTGCTGCCTGGCGCGCAGAGCGTGCACGAGGCAACCACCAAGGGCTACGAGCTGGGCAAGTTTGGCTTCCTGGACGTGCTCGATGCCCAGCGCACGCTGCTGCAAGCCCGCACCCAGCACCTGCGCGCTGTCGCGCAGGCCCACCTCGCCGCGGCCGAGATCGAGCGGCTGCTGGGCGACGACACGCCCGCCAGTGCCCCCACGGCCCAGCCATGAGTTCCACGATGAAGAACACCACATCCCCCATCAGCAAGAAGCAGTGGATTGCGATCGCGGCCCTCGTGGCGGCCGGCTTGGCTGGCGGCGCCGCGATCCTGGGCACCGAGTCCGCCCGGCCAGCGGACCCCCACGGCCATGCCAAGGCGCAGGGCGACGAGCACGGCCATGGCAACGAGCACGGCGACCACGAGGAGGAAGCCGCCAAGGGACCCAACGGCGGCCAGCTCATGACCGAGGGCGACTTCGGCCTGGAAATCCGGCTCGTGGAAGAAGGCGGCCAGGCACGCCTGCGCGTGTGGCTCTACGACCAGGGCAAGCCGCTGCCGCCCAGCGCCGCGCAAGTGGCCATCACGCTGACGCGCCCTGGCGGCGAGCAGCAGCAGGTCGCGCTGGCGCCCACCGGCAAGGCGCTCAGCAGCACGCAACCCATTGAAGAGCCGCATGCCTTCGAGGCGACCATTGAGGCGCGCACTCCCAAGGAGCCCTACCTCTTCAGCTACAGCCAGCAGGAGGGCCGGGTCGCCATGACCGACGCCCAGGTGCAGGCGGCGGGCATCGCGGTGGAGCCAGCCACCGAGGCGAGCATCAGGACGTCCCTGCAGCTGCCCGGCGAGATCCGCTTCAACGAGGACCGCACCGCGCATGTCGTGCCGCGCGTGGCCGGCATCGTGGACAGCGTCAGTGCCAACCTGGGCCAGATGGTGCGCCGCGGCCAGGTGCTGGCCGTGATCAGCAGCGCCAGCGTGTCGGAGCTGCGCAGCGAGCTGCAGGCGGCCCAAAAGCGCCTGGCGCTGGCGCGCACCACCCACGAGCGCGAGAAGCGGCTGTGGGAGGAGAAGATCTCGCCGCAGCAGGACGTGCAGCAGGCCGAGCAGGCGCTGCGCGAGGCGGAGATCGCGGTGGCCAACGCCCACCAGAAGCTCCAGGCCATCGGCGCTGCGGCCGGCGGCACGGCGCTCAACCGCTTCGAGCTGCGTGCGCCCTTCGACGGCGCCATCGTCGAGAAGCACATCGCGCTGGGCGAGGCGGTCAAGGAGGACGCCAGCGTCTTCACGCTCTCGGACCTGTCCTCCGTGTGGGCCGAAATCGATGTCCCGGCCAAGAACCTGAACCAGGTTCGCGTGGGCTCCAAGGTCACCGTGCGCTCCAGCGCCTTCGACGAGACCGCCAGCGGCACGGTGGCCTACGTCGGCGCGCTGCTGGGTGAGCTCACCCGCACCGCCAAGGCGCGCATCGTGCTGCCCAACCCGCAAGGCGCCTGGCGCCCGGGGCTGTTCGTGACCGTGGAGCTGGTCACCGGCGAGGCGGCGGCGGCCGTCACGGTGGCGGCCGAGGCCGTGCAGCAGCTCGGTGACAAGCCGGTGGTGTTCATGAAAGTGCCCGGCGGCTTCCTGCCGCAGCCGGTGGAGGTTGGCCGCAGCGACGGCCAGCGCGTCGAGATCGTCAAGGGGCTGCCGCCCGGCACGCCCCACGCCGCGGCGGGCAGCTTCGTCGTGAAGTCCGAGGCCGGCAAGGGCTCGGCCACGCACACGCACTGATAGCACAGGACGCACCACCATGTTTGAACGCATCCTGCGCTTTGCTGTTCAGCAGCGCTGGCTCGTGATGCTGGCCGTGCTGGGCATGGCCGTGCTGGGGCTCTTCAGCTACCAGAAGCTGCCCATCGACGCGGTGCCCGACATCACCAACGTCCAGGTCCAGATCAATACCCAGGCGCCGGGCTACTCGCCGCTGGAGACCGAGCAGCGCGTGACTTACCCCATCGAGACCGTGATGGCGGGGCTGCCGGGGTTGCAGCAGACACGGTCGCTGTCGCGCTACGGGCTGTCGCAGGTGACGGTGATCTTCAAGGACGGCACCGACATCTATTTCGCGCGGCAGCTGGTCGGCGAGCGTATCAGTGCCGCACGTGACCAGCTCCCCGCCGGCGTGACCCCGGTCATCGGCCCGATCTCCACCGGCCTGGGCGAGATCTTCCTGTGGACGGTCGAGGCGCAAGAGGGCGCACGCAAGCCCGACGGCACGCCGTACACCGCCACCGACCTGCGCGAGATCCAGGACTGGACCATCAAGCCGCAGCTGCGCACCGTGCCCGGCGTCACGGAGATCAATTCCATCGGCGGCTACGCCAAGGAGTACCACGTGGCACCCAGCCCCGAGCGGCTGTCGGCCCACGGCCTGACCCTCGCCGACGTGGTGGCCGCGCTGGAGCGCAACAACGCCAACGTGGGCGCGGGCTACATCGAGCGCCGCGGCGAGCAGGTGCTCATCCGCACGCCCGGCCAGGTGCGCTCGATGCAGGACATCGGCAACATCATCCTGGCCAGCACGCACGGCACGCCGGTGCGCATCCGCGACGTGGCCGACGTGGAGATCGGGCGCGAGCTGCGCTCGGGGGCTGCCACCGACAACGGGCGCGAGGTGGTGCTGGGCACCGTCTTCATGCTCATCGGCGAGAACAGCCGCACGGTGGCGCAGGCCGTGGCCGCGAAGATGGAAGCGATCAACCGCACGCTGCCCGCGGGCGTGG
>NZ_BCTC01000173.1 GCF_001571085.1 Azohydromonas lata NBRC 102462
AGCATCGGCTGGATCCCGTACCTGCTCGAGCGCGCGGACTTCACCTACCGCCATCACCACGAATGGACGATGACGGATTTCGGCGGGGGCAGGCCCAGCGACGTGTTCCGCAAGCACATCATCACCTGCTTCATCGAGGACGAGTTCGGGCTGCGCAATCTCGGCGACATCGGCGAGGACATGGTGACGTGGGAGTGCGACTATCCGCACTCGGACTGCACCTGGCCCGGCTCGCCCGAGATCTTTCACGCACAGACCAGGCACCTGACGGATGCGCAGATCGACAAGATCGCTCACCTCAATGCCATGCGCGAGTTCTCGTACGATCCGTTTGCCATCCTCGGGCGCGAGAACTGCACGGTCGGCGCGCTGCGCGCCCAGGCCGCCGGCGTGGATACCAAGCCGCTGCTGGGAATGGGCGGCGCCCGCCCCGTGCGCGAACCGGGCAAGCCCGTGACCTCGGGCGACATCCAGCGGATGTTCTGCGCGGCAGACGCCGAGACCGCGCTCTGAGCCGCTGTCGCTGCCATGCTCCCGCCCGGAGCATGGCAGCGACGTGCTGCAGCACATGCGGGTTCCTATATATGTACACAGATTCGAATTCTGTCTATATTTCGCCGCGCTGGACCACAATGCGAGGCGAAGGAACCCCTTATGCTGACTCCGACAATCCCGACGCTGGCCGATGGCACCCGGATCGATGACCTGGTGAACCTGGCTACCCGAGAGGTGCAGATGCGCACGCTCTCGGATCCCGAAATCTACGAGCTGGAGATGGAGCGCATCTTCGGCCGCATCTGGGTCTTCCTGGGCCACGAGTCCGAGGTCCCGAACTCCGGCGACTTCGTCGTGCGCGACATGGGCTCCGACTCGGTGCTGGTGACGCGCGACAAGAGCGGCGAAGTGCACGTGATGCTCAACATGTGCACGCACCGCGGCATGCGCATCTCCACGCTCGACGCCGGCAACACGCAGATCCACACCTGCATCTACCACGGCTGGGCCTTCCGGCCCAATGGCGAGTTCCTCGGCGCGCCCGTGGAAAAGGAGCAGATGTACGGCAAGATCCGGACCAAGCAGGAACTGGGTCTGAAGAGGGCGCGCGTCACGCTCTACGGGGGGCTGATCTTCGCCACCTGGAACATCGACGGTCCCTCCTTCGAGGAGTTCCTCGGCGATGCCAAGTGGTACTACGACATGCTCTTCCAGCGCACCGACCGGGGGCTGGAGGTGCTGGGCCCGCCGCAGCGCTTCACCGTGCGCGCCAACTGGAAGGCCGCCGGCGAGCAGTCGGCCGCCGACGGCTATCACACCCTCACGCTGCACCGCTGGCTGGGCGAGGTGGGCAACTACTCCAAGAAGGGCGACGGCGAGGGCGGTGGTGGAGACCTCAGTCCCGAGATGTACGGCTCCGAGGTCAGTTCCCCGCATGGCCATGCGCTGCGCTGCATCGACCTCGCTCGCAAGATCCGCCGGCTCACGGGCAAGGATCCCTCGCAGCTGAGCATCGAAGAGAAGCTGGCGGCGCTGCCGCCGGCGGGCATGACGCCCGAGATGGTGCCGCAGCTCAAGAAGCACCTCAGCGATGGTCAACTGCAGGCGCTGACGTGGATGCCGCCGCAGGTGGGCGGCATCTTCCCCAACGTGCTGTTCGGCTTCGTCTACATCCCGCAGGCCGACGGCTCGGTGGTCGGTTCGATCACCCTGCACGCCTACGTCCCGCGTGGCCCGGACAAGCTGGAGTTCGTGAACTGGATCCTGACCGAGAAGGATGCTCCTGCGGAGCTGCGCGACAAGATGCGCAAGCAGACCACGCAGCTCTTCGGCACCTCCGGCATGGTGGAGCAGGACGACTCCGACACCTGGCCCCACATGACGCTGGGCGCCAAGGGCGCCCAGGGCAAGAAGATGACGCTGAAGTACCAGGCGGTGTACGAGACCGGCAAGCCCGAAGGCTGGCCCGGTCCCGGCATCATCAACGAGGGCTTCACCAAGGACGACACGCAGTGGCACTGGTGGCTGTACTGGCGTCAGCTGATGCTGGGCGAGATCTGAGCCCCTGCAGCCCCACAAGCCACTTCCATGGAGACAATTCCCATGACCGATCTCAAGCCCGGCCAACTGGTGCCGGTGGGCTCGCCCGTCTACAACCGGGCGCTGGAGTTCCTGTACGTCGAGGCGCGCCTGCTCGACGAGATCCGCCTCAAGGAATGGGGTGCCCTGCTGGCCGAGGACCTGGTCTACACCGCGCCGCTGCGGGAGACCCGTCCGGTGAGCCAGCAGGCTGCGTCAGTGGTGCGCACCACCCAGCACTTCGAGGACGACTGGCGCTCGGTAATGGGCCGCATCATGCGGCTCACGGGCACCAAGAGCGCCTGGGCCGAGGACCCGCCCTCACGTACGCGCCGCATGGTCACCAACGTGATGGTGGAGCAGGGCGACCAGCCCGAGGAGTACCGCGTGCGCAGCAACCTGCTGGTCACGCGCAGCCGCTTCAACTTCGACGAGCTCGACCTCATCAGCGGCGAGCGCCGTGACGTGCTGCGCGTCAGCGGCGAGAGCTTCAAGCTCGCCCGCCGCGAGATCCTGCTGGATCAGGCCGTGCTGGGTACGCCCAACCTGGCCATCTTCCTCTAGACGCTGGCGTCCGCCTCGAACGCCAGCCAAGCCTCGTCGTCAGCGCACAGGCGCTGCGGCGAGGTGCTGAAGTCCCAGGTCGACCCCACCACGCGCAGCGCCTGCGCAGCGCGCACGGGCTGCTGTGCCCAGCACAGGCCGGTCACGCGCGCATGCGGCTGTTCGTCCAGCGGGAGGCCCTTGCCATTGGAGATGACGGCGCAGCGGCGCAGCACCAGAGCCGCCTCCGCCTCGTCCGCGGACAGTGTCTGCATCGCCCAGCCAGCCATGGCCTGGCGCACCCCCATGCCAGCATAGAGCGGCGGCTCCACGATCGTGTCGTCCTGCAGGGACCACGACAGCAGCAACGTGCCGTCGCGCCACAGCAAGGCGTTCGTGCATCCGGCCTCACGCAGGGGCACTTCGATGTCGTAGCGACGCGTGCTCAGGCCGCGCGCGGCCGCAGCGCAGGCCAGCCCCGCGAGCTCGAGCTGGTGCGTGCAGTGCTGGCGCGCCTCGACCGAACGCGTGACGGTATGGGCAATGGGCGACAGCGCCATGCCCACGAGCTGCTGCAACTCGGCAGCGGCGCCTTCGCACAGCGTATAAGGCTGTCGCGCAGCCGTCGCGCGCACAGCGGCGATCCGGCCCTCACGGGCCGCGAGCTCGACACGGAAATGGTGGAAGTCGTCCTCCAGCGCCGCGCGCACGCAGCTGTCGCCTCCATCGGTGCGGCTTCTGATGTCGATGCGGCGGCGGAATCTGGGCGGGGTCATGGCGGGCAAGGGTCCTCACCGGGTGTCACACGGAGGGCTAAAGTGTACGATTATCGTGAATGTGTTCAATAACCATTCCGAAATGGAGATGAGGATGACTCTGCTGAAAGACAAGGTGGCTGTGATCACGGGCGCGGGCGGCGGCATCGGCCGCGGCATCGCGCGCTGCTACGCGCGCGAGGGCGCCGCGGTGGTGGTTGCGGAGATCAACGAGGATACCGGCGTCCAGGTCGAGCGCGAGCTCAAGGAGCTCGGCGGCCGGGCACTGTTCGTGCGCACCGATGTGATGCGCAAGGAGGCGGTCCAGGGTGCGGTGCGCGCTGCAGTGGATGCCTTCGGTGGCCTGGACATCCTGATCAACAACGCGTTCGTGCCATCGCCCAACGTGCTGCTGGAGGACAAGACCGACGAGATGCTGGCGCAGACGCTGAACTCCACGCTCTGGGCCACGTGGTGGGCCATGCAGGCGGCGCTGCCGCTGATGCGCGCGCGCGGTGGCGGGCGCATCATCAACTTCACCTCCATCGATGTGGAGGTCGGCGCCTGGCAGCATGCCGACTACAACAGCGGCAAGTCGGCGGTGGTCGGTCTCACGCGCAGCGCTGCTGCTGAATGGGGGCGCTTTAACATCACCGCCAACGCGATCGCGCCGACCGCGATGGGCGCCACGTTCCACAAGCTCGCGGCCGAGGTGCCGGGCTTTGCCGAGAAGTCGGCCGCCGCGCGCCCCCTGGGGCGTTCGGGCGATCCTGAGCTCGACATCGGCCCGGTGGCCGTATTCCTGGGCTCGGAGATGTCGCGCTACGTCACTGGCGAGACGCTGCACGTGGACGGTGGGCTGCACCTGCCGGGCTACAACTCGCGGCCCCCGCACGTGCCCGTGCGGGAGTACTGAGTTCGATCGATGGAGCGCGTGTCAGCGCTTCTTCACGGTGATGCCGCTGGCTTCCTGGTCCCAGGTGGCCGCGGTGCAGCCCTCGTCGCGCAGCAGGTACTTGAGCACGCGCCCTTGAGGGTTCTTGGGCAGCGTGTCGCGGAACTCGATGTAGCGCGGCAACGCGTAGTACGGCACCGAGTCCACGGCCCAACGGAACAGGGCTTCGGGGGTCAGCGTGGCGCCAGGGCGCAGGATGGCGGTGACCTTCACGTCGTCCTCGCCCTTGGGCGAAGGCACCGCGTGCACGGCGACTTCGGCCAGGTCGGGATGGCGCGCGAAGGCCGACTCCATCTCGAAGCTGGAAATGTTCTCGCCGCGGCGGCGCAGGTAGTCCTTCTTGCGGTCGACGAAGTAGAAGAAGCCCTGCTCGTCGAATTTGCCGATGTCGCCCGTGTGGAGCCACAGGTTGCGCAGCAGCTTGAGCGTGTCCTCGGGGCGACGCCAGTAGCCCATGAACATGATGTCGGGCTTGAGCGGGCGCACGATGATCTCGCCCGCCTGACCCGCGGGCAGCTCACGGTCGTGCTCGTCCACGATGCGCACATCGAATTCCGGGATGCGCCGGCCCGAGGAGCCCGGTGCTGCGTATTCACCGCCAGGCAGCGACGTCACCACCGCGGCCTCCGTCAAGCCGTAGCCGTTGCCTCCCACCTGACGGGCACCGAAGCGCTCGCGCCAGACGGTCTTGACCTCTTCGGTGAAGGGGTTGCCGCGCACGGTATGGATCTGCCCCCTGCAGCGCAGCGCCGCCTCGTTGTCGGGCGCGTTGGCCAGCAGAGCGCCCATGCTGCCCAGGATGGATGCGATGGTGGCGCCGCTGCGCTCGACCTCGGGCCAGAAGTTGCTCACCGAGAAGCGCGGCACGATGGCCACGCGCGCGCCCACCAGGATCGTGGCCACGACGCCCACGCACAGCGCATTCATGTGGAACAGCGGCAGCGGCGTGATCGTCACGTCGTCGGCGGTGGCCGGGCCGGCACGCAGCTGCTGGCGTGCCAGGTGCACCATGTAGTTGTGGCTGACCATGCAGCCCTTGGACGGCCCGGTCGTGCCCGAGGTGTAGATCAGGCAGGCCAGCTCGCTGGGCTGGGGCTTGCGCTCGAACGGCGTGTCATCGCTGCCGCGGTGCGCATCCAGCGCCGCGAGCGTGAGCGTGCCGCACAGCGCGCTCTCGGGCCGGCCGCGCTGCAGCACCAGCCGCGCTTCGGGCAGTTCGGCCGATACCGCGGCGATGCGTGCGATGTAGTCGGCCTCGCAGAGCACGATCGCCGCGCCAGCGTCGGCAATCTGGTGGCGCAGGAAGTCGCCCTTGAGCGCGGTGTTGATCGGCACGCTGACCGCGCACAGCTTGTTGATGGCCAGCCAGCACAGCACCGCGTCAAGGTTGTTGTCCAGCATCGTGACGACGGTCTGGCCGGCCTGCACGCCCAGCGCCGCCAGCTCGTGCGCCAGCCGCGTCGACATCATGTCCACCTCGCCGTAGGTCACCAGCTGCCCCGAGAAGTCCAGCAGGACCCGGTCAGGATGGCTCTTCGCCGCGCGCTCCAGCGCAGCAATCGGTGTGTCTTGCTCACCCAGGTACCAGGTGGCTTCGGGTCCCATGCCGGTCATCTCGTGCGTCCTTCCGTGCAGTTGTTCAGGAAAAATCGGTCCAGGAGTGGAGAGGAAAAAATGATTCTGATATTAGAAGAAGATTCTAATGCCTGCATGGCTTCGCCAGATCGCTGGAAAACCCGCACAGACGCGAAACCGAAACTACCCACCATTAACCTCAGGAGGAACTGCGCATGAGCCGCTCCAATCCATCCGGCAACGCCGCCGTGCAGACGGCTGCCAAGCGACCCGGCAAGAGCACTGTGGCCAAGGCCCCGGCGTCAAAGTCCGCGGCAGGCAAGGCCAGGCCGGGCAAGGCCGCAACTGCCAAGGCGCAGGTGGGCCAGCCCGCCGCGGGCGCACAGGTCATTGCTCTGCCTGACCGTGGCGCGCAACAGCGCCGGCGCAGCAACCGCCGCTCGGAGCAGACGATCGACCGCATCCTGGCGGCCACGGAAAACATCGTCTTGCAGTCCGGCGCCGAGCGGATCTCGATCCTTGACGTGTGCCGCGCAGCCGATGTCTCGCGCGGGACGTTCTACCGTTACTTCGCTTCTCAGGAGGAACTGCTCGATGCCTTCTCGCGCCACAAGCGCGAGACGTTTCACCGCACCCTTGTCGAGTCGGTGGAGGTGTTCACGGACCCCGATGAGCGCTTTGCCGCTCTGGTGCGCTACCTGGACGAGTACCTGGAGCGCGGCAATTCGCGGCGGCTGCTCGTGGTGGCGCCGGACTATGCGCTGGGTTTCTTCAAGCGCATCTTTCACGACTCGGTGGTGCGCTTCCAGGACGTGCTGGGCATCGTGTTCGATGCCTGGGAGCAGCGCCTGGACATCAAGCTCGACCGCGAGCTGGTGTGCGAGATGCTGATCCGCTACGTGCTCAGCGAGCAACTCGTGCCCAGCGAGGGCGGCCGCAAGGCGCTGCCGCGCCGCATTGCCCGCCTGGTCGAGTCGCTGGTCACGGGCGGGACATCACGCGTGCGTCGCTGAAGCGGCGGCCGGCGCAACGCCGGCCATGTCCTTGCGCAGCAAGGCTGCAGCCACGTGCCTGAACAGCCGCTCCAGCGGCAGCCCGGGCTGCAGCTCGCGCAGCGGGTCATCATGGGTGGTGAAGGCGTGTGCCACCTCTGACCAGTCGCCTTCGCTGAGGTAGCGACGGGTGGCCGGGAACACGAGCGCCTCTTCCATGCCCATGTGCTCCCACACGGTGCCCGCGAGCTGCTGCACCGCATCGCCTACCGCCTCCAGCGACGCCGCCTCGTTGCTGTCATAGCGCGAGAGCGCATCCGCCAGCGCCTGGACGCGGCGCTGCTCCTGCCCGTGCTGGCGCTCCAGTTCCAGCAGCACGTGGTCAAGCTCGTGCGTACGCTGGCGCAGCAGGCGGAACAGGACCGTTTCCTCCTTCGGGTGATGCTGAGTGCCGGGAAACTCGCGCAGGTAGCGCACCATCTCCGCCGCAAGCCCGACATCCAGTTGCTGGCCCGGCAAGCGGGCCGCACGCACCAGGTGCTGCAGGCCCTGCAGCACTGCCGCGATCGCACGGTGCTCGCCGGCCACGATGCCCAGCGCCTTGGCCGCGGGCGCGCACGCGTCATTGGACTCGACGGCGGACACCAGCACCGGCAGATCGGCGAGTTGCAGCAGCTGCTGCGTCACGCTGTGGCGTAGCCAGCCACGCAGGCCCGGCACGCGCCCGTGCGCACTGACGAAGACAAGGTCGCACCCGTGGCGGTGCGCCGCTTCAAGGATGGCCTGTGCAGGCTCGTCGCTCGTGCGCGACTCGGTGCCGCAGCTCACACCGGCCGCGCCTGCCGCCGCGGCAGCCTTCACGAGCACGGCACTGGCCGCGCCGGTGGCTTCCTGTGCAAAAGCCTCCTGGTCGAGCGTGTACAGCAGCGCGCCTTCTCCGGTGGCGGCAAGGTCCGGCGCCGCGTGAAAGAACGTGATGCGCGCGCCCGTGGAGCGCGCGAACCCGACGCTGCGCGTGACGGTGGCATCTCCGAGCGGACTGTCGTCCAGCGCTACAAGCAGGTGTCGGTACATCGGTGCTCTCCTGTGTCGTAAGGGATGTGCACACGGCGCGAAAAGCCCGCGTGACGGGCCATTGCAAGGCATGACGCCGCCGGCGCAAGTCAGCGTAAACGCTAAATTGAACAAAAACTCAAAATATGCACAATTTGATGTGATCATCCTCCAAGGCTACTTCTGAAGGCGACCTAG
>NZ_BCTC01000174.1 GCF_001571085.1 Azohydromonas lata NBRC 102462
TCGCGCACGAATTCATTGAGAAGGCCGCATTGGGCTGGTTCGGCGAGTACCGCCAGCGCATCGCCCGCGGCGAGATCACCCACCAGCCGCGCGGCGACGCGCGCATCCGCCAAGGCGCCTATACGGGCGGCGCCGAAGCCGCGGCATAACAAAACCGTCCCGTTACTTTCAAGGAGTCCACCATGGCCTACAAGATCATCGCTTCCCAGTGTTCCGGCTGCTCGGCCTGCGAGGCCGAGTGCCCCAACCAAGCCATCCGCGAAAAGGGCGGCACCTTCATCATCGACCCGGCCAAGTGCACGGAGTGCGAAGGTTCCTTCGACTCGGCGCAGTGCGTGGCCGTGTGCCCGGTGGACGGCTGCATCAAGAAGGCTTGAACGCTTAACTCCTGAGGGGCCACACCATGATGGACCTGCGCGAACCCAAGTTTCCCTGGGGCCTGGAAGTCAAGGCCACGGTAGATCTCTACAACGACGGCAGCCTGCCGGACATCCCCGAGGACATGCTGCTGGTCGTGGCCGGCGGACCGGGCGAGATCGTGCAGGTGGGCCACCACTCCGAGGCCAACATCCCCATCTACATGGTCGACTTCGGCGTATGCGTGCTGGGCTGCCTCGAAGAGGAGATCGAGCCCATGCGCTCCGCCGCTCCCCAGGAAGCGGCCGTCGCATGAGCCCCGCGTGCGCGTCGCGGCTGCCGGCCGAGGACGGCCCGAGCCGTCCCTCGCCCAGGCACAGGCGCGCACGCCACTGATTGCAGGAGCAGCGCCCCAATGACCTCCCCCGCCGCACAAGCCGCCAACGTCGTCTACCTCGACCACAACGCCACCACGCGGCCGGTGCCTGAGGCGGTGGCGGCGATGGTGCAGGCGCTGCAGGCGAGCTGGGCCAACCCCTCGTCCACCCACGGCCCTGGCCAGGACGCGCGCCGCGCGCTGGCCGCGGCGCGTGCGCGCGTCGCCGCCTTCCTGGGCTGCGGCGCGGCCGAGCTGGTCTTCACCAGCGGCGCCACCGAGGCCAACCACATGGCCCTGCTGGGCGCGCTGCAGATGAGCGGCCGCGAGCGCATCCTCATGTCCGCCGTGGAGCATCCGGGCTCGCAGGCGCTGGCGCAGCGGCTGCGCGGCCAGGGCGTGAAGGTGGACCTCATTCCCGTGGACGCGCAGGGCCGGCTCAGCCTGGCCGCGGCGCGCTCCCTCATCGCCGACGACGTGGCCGTGGTCAGCGTCATGGGCGCCAACAACGAAACCGGCGTGCTCATGCCCGTGGCCGAGGTCGCGGCGCTCGCGCGCTCGGCCGGCGCGCTCATGCACGTGGACGCCACGCAGCTCGCGGGCAAGGCGCCGCTGTCCTTCGCCGCCAGCGGGGCGGACCTCATGTCGGTCTCCGCGCACAAGCTCGGCGGCCCAAAGGGCGTGGGCGCGCTCATGGTGCGCAAGGGCGTGGCGCTGCCGGCGCTGCTGTCCGGCCGCCAGGAGCGCAACCGCCGCGGCGGCACCGAGAACCTGCCCGGCATCGCCGGCTTCGCCGCGGCCTGCGACCGCGCGGCGGCGACGCTCGCGGCCGACATCCGGCACATGGCGGCGCAACGCGCGCGGCTTGAAGCGGGCCTGGCGGCGGCGCTGCCCGGCGTGCACGTGTATGGCGCCGAGGCCGAGCGCCTGTGCAACACCCTGTGCCTGCGTTTCGGCACGCTGGACGCCGAGCAGGTGCTCATGAAACTGGAGCGCGCGGGCATCGTGGCCTCGT
The DNA here is from genome assembly GCF_001571085.1 of Azohydromonas lata NBRC 102462. Taxonomy (GTDB): domain Bacteria; phylum Pseudomonadota; class Gammaproteobacteria; order Burkholderiales; family Burkholderiaceae_C; genus Azohydromonas; species Azohydromonas lata. The sequence goes on from NZ_BCTC01000174.1 coordinate 1,749, forward strand.
CGGGCGCGGCCTGCAGCGCCGGGGGCACGCAGCCCTCGCACGTGCTGCTGGCCATGGGCGAGAGCCCGCTGCATGCCAAGGCCGCGGTGCGGCTGTCGCTGGGTTTCGACACCACCGCCGCCGACATCGACGCCGCCATTGCCGCGGCGACCCAGGAACTCTTGCCGCTGCTGGCCGAGGGGCTGGCGGCGGCGGCCTGACGCGGGCGCCGCAGGCGGCCGTTGCGGGCGAACCCAACACAGCAATTTCTTAACCGGTTTTTCCAGGAGCTTTTGATGAAAGTGATGATCCGCAGAGACTCGAAGGGCATCTTGTCGGCCTACGTGCCCAAGAAGGACCTGGAGGAGCCCATCGTCTCGCAGGAGAAGGAAGCGCTGTGGGGCGGCACCGTGACGCTGGCCAACGGCTGGGTGCTGGCGCTGCCGGAGATGGCCGAGGGCACGGGGCTGCCCATCACGGTCGAGGCCAAGCGCCTGTCCGGAGACTGAGCATGGACGCCGCGCTGCTCCAGGAAGCGCTGGGCGTGGCCGAGGCCGCGGACACCGTGCGCCAGGCCGCGGCGGCGCTGCGCGAGCGCTATGCGCCGCTGCGCGTGATCGTGGTGGACGCCATGGACATGCGCCACGAGGCACCCTCGGCCACCGGCACGCGCCGCGTGCTGTGGCTGGGCGCCAGCGACGGCCACTGCTGGACCGTCACCACCGACCCGGCGCAGGCCGCCGGCTTTTACCTGGCCGACAAGGGGTGAGCGCATGAATGCCGTCGTTGCGCAACAGGATGAAGACTTCGGCTTGTCCGACGAGGAAGAGCTGCTGCTGAGCGACCCCGACATGAGCGAGGTCGAGGTCGAGCTGGTCACGGCCGCGCTGGGCGAGCCCCACCTCTCGGCCGGGCGCATGGTGCAGCACTTCGAGAACTGCTTTGCCCGCTGGGTGGGCCGCAAGCATGCGGTGGCCGTCTCCAGCGGCACCATAGGCGCGTGGCTGGCGCTGCGGGCGCTGGACATCGGCCCGGGCGACGAGGTGATCGCCTCGCCCTACGGCTGGCACCAGGTGGCGCACGCGGTGGAGCTCACCGGCGCGCGGGTGGTGTTTTCCGACATCAACTACTGGTCCGGCTGCCTGGACCCGGTGCGCGCGGCCGACAAGGTCACGCCCGCCACCAAGGCCATCCTCGCGGGCAACACCAACGGCCACCCGGCCGCGTGGGACGAGTTCCGCAAGCTGGCGGATGCGCGCGGCATCAGGCTGGTGGAGGACTCCACCGAGGCGCTGGGCTCGCGCTTCCAGGGCCGCCTGGTGGGCACCTTCGGCGACCTGTCGGTGTTCGACTTCTCGCAGCCCTCGGCGCTGTGCTGCGGCGAGGGCGGCATGGTGGTGACGGACGACGACGTGCTGGCCTCGGAGCTGCGCTACCTGCGCTCGCGCTCCATCAAGGACCGCCGCTCCATCTCCGTCGGTTCGCGCGTGCCGCTGCAGGCGCTCATGAGCGAGCTCACCGCCGCGCTGGGCGCGGGGCAGTTGGCGCGCATCGACCGCATCCTCGAAAAGCGCAAGGCCGTGGAGGCCAACTACCTCGCTGAGATGCAGTCCTTCGAAGGCGTCAAGCCGCCCTATGTGGCGCCGGGCGTGGACGAGGTGCACTGGATGCTGTACGTGGTGCACCTGGGCAAGCGCTTCAGCGGCAGCGCGTGCAACGACATCCTCGAAGACCTGGAAACCGAGCTGATCGAGGCGGTGATGTACTGCATGCCCATGCACCAGCAGTTCCATTACACGCAGCAGGGCTGGAAGCGCGGCGACCTGCCGCTGGCCGAGCGCATCGCCGACCGCGCGCTGGCTCTGCCGTTGCACACGCACCTGCTGCCCGGTCACATCAGGTTCATCGTCAAGACCCTGAAGGACTCCTCCATCAACGTGGGGGCGGGGGCGGCGATTTACTAGTGAGGCAGGGACTGCAAAAAGGTGTTGTAGCGGCAGCCGGATGCCGGCCCGCCACGCACCCCGATCCGTCATTCCCGCCTTCGCGGGAATGACGAAGTTGAGAGCGTGGCGAGCGAGCTGTCGACCAACGCCACGACGAAGTAGAGAGCATGGCGCACGGGCTGTCGGCCAGCGCCGCGCCGAAGCGGAGAACGCAGCGCATGAGCTGCCGATTGACGCGATGACGAAGTGAAAAGCACGGCGTGCCGGCCCAAGTCCGGCACGCCCACGACGACAGGTCAAGTTGACAACCCATCGCAACGGCGAATCGCCACGCCTTGCGACCCACTGGAACGACCCTTTTCGGAGAACCGCCATGACCTACGCCACCGTCCAAGAACTCCCCGCCGCCGTCGCCGAGGGCCTTGCCGCCGGCACCCTGGCGCCCTACCTGGGCCCGGGCATGCTGTCGCTGTGCGAGGGCACCACGCCCCCCGCCGACCCGCTCGCGCTGGTCGCGGTGCTCACGGCCAAGGTGTCGGTGCCGGGCAAGATCAAGAACCGCCTCACCGCCGCGGCGCAGTTCATCGAGAACTTCAAGCACCGCAAGTCGCTGGTGAAGGCCATGGACGAGGCCTATGCCGCGGCCGCCACGCCGTCCGCGCTGCACCAGTGGATCGCCGCGCTGCCCGCGCCGCTGGTGGTGGACGCCTGGTACGACGACACGCTGCGCCAGGCGCTTTGCGCGCGCAGCGACTGGGCCGAGGTGCAGGGCCTGGCGCAAAGCGAGCACTTCGGCACCTGGACGGGCTGGTACGACGCCGCGGGCGCCGCTTGCCCCGACCCGGTGGCCGGCGCCAAGACCATCTACTACAAGCCCTGGGGCGGGCACCTGCCGGCCTCCAACTACCTCGTGTCCGACAGCGACTACGTGGAAGTGCTCACCGAGATCGACATCCAGACGCCCATTCCCGCCGAGGTGCAGCAGCGCCGCGCGTCGCTGGGCTTCGTGTTCCTGGGTTGCCGTTTCAACGACCAGCTCCCGCGCGCCTTCGCCCGCCAGATCATGAAGCGCTCCCAGGGCCCGCACTACGCGGTGATGGCCGAGGAGCCCACGCGCATGGAGGCGCGCTTCTTCGAGGAGCAGGGCATCACCCGCATCGCGCTGCCGCTGGCGGCGGTGGCCGCCGCGCTGGTGGGCAAGGCCACGGCCGCGGCCTGAGGGGAGCCGGCCATGCTGGACGTCGCGGTCGTTGGCGGCGGTTTGTGCGGGCTGGCGCTGGCGCACAGCCTGCAGGCCCGCAAGCTGGATTGGGCCCTGTTCGAGGCGCGGCCACGCCTGGGCGGGCGCGTGCTGACGGTGGCCTCCTCGCGCGGGCTGCCGCTGGACCTGGGCCCAACGTGGTTCTGGCCGGCCACGCAGCCCTCGGTGGCGCGGCTGGTGGCCGACCTGGGCCTAACCACCGTGGCGCAGGCCGACGACGGCCACGTGCTGCTGCTGGACGACCCCAACCACGCGCCGCGCCTGGCGGCCTTCGACCCGCGCACGGGCTCGCCCGCACCGCAGGGCACGCCCGCGCAGCCGGATGCGCTGCACGCGGGCGCACGGCGCCTGGCCGGCGGCATGGGCGCCCTCGTCGCCGCGCTGCAGCAGCGGCTGGAACCGGCGCGCCTTCACCTGGAACACGCGCTGGAGGCGGTGACGGACTTCGGCACCCACGTCGAGCTGGAGCTGCGCCAGGGCGAGGCGCTGGTCAAGGTGCAGGCCCGCCGCGTGGTGCTGGCGCTGCCGCCGCGCCTCGTGGCGGCCTCGGTGTTCTTCGAGCCCGCGCTGCCGGCCGATCTCACGCAGGTGCTGCAGGCCACGCCCACGTGGATGGCGGCCGCCGCCAAGGCGGTGCTGGCCGTGCCGCGCCCGCTGTGGCGCGAGGAGGGCCACACGGGCAACGCCTGGTCCACGCACGCGCAGGCCGTGCTGGCCGAGACCTTCGATGCCAGCCCGGCTGAGCCCGCGGCCGCGGGCGCGGCGCTGGCGGGCTTCGTGGCGCTGGACCCCGACCAGCGCCGCCACTTCGAGCGCAGCCTGCCGCTGCTGGTGGAAAGCCAGGTGGCCATGCTGTTCGGCCCGCAGGCGGTGGAGCAGGGCGAGGTGCACTTGCAGGACTGGGCACAGGAGCCCTGCACCTGCGCCGCGGCCGACCTGGCCGACGGCGCCACGGGCGGGCATCCGGCCTACGGGCATGCGCAACTGCAGGATGCCCACTGGACGGGCCGGCTGTGGTTCGCGGGCAGCGAGAGCGCGCGCAGCGGCGGCGGCTACCTGGAAGGGGCGCTGGTGGCCGCGGCACGGGTGCGGCGCCAGTTGGACGAGGCGGCGGCCGCGGACGCGAACGAAAACGCCCTGCAGCGCTTCGACCGCTGGATGCGCCAGCAGCGCGAGGACGCGCTGCAGCGCTACCGCCACCAGGTGCACGCCGCGCTGTCGCAGCAGCGCGACGCGCAGCTCACGCAGCAGGCGCTGCTGGGCGCGATGGAGTCGCTGTACGCCGACGCGCTCACCGAGCTGCGCCGGCTCCCGCTGGCCACCGCCGCGCTGCCGGTGGAGCAGGGCCGGCACGCGCTCACGCCGCGGGTGCTTCAACCCTTCCTTGGCCTGGCCGACGAGCTGCTGGAGGAGGCCGTGCGCTTCAACCGCACCTCGTGCGCGCTGTCCAACTTTCCCTTCGAGCACAAGCCGGACGCGCAGTACGTCAAGACCATTCGCCGCGACCTCGCCGCGGCCTGGCAGGACTTCGCGCTGCAGGTCAACGAGCAGTTGCGTGGCAAGGCGGCCTGAGCCCGCCCGCGACACGAGCCGACGAACATGAAACTGGAACTCGACTGGAGCGCCTACGACGCCTATGGGCAGGGCGATGCCTATGCGGCCATCCCGGCCACGGGCGACGGATTCGGCAAGGCCGCGGCGCTGTGCATAGGCAGCCGCCAGTGCCAGAAGAAGGCAGCCGACAAGGGCGTGATGTGCCCCAGCTTCCGCCTCACCGGCGAGGATTTGCACAGCACCCGCGGGCGGGCGGCGATGCTGCGGGATGCGCTGGACGGGAAGCTGGGCGAAGACGCCCTTGCGCGGCCCGCCATCGCCGAGGCCATGGACCTGTGCGTGGCCTGCAAGGGCTGCAAGCGCGAGTGCCCCAACGGCGTGGACATGGCCGCGCTGCGCGCGGAGACGCTGGCGCAGCGCTGGCGCCGGCAGCGCCCGCCGGTGCGCGCGCGCTTCTTTGCGCAGTTGCCGCGCTGGCTGCCGCACCTGCGCAAGGTGCGGGCGCTGCTGGCGCTGCGCGACAAGTTGCCGGGGGCGGCGCTGGTGAGCGAGCGGCTGCTGGGCCTGTCGGCGCGGCGCCGGCTGCCGCAGCCCCCGGCGCGCAGCTTCATGCAGCAGTTGCCGCAGCGCCCGGAGCCGGCCGAGCCGGTGCGCGAGGTGGTGCTGCTGGTGGACTGCTTCTCGAACCACCTGGAGCCCAACGTGGCGCGCGCCGCGCTGGACGTGCTGCACGCCGCGCGCTACCGCGTGCACCTGCTGCGCGCCACGGACGGCGGCGGCGACCTGTGCTGCGGCCGCGCGGCGTGGTCGGCCGGGCTGGTGGACGAGGCGCGCGCGCATGCGGGCCGGCTGCTGGCGGCGCTCGCGCCGCACCTGGCGGCGGGGCGGCCGGTGATCGGCCTGGAGCCCTCGTGCCTGAGCATGCTGCGCGACGAGGTGGGCATGCTTGGGCTGGAGGCCCAAGCCGTGCAGGCGCTGATGAAGCAGGCGCTGATGCTGGAGGAGTTCCTGGCCCGCGAGCTGGACGCCAAGCGCCTGGTGCTGCCGGTGGTGCCCCTGTCCGGCGTGGTGGCCACGCGCGTGCACGTGCACGGCCACTGCCACCAGAAGGCGCACGGCACGCTCAAGGCGCTGCGCAAGCTGCTGGGCAAGTTGCCGGGGCTGCAGGTGGAGTGGATCGAATCGAGCTGCTGCGGCATGGCGGGCAGTTTTGGCTACGAGGCCGAGCACTACGGCCACTCCATGGCGATGGCCGAGCTGTCGCTGCTGCCCGCGGTGCGCGCCGCGGCGGCGGACGACCTGATCTTGGCCAGCGGGACGAGCTGCCGGCAGCAGATACGCGACGGCGCCGGCAGGGAGTCGCTGCACCTGGCCGAGCTGCTGCAGGCGGCGCTGGCGGTGACGCCGGGGGTTTTGAATGCGGCTGGTGCTGGTGCTGGTGCTGGTGCTGGTGCTGGTGCTGGTGCTGGTGCTGGTGCTGGTGCTGGTGCTGGTGCTGGTGCAGGGGCGCTGGCCGAAAGCTGATGGACCTCGCGCCCTACTTCGTCATCCCCGCGCAGGCGGGGATCCAGGCGGTCCCACGCCGGATCGCAAGCGGCGATGCCGGCGCGACGGGGACAGCGTGCCGGCGGTTCGAAA
>NZ_BCTC01000175.1 GCF_001571085.1 Azohydromonas lata NBRC 102462
GGGGGTTTATTCAGCCTGTATGCCCGCCGTCTTGGCCACCTGTGACCAACGCGCCATTTCGGACTGGATCAAATCCTTGAACTGCTGCGGCGTGCCGCCCGCGGGCTCGATGCCGGCGGCGGCCAGCTTGTCGCGCACGTCCGGCGCGGCCAGCGCCTTGTTGGCCTCGGCGTTGAGCCTGGTGATCACGTCCTTGGGCGTGCCCGCCGGCGCGAGCAGCCCGCCCCAGGTGCTGGTCTCGTAGCCCTTCAAGCCGGCCTCGGCCATGGTCGGCAGCTCGGGGAAGAGCGCCGAGCGCTTGGGCGTGGTCACGGCCAGCGCGCGCAGCTTGTCGCCCTTCACCTGCGGCGCCACGGCGGCCACCGTGTCGAACATGAAGGCCGTGCGGCCCGCGATCAGGTCCGGATGCGCCGCCGTGCTGCCCTTGTAGGGCACGTGCGCCACGTCCACCCCGGCCATGCTCTTGAACAGCTCGGCCGACATGTGTGGCGCGCCGCCGTTGCCGCTGGAGGCGTAGCTGGCCTGGCCGGTGTGGGATTTCAGGTAGCCGACGAGCTCGCCGACGTTGCGGGCCGGGATGTCCTTGTTCACCACCAGCATCAGCGGCACCACGTGCGTCTGCACGACCGGCTCGAAGCTCTTCACGGTGTCGAAGGGCAGCTTCTTGTACATGCTGGGGTTGATGGCGTGGCTGCTGGCCACCAGCGCCAGCGTGTAGCCGTCCGGCGCGGCCTTGGCCACGAAGTCCGAGCCCAGCATGCCGGCCGCGCCGCCCTTGTTCTCGATGTTCACCGGCTGGCCCCAGGCCGCGGTGAAGCGCGCGCCTATCAGCCGCGCGGCGATGTCTATGGCCCCGCCCGGCGAGGCCGGGACGACGATGGTGATGGGTTTGCTGGGAAAGGCCTGCTGCGCCTGCGCGCCGGCCGCGAGGGCGAGCGCGCCCGCTGCGGCCAGCAGGCCGCGCCAAGGGGTGCTGTACGACATGGGAAACCTCCGCTGCTGCTGCGCTTACTCGACCGTGATCTTTCGGTCCTGGATGATTTGCGCGTAGCGCTTGCGGTCCTCGCCAATGAGCTTGGCGAACGCCGCGGGCGTACCGGTGGCAGGGACGGCGCCGAGCTCGGAGAACTTCTTTTTCACCTCGTCCTGCGCCATGACGGCGCGCACCTCGGCGGCCAGCTTGTCGGCCACGTCCGCCGGTGTGCCGGCCGGCGCGAGCAGGCCTATCCAGGACACGCTGTTGAAGCCCGGCACGCCGGCCTCGGCCAGCGTGGGCACGTCCGGCAGCGCGGGCACGCGCTTGTCGCTGGTGACGGCCAGCGCGCGCAGCTTGCCGGCCTTGATGTGGCCGCTGGCCTCGAACACCGTCATGAAGGAAAGCTGCACGTGGCCGGCGATGAGATCCGACACGGCCGGGCCGCCGCCGCGGTAGGGCACGTGGATGATGAACGTGCCCGCGCTGTCCTTGAACATCTCGGCCGCCAGGTGCGGCCCGCCGCCGGCGCCGGAGCTGCTGTAGCTGAGCTGCCCGGGCTTGGACTTGGCGTAGGCGATGAACTCCTTGACCGTTTTCGCCGGCACGCCGGGGTTGACCATCATGGCCATCGGCAGCTCGGCCACGAGCGTGATGGGCTGGAAAGCCTTGTCCGCGTCGTAGGGCAGCTTCTTGTAGAGCGCCGGGTTGATCGCCTGCGTGCCCACGTTGCCCATGAGCAGCGTGTAGCCGTCCGGCTTGGCCTTGGCCACCAGGTCTGCGCCGATCTGGCCGGCGGCGCCGCCCTTGTTTTCCACCACCACGGGCTGGCCCAGGCGGCGGCTGAGCTGTTCGGCCACGATGCGCGCGCCCGTGTCGGTGCCGCCTCCAGGCGGGAAGGGCACGACCAGGGTCACGGCCCGCGTGGGCCAGGCCGTGGATTGCGCGGTGGCCGCTCCCGCGGCGGCAAGGGTCAGTGCGGCTGCGAGCAGCGGCAGCGCGAAGCGCGGTGTCATCAAGTTGTCTCCTGCTTGAACCTGGGCTGAAACGTCCGCGGGTGCGGTACTTGGCCGCTCCAGTCGTCGTACAACCAGTGTAGGAAGCCCACCGATAAAGGTCTAAGCTCAAATTTGGATCGTTCGATGCATGGATTGAATTGATGGACCTGTTTCAGCTGCGCTGTTTCGTCGCCGTGTGCGAGGAGCTTCACTTCGGCAAGGCGGCCACGCGCCAGCACATGACCCAGCCGCCGCTGAGCCGCCAGATCCAGTTGCTGGAGGCGTCGGTGGGCACGCGGCTGCTGGAGCGCACCAGCCGCAGCGTGCGGCCCACCCCGGCCGGCGCGGCGCTGTACCGGGACGCGCTGGAAATCCTGCGCCTGGCCGACCAGGCCGCGGCCAACGCGCGGCTCACGGCGCAAGGCGACGCCGGCCGCGTCGTCGTCGGCTACACGGCGGTGGCGGGCTATGCGCTCATCCCGCAGTTGCTGCGCCTGGCGCACGAGGCCTTGCCCGGCGTGGACATCGTGCTGGAGGAGATGGTGTCGGTGCAGCAATTGAAGGCCCTGGCCGCCGAGGCGCTGGACCTGGCCCTGGTGCGGCCGCTGCACTCCGAGGCCGACCTGGACTACCACTGCGTGGTGCGCGAGCCGATGCGCCTGGCCATCCCGCTGGACCATGCGCTGGCGTGCAAAGACCGCATCGCGCAGGCCGATGTGGAGCAGCAGCCGCTGGTCATGTACTCCGAGAAGGAGGGCAAGTACTTCCACGACAAGATCCGAAGCCTGTTCGCGGCGTCGGGCGTGTGCCCGCACTACGTGCACCACATCGGCCAGACGCACACCATCATGGCCCTGGTGCAGGCGGGCACAGGCTTGGCCATCGTGCCGGCCTCGGCCAGCTACCTGCGTTTCGAGAACGTCGTGTTCCGCGACCTGTGGCGCAAGGACGTCGTGGCGGAGATCTACCTGGCGTGGCGCCGCGCCGCGCGCAACCCGGCGCAGCGCCGGCTGCGCGAGCTGATCATCCAGGCCCTGGCGGGCCAGGCGGCCGGGGCGCTGGCCGGCGGCTGAGGCGTGCGTGGCGGGCCGGCGCCTAGGGCACGGCTGCGATGCTCAGGCCAATGCAGAAGGTTCGCCGACCGGGCTTCGGCTCCCGCAGCCCGCGCGTTCTTCTCCATGGAAGGCCACGGCGTCCCGTCCCCGCTGCTTGGCGCGGTACATCGCGTCGTCGGCCTGCTGCAGCAGTTGATCCGGCGTGAGCGCAGGGCAGGCCAGTGCGACGCCGATGCTGCAGGACAGCCCCGAGGAAGGCACGGCAGCCTTGACCTCCTGCAGCAGCTTGTGCGCCATGGCGCCCGCTTGTTGGAGGTCGCCAATGCCATCGGCCAGGATCACGAACTCGTCGCCGCCCAGCCGCCCCACGATGTCGTTCTTGCGAACGACACCGCGCAGCGCCTGCGCCACCGCCACCAGGGCCTGGTCGCCGGCCTGGTGCCCTTGCGTGTCGTTGAGCCGCTTGAATCCATCCAGGTCCAGGAACAACAGCGCTGCGGGCGTGCCATGGCGCTGGAGATGGTGCACCACCTGGTCCAGCGCCTTCATGAAGGCGCGCCGGTTGAGCAGGCCGGTGAGCGCATCGTGCAGCGCCATGGTGTTGAGCGTGGCCTCCAGGCGCTTGCGCTCGCTGATGTCGTGCATGAAGCCGGTGAACTCCCACGTGCCGCCCACCTGGGCACCGCTCCAGCTGAGCTCTATGGTCATCTCCTGCCCGTCGCGGCGGACTGCGGGAAGCTCAAGGCGGTTCGCCATGGCCGCGCCTCCGCGGGACAGGAAGCCGGCAAGACCGTCATCGTGGTCTTGGCGCAGCGCCGGCGGCACGATGAGCGAGGACAGCGGCTGCCCAAGCGCTTCTTCCAGGCGCCAGCCGAACAAGCGCTCGGCGGCGGGGTTCCACTCGGTCACCAGGCCTCGGTCGTCCATCGACACGATGGCGTCGTTGGCGTGCAGGAGCATTGCGCGCAGCCGCGCCTCGCTCATGTGCAATTGGGCCGCCATCTGCAGGCGCTGCTCATAGGCCAGCTGGCGGCCCAGTGCCCCGCCCAGGGTGGCGGCCATCAGCTCCAAGGTCTGCACCGCGGCGTCGTCGAAGCCGTGCGGCTCCCGTGCCAGGATCTTCAACACCCCGACCGCCTCGCCGGCGCAGAACAGCGGCGTGCAGACCATGGAGCGGACACCGATGCGCCGGCAGGCGTTGCGGTCCACCCGCGGATCTTCCTCGGTGTCGGCGCAGTGCAGGATTTCGAGGCGGGCCACGCTCAGGCCGGAAAGGCTGCCTTCCCGCTTCAGCCGCAGCCCCACATGGGCCGAAAACGAGGTGCTCGCGCAGCGGTAGACCATCTCGTCGTCCTCGACCAACTCGACGACGGCCCCCGCCGCGCCGGTGAGGGACTGCATGCTGTCCACGACGCGCTGCATGAAGGCATCCAGGTCCAACTCCGCATCCGACAGCTGCGATTGCGCCTGGATGATGCCGAGAAGCCGATCGAGCTGGGGAATGGTGGACGCCATGGCTTGCGAAGAACGAAAAAACCCCCTGTTATCGGCATTCCCGTGAAGAAGTTGAGCCCGGGGCACTGCCGGCGCGATTGCTCGCTATTTCTTATTTCTATTTGATCGGCGCGCCAGCACCGGGATTCAAGCCGTCCAGGCACAGCCGCAGCGCGGTTTGCGCGCATTCGACCGTCTCCTTGGGCGACAAATTGAAATGGAAGCGGTGGTAGTGCCAGGTCGTGGCGCTCAGGTAGTAGCGCACCTGGATGGCGGCAAGCCTGCGCTCGTGGGCGCTGCACTGCGGCGCATGGCTGTCGATGAGCGCATCCAGGCTTGGCCAGCGCTGGCTGATCACCTTCTCCCGCACCCGCTTGAACAGCTCGGTGTGCAGCACCGATTGCACCAGCGCCGCCTTGTCCTCGAAGCAGGGATACAGCCGCGCCGGGTACTCGCGCAGCGCCTGCACGCTGGCCGGCGGTGGCGGCAGTTGCAGCCCCTGCGCCGCGGCGCCGGCCACGGCGTCCAGAAAGGCGTCGCGCGAGGCGAAGTAGCGGAACACCGTGCGCTCCGAAATCCCCGCGTGCCGCGCCACGGCGCGCGCGGTGACGTCGTTGACGTCCGCCTGCGCCAGCAGCTCCACGGCCGAGGCCAGGATGAGCTGCTGCGTGGCATCGGTGTGCCGTTCGGTCAAGGTGGGACGGCTTGACATGCGCTCTGCCTCCTTGTCATAGTGCATGACATCGTATCACTCCCGCAGGAGGCGCACATGGACGAAGCGACGCTGGTGAATGCAACGGTGGCGGACCGGCAGGCGGTCGTGGTCAAGGCCGGCGAGGGCGAGCGCCTGCCGGTGCTGGGCACGCAGGTGCGTTTTCTGTGCGAGGGCGCGCACACGGGGCGGCGCTTCTCGATGATGGAAGTGACGCTGCCGCTGGACATGGGGCCGCCCCCGCACGACCACGACTGGGACGAGGCGTATTACGTGCTCGAAGGGGACGTGCGCTTCCAGTTGGGCGACGAGTCCAGGCTCTTCACGCAGGGCGATTTCATCTATGCCCCCGGCGGCACGCTGCACGCGTTCAAGGGCGCGTCCAGCACGCCCGCGCGCGTGCTGGTGCTGGACGCGCCGGCGACCATGGAGGGTTTTTTCCGCGAAGCGGCGCGCGAGATCACCGTCTTCCCGCGCGACCTGGCCAAGGTGCCGGCGCTGGGCCGCAAGCACCAGTTGCGCTTCCGGCCGCCGGCTTGATGAGGGCACGGCGGCGGGCGCGGCGTGAGCTTCAGCGGCTGCCTGCGGCCGCCACCTGCTGCAGGCCTTGCGGGTCCAGGATGCGGATCTCACGCTGCCGCACCTCCAGCAGCCCCTGGGCCTGCAGCCATGTGAAGGCGCGGCTGACCGTCTCCTCCTTCATGCCCAGGTAGCTGCCCATGTCCTCGCGCGTCATGCGCAGCACCAGGGCCGAGGCCGAATAGCCCAGCGCCTGCAGCCGCTGCGTCAGCCGTATCAGGAAGGCGGCCAACCGCTCGCGCACCCCCAGGCTGCCCAGCAGCAGCATCACGCCGTGGTCGTGGACGATGAGGCGGCTCATGATGCGCAGCAACTGCTGCTGCAGCGCCTGCACGTCCGCGCCCACGCCCAACTGGCGTCCGAAGGGGATGACGCAGACCTGCGAGTCCTCCAGCGCCACCGCGTCCACCGTGTGGCGCCCGCTGGCGATGCCGGCCAGGCCCAGCAGGTCGCCCGCCATTTGAAAACCCGCCACCTGCTCGCGCCCGTCCTGCGCCGTGACGCGGGTCTTGAAGAAACCCGTGCGCACCGCGTAGAGCGACTCCAGCGGCGCGCCGGCCCGCAGCAGCGCCTGGCCGCGGAGCACGGCGAGCTGCGCGCTGACCATCCCGTCCAGCCAGGCCGCCGCCGTGGCGTGCAGGCCTTGCGGCAGGCAAAGGCTGCGCAGGTGGCAGCCGGAACAGGCCACCCGGGGCGGCGGCTCCTGACGTGAAAGCGGCAAGGGGTGAGGCATGGCGTTGGGCGGAACGCGGAATTCCTGGGCGGTACTGCGAAAACGGCAAACTGTATACAGTTATGCGCACAAATCGTATGCCGTGGCCGGCATGCCCTCAACGCGTGCAGGCCTTGGATTCGTCTCTGGCAAGCCGTTTGAACAGCCATGTCCATGTCGTTTCCCTGTGCGCTGCGCATCACCTTGCGCGGCTTGGCCCAGATTTTTCTGCTCAGGCGTGCCGCTTCCGGCCTGCTGGTGGGCGCCGGCGTGCTGCTGGCCTCGCCGCGGCTGGCCGGCGTGGCGCTGCTGGGCAGCGCGCTGGGCGCGGCGCTGGCCTGGCTGCTGGGCCGCCCGCGCGAGGAGGTGCGCGCCGGGCTGCACGGCTACAACGCCGCGCTGGCGGCGATGGCGTTGCAGGTGCTGTACGCGCCGCCCTTCCTGGCCCTGGTTTGGGCCGCGGTGGCGGCCACGCTGGCCGGTGTGCTGTGGCGCGGCGTGCGCGGCTGGCTGGTGCCGGTGTACACGGTGCCCTTCCTGCTCACGGCGTGGATCGTGATGGCGCTGGCGCCGCAGTGGAGCCTGCAGCCGCAGCCGTTACCCGCTGCCGCGGCCGACGGCTTTGGCTTGGGCGCAGGCCTGTTGCACGGCCTGGGCCAGGTGGTGTTCGTCCAGAGCGTACCGGCGGCGCTGTGCGCCGTGGCGGCCATCGCGCTGGAGTCGCCGCGCCTGGCGCTGCGGGTACTGGCCGCCTCGGCGCTGGGCCTGGCCCTGGGCACGCTGGCCGAGCGGCCCGCGGGCGATTTGTCGGCCGGCCTGGCCGGCTTCAATGCCGTGCTGTGCGCGCTGGCCCTGGGCGCGCGGGCCTCGCTGCCGGCGTGCCTGGCGGCGGCAACGGGCGCCACGGCCTTGTCCCTGGCCGCGCAGGGCGCCGGCATTCCCGCGTTCACGGCGCCTTTCATCCTGTGCACTTGGGCGGCGCTGCTGGCCGCACGGCACGGCCGGTAGCGCCGCCAGCAAGCCCTCCACAGGGCACGTTTACAAGGCGCAACACGCCAACGCCGGTTGAGAACGCACCTTTAAAAACATCCATTCGGCAAGGGATTTTTCAGGCAAGGCCTGAACAGGAATAGGCGCTATTCCGGAACCCGAGGCGGGCTCTACGGGTTTACGCGAGCCGGATGGCATGCCGCTTTGTATACACTTTGGTCCAAGTCGCCGCGGAGCCCGGCCCAAGCGCCATGCTTGCTGTCCAGGTTGCGACTATCGCTCCTCACAGAGCCCGCTGTGGTGAGGGGATGGGCCGGAGCACACCTGGGCGCCGGCCATCTCCCTGCAGTTTTCAGATGGACATCTCCTATCTGGTCGACTGGGCCAACCTGCTGCTGCGCTGGGCCCACGTCATCACCGCCATCGCCTGGATCGGCGCCTCCTTCTACTTCGTGATGCTGGACAACAGCCTCGGCGCGCCCACGCATTCGGACCTGAAGAG
>NZ_BCTC01000176.1 GCF_001571085.1 Azohydromonas lata NBRC 102462
CTCCAGCACCGAGCCGCCGTTTTCCTGATTGCCCGCCATCAGCGCCTCGCGCACCTGGGCCTGCGTGATGCCGTAGGCCGCGAGCTTCACGGGGTCGAGCACCACCTGGTACTGCTTGACCATGCCGCCTACGGTGGCGACCTCGGCCACGCCCGGCAGGCTCTTGAGCTCGTACTTCAGGAACCAGTCCTGCAGCGCGCGCAACTGCGACAGGTCATTGCGCCCGCTGCGGTCAACGAGCGCGTACTGGAACACCCAGCCCACGCCCGTGGCATCCGGGCCCAGCGCGGTCTTGGCACCGGCGGGCAGCCGGCCCTGCACCTGGTTGAGGTACTCCAGCACCCGCGAGCGCGCCCAGTACAGGTCCGTGCCGTCCTCGAACAGCACGTAGACGAAGCTGTCGCCAAAGAAGGAGTAGCCGCGCACGGTGCGCGCCCCGGGCACCGACAGCATCGTGGTGGCCAGCGGGTAGGTCACCTGGTTCTCCACGATCTGCGGCGCCTGGCCCGGCAGCGTGGTGCGGATGATGACCTGGACGTCCGAGAGGTCCGGCAGCGCGTCAACCGGCGTCGTGCGCAGGCCCCAGATGCCGGCGGCGGCAAGGAACAGGGTGGCCAGCAGCACCAGGAAGCGGTTGCCGACCGACCAGCGGATGAGGCTGGCGATCATTGTCCGCTCCCCGTGCCGTGACCGGCGTGGGCATCGTGGCCGGCATGCGCATCCTGCGGTGGCACGGGTGCTGGCACGGGAGCCGCGGCTGGCCTGGCCGGCGCCGCGCCGTCGCGCGTGATCGCCGTGACGACCGCCTCGTCACCCTGCATGCGGAAGCTGAAACGCACCGGGTCCTCGCCCTTGAGCCCCTTGGCCATTCCGGGCCGCTCCAGCTTGAAGGGCATGGTCATGGGCGGCCACTTCAGCGCCGCCACCGCCTGGTGGTCCAGCGTGATGGTGTCGCCCTCGACCTCGACCACCTTGCCGCGGGTCTCGTAGGTGGCCGGGACAGCCGCGGGCTGGACAGCCTTGGTCGTCGCCGCAACCGCGGGGGCGGCCCCGTGGGCGCTTTCATGGCCGGGCGCGGCTGCAAGGGCAGCGGGCGCCGGCGCCGTGCCGGCTGTGGCCTGCGCCACGATGCCGCGCAGGCTGGCCTCGGAGTCGATGAGGAACTGGCCGGAGGCCACCACCTGCTGCCCGGGCTCGATGCCGCGGCGCACGGCGATGCGCTCGCCCACCTCGGGGCCCAGCTCCACTTCGACCGGGCGGTAGCTGCCCGGCGCGTCCACCACGTACACCAGCGCGCGGCGCCCGGTGCGGATCACGGCTTCTGCCGGCACCGTCACCGCCTCGCCCTGGGCACCGCCTTGCAGCTGCACCTGGGCGAACATGCCCGCACGCAGCCGCTGGCCCGGGTTGGGCAGCTCGATGCGCACGCGCAGCGTGCGGGTCTCGGCACTGGCCTCAGGCAGGATGGCCAGCACCTTGCCGCGCAGCGCCTCGCCCGGCGCAGCCGCCAGGCGCACGCTGGCCGGCTGGCCGATGGCAACACTGGAGGCCTGCACCTCCGGCAGCGCGGCCTCGACCCAGACCGTGCCCAGGCCGTTGATGCGCGCCAGCGTCATGCCCGGCGCCACCGTCATGCCCTGACGCACCATCAGCTCGGCGATCAGGCCGCCGCCGGGCGTGGTGATGGTGGTCGTCGCCACGGGCCGGTTCTCGCGTTCGACGCGCTCGACAAGGCCCGCAGGCATGCCCAGCAGCACCAGGCGCTGGCGTGCCGCAGCCGTGAGCGACGCGTCGCCGGTGGCGCGTACGGCCAGGTATTCCTGCTGCGCGGCCAGCCATTCCGGGTGCAGCACGTCGGCCAGCGGCGCGCCAGTGCCGATCACGTCGCCCGGGGCGCGGGCATAGACGCGCTCGACGAAGCCGTTGGCACGCGCCTGCACGATGCTCACGTCGCGCTCGTTGAGCTGCACCGTGCCGACGGCGTCCACCGCCGTGGCAAGCGTTCGCTTCTCGGCCGTGGCCACGCGCAGGCCCAGCGCCTGCATGGCCTGCGGCGACACCGCCACGCCACCGGCTGCCGCACCGCCGGCCTCGTCGGCGTACTTGGGCTGCAGCGGCATGTCCATGTAGGGCGACTTGCCCGGCTTGTCGAACTTCATGTCCGGCTTCATCGGGTCGTACCAGTACAGGATCTGGCGCTCGGTGGAAGCGGCCGGCGCCGTGGCGCCGGCGTGATCGGTGCCGATGTGCGAGGGCGTGCGCCAGGTGGCCAGCCCCCAGCCGGCGGCCATGCCGGCGGCGAGCAGCACGACGGCCAGGGCAATCTTCTTGGGTTGGGTGTTCATGGTGCTCACTCGGCAGTCAGGGTGTTCAGGCGCACGCGCAGGTCCACGCGCTCGGCGTCCAGGCTCAGCGTGCGCAGCCGCTGCTCCAGCGCCGCAGCGCGCGCGGCGAGCACCGCGCCCAGGTCGCTGCGGCCGGCCTGGTAGGCGGTGGTGACAAGCGACACGCGTTCGGCGGCCAGGCGCTGGCCGTCCGTGCGCAGCCGCTGTGCCTGCGCATCCAGCGCCTGCAGCTCGGCCAGCTGCATCTCGACCTCTTCCCCGTGGCGCCGGGCCGTGTCCTCGCGCTCGGCTTCCACGCGCTCGAGCTCACGGCGCTTGCTCGCAACCTGCGGCTCCTGGCGCTGCCCCTGGCGCAGCGGCAGGTCGAAACTCAGCTGGAAGGACACCATGTCGTCATAGCGGGGACGCCGGGCATAGGCCACTTCCCAGGACCAGTCGCCGCGCTTTTCCGACTCGGCTTCGCCGATCTCGGCCCGGGCCATGGCGGCCATCGCCTCGAAGGGCTGCAGCTCGACGTGGCGGTGCAGTGCCTCCCGCACGGCCTCGGCGCGCACGGTCAGCGCCGGTGGCTCACCGGCCAGCGGCTCGTCGGCGCGCGGGCCCACCAGGCGGCGCAGCGTGGCGCGAGCCTTGGCCACGTCGCGCTGGAACTCGTCCTGCCGGTCGTCCAGCGCGAGCGTTTCCTGCCGCGCCATGGTGAGATCCGTGGGCTGTGCGCCGCCCGCGGCGATGCGCGCGGGCAGGGTCTGCAGCAGCAGCCGGTTCTCGCGCCGGAAGTCCTCCAGCAGGCCCAGCCGCTGTTCGGCGTAGTGCACGGCGAGCCAGGCGCGCATCGCCTCGCGCCGGGCCTGCAGCTCCGCCACGGCGGCCAGGCTGCGTTCGCGCTCGGTGCGGGCCTGTGCCAGCTGGGTGCGGGCCTCGCGCTTGGCGCGGTTGGGCATCTCCTGCATGACGCCCACGCGCTGCATCGTCATGAAGTCGCGCGTGAGCTTCCAGCGGTCCATGCCCGTGACGGGCAGGTTCTCCACGCCCACCGACAGGCGCGGGTCCGGCAGCGCCGCGGCGGCGGGCTCCGCGGCCTGCGCGCCAGCGGTTGCCGCCTGCTGTGCGCGCAGCGCCGGCGAGACTTGGCGCGCCAGGTCCACTGCTTCAGTGAAGCTCAGGGCGGCAAAGGCGATGGGAGCGTGGAGGGCGACAAGCGCCAGGGTGCAAGCGGCGGCCAGACGGCGCAGCCGAGGCTGCCGTGGCGCGGCAGCGGCGGGTTGCGCGAGGCGCGCACCCGGGAAGAAGACAGACATGGCGGACCTTCGGAAATCCAGTGACCAAGGACAAAAGACGGGAGCCCAGCGCGCACGCCGATGGCGGCGTGCCGTCTGGAAGCAACCCGTCAGGTCAATTCCGAAGTGAGAGGTGCGACAGGTAAATGGGAGGCGAGCCGCGCGGGGCGCCGTCCGTGGGCGGCCGCGAACGGGCTGCGACCGATGGCGAAACGGCCAGGACCGGCACCACCCACAGCAGCACCGGTAGGGCAGCCAGCGCCGCCCCGGGCTCGGTGCCCGGCTGCGGTGTCACGGAAGCGGTGCCCTGGTCGCAGTGCGCCTTGCACAGCTGCGGCTGGTCGGGGTCCATCGTGGCGTGCATGTCGCCGTCGCAGTCGTGCATGAGCACGGCGTCGGCGGGCATGGGAGCGGAGGGCACCTTGGCCTGCGGGCAGGCATAGGCGGCCGTCACCAGCTGCACCAGCAGCACGAACGCAGCCAGCCAGGAGGCCAGGCTGCGACGGTGACGGACGGTCAGGAACATGGGAGGCAGTCTAGGCGCGCGGCGCCGGCCGGAATTGAGCTTGCTCAAGATCCCGTAACAAATGGACGGCATGCGGGAATGGGGCTTGCCTCGAATGCGGCGCCTTTTTCACGGAAGACCGCCATGGAAACAAACCGCACCTTGTGCCTGCGCGTGTGCGCCGTTGCCCTGTCTTGCCTGGGCAGCCTCGCCGCCAGTACCGCCCATGCACAGGCTTCGGCGCCAATGGGCTCCTCGGGGCAAGGCTCCTCGTCGATGCAATCGGGCGGTTCGGGCTCGATGGACATGCACGGCACCATGATGCGCGGCATGGAGCAGATGCAGCAGATGAAGCCCACGGGCGATGCCGACCGTGACTTCGCCACCATGATGAAGATGCACCACCAGCAGGCGGTCGAGATGTCACAGGCCTACCTCAAGCAGGCCAAGTCGCCCGAGCTCAAGAAGATGGCGCAGAAGATCGTGCGCGATCAGCAAAAGGAGATTGGCCAGTTCGACAAGTGGCTGCAGTCGCGCAAGTAAGGCCCGGTTGAGCGGCAGGGCCACTGCCGCTACTAACGACCAAGCTGCCCAAGGTCGTCCAGGATCGGGCAGTCTGGGCGCTCATCGCCGTGACAGCACGAAGCCAGACGCTGCAGCGTCTGCTTCATCGCCGTCATCTCGGCGATGCGCCGCTCCAGGTCGGCGACGTGCTCCAGCGCGATGCGCTTGACCGAGGCGCTGTTGCGCCGGCGGTTCTGCCAGAGCTTGAGCAGCTCGGCGATCTCCGCCATGCCAAAGCCCAGGTCACGCGAGCGGCGGATGAAGCGCAGCATGTGCACCTCCCGCTCGCCGTACTGACGATAGCCCGAGTCCGTGCGCCGCACCTGCGGCAGCAGCCCCAGCGACTCGTAGTGCCGCACCATCTTGGCCGAGACGCCCGAGCGCGCGGCGGCCTCGCCGATGTTCAGGACGGGCGTCTCGGTGGCGGCAGCAGGCATGGCGGGCTCCTCGTGATGGGCTTGTCTTGGACGGCGGCGGTTTGGGCGCACCTTGCAGGGTGGGTCGGTGCGCAGACACTTCGCCATTCAGCATGAAGCTTTCCATGATGGCAAGGTCAAGTCATCGTGACCCATGTCCATGTCGGTGGGTGCAGTTCGAGAGAACAGGTGTTGACCTTCCCATGGTGGGAAGGTTGAAGCTGTCGGGCATCAGCAACCCACCAGCCAGGAAGGTCACCATGATCGAGTTCACCGTCCCCGAGATGAGCTGCGGCCACTGCGTCGGCGCCATCACCCAGGCCCTCAAGGCCGCCGATCCGGCGGCCCGGGTCGATGTGACCCTGGCCGACAAGAAGGTCAGGGTCCAGAGCACGCTGGAGCGCCAGGCGCTGGCCCAGGCGCTTTCCGAGGCCGGCTACGAGCCAGCCGCGGCCATCCCTGCCACAGGCCCTGCGCGCGGCGGCTGTGGCTGCGGCTGCCGCTGAAGGGGCGCCAAGGGGGCTGCGACTACAGCCGCTGCGAGATCTCCAGCAGCGGCTTCATGCCGGAGCCAAAGCGCCGCATCGGCTCCAGGTTCTTCTGCAGCTCGCCGTAGGGCAGGTAGCGGATGCCCAGCGACGACACGCGCGAGAAGGCCGGGCGCTGCAGTTGCAGCCGCACGTCCTCGCGCCGGTTGTCGGGTGCGACCAGGAACAGCACGCTGCCCTCGCCGATCTCGCATCCCAGCGCCAGGTCCAGCATGCGCACGATGCCGGAGTAGATCGATGTCGAGTGCTCGACCTCGAAGGCTGCGGCCACCTTCGCGCTGGCCGGATCGATCCATACCACGTCGATCAGGCGCACTGCGTCCAGCCCCGTGCCCGCCGTGGGTGGAAACTCCGCCAGGCACCCGTCGGAGAGCCGCCCGCCCGCGTACTCGCGGCTGCGGTCGTTGGCCGCGATCCAGACCTTGAAACCCAGCGCATGGCCCAGGTCGCGCAGCCAGCCCTGGACCTGCGTGTGGGTCGTGTCGTTCTCCTTCTCCGCCGCCCAGGCCTTTTGGGCCGCCGCGGACTCCTCGCGTACCTTTTGCAGGTCGGCTTCCCAGGCCTGGAGGGCCGCCGCATCGTCCGCACGTGGCGGCGCGGCATAGCGGCCGCTGCCGATGTCAAAGAGCAGCCCGGCGATGGCGCCCAGGTCGTTGGAGAGCTGCGTGCGATGCGCCTGGTTGAGCCGGATGGCGCCTTCTCGCATCGAGAGGTAGTGGTCCCAGCGTCCGAGCTTGACGTTGCCGCCCGTCACTGCGTTGTAGCCCCTGACCATCGCGGTGTTGAAGGGCATCACGAGGGTCGGGTGGATGAAGTACAGCAGGTTGGCCACCGCCGGACCCAGGCCCTTGATCTGCAGCGCGTCGATGCGCTGGATAGCCTCGCCCACGGCCTCGGCCGTGTCGCAGCAGTCACAGCTGTGCAGCAGCCGCGCGAAGGCCCGCTGGTTGGCGGCGTTCTCGTAGATGTCGGGAATGCGCAGCTTGGGTTTCCACAAGAAGGCGTGGTCCGCGCCCTTGAAGAGCTGGCGCTGCTCGGCGACGGACGCGACCACCGTCTCCAGCGCCGAGCCGCGGTAGGCATTGCCGAAGGTCCCGGCCTCGATCTCGCGCACGACCTGCCCGATGCCGCGGCGGATGGAGCGGAAGTTCTTGAGCCGCTCATCCCAGAGGAACCAGGTGTTGTAGGTGCTGTGGGGATCGGCTTTCCAGTGCTCGATGAGGATCGCCAGGGTGTCGTGCATCGCGGGAGTCCAGGTCTTGTGCGTCTTGTAAGGCCGGGAATGGTAAGAGGCGGTGACTGCGGCGATGCCCTGCAGATCAATCGATGCTCAGGCGCGCAACTCCCTCCAGCGCCGCAGCAGCAGCGCATTGCCCGCCACGCTGGCCTGGTTTGTGAACGGCGGTCAGGAAGTGCGCTTTTCCGGCGGTGATGGCGCGCTTTTTTGTTCCCGCAAGGCTCCCTTCTGTGGATAACTGCATGCGGCGTCGCGATTGTGGAAAACCGCTGTCGCGAGCGGCCTGGCCGACCTACGCCGGCTGATCCCACCTCGCGCTCAGCGACTGGAGTTGCACCACGGCACTTGGTTTTTTGTCATGATTCCAGTAAAGTGGAATCATGGAAGAGAAAGATGTTGTTCGATCGCTCGCCGCGCTGGCCCAGCCGGCGCGGCTGCAGGCGTTTCGCGCCCTCGTGGTGGCCGGCGAGCAGGGCCTGACGCCCGGCGCCATGGCCGAGGCGCTGGGACTGCCGGCGTCCACGCTGTCGTTCCACCTCAAGGAGCTGGCCAACGCGGGCCTGGTGACGCAGGAGCGCGAGAGCCGCAACCTCATCTACCGCGCCGCGTTCGAACAGATGAACGCGCTGCTGGCCTACCTCACCGAGAACTGCTGCCAGGGCGTGGCTTGCCTGCCCGCGGCCAAGCCCTGTACCGACTGCTGACCCAGCCCTTCAAAGGAGACCCGCGATGAAGCGCTTCCACGTCCACCTGCACGTCGATGATCTGGCCAAGAGCATCGCCTTCTACTCCAGACTCTTCGCCGCCGAGCCCGCGCGCGTGGAGAGCGACTACGCCAAGTGGATGCTCGACGACCCGGCCGTGAACTTCGCCATCTCCACGCGCGGCCAAGCCAGCGGCATCGACCACCTGGGCATTCAGACCGACGACCCGGCGGAGCTGGCCGCCATGAAGGAGCGCGCGCAGGCCGCCGACATGGCGCTGCTCGATGAAGGTGCTACGACCTGCTGCTATGCGCGCAGCGAAAA
>NZ_BCTC01000177.1 GCF_001571085.1 Azohydromonas lata NBRC 102462
ACTGCTGGGGATGCTGTGGAGCGACTACCAAGCCGGGACGCTGAGCGTGCGCGACCTGGAGAACGCCGCGTTCACCGTGTTCCTGTACGGCCGGATGATTGGGGCGGCTGCGGAGATTGATGACCATCTGAACCGCGGGAGGAATATGGATACGCGGACGCCGGAGGCGGCTTGCGGGCATGTGTTGTGAGTGAGGGGGCTGTCATGGCCTCGCGGTGAATACCGCACCACGCTGTCGGCCAAGTCATAGCCTTGGCCGGCGGTGATCGATCCATTGCCGTGCCTGGCGCGGCAGCAGTGGCGCGGCCCGGCATGGGCCGCGTTGCCATTTCACGGGTGCGCGGCGATACCGCGGCAATCAAATTCCAGCTCTTTCACGCGCAATCTCGGGCCCGCGGGCAGACGGCGTTGCCCCAGCCTGTTGTTGCGCAGCGGCTCAAACCTGTTGCCCAATGCTGAGCCAAGGAAGGGATTCCGTGATTTTTTCCGCGCCGATTTTCTTGGCATGGCGCTTGTCAAGGAAAAGAATGACGTTTGTCCCAGCCAAAGTAGGTTTCTTCGACGTGTACTGCCTGGTGGCGTGGCCATAGATCCACACGCAGGCCGGGCGGTCCGGGCTGATTTTCGTCAAGCCCGAGGCCTGGATTTACTTATTCAGCGGTGAGCTTGGCGATGAAAATCCAGGGTTCGGCGACGTTTATGGCCCCAACAGTGGCCATCATTCTGCGAATGTGGGCTGTCGCAGGCACGCTGTCGTTCATTCTTACCCCGGCTGCAGATGCGCAAACGCAATTCATTCAAGAGTTGAAAGACCTTGAGTCAAAAAATTCGCTCACTCCACTGTTTAAAAAACTGATGTCATTTGAGCCGTTTCAGCGTCTTCCTGACCCGGCGGCAGTTTTTGAAATCAAGGAAACACTGGATTGGCTGCGCCTGCGTGGTTTCTACGATAACGAAAGTGCGCGCTACACATACGCATACTCGGCATGGCTTTGGAACGCAGGCTTCAAGGACAACGCCTCAGCCATGTATTTTTTCGCGGAAATAAAGGCGAGATCTGATGGCTCCCGTTGCGCGGACAAGACTTCACCCCAATCTCGGGTCATTCAGTACGAACAGTTGCTCAGAGGCCCAATCGCGCAATTTCTGAAAACTCAGGACAAGCGCACGAAGGAAAATATATTCAAGCTTGCAACATTGCGATTGGAAGAGCGACTGCCCCTGAGGCAATCTGACGAATGGTTATGCAACGGAGGCATGGCTTTTCTCAAAAAATATGCGGATAAACACGGCAATCTGCCTGACAAGGAAGTGGCAGGCTCATCGGCGAACCTCGGCAGGGCTGTGGTCGTCGAAGACGATTCGATCAAACCGGATTTTGTAGAACAGGCAGAGTGGCAGGTAGAACGTCGGGCAGCAACTGATGCAGCAATCAATGGTCTACGACCATTGTTGTTGGAAATTAATTCTGAACCGACAGTCGACACGGACGCTGCGCTGTAACGACGACAGGCAGCGCTGGTTACTTTCACGTTGGACCTCATGATGAAGCTCCAGTCGGCCGTCTGCCTTCGACTCGACATTGCCAGTTGCTTGGTTGTTCAAAATAGAAGGCCCAGATGAGGCCCAACCCATCAATGCACCGGACCTGTCGCGGTAATCCGCCCGCGCCGATGATTTCAAACGTCGGGTGTTACTGGCGCCACGAGTGATCAGTCCGTTTGGTCACCGAACTGCGCTCCCGCACTTGCGGCAGCTTCATGCGCCTACCCGTCGTGAGCAGCAAGGCCGTCACGGCCCTTTGGTGACGCTCACCCCACGCTGCAGGCCGAATCACACCCCTTCCCGGCCGCAATCCACCGCCACGCCCAGCGCGCCAGCAGCGGCGCAGCCCAACTCAGGCCGCGCGGCAGAAAGTCGGCCGGCTGCGCCACCAAGCCGCAGCGGTAAAGCGAACCCGTATCGCTCCACTGCAACGCCGCGCACCGCCCTTGCCGCCTGCGGCTCACCACCATGCCCAACGGGCAAGGCTCCGCCGCACAGCACACGCCGCAGCCGTTGCAAGACGCGCCCAGCACAGGTTTCGGCGGCGCCTCGGCGTGAAGGTGAATGACGGTGGAGCTGCCGGAACTGCGCATGGGGGCGCATGGTCGGTGCAACCGGGGCGAGCTGATCGCCTGAAAAGCGGCCCATGGAGGCCAAGGCGCCCGCTGACGTGCCGCTACCATGCCGGCCGCCACACGAAACATGCAGTCGCCGGCCCCCGGTGCACGCAAGGAGCAGCACAGCATGCACACGCCCCACAGCCCTCGCCGGCCCAACGCGCCCAAGCCTTCTCAAGCAGCAGCCCGCGGCTGGAGCCGCGCATGAACGACCAACACCGCCCGCTGAATACCGTGCAGCCCGACCTGGCCCCGCCCCGTGCGGGCTGGGACCGGCATGAGCTCGCCCAATTGCTGACGCCGGAGCCCGGCGCCGATGGCGTGCTCGCCAACGACCGTGTCGCCACCAACGTCAACGGCGCCATCTTCGGCGGCCAGCTCATAGGCCAAGCCCTCATGGCCGCCGCTCACGGGCTTGGGCGCGCCATGGCGGCGCACAGCCTGCATCTGAATTTCCTCGCGCCCGGCTTGGCTGATCAACCGCTGCAGTTCGACGTGCGCCGGCTGCTGTCCGGCCTCAACTTCATCACCCAGCACGTCATCGGCCGCCAGGGCGAGCGGCTGGTGTTCAGCGCCAACGTCAGCTTCCATCGCGGCGAGCCGGGGCCGGTGACCGGCTCCACCCTGCCGGACGGCGTGCCGCCGCCTGAAGATTTACCGTCGCTGCGCGAGGCCGTGCAGCACCTGGCCGACCGGCTGGACCCGGCCGCGCGCGAACGCATGGGCGGCTCGCGCTCGCTGGAAATGCGCCCGCTGGACGCCGAGCACTTCCTGCTGCGCCGCGAGCCCAGCGGCACGCTGCGCTACTGGATTCGCGCCAGCGACGAATTGGGCGACGCGCCCAACCTGCACCGCGCCGCGCTGGGCTACCTGTCGGACTACTGGTTCCCCATGGTGGCGCTGGCGCCGCTGCTGGACGCGCGCACCGGCACGGGCCTGTACGTGGCCAGCCTCAACCATGCGCTGTGGTTCCACGCCCCCGTGCGCGCCGACGAGTGGCTGCTGGTGGAAGCGCAGGCCGCCGCCAATGCCAGCGCGCGCGGGCTCACGCAGGGCAAGGTGTGGAACCGGGAAGGCACGCTGGTGGCCAGCGTGGCGCAGGAAAGCCTGTTCCGCGGCTGGGTGCGGGGCGAGGACGGCGCCTTCAGCGCGCCCTACGGCCAGCGCAAGGCCGGCGACGGGGCACTGGCAGTGCGGGCGGCGAAGAAAGCCTGACCCGCGCACGGCCCCGCCAGGGGGCCGATTCGGCCAGGACGTCAGAACCGGTGGCGCAGGCCCACGGACACGCTGGTGGCCGAGTCGCGCGTGCCCATGAAGCGCGGCAGCGGGTAGGCGCCGCTCAGGCGGTTGTTGTCCACCTCGGCGTAGAGGTCCGTGCGCTTGGAAAACAGGTAGTCCAGGCCCACGTAGCCCATCTTGCGCTTGCCGGCGTTCACGTCGCTCTGGCGGTCCTGCGCGTAGTTGGCGGTCAGCACCAGGGTCGGCGTGAGGTTGTAGTTGGCGCCAATGCTGACCACGTCGTTTTCCTGCTGCGGGCCGGTGCCGCGGTCGTTGCGCTTCATGTAGCCCAGGAAAGCCTTGAAATCCTTGGTAAAGAGCCAACTGCCGCCCAGGCCGGCAATGCCGCGCGTGACGGTGTCGCCCGCGTTGTTCACCTCCTGGTAGTAGGCCGTCAGGTCCAGCGGTCCGGCGGTGTAGCTCGCGCCCACGCCGCGCCCGCGGCCGTTGCCCTCGTTGAAGGTGTAGCTGGCGTAAACGCCCACCGGGCCGAACTGCTTGTAGTAGCGGGCCATGTTGTCCTGGCGCGCCACATGGTGGGTGCTGAACATGGAGATGGCATCCAGGTTCGGGTTGGGCTGCGGCTGGAAGCGGCCCGACAGCGGGTGCGCCAGCGTGTACTGGCGGCCCAGCGTCACCAGGCCCAGCGGCGTGTCCAGGCCCACCGAGGCCTCGCGGCCGAACAGGCGCCCGCCCGCCGCGGCCGAGTTGCCGTTGCCGGCGCTGGAGCTGGCGTTGCCCAGGGCGCCGCTGGAGGGATCGAAGCCGTTTTCAAGCGTGAACACGGCCTTCATGCCGCCGCCCAAGTCCTCGCTGCCGCGCAGGCCGAAGCGGCTGCCGACGTAGACGCCATCGTTGAGCGAGGTCACCGACTGGCCGTCCGGGCCGGCGTTGTCGGCGCGGCGCACGCTGGCATCGACGATGCCGTAGACCGTGACGTTGGTTTGGGCCAACGCCAGCGCGGGCAGGCCCAGCAGCATGGTGGTGGCCAGCGTGGCGCGGGCGTGATGTCGAATGGACATGGGTCTCCTTTGGGCTTGTGGTGCAGGCGCCATGAAAACCGTTGATGGAAAAACCATCAACGGAGTTTTCAGCTTGGTGAAGGGATTCAGGCAGTCTTTTGACGCCGGCCGGCGAGCGCGGGCACCGCAACGGGTGTGAGCTTCAATCACCGGCTGCGCGCAAGTATTTGCGCGTGAGGTCTGCACGTCCATTTGATAATTCCTGCCGACCCATTCATGGAGCTTTTGGTATGGACCTGCGCGACCTGCGCTACTTCGAGACAATTGCCGAGCTGCAGCACATAGGCCGCGCGGCACAGCGTCTGCACCGCACGCAGCCCGCGCTCACGAGCTGCGTGCGGCGGCTGGAAGAGGCGTGCGGCGCGCCGCTGTTCGAGAAGTCGGGGCGCGGCATTCGGCTCACGCCCGCCGGCGTGGTGCTGCAGAAGTGGGCGCAGCGCATGCGCTTCGACGTGGAGGACGCCAAGCGCGAGATCGGCGACATCGGCCGCGGTCTCTCAGGTCACGTGCGCGTGGGCGTGGTGCCCACGGCGGCGCAGTTCCTGCTGCCGGCGGTGACGCGGCAACTGCTGGCCGAGGCACCGGCCGTGACCCTGAAAACCGTGGTGGCGCTGGTGGACGCGCTCAAGCCGCAGCTCAAGGCGGGCGAGATCGACCTGATGGTGGCGACGGAAACGCCGGCCGAGGCGGGCTTCGTGTCCCGGCCGCTGGCCGAGGACAACATCGTGGTGGCCGCCAGCGCCGACCACCCGGTGTTCAAGGCGCCGGTGACGATGGCCGACCTCAGCGCCTACCAATGGGTGCTGCAGCCGCCGGGCGCGCCCACGCGCGACTGGCTGGACAGCGCTTTTGATCGCGCGCGGCTGCCGCGGCCGGTGGTGCAGGTGGAAAGCACCATGCTGTTCATGCTGCCGCCGCTGATCGCGGAAACGGGGCTGCTGAGCTTCGTGTCGCGCCACCACGTCGGCGAAGGCACGCCGCTGCGGGAAGTGGTGCTCAAGGAGACGACCATGCGGCGGCGCCTGAGCGTCACTTACAGGGCCGACAGCTACCTGCTGCCGGCGGCGCAGCGGCTCATCGAGCTGTTCGCGGGCGTCCAGGACGGCCAGGCCGACGCAAAGGGACGCGCACGGCGCACGGCGTCTGCGTCGCAACCGCACGCGCGCAAGAAGGCTGCGGCGCCCTGAGGCGGCGTGCGATGCTGCGCCTGCCTGCGGACGGGCGCCGTGCTGGCCGGAGGGATAGTGAGCAGCAGCCCGCCGGAGGCCTGCCCGCAGCGCCCCCCAAGTCGTCATTCCCGCGAAGGCGGGAATCCAGGCGGCCCCACGTCAGAACGCAGAGATAAAGGAGGAAGGCTGTGGTGCTGGACCTTGGGTCGCCGGCTCACGAGCTGCAGGCCGACTTGGGGACCGCCTGGATTCCCGCCTTCGCGGGAATGACGAAGTAGAGGGCGAAACCTCTTGACTGACGGGATGCCAAGTCCTGCATGGCTCTTCTTGGACAGCAGTGCAGACGGGCGTAAACGTGTGCGGCCCGGAAGCCGTTCACTTCAGGCCGTAAAGCGCCTTGGGGTTGTCGTGCAGCACCCGGCGGCGGTCGGCCGTGTCGGGGGTCCAGTCCAACAGGCACTGCCACAGGTCCCCGGTATGCACCACGGCGCCATGCGAGCGCGTATGCGGCCAGTCCGAGCCCCACACCAGCCGCTGGGCGTTGGCGGCCAGCAGCCGCCGGTGCACGGCGCCCGCATCTTCCCAGCCGGGCTGCTGCGAGATGTTGGCCGCGCCCGAGAGCTTGACCCACAGCCAGCCCTCGTCCATCAGGGCGCACAGGGCGTGCATGCCGGCGTGCTGCACGCCCAGCGCCGCCGGGGTGCGGCCCATGTGGTCCAGCACCACCGGCACGCCCGCGGCGCGCAGCGCGGGCGCGATGTCGGCCAGCAGCCGGCTGTCCGTGAGCAGTTGCAGGTGCAACCCATGTGCCCGCAAGCGGGGGGCCAGCGGCGCCAGCGCGTCGGCCAGCATCACGAAGCCGCCCATGCGCCTGGGGTCGCCCAACTCGAAATGCGCCATGCGAACGCCGCGCACGCCGGCTTGCACCAATGCGGCCAACTCGGCGTCGCCCACGTCCGCGCCCACCGCCGCGATGCCCACCACGTCGCCGCCGCCCTCAGCCAGGGCGCGCAGCAGCACGCGGTTGTCCGTGCCGTAGAAGCTGGGCTGCACCACGACACCGCGCGTCACGCCCAAGGGGCCCAGCGTCTGGCGCCAGCGCTCCAGCGGGGCTTCGGCCGCGGTGTAGCTGCGGCCCGGGTGCTGGGGAAAGGCTTCTTGCGGCGCGATGACGTGGAAGTGCGCGTCCACGGCGGCAAAGGGCATGGCGTTGTGCGGCATGGCGGTGTCAGTCCAGCGTGATGTTGGCCTGGCGGACGATGCGGGCCGTGCGCGCCACTTCCGTACGTATGAACTCCGCGTACTGCTCGCGCGTGCCCGGCCGCGCTTGGGCGCCCAGCTTGGCGAACTGATCCTGCACCGCAGGCTGCTGCAGCACCTCGTTGAGCAACGCGTTGAGCTGCGCCGCGACGTCCGGCGCCACCCCGGCGGGCATGACCAGGCCCAGCGTGGTGCTGGCGTCGAAGCCCGGCACGCCGGACTCCGCCAGCGTCGGCACCGCGGGCAGCAGCGGCGAGCGCTTGGCGGTGGTCACGGCCAGCGGGCGCAGCTTGCCGGCCTGCAGCAGCGGCAACAGCGAGGAAAGCTGGTCGATGTGCAAATCCACGTGGCCACCGGCCACATCGGTGTTGGCCGGGGAGCTGCCCTTGTAGGGCACGTGGACGAACTTGATGCCCGCCGCCTCCTGCAACAGCTCGCCCACGATGTGGTTGCCGCTGCCGCTGCCCGCGGAAGCCATGGTCAGCGGCGCCTTGCGCGACTTGGCCAAGTCGATCAGCTCCCGCACGTCACGCACCGGCGAGGACGGGCCGACCACCAGCACCATGGGCACGCTGGCCACCAGGCCTATGGGCGTGAAGCTGCGCACCGGGTCGTAGGGCAGCTTGGGGTACAGCGCCGGGGCCGCGAGGTGGTTGACGGGTGAGGCGATGCCCAGCACGCAGCCGTCCGGCGCGGACTTGGCCACGGCGTCCAGGCCCAGCGTGCCGCCGGCGCCAGCCCGGTTGTCGATGATCACCGGCTGCCCAAGCCGCTTGCCGAGCTCCGGTTGCAGGATGCGCGCGCTCAGGTCCACGTTGCCGCCGGGCGGAAACGGCACCACCAGTTTCACAGGCTTGCCTGCGCAGAGTTGCGGCTGTGCCTGCGCGCCCAGCACCAGGCAGCCCAGCAAGGCCGCGGCCAGCCGGCGCAAGCCGGCACGTTGAAAAAGT
>NZ_BCTC01000178.1 GCF_001571085.1 Azohydromonas lata NBRC 102462
GATCAAGATCTCCGCGGCCATTGACGGCAGGTTCAACGAGCTGGTTGCCGGCATGAGCGGCCGGGTGCTGATGGCACCACCGGCGGGGCGATGAGCCGCATGTCTTCGCGCGCCTGCCCCTGGGGATGCCCGGCTCCATGACCGGCAAGACCGCCGCATCGTCAGTGCCCCCTCTTTCCGCGACACCGCCGCCCAGGCCAGCTTGAGGCCGCGGCCTGTCGCTTCCCGTTTTCCTTGAAGCGAACCGTGTCCGCCTGCGGCACGGCCATCGTCGATTCAGCGCCTTTGGAGATGCGCCATGAACAAGATCCATCGCACCGTTTGGAACGAAGTGACCCGCAGTTTTGTGGCCGTGGCCGAGGTGGTGCGTGGACGAGGAAAGCGTTCGGGCAGCACCCAGGCCGCAACGCCCGCCGAGATGGAGCCTGTGTCCCAGCCGCCTCGGCGGGGCATTGCCCGAAGCGCTCTGCGGCCGCTGGCGCTGGAACAGCGCTTCATGTTCGACGGTGCGGCTCTGGCCACGGCCCTGGATGCCGCACATGCGCAGCCCGATGCGGCGGATCACGCCCCGGAGGCAACGGTCGCGGCCCAGGCCGCCGCTGCTGCGCGTGCGCAGGCCGAGCGTCCAGCCGACGTGGCAGCGGCCGCGCCGGCAGCGCCCGCGGGCCGCGTGATCGTCTTCATCGACGACCGCATCGCTGACCGCACGACCTTGGCCGATGCCGTCGTGCCGGGCGCCGAGGTCGTGATGGTGGACCATACGCGCAGCGGGATCGAGCAGATGAGCGCCGCGCTTGCCAATGGCGGCGAGGTGCAGGCGGTGCACGTCGTCAGCCATGGCAGCAGCGGGCAGTTCATCCTGGGCTCGGACGTGGTGGATGCCGCCGCCGTGGACCGTTTCGCGTCGGCCCTGCGCGGCATGGGCACCCACCTGAGTGCGCATGCGGACCTGCTGCTTTACGGCTGCTCCACCGGCCAAGGCCCGCAGGGACAGGCACTCATCGAGAAGATCGCCCAGCTGACCGGGGCCGATGTTGCCGCCTCCGTCGATGCCAACGGCAACGACAACCCGACTGGCTGGTCGCTTGAAGCCTCCACGGGCTCCATCGAAGCCAGGCTGCCTTTCGATGCGGCGCGCCTGCAGCAATGGGAGGGCTCGCTCGACTCGCGCATGATCAACCTGCAGACCAGCGCCGTGGCGTCCGCCACCGATGGCCAGAACAACACCTACCTGATGGGTGGTCTGAAGGCCAGCACCTTCGACTTCGGCGGCACCAGCCTGACGTTTGGCGAGAGCGCCGGCGTGTGGGTCGCCAAGTACGACTACACGGGCGCGCTGGCCTGGGTGCGGCAGTGGAACAGCCTCAAGGCCTACAACACGTACGGTGATTACGGCAGAGGCCTGGCGGTGGACAGCCAAGGCAACGTCTACGTGTCCATGAGCGTGATGGGCTCAGGTGCCGGCGGTACCAGCAACAACGGGTACAACACGCTGGACGTGGACCCGGGTGCGGGTGTCACCAGCATCACCACGACGTCCTTCAACAGCGCTGCCGTGCTGGTCAAGCTCGACAGCAGCGGCCTGTTCCAGTGGGAGCGCCATACGGGCGTGTCCGGTGACGGGGGGCGCGTGACGGTCGATGCCTCGGACAACGTCTACTACGTCGCCAACTTCCGGGACTCGGCCTCCATTGGAGGCGTGACGCTCACGAGCGGCGGCACGGGTACCCACCATTCCGTGATCAAGTTCAACTCGGCCGGCGCGGTGCAGTGGACCAAGACGGCCTACGCAGGCAACGACGTCAACGGGCTCAACGACATCTCGGTCAACGCGGCGGGCGAGGTGTTCCTCGCGGGGTACAACGGGTCGTCGCTGACCATCGACGGCGTGAACTACACCACCAACTGGTATTCGTCGGAATACGACGGATTGCTGTGGAAGCTCAATGCCGACGGCACGACGGCGTATGTGCGCAAGATCTCGGGCAGCGCCAACGAGCGCTACCTTGACCAGGTGCCCCTGTCGGACGGGAGCGTCATCGTCAGCGGCGCCTACAGCGCCGGCACCGATCTCGACCCGACGGCGGCCACGGTGACGCCCTCCAATGCCGGTGGCGCTGATTATTTCGTTGCCAAGCTCAACAGCAGCGGCGCCGTCGTGTGGAGCCTCACGGGCGGCGGATCGGCCGGGGATAGCGCCAAGCGCATGTTCGTCGATAGCGACGGCTCCATACTCGTCACGGGCACCTTCAACGGCACGGCCACCATCGGCGGGCAGAGTTTCACTTCGGCCGGCAACAACGATGCCTTCGTGATGAAGGTGAATACCTCCGGCCAGGTGCAATGGGTCAAGACCATAGGCGGCGCCTACCTGGACGACATCATCGAGATCGCGCCGCTGTCGGGAGGCAAGTACAAGGTCACCGCCGTCATCCGGGGTACCGTGGACGTCGACCCGGGCCCCGGCGTGCTCAATGCCAGCAGCGCCAGCTCCACGCTTGCGGGGGTTGCCGTCGTGACCTGGGACAGCGACGGCGCCCTGGCCTCCACACCTGCGCCGTCCGGCAGCAATGCCGTGCCGACGCTCACGACCGTGGGCCCCGTCACCGGCGGGGCAGAGGACACCGTCAAGGCCATCACGTTTGCGGGCCTGCAGGCCCTGGCCAACGAAGCCGACAGCGACGGCTCGGTTACGGGCTTCGTGGTCAAGGCCGTTTCCAGCGGCACGCTGCGCATTGGCAATTCCGACGTTTCAGCGACGCCCTGGAACGCCTCGACCAACGCCACGATCGACGCCACCCACCAGGCCTACTGGACGCCGGCCGGGAACGCCAACGGCACCCTTGACGCCTTCACGGTGGTGGCACTGGACGACCAGGCCGCGCAGTCGGCGTCGCCGGTATCGGTGAAGGTCGTGGTGGCCGCGGTCAACGACGCTCCGGTCAATGCAGCGGTGCCCGTCGTTACCGGCACCCATCGCGTCGGCCAGCAACTGACGGCCGGCAGCGGCACGTGGAGCGACGCGGACGGCGACAGCCTGAGCTACAGCTACCAGTGGTATCGGTCCAGCGACGCTGCCGGGTCGGGTGAGGTTGCCATCGCCGGCGCCACAGCGCTGAACTATGCGCTCACGGCATCCGACGCGCACAAATTCGTGCGGGTCGTGGTCACGGCCAAAGACAGCCACGGCAGCAGCGACCAGACGGCAGCCTCTGTCCGTACGGAAGTTGACGTCGCCCTGACCAATCCTGAAAACGCCGTGGAGATGACGGGCACGACCAACGTCACGCTGACCAACGGTACCGTCGATCTGCTTCACTTCGCCCCGGATTTCTACAACGGTGGCGGGTATTGGCAGCCGAGCAATCTGTCCATCAGCGGCGTGCCGGTCATCAGTGGGTTCAACGCCAACGAGGACTTCATCGATCTTCGCAGCCTGGACTACTACGCCCTGGCTGGTGCCACGTTCGATACCGACTTTGCCGACAGCCAGAATGCTCCGGTCGTGGGGTCCGACTATTACTACACGACCTACACCAACTGGGGCAGCCTTTACAACAAGCAGTTCAGCATCTCGGGCAATACCCTGGGCGCCAACGGAGCCACCAAGGGCTTCCTGGTCGGTTATACGGACCAAAACAACTGGATGCCGGTCTATGCCTTCTTCAAGGACATTACCGGCACGCTGACGATCAACAATTTCCTGCTGCCCACGCTCACGCCGTCCAATACCGCCCCTGTCTTCGATGGCTCCACGACGTCGTTGTCCGTCGAATCGAATTCCTCGGCGGTGAGTGTCAAGTCGCTGCTTGGCGTCAGGGACAGCGACGCCAGCCAAACCTTGACGTGGACCCAGAGCAGTGCACCTGGCCACGGCACACTGAGCTTTTCCGGCGCGACGGCATCGTCCGGCGCGGGGACGCTTTCTCCGGGCGGCACCATCACCTACACGCCGGCAGCAGGCTATGTCGGCGCCGACACCTTCACCGTCCAGGTCAGCGATGGCACGGCCACGGTCACGCGCACCATCTCGGTCAACGTGATCGACAGCATCGCGCCTTCCATCGCCTCCATCACGCGGCAGACCGCCAACAGCAATGGCGTCACCAGCGCCGACACCTTGACCTGGCGCGTGGCCTTCAGCGAGCAGGTCGGGGGCGTGGACGGCTCCGACTTCACGCTCAGTGGCGCCACGGGCGTGTCGCTGTCGGTGAGTGCCGTGGACGGCAAGACCTACGACGTGACGGCCAGCGGCGGCAACCTGTCCAGCTACAGCGGCAGTGTGTCCTTGGCCTTTGCAGGAACGCAGAACATCAAGGACGGCGCCAACAACGCGCTCGTCGCCACGACCCCGACGGGTATCAACCAGAGCAGCTACACGCTGGACAACACGGCACCGGCGATCAGCAGCGTTGCCAGGCAAACGGCGAATACAGACGGCATCACCAATGCCGACCAGCTCACGTACCGCGTGACCTTCAGCGAAGCGGTGGACGCGAGCAGCGTGACAGCCGGCGCTTTCAGCCTCAACGGCACCACGGCTGCGGTGACCAGCGTGGTTGCCGCGGGCGGCAACGCCTACGACGTGACGGTGTCGGGTGGCGATCTGGCAGGCCTCGACGGTGATGTGACGCTGGTGTTCTCCTCCAGCATCAAGGACTTGTCAGGCAATGCGCTGGACACCGCCTTCAGCGGTGACGGCAAGGTCTACCACGTGGACAACACCGTCGGCATGCCCAGCGGTCTGGCCCTCGCCAGCGCTGCCGACGACACCGGCACGTTCGACCATGATGGTGTCACGGCCAACACCAAGCCGACCATCAAGGGCGTGGCCGACGCCTACAGCACCGTCACGCTCAACATCGACGGCACCGATGTGGGCACGACCTCGGCGGACGCCTTGGGAGTCTGGAGCTTCACGCTGTCATCGACTCTGGTGCCTGGCGTCCATACGGCCAAGGCCAAGGCCGCCGACACGGCCGGAAACACCAGCAGCTATTCGGCGGCTTACTCCTTCACGCTGGATACCGCAGCTCCGGTGCTCATTGCCGCGACCCCGGCGGACAATGACGATGCCGTGGCTGGCGGTGCCAACATCGTGCTGAGCTTCGACGAAAGCGTGTTCGCAGGCAGCGGCAGCATCGTCATCACGAACCCTGACGATCCCGTTGATACGCGCACCATCAGCATTGCCGATGCGAGCCAGGTCACGATTGCCGGCAGCACCGTCACCATCAATCCTGCTGCCGACCTCAAGGGTGCAACGCATTACCACGTCCGCATCGACGCCACGGCCCTGGTGGACGCAGCAGGCAATGCCTATCTGGGCATCAGCTCGGCGACGGAATTGGATTTCACCACGGTCAACACCAAGCCCGTGAGCAGCGACGACCGCGTGACCTTGACGGGCAGCTCGCCGCTGCTGCTGGGCCTGGGCGACTTCGGCAACTTCAGCGATGCCGAGGGCGCCGCGCTGGCGGGGGTCAAGATCGTCAACCTCCCGCAGCCCGTGAGCGCGGGCTCGCTGCAGTATGACGACGGTGGCACCTGGACGGCGGTGAAGGCGGGGCAGGAGATCAGCGCGGCTGACATTGCCGCGGGCAAGCTGCGCTACGTGCCCACGGCCGGCGGCGGCATGAGCACCCTGCAGTTCCAGGTCAGCGACGGAACCGACTACTCGACGGCGGTCTACACGCTGACGGCGGGCCCGGGCAATGCCGCCTCCATCAACAGTGCCGTCAAGACCAGCCAGGTCTTCCAGGTCAGCACCGAAAGCGGCTTGTCGATCAGCGGACTGACCGCCTCGGGCGTGCCCACCGGATTGCCCAAGGGCTTCAGCATGCCGCTGGGCCAAGTGGGCTTCACCGTCGGTGGGCTGGCCCACGCCGGCGACACGGCCCAGATCTCGGTGGCCGTGGACGACACCAGCAAGATGACCACGTTCTACAAGAAGAACCTGGTCACGAACAAATGGGAAGCCGTGCCGGGCCAGGTCGTGACCAAGGCCAACGGCCAGACGGTTTTCTCCTTCAGCCTCACGGACGGCGGCGTGTACGACGCCGACCGCACGGCCAACGGCGTCATCGTGGACCCTGGCCTGCTGGTGGCGGACCTGAGCGCGCCGCTGGTGGCGGAAAACACCACCTACGTCACCAATTTGTTGCAGGCGCTGGACCTCAGCAGCCTGCACGGGCAAGTCAGCTTCGCGCTCGCCGGCACCGGGCCCGACGATGCCCGTTTCACCCTGGACGCGGCCACGGGTGTGCTGCGCTTCGCGCAGGCGCCTGATTACGAAGCTCCCACGGATGGCGGCGACGGCGCGGGCAACAACACCTACGTGGTCCGGGTCACCGCGACCGGCTCAGCCGGTGGCAGCGTGGTGCAGGAGCTGGTGGTCACCGTGGTGAACGACAACGGCGCTCAGACCGGCGGGCCGCAACTGGTGCAGGGAGACGATACCGAGGTTCAATCAGGCCAGTCCTACTACCTGGATGCCGACCCTGACGGGGACGGAACGGGCTACACCTTCTTCGACGACGAATTCGCCAGCTTCTCCAACGGCTTCGTGCTGGTCCAGCAGATCGAGGGCTCGCGCGACGGCAACTTCGCCTTCGACGAGTACGGCAGCGACGCACTGGGCATCCTCGTCGGCATGGACCTGGCCTCGGCCGACCGCTTCATCGCGGCGGGCGAGACGGTGTTCTACTGCGGGCGCGCCATCGGCACGGTGGACGGCATCCTGGACGGACAGGACGGCCGCGACCTGCGCATCAACCTCTATGACCACGAGATCGATCCGGCCACCGGCGAAGCCGTCGATCCGCTGCAGCCCATCCGCGGCTACCACCTGTCGCAGACCGGCGTCCTGGGGCTGCTGCAGTACACCCTCCCGACCGTCGTGGACGGCGAGCACGCCTTCTCCGTGACGCTCAACGACGGCACGAAAAACTATGAAGCGGTGGTTGCTGGCGTGCACGGGACGGACGTGGCCGCGCCGGTGATCAGCGGCATCAGCCAGGACAGCGGCTCGTCCGATCAGGACGGCATCACCCGCAACACCACGTTGGCCCTGCACGGCACGGCGCTGGCCAACAGCAGCGTGACGCTGTACCTCGACGGCGTGGCCATGGGCTCCACCACCAGCGATGCCGCAGGCCAGTGGGCGTGGGACTACAACGGCACGGCCCTGGCCCAAGGGAGCTACCTGTTCACGGCCCGGGTCGAGGATGCCTCCATCAGCACCGTCAGCCGCGCTTCCCATGCCTACAGCGTGACGGTGGACACCAGCAGCCCGACCACCACGGTGGCCTCGGCAACCTTGTCCGCGGATACCGGCGCGGACAACACCGACTTCATCACCAGCACGAGCGCGCAGACGATCAGCGGCACCCTCTCGACGGCGCTGGCCGAGGGCGAAAAGGTGTACGTGTCGCTCGACGACGGCGACCACTGGACGGAGGCCACGGCGAACGAAGGCCAGGACACGTGGACACTAGCAGGCGTCGTGCTTGCCGGCAGCGGCACGCTCAAGGTCAAGGTCACCGACATCGCGGGCAACGACGGCCCGGTGGCCTCGCAGGCCTACAAGCTGGACACCACCTTGCCCACGGTGACGGATGCGCATGTCGCCATCGCCGGCGGCACGGGCACGAGCGGGGCTTACAAGATTGGCGACACGGTCACGGCCACCTGGAACAACGGGGCCGCGGGCGACGCCAACGCCGACATCAGCGGCGTGACGTTCGACTTCAGCGCGTTCGGCGGCGGCACGGCGGTGGCGGCGACGAACAGCGGC
>NZ_BCTC01000179.1 GCF_001571085.1 Azohydromonas lata NBRC 102462
ACTGCTCCTCCAGCGCCTTGCGCTCGGAGAGGTCGGCCATCACGGACAGGAAGCCGCTGGGCTCGCCCTGGGTGTTGCGCAGCAGGCTGATGCTCATCAGGCAGACCACGCGCGTGCCGTCGGCGCGCACGTAGGTCCATTCGCTGCGCTGGCCGCCGTCGAGCTCCGCGGGCATGACCGACAGCGTGGAGCGCGCCGCGGTGGACAGCCACAGCGGCAGGTGGCCGCAGTGCTCCAGCACCTCGCGCGGGTAGCGGTGGAGCTGCGCCAGCAGCTCGGCGTGGTCGCGGAAATCCAGCTCCAGCCGGCCCAGGGCGTGGGTGGCGGGCATGCGCAGCAGGGCCTCCGCGGCCGGGTTGATGGAGGTGATGCGCCCGGACAGGTCGGTGGCGATGATGGCGCTGCCCGCGATGGCCAGCAGCGCCTGTTCGCGCTCGGCCAGATGCTGCAGCTCGGTCGTGCGCTGGTGCACCTGCTGCTCCAGCGTGGCGATGAGCTCGGCCAGCGCGGCCTTGGCCTGGCGCGCGTCGGTGACGTCGGTCACGGCCTCGGCCACGGCCGTGACCCGGCCGCCGTCGTCGCGGCGCAGCAGCTTGCGCACGGCCACGACGATCTCGTGCCCGTCGCGCGTGGTGTTGCGCACGTCGCCGCTCCACTCGCCGTCGCGCTCCAGCGCGGCCCTGATCTCGGCCTGGGGCACGGGGAACTCGGTGTGCAGCAGCTCGTGCGCCTTGCGGCCTATGGCCTCCTGCGACGACCAGCCGTACAGGCGCTCACAGCCGCGCGACCAGTGAAGAACGGTGCCGTCCGGCCCCCGGACGAACACGGAGGCCAGGTCCAGCGCGGCGATGAGCTCGGCCGGGGGCCAGGCGTCATCCATGCGGCAACTCTCCCGGGGCAGCACGCCGCGCGCCCCGCTCATGAAAACCTGCGGCGTCACGGAGCCAGGGCAAGCCCTGCTCCCTGCGCCGCACTCCTCCACCGGCGCCGCTGCCGTCACATTCGAAATCACTGGGCGCCATGCCCATGGCCGTGGTGCCGGACAGCGCGGCCATGGGGCCGGCGGCCTGTTTGCGCGAGGGCCGCAGCCGCTGCCTGCCCGATTTCTCGCCCAAGGCTTGAAAAAAACAAATTCATCGAGAACACCGGATCGGCAGGAAAAAATCAATAGGAAAGCTGGGCCGCGCCACGCGCACACGGCGCGGGCTTGCATCATCGGCCAACTGAAAATTTCCGCCGTGACATTTTCCCGGAATCAAAGCCGCGTCGAATATCAGAAATACTGAGAGACACCGAAGGACATATTCCCGCGACGGCGCTCTGCCGTCCGGCAAACGCCTTGTGGGGCTTGGCGTCCCGCCCGCAAAGGTACCGCGCCCCTGGCTGCCTCATTCCAGCGGGAACCCAGGCGCTGCCCAAGCCGGCCGCGCGCGGCGCCACTGATGCCCGGATCGCAACAATCGCGCCCCGTTTTGCATTTCCCAAAACAATCGCGCCGCCGAACAATTCGCCCAACTGATTTACGAGGCGGATTGCATGAACACAGACGTGCTGGTCATCGGCGGCGGCAACGCCGCCTTGTGCGCGGCCCTGATGGCCGCGGAAGGCGGCGCGAGCGTGCTGCTGCTGGAGGCCTCGCCGCGGGCCTGGCGCGGCGGCAACTCGGCCCACACCCGCAACCTGCGCTGCATGCACGACGCGCCGCAGGACGTGCTGGTGGACGCCTACCCCGAGGAGGAGTTCTGGCAGGACCTGCTCAAGGTCACCGGCGGGCGCACCAACGAAAAGCTCGCCCGGCTCACCATCCGCGCCTCCTCCACCTGCCGCGACTGGATGCGCAGCCACGGCGTGCACTTCCAGCCGCCCCTCTCCGGCGCGCTGCACGTGGCGCGCACCAACGCCTTCTTCATGGGCGGGGGCAAGGCGCTGGTCAACGCCTACTACCGCAGCGCCGAGCGCCTGGGCGTGCGCGTGCGCTACGAGGCGCCGGTGAATCGCCTGGAGATCGACGCCCAGGGCCGCTTCGCCGCCGCCTGGGTGGGCAGCGAGCGCATCACGGCCAAGGCCTGCGTGCTGGCCGCCGGGGGCTTCGAATCCAACCGCGAGTGGCTGCGCGAGGCCTGGGGCGTCAACGAGCGCGGCGAGTGGCCGGCCGACAATTTCCTCATCCGCGGCACGCGCTTCAACCAGGGCGTGCTGCTGCGCCACCTGCTGGAAGACCACGGCGCCGACCGCATCGGCGACCCCACCCAGGCGCACATGGTGGCCATAGACGCGCGCGCCCCGCTGTACGACGGCGGCATCTGCACGCGCATCGACTGCGTGTCGCTGGGCGTGGTGGTCAACCGCGAGGGCCGGCGCTTCTACGACGAGGGCGAGGACTTCTGGCCCAAGCGCTACGCCATCTGGGGCCGGCTGGTGGCGCAGCAGCCCGGGCAGATCGCCTGGTCCGTCATTGACGCCAAGGCCATAGGCCGCTTCATGCCGCCGGTGTTCCCGGGCGTCGTGGCCAACAGCCTGCCGGAGCTGGCCGCCAAGCTGGGCCTGGACGTGAACGCCTTCATGGGCACGCTGCAGGACTACAACGCCGCCTGCCGGCCCGGCAGCTTCGACCACACCCGACTGGACGACTGCCGCACCGAGGGCGTCTCCCCGCCCAAGACCCACTGGGCCCGCCCCATCGACACCGGCCCCTTCTACGCCTACGCCGTGCGCCCGGGCGTCACGTTCACGTACCTGGGCCTGCACACCGACGAGACGGCCGCCGTGCGCTTCGGCAACGTGCCCAGCGACAACCTCTTCGTCGCGGGCGAAATGATGGCCGGCAACGTGCTGGGCCAGGGCTACACCGCCGGCGTGGGCATGTCCATCGGCACGGCCTTCGGCCGCATCGCCGGCACCCACGCGGCACGCGCGGCCCAGGCCGCCGGCAACACCCAACGGAAGGAACACCATGCAATCGCTTGAGGCACTGACCCGCGACGCCCGCGCGCTGGCCGAGGGCGAGATCGTCATCACCGCCGCCGAGTCCGAGGTGGCGCGGCAGATGACGGTGTGCAACGCCTGCCGCTACTGCGAGGGCTTTTGCGCCGTCTTCCCCGCCATGACGCGGCGGCTGGAGTTCGGCAAGGCCGACATCCATTTCCTGGCCAACCTCTGCCACAACTGCGGCGCCTGCCTGCACGCCTGCCAGTACGCGCCGCCGCACGAGTTCGCCATCAACGTGCCGCAGGCCATGGCCCAGGTGCGCGGACAGACCTATGCCGACTACGCCTGGCCCCCGGCCCTGGGCGCGCTCTACAAGCGCAACGGCCTGGCGCTGGCCCTGGCGCTGGTGCTGGCCTTCTCGGCCTTCCTCGCCCTGGCGCTTGGGCTCAAGGGCACGCTGTGGGGACCGGCGGCGGGCGGCAGCTTCTACGAGCTGTTCCCGCACGGGCTGATGGTGAGCCTCTTCGCCCCCGTGTTCGCCTTCGTGGCGCTGGCGCTGGCACTGGGCGTGCGCCGCTTCTGGCGCGACGTGACGCCGGCCACCAGCGGCCAGCCGGCCAGCGCGCCCGCCCTCAGCGAGGCCACGCACGACGCGCTGACCCTGCGCTACCTGGACGGCGGCCACGGCCAGGGCTGCAGCAACGAGGACGACGCCTACACCCTCTCGCGCCGCCGCTTCCACCACTTCACCTTCTACGGCTTCATGCTGTGCTTCGCCGCCACCAGCGTGGCGACGGTCTATCACTACGCCTTCGGCTGGGCCGCGCCCTACGACCTGCCTTCGCTGCCCAAGCTGCTGGGCGTGCTGGGCGGCGTGAGCCTGTGCGTGGGCACGGCCGGCTTGGGCTGGCTGCGCCTGCGCCGCCACCCGGCGCACGGCGACGCCGCGCAAAAGCCCATGGACCTGGGCTTCATCGCCCTGCTGTTCCTCACCGCCGCCAGCGGCCTGGCCCTGTGGCTGTCGCGCGGCACCCCGGCGCTGGCGCTGCTGCTGTGCCTGCACCTGGGCGCGGTGCTGGCGCTGTTCGCCACGCTGCCCTACGGCAAGTTCGCCCACGGCATCTACCGCACGGCCTCGCTGCTGCGCCATGCGGTGGAGAAGCGCCAGCCCAACCCCATCGGCCTGGGCGCGGACTGAAGTCCACCACGCCGGCCCGCGCCACCCGCGCGGGCCGGCTTTGATGTGCGCTGCGCATCAAGCCATGAAAACAATGCAATTCACGGATCAATGGCCGCTTTCTAGTATGGGCTTGAAGCAGGCCCAAGAGATCAACAAACCGCTGATTGGAGACACCGCATGAACAAACGCCAACTGCTGCGCACGGCCGGCACCTGTGCCCTCGCCACCCTGAGCGCCGGCGCCTGGAGCACGGCCCAGGCGCAGGACTTCCCGCCCAAGAAGAACGTGACCATGCTGGTCGGCTTCGCCGCGGGCGGCGCGGCGGACACGGCGGCGCGCATCATCGGCAAGAAGCTTGGCGAGAACATCGGGGTGCCGGTGGTCATAGACAACAAGCCCGGCGCGGGCGGCAACATCGCGCACCAGTTCGCGGCGCAGGGGCCCAGCGACGGCAGCGTGATCCTGTTCGGCTCGGTCGGCCCGCTGACCATCGCGCCGCACCTGATGAAGCTGCCCTACGACCCGTTCAAGGACCTCGCGCCCATCACCATGGGCGTGAATTTTCCCAATGTCCTGGTGGTGCATTCGGGCCTGGGCATCAAGACTTTTGCGGATTTCGTTGCCTACGCAAAGAAGAACCCGGGCAAGCTGGACTACGCCTCCACGGGCCCCGGCTCGGCCTCGCACCTGGGCGGCGAGCTGCTGGACGACATGGCCAAGATCGAAACCACGCACATCCCGTACAAGGGCGGCGCGCCGGCGCTGCAGGACTTGCTCGGCGGGCGCGTGTCCGCCTACTACTCGACGCTGTCCACGGCGCAGCCGCACATCGAAAGCGGCAAGCTCATCCCGCTGGCGAGCACGGGGCCGCAGCGGCTGCCGGCGCTGCCCAAGGTGCCCACCATCGCCGAGTCCGGCTACCCGGGCTACAGCGCCACCAACTGGTACGCCTTCGTGGCGTCCTCCAAGGTGCCCAAGCCGGTGCTGGACCGCTGGAACGTGGAGCTCAACAAGGTGCTCAAGGACCCCGGCGTGGTGAAGGAGCTGGACCACCACGGCCTCACGCCGCAGCCCGGCACGCGCGATGAGCTGGCCAAGACCATGGAGCGCGAGTCCGCCACCTGGGGCCGCGTGATACGGGATCGCAAGATCACCATCCAATGAGCGAACGGGGCGTCCCTGCCGCCACCGAAACCGCCACCACGGCGGGCGCCGCGCCGCGCGGCCTGCTGGAGCTGTTCTGGGCCTTCTCCTGGATGTCGCTGCAGGGCTTCGGCGGCGTGATGGCCGTGGTGCAGCGCGAGCTGGTGGAAAAGCGCGGCTGGCTCAGCAACGACGCCTTCATCGAGGACTGGGCCGTGGCCCAGGTCATGCCGGGCCCCAACGTGTGCAACCTGGCGCTGATGTTCGGCGACCGGCACTTCGGCTGGCGCGGCGCCGTCACGGCCCTGGGCGGGCTGCTGGTGCTGCCGCTGGCGCTGCTGATCGCCCTGGCCACGCTCTACGGCAGCCTTTCCGGCCACACCGAGGCGGCGGGCGCGCTGCGCGGCATGGGCGCGGTGGCGGCGGGGCTGATCGCCGGCACGAGTCTCAAGTTGCTGGCCGGGCTGCGGCGCCATCCGCTGGGTTTCACGGTGGTGCTGGCCTTCGCCGCCGCGGCCTTTGCCGCGCTGGCGCTGCTGCGCTGGCCGCTGTTCGTGATCGTGCTGGGCTTGGGTGGCGCCGCCTGGTGCCTGACCTGGCGGCGGCTGCTCAAGGAAGCGTGACATGAGCGCGCTGGACTGGCTGCACCTGCTGCTGCATCAGCTCTCGATTTCGCTGCTGGCCGTGGGCGGCGCGGTGACGCTGGCCCCGCAGCTGCACCGCTACCTGGTGGACGGCCAGGCCTGGCTGAGCGACGCGCAGTTCAGTGCCGCCATCACGCTGGCGCAGGCGGCGCCCGGCCCCAACGTGCTGTTCGTGGCGCTGCTGGGCTGGCAACTGGG
The DNA here is from genome assembly GCF_001571085.1 of Azohydromonas lata NBRC 102462. Classification (GTDB taxonomy): domain Bacteria; phylum Pseudomonadota; class Gammaproteobacteria; order Burkholderiales; family Burkholderiaceae_C; genus Azohydromonas; species Azohydromonas lata. The sequence goes on from NZ_BCTC01000179.1 coordinate 6,094, forward strand.
CTTGAACGCCGCCGGCCCAAACGCGGGCACCGTGTGGAGCGTGGCGCTGGCGCTGCTGGGCGTGGCGGTGTGCACCCTGGGCATGCTGGCGCCCAGCTCGCTGCTGACGCTCTGGGCCGCGCGGCTGGGCCACAAGCACCGCGAGCGGCCGGTGGTGCGTGCCTTCCGCCAGGGCATGGGGCCCATCGTGGTGGGGGTGCTGCTGTCCACGGCCTGGCTGCTGGGCCGTGCCGGCGGCGACTGGCACGCCGACTGGCGGCTGTGGCTGTTGGGCGCCGTGGTCACGCTGCTGGTGTGGCGCACGCGGGTGCACCTGCTGTGGCTGTTGGGCGCGGGGGCGGTGTTGGGCGCGCTAGGCCTGGTCTGAAGCGCCGGCCGTGGGCTCGAAAGCCTTGCGGCCGAGCCGCACCTGCTCGCACAACAGCGCCGCCGTGGGCGACAGCGGCCGCCCGCGCCGCGTGACCAGCCCCACCACGCGGCTGACCACCGGATCGACCAGCGGCACGCGGCACAGCGCCTCGTGGCGCGGCGGCACCGACAGGCGCGGCAGCGCGGCCAGCCCCAGCCCGGCAGCCACCAGCCCCAGCGCGCCGGCCACATGCTCCGTCTCGTAGAACCACAGCGGGCGCTGCGCCAGCGGGGCCAGGGCCTGGTCCACCAGCAGCCGGTTGGCGCTCTGGCGCGAAACGGCCACCATCTTCTGACCCGCCAGCTCCACCCAGGCCACGTGCCCGCGGCCGGCCAGCGCGTGGCCCTGGGGCATGACCAGCACGTAGTCGTCGCGGCCCAGCATGTCGAACTCCACGTCCGGCTCCTGCGCCCCCGTGAAATTCAGGCCGAAGTCCGCCTCGCCGCTGACCACGGCGGCCAGCACGCGGTGGGCGCTGTCGTCAATGATGCGCACGCGCACGTTGGGCTGCTGCTGCGCAAAGCGCTGCAGGATGCCCGGCAGCACGTGCTGCGCCACCGAGGGCACGCAGGCCACCGTCACCTGCCCGCGCCGCGCCTGCGCGCTGTCCGACAGCCGCGCCACGGCGTCCTCCAGGTCTTCCAGCGTCTGCCGTGCCCGCTCCAGGAAGTGCCGCCCGCCCTCGGTCAGATCCACCTGCCGCGTGGTGCGCTCCAGCAGCCGCAGGCCCAGGGCGGTTTCCAGCTTGTCGATGCGGCGGCTGAGCGCCGGCTGCGAGATGCACAGGTGCTCGGCCGCCAGCCGGAAGTTGCAGCGGTCGGCCACGGCCACGAAAGCCTGCAGCTCTTCCAGGGCGAAATTGATGCGTGACATGCATGGAATCATAAAAACAATGCAATTCACAGATCAATGGGTGATTCCTACCATTCATCCATCAATCAAGACCGGAGACAAAAGCGATGTCCACGACGAATTCCCTGCCGCGCCGTGCCGCGCTGGCCGCATTGGTTGCCTGCGCATTCACCGGCGTGGCCGGCCAGGCCCAGGCGCAGGCCTGGCCGACGAAGCCGATCCGCTTCGTGGTGCCCTTCGGCCCGGGCGGCGCCAACGACATCGTGGCCCGCGCGGTGGCCGAAGGCGCGTCCAAGCAGTTGGGCCAGACCATCATCATCGAGAACAAGCCCGGCGCCGGCTCGCTGCTGGGCTCGGACATCGTGGCCAAGTCCG
>NZ_BCTC01000180.1 GCF_001571085.1 Azohydromonas lata NBRC 102462
TCCGGACAACCGGCTGGTGGCCGATGCGCTGGAGGCCGACTGGAACGCGCGGCTGCGCCAACTCGACACGCTGCAGCAAGAACACGAACGCCGGCAGGCAGCCGACCAAGCCCTGCTGCAGGAGCCCTCGCGCCAGCGGATCGTCGATCTGGCTCGGGACTTCCCACGCCTCTGGATGGACCCACGCACGAGCGCCGTGGAGCGCAAGCGAATGCTGGGGCTGCTCATCGAGGACATCACGCTGGTATCTGGCAAGCAGGTCAACTTGAGCATTCGCTGGCGCGGTGGCCGCACACAGAGCCTGCAGGTGCTCAAGGCACCGCCGATAGCGCAGATTCGCAAGACCCAGGCGCACGTCGTTCAAGTCATCGACGACCTACTGGAGACATCCAGCTACGAGGAGATCGCCACCAAGCTCAACGAGCTTGGACATCGCAACTGGCGTGGCGACCTCTTCACGAAGAAGAAGATCAACGCGGTCTGCCATGCCTATGGACTCAAAGGCCGCTATGCCCGACTGCGAGAGCGCGGAATGCTGACCAGCGCCGAGGTCGCCAAGCAGTTGGGGGTAGCCGTCGACATGATCAATACGCTGGCTCGCCAGGGGTGGCTCAAGTGCCACGTCTACGGCAGCAAGCGCCAGCGTCTCTATGAGCCGCCGGGTGACATCCAAGTCGTGCACGACGTGGGCGGTCAGTACCGCTCGCGCCCCGTGCATCTCATTCCTGTTCAACGAACTGAACAAGGTGCATCATGAAGCCTACGCCTTGTCCTGTGGCCGCCCCGGGCGCGCGGGCAGCACCGCGACGCCGTAGTGCTCGCCCATCTCCTGCATCAGCCGGGCGGTCACGGGCTCGTAGGCGTCGGGGTTGGCGATCAGCGCACGCGGCTGGTCGGGCACCAGCAACCGCGGCACGCCGCCGATGAACTCCAGCGCCGCGATGATGGCGCCCACCCAGTCGGCCGCCGTCTGCTGCGGCGTGGCGCAGGCGAAGGTGTAGTTCGACGCGCCTAGCACCGCCACGAACACCTGGGCGCGCCGGATCTCGCCCGTCAGCGCATCGACCAGCGGCACCGTCTGCCCGGCGTAGTCCACGAACAGCCGCTCGCCGGCCGGATGCACCTGGCGCATAGAACGCTTGAGCTTCTTGGCCCAGGCGCGGTACTTCTCGCAGTAGGCGCTGTAGCGGTAGGCCTGCTCGCCGCAGCGCTCGCGGTATTCCTCCCACAGCAGCTGCAGCGTCACGCCCGGGCGCTTGAGCTCCTGGTGCAGCTGCGCGTAGTCGGGCTCGTGCCGGTGCAAGCTGCGCGGGCGTGGCGGCGGGTACAGCCGCGCCTGCAGCTCCTCGTCGCTGAGGCTGCTGGCCAATGGCCAGTCGATGCCCGCGGTGCGCGCGTACAGCGCGATCTCGCTGACGGTGGACTTGCTGATGCCCAGCACCGCGGCCACCTGCCGCGTGCTTAGGCCGGAGTCGGCCAGTAGTTGTAGTGCTCGTCTGATCTTGCTCATGAGGACCCTTGGTGTGGGCATCGGCTCTCCGGTCAAAAACCGGCCAGCCTATGCCGCGTTGGGTCACTCAGAACACCGCGCCGGTGTCCGCGATCACGATGGAACGCTGTCCGCCATCAACGTGGAACGGTGTCCGCCATCACAGCGGAATGCTGCCCGCCATCAGCGCGGAACGCCGTCCGGGATGGCGCGGAATACGCACTCACCGGAGTGGCGCTCAAGACGTTGGGCGGCGAAGGGTCCCTGTCCACCATCACGCCGTACCGCCTTGCGCAGTCGTGGGCCATGGCCGTGCACCGCCACCCACAGCAGGTGGACGGCATTCTCTACATGTCGCGCCATCTCAACGACCGCCAAGCCGTGGTGGTGTTCGACCGGGCCGGCGTCAGGCTCGGTGCCGCCACCTACACCCCACTGCCCCGTGCCCGTGGCGTCATGGAGGCCGTGGCCGGGCTGCGTATCTCGTTCGACTACCCTTGACCGCGGCCGACTCTCAACGCACGCGTGCCTGCCCCCGGCACAAGACAGCTCACGGCCACGGCGAACAGCCGCGCGTAGCGTGCGGCCGTGAGGACCGCTTCGCGCTCGATCTCAGCCGGCAGTTCGACCAGGCGGTGCTCCAGCGCACTGCGATCAAAGCGGTGGGAGGACCGGACGCTCACGAAACGGGCGATCACGTCGCGCCGAAATACGCAGGAGAGATGTATTTCCTCCGATAGCGGCCGCTCCCGCTGGCGTTCTGGCGCACTCGTCCAGATTCCTGCACGCTGATCTTTCCAGCGGCTTGTCAAAAATTCGAAGGAATTCGTACGCGCCCGTCGCTTACTGAATGACGCTTGTCGCCGAGGGTTTTAGGCTGCCCTGCACGCTACGTGAACAGGCCGCGGCACCGTTTCGGGATCGCTAGGTCGAAGACGCACGGGGTAGACAGAACCCACCGGCTTGGCATCTGCGACGCTGAGTCGTCAATGCTCCGTGCGACGCAGCGCGGCTATTAATCTTCAGGAGACAACCTTGAAAGTGTTCTATCAAAAATCAGCCATCAGCTTGGCTGTCGCCATGGCGGTCACCGGCTCCTTGGTCGCCTGTGGCGGCAGCGACGGTGACGGTACCACCACGCCTTCTACACCGACCACGCCTGCTACTCCGGAGCAACCCTTGGTCATGACGCCGGTCAACCCGATCGTTGCCTGTGCTGACATGGCCAAACAAGACTTCAGCACCCTGGCCGAAGCGCCGGCCACAGTTACCAGTGCGGTGGTGGACGGCAAGAATTGCGTTGTCAAAGGCACCATCAGCGGCCGCCAAAACTACCAAGTGGCCCTGCCTATCGAAGGCTGGACACAACGCTTCCTGATGGCTGGGTGCGGCGGCTACTGTGGTGGGGTAAACAACCCGACGACGTCCCAGACGTTCCAGACCAGTGGCTGCATGCCGCGTGAAAACAACCAGATGGTCATCGCATCGTCGGACCTCGGACACACGCGATCCCCTATCAAGTTTGCTGACGGCTCTTGGGCAAAAGACAACCCTACCGCCACGATCGACTTCGCCTATCTCGGCATGCACCGAGCGACGGTGCTGTCCAAGGCTCTGGTCAAGGCGTACTACGGTCAGGAACCGAAGCGCTCGTACTACGTCGGTTGCTCTGACGGTGGACGAGAAGGCCTGCATGAGGTGCAGCGCTATCCTGAGGACTACGACGGTGTTGTCGTTTCCGCTCCGGTAATTGATGAAGTTGCAACTAACACCTTCTATCACGGCTGGAATGTTCGCGTGAACTCGGATGCCAGCGGCTTCCCGATTTTCACGGCTGCCAAGCGTCCGGCCTTGGCCGCACGGGTCAAGCAGTTCTGCGGCGACGAGGGAGGGCTGGTCCAGGATCCCCGCTTGTGTGAGGACCGCAAGGAAGAGATCTTGGCGAGCTTGATGTGCGGCAATGGGCCGGAGACGGACAACTGCCTGACCTCGGCGCAGGCCGACGTGGTGCGCAAGTTCTGGTACGGTCCGGTGGACGAGTACGGCGTGCGGATGTCGGCTGGAAACATGCCCCTGGGCAGCGAAGCTGGACTTGCCTCGGCGGTGCCCGCGGGAACGCCCACGGCAAGGGGCGAAGGTGACTGGGCGGACGACTTCCCCAACTACATGTCGAACTGGGGCTCTGGTACTGGTATCACATGGGCGAACATGGAGTTTTCACTGGCGGGCTGGAACAAGCTGACGCCGCTGTCGAACCTCTACGACCCGACCAATCCTGACCTGAGCAGGTTCGCTGCACGCGGTGGCAAGCTCATCATCTGGCACGGTTGGGCCGATGGTGGTGCCTCACCTTACATGTCGTTGAATTACTGGACCGCTGTGCGCAACCAAATGGGTGTGGATGCCGCCTCGAAATTCATGACGCTGTACATGGTGCCCGGCATCGGGCATTGCAGCGGCAACAGCGACTTCCTCAGCCCGATGCTTGATTGGGTCGAGAAGGGGACTGCGCCGGGCAAGATTTCTGTCCGCCACACCACGCCCGGTTCGACAACGCCTTTGCAGACGCGACCGGCCTACCCTTACCCGTCAATGGTCAAGTACGGCGGCTTCGGTGACATGACCGCCGAATCGTCCTGGGTGCGGGCTGACCTTCCCTCCGGGGTCAGTGACGTGACGGCTTGGCGAGGCTTGGCAAATTACGCGCCTGGCAAGCAGATGTGGTGCGACCCGGTGACTGGCTCCTCGACGCCAAACTGCACTTTGAAGTGATGTAGTCGAACGGTGAAGGCGTCGCCGACGCCTTCGCCTGCAGCGTTCATGCGACCATGGTCTTGTTGCAACGCCCTCCAGTCCAGCACCCGCTGTTCAACGCCTTATAACGATCAGATGGGTGTTCACTGCAAGCGCCATTGCGAGGGCGACTGTCCAGTGTGGCACTTGAAGGCACTGGAGAGGTGTGCCTGGCTGGAAAAGCCCAGGGACATGGCGATGTCAGTAATCGAGCGCTGAGGCTCAACGCGCATCAGCTGTGCCGCGCAGTCGAGCCGTTGCTGCAAGACATAGCGGTGAGGAGGCACACCGAAAGTGTGGCGAAAAAGAACCGAAAAGTGACTGACGCTCAACCCCACGGCCGCCGCCATCTGCACGACGCTCAGTTCTTCGCCAAGGTTGCTTGCGATGAGGTCCTTCAATCTGGACTGCTGGGTCAGCGACATCTTTCTAGCCGGAGGCTGGGATACCGGCCGAGCCGCATGATGCCGCTGAAGCCAAGCCAACGTGGACAGGCACAAGCCTTCGGCAAAGAGCAGGCCGTTAGGCAAACCGGCCCGCAACTCGTCTGCAAGGCGAAACACCAGGTCCGACAGCACCTCGTCCTGGACGCAGAATTTCGACTCCAAGTCGAAATGCAACCCCTCTTCCCGAAGGTACTTCGAGACGATCGAGGGTGGCAAACGAAGGCAGACAGACGATCCGCCCGGCTCGCAACGCCACTGCGCATGGTCCCTCTCGTAGCTGCTGCCGATCAGGTCCAAGCCAGGCGCGCAGGGCAGTTCCCGGGTGAGCCCATTGGACCTGTACCAACGCTGCCCCACTGCTATCCGCGAGGTAAACACCATGGGCATTCCGGCACATTGCGGACCGCATTCCGCGTCCACCGGTATCTCGATGTGCTCCAGTTGCGGGCCTGTCCAGCCTCTGGGTGTTTCCAGGACAGGACGGCCTAAAGTATTGGTGATTTGCTTAGCTTGCGATCCCAGTACGGTTCTGCGCTGCACCATTTGAACTCTCTTCCGCAATCCATTATGGAGACCCGAGACTTCGAGCCGGGGACGGGGCAATGCCTAACTTAAATCGGCGGTCGGTTCGATGATTACTCACCTCTACGGCATGCGTGACATGAACAAGGTCTATCCAACAAGCAGCCGAGCCGGTCGTTGTATTGCGGCTGACGATTGGCACCGATAGGCTCGGTTCCACCAGCACTTGCACGGTGGTTGAAGATAAACGTTGCGATCTACCGTTCATCCAGACGGTCCATGGAAACATCAACGGTTTCCTGGGCGCTCCAAGCAGCCAAGGTCGCCACGACACAGACAACAGTCACGAAGCTGGCAACTGACATCCAGCCAAGAGATTCGTGCTGCATCAGGACGGCACTCAGGCCAGGGCCCATGCCCGCGGCGAGCAAGCCGATCTGGATGCCGAAGGCTGTCCCGGAGACACGGACGTGCGCGGGGAACATTTCTGCATAAAGCGAGGGCGCGACGCCGTTGGATGCGCTGTAGGCCAGACTGTTTTGCAGGATGCCGAAGATGAATATCAAGGCAACGTTTGCTTGGTCGACTGCCCAGAGTAGTGGCCAAGTCAAGGTCGCCGAGCCAATGGCCCCAGCCATGAAGACCGGGCGACGGCCGACCTGATCAGCCACCCAAGCCCAAGCTGGCGTGGTGAACATTGCGATGAAGCTGCTTATCACAAGCATGCTCAACATCGTGGCAGCTGGCACACCACTACCATTCACAGCCTGGGACAGCACGAAGAAGCTGGACACAGAACTCACCGTCGCCACCAGGGCCGCCATGCCCACGCGCAGGACAGCGCGCTTGTGCGCTCGGAGCAACTCCAGCCCCGGGATACGCTCGACCCGAACGCGGTTGCGCTCATGCTCAAAGATCCGTAACTCCGGCGTTGAGAAGCCCATCCGGCATCCTAGCCACAGCGTTGCGGCTCCAAGGAAAAATGGAATTCGCCATCCCCATGAGGGCAGTTGGTCGTGGGGAAGGGCCATGACAGGAATGAACACTAGCGTGGCCGCAATGAAACCAAACGCCGTGCCACTGATGGCGAAGCTGGCGAACAGGGCGCGCCGCTTCGAAGGTGCGGATTCGATCGCTATCGAGAACGTGCCCGCGTGCGCGCCCGGAATAGCAAAACCTTGTACCAGCCTCAACAGCACAAGCCCCACGGGCGCGGCTACTCCTGCCACCGCGTAAGAAGGTAGAACACCGATCAGGACAGTGGACACACCCATGAGGACCAGCGACAGGCCCAGTGCCTTGTCCCGGCCAAATCGATCCCCGACATGACCCAGGACTAGAGCACCGAGTGGCCGGGCGATGTAGCCAGCGCCAAAGGTCCCCAGGGCTGCTACCTCACGCCACCCGGCGTCCAAGTGATCGAAGAAGACGGGGCCAAACACCAGCGCAGCGGCCGTGCCGTACATGAAGAAATTGCAGTATGTGAAGGCATTACTGAGCCAGGCAACGAACACTATCTGGCCACGGTTTCCTGTCTCTCGAGCAGTCTGGTCCACCGCCGGTCGCATGATTAGGCTCTCTTGAAATTCAAGTGGGTTGCCGGGCATGAGGATTGACCGCGCTGAAGTCCAGCTTGCCGGCGATCAGGAAAATCACGGTCTTGATGGTGGCCATGCGGGTGAAGCCTCGGGCGCGGCGCTTGGCGGCCTGGAACAAGCCGTTGAGGGCCTCCAGGAAGCCGTTGGTCTGGCGGGTCTGCGCCCAGGCCACGATGCCCTCAAGATGACGGCGGACCATGGCGGCCACGTCCTTCATGGGCTCGACCTTGGAGCGCATGACGCAGCAGCACCAGTGCAGCAGCATGGCGCGAACGACGTTGATCTGCTTGCGCTCCAGGATCTCGCGCAACTGCTCCTTGTAAACCCAGGCCCGCGCCGTGCGCACGCTCGCCATCCGGGCAATCAAGGCGTCGAGTTCCACCACGGCCTCGGGCTTGAGGCGGTCACGGTCCTTGAGCAGCGACCAGCGCATGCCTTTGAGGGACTTGTCGCTGCGCTGCTCGATGCGCCGCATCTTGTCCACTGCGGCGTTGGCATGCCAGACGACGTGGAACTTGTCGAAGGTGATGCGCGCGTTGGGCAACTGCTCGCCAACGCCCTTGATGAACGCCGGCGACATGTCGATGCTCACCGACTCGATCTGCTCGGGCGGGCAGCCATGCTCAGTGAGTACGGCAGCGATGGTGGCAATAGCCTTGGCATCGCGCCCGGCGGTCACGCTGAGCACACGGCGCTTGACGGCATCGGCCGCCAGCGTGATGTAGTCGTGGCCGCGAGCACGCGAGGTCTCGTCGATGGCCAGCGCGGTCACGTCGCTGAAGTCGGCTTCAGCCAGTGCCAGCGCAACGTATCGCCGGCAGATGGCCATT
>NZ_BCTC01000181.1 GCF_001571085.1 Azohydromonas lata NBRC 102462
GCCCGTGGCCAAGGGCTGATGCCGCGCGGGCGTCGGCGCGGGTCCGGCCAGGGCCCGCGGTGGCGTCCGCTCGCCGCGTGGCAGTTTCATGGCAGGCAACGCGTCATGAACCGAGCCGTGTCACGCACGATGCAACGCGGGGCGCTGTACGCCGGGCTTCAGAGGCGCTGTGCCAGCTAAGCGATCGTGGCGTCCGGAATCACTGGACTTCCATAGATGCCGCCATGGGCAGCAGCAGCGCCGCCTTGAGCCCGCCCAACTCGCCACGGGAAAGCGACAGCTCCCCGCCGTAGAGGCCGCAAAGCTCGTGCACGATCGCCAGACCCAGGCCACTGCCCGGGGTGGTCTCGTCCAGGCGGCTGCCGCGTACCAGGGCCTGCGCCTGCTGCTTCTCGGCAATGCCGTGCCCGTCGTCCTCGATGACTACCCGCAGCCGCGGCGCGCCGGCGGCTTGCGCCGCCGTGGCCGAGATGCGGACCGTGCTGCGGGCCCACTTGCAGGCGTTGTCCAGCAGGTTGCCCAGCATCTCCTGCAGATCCTGCGTTTCGCCGGCAAAGGCCAGCCCGGGCGGCACGGCCTCGGTTTCCAAGCGCAAGCCGCGCTCGCCGTGCACGCGCGACATCACACGCACCAGCCCGGCCACGATGGGTGCCACTTCGGCGCGCATGCCCGGCACGCCCTGCGCGGCGGCAGCACGCGATCTGGCCAGGTGCCAGTGCACATGGCGCCGTGCGACCTCGACCTGCTCTGCCACCAGCCGCGGCAGGGCGACCAGCTCATCCGGGTGTTGCCGAGCCGAGCCCGCGGCCTGCGCCATCGCCGCCAGTGGCGTCTTGATGGCGTGCGCCAGATTGCCGGCCTGCGTGCGGGCCCGCGCCACAACCTCGGCATTGCGCTCCAGCACGCTGTTGAAGTCGTCCACCAGCGGCTGTACTTCCAGCGGAAAGCGCCCGTGGAGTCGTTGTTCGCGGCCCTCTCGCACGGCTGCCAAGGCCTGCTGCAGTGCCTTCAAGGGCGCCAGGCCTACGGCGACCTGGGCGGTTGCGGCCAGCAGCAGCAGCCCCAGCAGCGCCGTCAGCGACAAGGCCAGCATGCCGTTGAAGCGCTCGATGGCTTGCGAGGTTTCATGACGGTCCGCCGCGACCAGCAGCCGCCACGCGCCCGTGCCACCGGCCGCGATGCGCACCGTGCGCTCGACCAGCAGCAGCGTTGCGCCTCCCGGACCGGCGACCTCGTGCACGTGCACCCCGCCGTCAGCCAGCTGGTCGGCCGGAGCCTGCAGCTCGGCGTCCCACAGCGAGCGGGAACGCAGCACGCCGCGGCGCGGCGCGGCGCCGCCTATCTGGTCCACCTGCCAGTACAGCCCGGAGTAAGGCCGAGTCCAGCGTGGGTCGCTCAGGACGGCGGGATCCAGGCTCGGCCGTCCCTGTGCGTCCAGTTCGAAGCGGGCCGTGACCTGGTCGAGTTCGGCCGTCAGCGCCACGGTGAACTGCCGCGTGACATGCTCGCTGAACAGCCCGGACAGCACCCATCCCGCCATCACCACCGCCACCGCCACCGCCACGAAGGTGGCCGCCAGCAGCCGCCAGCGCAGCGAACGCAGCCATGCGGAGCGCCGCATCACGCCGCGGACATGAGCCGGTAGCCCAGGCCGCGCACGGTCTCGATGGCCGTGGGCGGCAGCTTGCGGCGCAGCCGGCCGATGAAGACCTCGATGGTGTTGGAGTCGCGGTCGAAGTCCTGCGCGTACAGGTGCTCGGTGAGCTCGGTGCGCGACACCACCTGGCCCGGGCGGTGCATCAGGTAGGCCAGCAGCCGGTACTCATGGGAGGTCAGGTTCACCGGCTGGCCGGCGACGGTGACGCGGCCGCTGCGCGTGTCCAGCGCCAGCGCGCCGCATTGCAGCAGCGGGGAGGCCAGTCCCTGCGCGCGGCGGATGAGGGCGCGCATGCGGGCCAGCAGCTCCTCCATGTGGAAAGGCTTGGCCAGGTAGTCGTCGGCACCGGCGTCGATGCCGGCGACCTTCTCGTGCCAGCTGTCGCGCGCGGTGAGGATGAGCACGGGCATGGTCCGGCCGCCCGCGCGCCAGCGCTGCAGCACCGTCAGGCCGTCGAGCACGGGCAGGCCGAGGTCGAGCACGACGGCGTCAAAAGCTCCGGTCTCACCCAGGTGCTGGGCGTCGCGGCCGTTGTCGGCTTCGTCCACGGCGTAGCCCGCTTCCTGCAGTCCGGCGCGCAGCTGGGCACGCAACGTGGACTCGTCCTCCACCAGCAAGATTCTCATTCGTGTTGGCCCAGGTTCATGGCGAAGCTCAGCGCGACGGGTTTTCGCTTTTGCGCTCGCCCTTGCGCCGCTGCTTCAGCACGGCGGCGGTGCGGGCATCGACGTCAAGCTTCACGACCTGGCCGCCCGGCTGCAGCAACTTGACTTCGTAGACCCAGCGGCCGTCCTCGCGCTCCAGCTCCAGTTCCAGCACCTGCCCCGGCCAGGACGGCTGCAGCCGGCTCAGCAACTCGGACAGGGGCAGCACCTCGCCTGCCTGGACGGCGGCACGGGCGCGCTCGTGGTCGCCGTCATCGGCATGGGCTGCCTGCACCACGGCCAGCCACGCCGCCCCGGCCAGCAGCAGCCCGGCTCCAGCGATGCGGGCCAAGGCGCCGCGCCTGCGGCGCCGGATCGCTGTCGGGTGGGAAGGGCGAGGGCTCGTCATGCGACCAGTCTGGGGTGTCTTTCCTGAACGACGGATGAACGACCGATTCAGCTTTGCTTCACGCGGGCTTCCCAAGAATGCCTCCAACACCTGCCATCCCAACCCCATGAGGAGCCCGCGATGAACGTGCCGCTGATCTGGATCAAGCATTTGCGCGCCGTGCCGCTGGCGGCGGCGCTGGCCATGGTGGCTGCCAGCACATGGGCTGGCGACACCACGCCGGGGCAGCAGCTCGAACGCTTCAGCGCCCAGGCCGGCGCTGCGGGCCAGGCCGAGCGCGGACGCGTCTTCTTCACCAGCCGCCATGGAGGCGAATGGTCGTGCGCGTCCTGCCACGGCAGCCCGCCGACGGGATCCGGCAAGCATGCCGCCACCGGCAAGGCCATAGAGCCGCTGGCGCCGGCCTTCAACCCGCAAGCCTTCACCGACACCGCACGGGTGGACAAGTGGCTGCGCCGCAACTGCAAGGACGTGGCGCAGCGCGAGTGCTCCGCTGCGGAGAAGGCCGATGTGCTGGCCTACCTCGTCAGCCTCAAGCGCTGAGTCCCTCACCCCCCACCGCCTGGAGCAGCTTCATGCGTACAGAGTTTCATCCACCGCGCGGCCCGTGGCCGCTGACGGGCTGGGCCGCGGCCGGCCTGCTGTCCCTGTCGGCCGCGCTGCCCGCCCAGGCCGGCGAGAAACAGCTTATGCCGGCCAGCGTGCCCAAGGCCTACACGCAGGAGTGCGGCGCCTGCCACACCGCCTACCCGCCCGGCCTGCTGCCGGCCGCGTCATGGCAGCGCCTCATGACAGGGCTGGACCAGCATTTCGGCACCGACGCGTCACTGGACGAGGCCACCGTCAAGCAGCTCGCCACATGGCTGCAGGCCAACGCGGGCACCTACAAGCGCGTGAGGAGCGAGGCCCCGCCGCAGGACCGCATCACCCAGTCGGCGTGGTTCAAGCGCGAGCACCGCGGCATCGACGCTGCCGTCTGGAGCCACGCCAGCGTCAGGAGCGCCGCCAACTGCGCGGCCTGCCACAGCGGCGCCGAGCGCGGCAATTTCAGCGAGCGCGGTCTGCGCTTTCCGGCCGGCCTTGACCTGCGCTACCGAAGCGCCTGGGACGACTGACTTCTTGGGAGCATTCATGGCACACACCGATTCACTGGCCGCTGCGGGCGTGACGGCCCGCCCGGCACCCCCTGGCCGGCGCGTCACGGACGCACCGACGCGCATGTTCCACTGGCTCTTCGCCCTGAGCTTTGCGCTCGGCTGGCTCACCGCGGAGTCCGAGCACTGGCGCGCGCTGCACGTGACGCTGGGCTACACGATGGCCGGCCTGCTGGGCTTTCGCCTGGCGTACGGCCTGGTCGGCCCGCGCCATGCCCGGCTGTCACTGCTGTGGCGCCGGGTCGCCGGCGCGCCGGCATGGCTGCGCGACGTCCTGCGCGGTGGCACGGGCGCGCGTGTCAACTGGGGCCAGGGCCAGAACCTCCTGCTGGCCGGCGCGCTGGCCGCCATGCTGCTGTTGGTCGTGCCGCTGACCTTGAGCGGCCACGCGACCTACAGCGACTGGGGTGGCGAATGGCTGGAGGACCTGCACGAGCTCTTCGCCAACGCCTTCCTGGCCCTCGTGATGGGTCACTTGGCGCTGCTCGCCGTGCTGAGCCTGGTGCGCCGGCGCAACCAGGCGCTGCCCATGCTCACCGGCCGTGTTGCGGGCTCGGGGCCGGACCTGGTGCGCAAGGACCGGCGCTGGCTGGCCGCCCTGCTGCTGCTGGCAGTGCTGGCCTTTGGCGCCTGGCAGTGGCAGGCCTTGCCCAACGGGCTGTTGCCCTCGGCCTCCGTGTTCTCGGGACAGCCGCACGACGGCGGCGACTGATTTTTTCCCGGCCCTGCAAGCCGTTGTTGTCAAGGAGTCAGCATGAAGGTCTACGTCTGCCCCGCCTGCGGCCTGGTCTACGACGAGGCTGCCGGCCTGCCGGAGCACGGCATTCCCGCCGGAACGCCATGGGCGCAAGTGCCCGCGAGCTGGCGCTGTCCCGAGTGCAACGTCGGCAAGCAGGACTTCGTGCCGATGGACCGCTGACGTTGGGCAATGGCCCGGCAAGGGGCGCTCGTGCCTATGCTGCGGCGTTGCACCTACCCAGGGCCCGGCGGGGCCCACGCAGACATGCCCAACGAACTGCCCACGGGCCTTGCGCCCGCTGAAGCCGCCGAACGGCTGCGCCGGGACGGCCCCAACGAGCTTGGCGCCACGCAGCGCCGCGGGCTGGCGGGCATCGTGGGCGAAGTCGTGCGCGAGCCGATGTTCCTGCTGTTGCTGGGGGCCGGCGGCATCTACGCGGTCATGGGCGACATGCGTGAGGCGGTGGTGCTGCTGGGCTTCGTCGTCATCATCATGGCCGTGACGGTGCTGCAGGAGCGCCGTACCGACCGGGCGCTGGACGCGCTGCGCGACCTCTCCAGCCCGCGGGCGCTGGCCCTGCGCGGCGGCAAGGCGGTGCGCATTCCCGGGCGCGAGGTGGTGAAGGGTGACGTGCTGCTGCTGGCCGAAGGCGACCGCATTCCGGCCGACGGCGTGCTGCTGCAGGTGCATGAGCTGGCGGCCGACGAGTCGCTGCTCACCGGAGAGTCCGAGCCCGTGCCCAAGCGGGCGGCAGGCGAACGGGTGTTCGCCGGCACGCTGGTGGTCAGTGGCCAGGGCGGGATGCGCGTCGAGGCCACCGGCAGCCACACCGAGCTCGGCCGCATCGGCGCCTCGCTGCAGGACATCGGTCTGCAGGCCTCACCGTTGCGCGAGGAGGTGGCCCGGCTCACGCGCAGGCTGCTGGCCGTGGGCCTGGCGCTGTGCGCGTTGCTGGTGGCGCTGTTCTGGCTGCTGCGTGGCGACGCCCTGCAGGCGCTGCTGGCCGGCATCACGCTGGCCATGGGTGTGCTGCCCCAGGAGTTCCCGGTCATCATGATCGTGTTCCTGGCCCTGGCCGCACGGCGCCTGGCCGCGCAGCAGGTGCTCACCCGGCGGCTCAATGCCATCGAGACCCTGGGCCAGACCACCGTGCTGGCCGTGGACAAGACCGGCACGCTCACGCTCAACCGCATGGCCATGGCCGCGCTGTCGGTGAACGGGCAGGCGTTTGACGTGCGCGGGATGCGCGACGCCGCGCTGCCGGAAATCTTCCATGAGCTGCTGGAGTACGCCGTGCTGGCCAGCGAGATCGAGCCGCATGACCCGATGGAGCAGGCTTTCCACCGCCTGGCAGCGGCGCAGCTCGCGGGCACCGAGCACCTGCATCCGTCATGGGCGCTGGCACGCGAGTACGAGTTGGCGCCGGAGCTGCTGGCGATGAGCCACCTGTGGCGCGAGCGAGGTCGCAGTGACGACACGGTTGCGGCCAAGGGAGCGCCGGAAGCCATCGCCGAGCTGTGCCACCTGGATGCCGCTGCGCTGGAGGCCGTGCGGGCCGAGGCAGCCGAGCTGGCCGACCAGGGCCTGCGTGTGCTGGCCGTGGCCAAGGCGCGCCACCCGGCGCACCGTGATTGGCCTGCGGTGCAGCATGACTTCGACTTCACGTGGCTGGGATTGGTGGCGCTGGCCGATCCGCTGCGCCCGGAAGTGCCGCAGGCCGTGGCGACCTGCCATCGAGCCGGCATCCGGGTGCTGATGATCACGGGTGATCATCCCCGCACTGCGCAAGCCATCGCCCGCCAGGCCGGTCTGGACGCCAGCCGAGTCATCACCGGCGAGGAGCTGGAGGCGCTCAGCGGCAAGGATCTGGCGCGCGTGGCAGGCGAGGCCAGCGTGTTCGCGCGCATGCGGCCGCGGCAGAAGCTGGCATTGGTCGAGGCGCTCAAGGCGCGCGGCGACGTGGTGGCCATGACCGGCGACGGCGTCAACGACGCTCCGGCGCTTAAAGCGGCCCACATCGGCATCGCGATGGGCCAGCGCGGCACGGACGTGGCCCGCGAGGCGGCATCGCTCGTGCTGCTGCACGATGACTTCGCCTCCATCGTCACGGCCATCCACCGCGGCCGGCGCACCTTCGTCAACCTGCGCCGGGCGCTGACCTACACCGTGGCCGTGCACGTGCCCATCGTCGGCCTGGCGCTGTTGCCGGTGATGCTGGGCTTGCCCGTGGTGCTGGCGCCCATGCACATTGCCTTCCTGGAGCTGGTGATCGACCCGGCGTGCTCGCTGGTGTTCGAGGCGGAACAGGATGGCGACGATTTGATGGGCCAGCCGCCTCGCCGGCGAGCCGAGTCGCTGCTGCCGCTGGGCTCGGTGCTGCAGTCGCTGCTGCAGGGGCTGCTTGCCACGGCCCTGGTCATGGGCCTGTACGCGTGGCTGCAGACCAGCGCCAAGCTGGCGCAGCTGGCACCTGCGGCGGCGTTCACGGCGCTGGTGGCAGCCAATGCCGCACTGATCCTGCCCAGCCGCACCGGTAGCCGCCGCTGGGCTCGGCTGTTCACGGGCTTGAGCGGCGTGAGCCGTCTCGTCGTCGCCGCCACGATCGCGGCGCTGTTCGTCGCCACCGGCGTGCCCGCCGTGGCGTTGCTGTTCGGCTTTGCCGCGCTGCCGCCAGCGTTGTGGCTGGGCTGCGTGGCCGCAGGATTCTCGATGGCCGTTCCTTTCGAGCTGGCGCGGCGCTGGCTGGGCCCGGAGCGCCATGGCGGGCTCGCGCT
>NZ_BCTC01000182.1 GCF_001571085.1 Azohydromonas lata NBRC 102462
GGGGCGGCGCTGCGGCTGCGGCCCGTTCTGATGACGGCTTCCGTCGCCATCCTGGGCCTGGTACCGATGCTGCTGTCCACCGGCGTCGGGGCCGAGACGCAGCGGCCGCTGGCAACCGTGGTGGTGGGCGGGCTCTTCACCTCGACGGCCCTGACCTTGTTGCTGCTGCCCCTGATGTACGAATGGGCCGAAGGTCGCGCCGAGCGGCGTGCCGGCGCTGCGACCACGGCGCAAGGAGAGACCAAATGAAGGAAATCAAGGCCTATGTGCACGCACACCGCATCGGCGAGGTCATCGCCGCGCTCAAGGCCTCGGCGGCCTGGGGCGCGGCCGACGGCGGGCAGCACAACCTCACGGTCTACGTCGTCAAGGGCTCGCTGGTGCCGATCGACGAACGGGAGAAGCACTACTCGATCGAGATCGGCGACGAGGTGGTCAACGAGTACAAGCTGGAGTTGCTGTGCGAAGAGCCCCACGTCGATGAGCTGGTGGCCATCATCCGGCAGGTCGGCCGCACCGGGCAGCCGCGCGCGGGCTGGGTGTACGTGACGGACGTGCAGCAGGCCCTGCCCATCGGGTGAGCCATGCATCCCGCGTTGCTTGTCCTGCTCTACACCCTACCGGCGCTGGCGGTGGCCACGGCGGGCGGCGCGTGGGCCGCTTGGCGGCCACCTTCCGAAGCGCTCACGGCCGTCATCCAGCACTTTGCCGCAGGCATCGTCTTCGCGGCCACGGCGCTGGAGCTGCTGCCCAAGGAACGGACCGAGGCGGCGCTGCCGGTCGTGATCGGCTTCACGCTGGGCATCGCGCTGATGCTGCTGGTGCGCCGGCTGGCCGGCGCGATCGAGAAGCGCGAGCAGGCGCGCCGTTTCCCAGCAGGGATGCTGGCCATCACGGCGCTGGACCTGCTCATCGACGGGCTGGTGCTCGGCATGGCGTTCGCAGCAGGTGAGAAAGCCGGTGTCCTGCTCGCCATTGCGCTCACCCTGGAGGTGCTGTTCCTGGCGCTGTCGGTCAGCGCGGCGATGTCCCGCTCGGGCGCGGGCCGCGCGGCTGCGCTGGCCGCGGCGCCGGGACTGGCGCTGATCCTGTGCCTCGCCGCAATGCTGGGACGCCTCTTCTTCGGTGCCTTGCCGCCGTTTGCGTTTGCCGTGTTGCTGGGCATCGGCATCGTCGCGCTGCTGTACCTGGTGACGGAAGAACTGCTGGTTGAAGCCCACGAGGTGGCCGAGACACCGTGGTCGACCAGCGCCTTCTTCGTCGGGTTCTTGCTGTTTCTCGTCATCGAGATGGCGGTGGAGGCATAGATGAGCCAGTGCCCACGCAATTCAACGGCCGCACCGCGCCGCGGCGCGGTGCGCGTCGTCACACCCGTGCAGTCGTCATGAAGTCAGGAAATCAGGATGTCTGAAACGCTCAAGCTCAAGCTGGACCTGCCATTGCTGCTGCCCGAGGTGCCGCAGGTGAGAGATCGCTGTGTGACACAACTGGTTGACACGCTCAAGGGCAAGGACGGCATCAGCGAAGCGCACATCACCGAAGCGGACAACACGCCGCAGCTGTGCATCCACTACGACCCGAAGGTCATCGCATTGCCGCGCGTGCGCGAGCTGGCGCGGGCCACGGGCGCGCAATTGACCGACCGCATCGGGCATCTCGTGTTGCAAACGAGCTCGATGCATGCGCGCGCGGCCCGCACCCTCGCTGCCAGGGTGCAGGCGCTGGAAGGGGTGCTGGAAGCCGAGGTGACGCCTACCGGCGCGGTGCGTGTGGAGTTCTACAGACAGCGTTTGGAGGAACCGGCGTTGCGGCAGCGGCTCCAGGCACTGGGCATCGAGGCTGAAACGCCTCACGCTCCTGGGAAACCTCATGCTCACCGTGAGGACTACGGCCACGGACACGGACACGGACACGGCCACGGGCACGGGCACGGGCACGGGCACGGGCACGGGCACGGGCACGGGCATGGCCATGCCAGCCATGGCGCCGGACAACACGCCGGGCACACGCATGAGCACGAGGACAAGGCGCATGGGCATGCGGGGCACGCGCATGGTGGACCTCTGGGTGAAAAGTCCGAGTTGATCTTCGCCCTGTTCGCCGGTGTGGCGGTGTTCGCCGGGTGGGTCGTCGAGCATTGGCAACTGGCTGGCACCGCCACCAGCACTGCCTGCTACGTCGTGGGCTATGTCCTGGGCGGTTGGTTCACGTCGCGCGAGGCCATCGAGAACATCCGGGCCAGGCGCTTCGAAATCGACACGCTGATGCTGGTGGCCGCGGCCGGCGCCGCGGCGCTGGGCAAGTGGGCTGAAGGCGCACTGCTGCTGTTCCTCTTCAGCCTGGGGCACTCGCTCGAACACTACGCCATGGGCCGGGCACGCCGCGCCATCGAGGCCCTGGCCAAGCTCGCACCCGAGCGGGCGCTGGTCAAGCGCGATGGCGCCACCGTGGAAGTCGATGTCGCGGACCTCAAGGTGGGCGACGTGGT
Source organism: Azohydromonas lata NBRC 102462 (assembly GCF_001571085.1). Classification (GTDB taxonomy): domain Bacteria; phylum Pseudomonadota; class Gammaproteobacteria; order Burkholderiales; family Burkholderiaceae_C; genus Azohydromonas; species Azohydromonas lata. Next base: position 2,489 of record NZ_BCTC01000182.1, read on the forward strand.
CGTCGTGCGGCCCAATGAGCGGCTGCCAGCAGACGGCTTTGTGGTGGCGGGTCAGACCAGCGTGGACCAAGCACCCGTCACAGGCGAGAGCATGCCCGTTGACAAGCGAGCGGTGCCGGATGCGCAGGCGGCGCTGAGCGCCTTCGACAAACTGCCCGCGCAGCACCGTGTGTTCGCCGGCACAATCAACGGCGCCGGTGCTATCGAGGTGGTGGTGGCCAGGAAGGCCAGCGAGTCCACCATGGCCCGCGTGGTCCGGCTCGTGACGGAAGCCGAATCCCAGCGCTCGCCGACGCAAAACTTCACCGAGCGCTTCGAGCGGATCTTCGTGCCGGTGGTGCTGGCCACGGTTGCGGTGCTGCTGTTCGCCTGGGTGGTGGTGGACGAGCCTTTTTCCGCCAGCTTCTACCGTGCGATGGCAGTGCTGGTAGCGGCCAGCCCTTGCGCGTTGGCCATCTCGGTGCCCAGCGCGGTGCTCAGCGGTGTGGCGCGCGCCGGGCGCGGTGGCGTGCTGATCAAGGGCGGCGGACCGCTGGAGAACCTGGGCACGCTGACCGCTATGGCCTTCGACAAGACCGGGACGCTCACCGAAGGCAAGCCGCGCCTGACCGACGCGGTTCCGGCCGAAGGCGTGCCGGCGAAGGAACTGCTGGCTGTGGCCCTGGCCATTGAGGAGCACAGCGACCATCCGCTGGCGGCCGCGGTGGTCGTTGGCGCGCGCAAGACACTGGGTGCCGGGCATGCAGTGCCTGCCGTGCAGGGACTGCAAAGCATCACCGGCCGCGGCGTCACCGGCATTGTCGATGGGCGCCAAGTTCACATCGGCAAGGCCGCGCTGTTCGAGGACATCGGTGGCACGGTCGTGCCCGCCGAGCTGCGCGAGCACAACGAGCGGCTGATGGCTCAGGGACGCACCACCATGCTGGTGCGCCATGGCGACCGGTATCTCGGGGTGCTGGGTGTCATGGACACACCGCGCCCGGCGGCGCGTGAGGTCACGGCCGCGCTGCAGCGGCTGGGCATCAACCGGCTCATCATGATCTCGGGAGACAACCAGCGCGTTGCCGAGGCCGTGGCACGGGAGGTTGGACTCACCGAGGCGCATGGGGACTTGATGCCCGAGGACAAGGTCCAAGCCATCCAGGCGCTGCGCGCCAACGCCGGGAAGGTGGCGATGGTGGGCGACGGCGTGAACGACGCGCCCGCCATGGCCAACGCGACCGTCGGCATCGCGATGGGCGCAGCCGGCTCGGACGTGGCGCTGGAAACCGCTGACGTTGCGCTGATGGCGGACGACCTGTCCCAGCTGCCCTTTGCCGTCGGGCTGTCGCGCCAGACCAGCCGGATCATCCGGCAGAACCTGTGGCTGAGCCTGGGCGTGGTGGCGGTGTTGATCCCGTTGACGATCCTGGGCCTCAACATCGGCACGGCGGTGCTGTTCCACGAGGGATCGACGCTCGTGGTCGTGATTAACGCGCTGCGCCTGCTGGGCTTCAAGCAGCCGGCAACCAATTCCGAAACAACGGTGTCGCAAGCCTTTGTACGTCCAACGAGTGGTTGATTGCACAGCTCTCCCAAAGAAGGAAAAGACCATGTCCATGACCATATTCGGCGCTTCGCGTCAACCTACAGCAGTGCTTGCGGCGCTCGCCGCTGCGCTGCTTCAAGGCTGCTCGGCCATTCCTGCAGCGAAGGACGCCTATGAACAGGGCTGGCGCGAGGCCCGTGTCGTGGATGCAAGCATCGGCGACGAAGCCATTCGGAGCCTCGCGAACGACTGCCGTACGCAGGCCTCCGTGACCGAGTCGAGAAGATTTGCGCTGTTGTCGTATCGGGATGGCACCCAAGGTTTTGCCCGCTATGTCGCTGCCGTGCCGCAAGATCAGGCGGTCAAGGTCGAACGCATCTACCAAGTCAACGTGAAGGACTGCAGTTCCAGGTGGTACCGGGTCCGATAGCGCGCACGCGCAGACTCCAGTGGACCCGTGGCCTGGTGCAGATCAGAGGCATTGGGCTTCAGAGAGCACCAGACAGGCGAAAATGTCCTGCGCCTGGTCGCCCGGATCCGGCCGCCTGGGATGTATTGCGTGATCTTGTGCGGAGCCTCGAACTACATGAATACGTCCGCCAATTCGCGCTCATCGCGCTGGCTTGCCATGCTTCGAGCGTGCATGGCATTGGCACTGCTGCATGGCTGCACGGACCCGCCCGCCATGAAGGACGCCTTTGACCGGGGATGGCGCCATACGCGGGTGGTACAGGCCAAAGTCGGTGCGGAGCCGATCCCGCACATCGTCAAGGACTGTCGTACCGAGTTCGCCGCTGACACGCAAAGGCGCTTTGCAGTGGTCTCGTACAGCGATGGGGGACACCAATTCGTCAATCGCTACGTCGCGCTCGTGCCGCCAGGCTTGGCCGTTGACATGGGTGCTGTGTATCAGGTCAACATCAACGACTGCAGTTCCGCCTGGTACCGACTCCGATAACGACCTCCGTCATCACCGCAAAGGACGCCTGCCTTTCTTCTTCTGGGCGCGTCGCTGCTCGCGACGCTCGCGTTTGAGCCTGCGGTCGCGGACTTGCAGGTAGGCGCCGTAAACCATGGCCACGATCAAAACGATTGCACCGGAAATCAGCAGGTATACAAAAGGCCGGTCATGTGGATCAGACATTCGCCGATTTTCGCAGCGGTATCGACGAAGCCAAGTTGCAGGATTGAATCCCAATCTCGGTGGTTCTGCTCTATCACGACGTCGCCGCGCAGTTGGACACAACTCCAATCACGAATCGCTGTCGCGGTCGTACTTGACATGGATCCCAGCGCCGCTTGCTCGATGAGCATGCCGCTGCCTGGATACTGTCAACGCTCTGGCCGCGCCGTCATGATGGCCTACACAGGCGTTGCCGACTGGAACGCAACTGCTGCAGCACCTTGGCGCTGTGCACAGGAGCCGCTACCATTGATGCCGACTCTTGCGCGTGCTTCATGGGCATTGCCGCTGCCGGCACCGCGATGTGCGTGCCTCCTGGGTCTGACAAGTTCCAGCGCCGGCACGTGGTCACGCAAGCCCAGGACACCGTGCTTCGCGCCTGCCAGGGGCCTTGCCTGACCTGGTCCGACCGGGACGGTTGGTTCGTCGCGCCTTCGCGCTCGCCTGCGCACGGCGCCTTCAAGCGCCGTCGGCTACTGGGTATTGCCCAAGCACGGCCGCACTTCTGGCTCTTCACGTTGGCGGACGACACCGTTGTCGCAAGGCATTGCCAAGTCGCGATGCAGGCCCTGGGCAACACGCCCGCACAAGTCATCGAGGCGCTGCGCGTTGCTGTGCGCAACCACATCAAGGTCTACGGCAGCGCCGACCATGAGCCGCGCCGGCATGTGATGCCCGTGACACCGCGGCCCGTGGAGCTCTCGGGCACCCAGCGGCTGCATGAGGAGATGCCGCGCATTCGCGAGAGGCTGGGCTTCTGGTCCGCCAGCAGCTGGCTCAAAACCGAGTTCTTCCTCAACGACGCAGGACTCAACATCAGCGCGGCCCGGCACCACGAGCGGGAGTCGTTGTTCGCATCGGTGGATGCGGCTGTGCGGCAATCACCATGGCACCCGTGGAATGTCCGCGCCTGATGCCAATCGACGCCATGCAGGAAATAATTCTGCTTATCGGATCAGCACCGTCGCAGGCCTAAACTGACTGGCGTGAAAACGCGCCGGTCCGCCGCAGAGCCCGCCCAAGAGCAGCCGCTGCTGGAGCTGCCCGACGCCGCGGCGCTGTCCGCCCTGCGGGCCTGGCAAGAAGGCCTGTCCTCGCGCGAGGCCGTGGGGCGCTTCATCCCTGAGCGGCGGCCGGCGGGCGGCTCATCGCGCTCCATGATCGGCCACATCCGCCGGCAGCTCGCCGCCTTCGCGGCCAGCCGCCAACGCGAGGACCTGGCGCGGCACTTCACGGGCACGGCGCGCAAGGGCGCTGCAGCCGCGCGCGCCGTCGCGCAGGCCGTCGAGGCACTGCGCAGCACGCCCACCCCTCAGCCGCTCATTGGCGACGACGTGGGCCGCTGGCTGCCCCCGCGCGTGGCCGCGGTGCTGCGCAAGGCGGGCATCCGGACGCTGGCCGAGCTCACGCTGCGGGTGCCGCGCCGCCGGCGCTGGTGGACAGCGGTCGCCGGTCTGGGTCCGGCCATGGCCACGCAGGTCGAAGCCTTCTTCGCCTCGCATCCCGAGCTCACCGAGCGTGCCCGCGCCCTGGTGGCCGTGCCGCAGCAGGGTGACGTGCGGCCCTGGGAGCACATCGCCGTGCCGGCCGATGTCGATGGCACCCAGGGCGCCTTCCGTGCGCCGCGCGCATCGTGCTCGCTGCGAGCCAACAACGACTACGAGGCCGTGCAGTCGTGGCTGGCGTTGCACGAGGCACCAGCCACGCAGCGTGCGTATCGCAAGGAGGCCGAGAGGTTGCTGCTCTGGGCCATCGT
>NZ_BCTC01000183.1 GCF_001571085.1 Azohydromonas lata NBRC 102462
CTGTCTATGAGCCCGGCGATGTCGGCGATGCGCGTGCCGTGGCGCTGTATGCCGTCCATCTGCGCCACCAGCCGCTGCATGGCCTGCCCGCCCTCGGTGGCGGCCTCGGTAGCGCTCTCGGCGTGCTTGCGCACCTCCAGCGAGTTGGTGGCGTTGTTCTGCACGGTTTGGGCGATCTGCTCCATGGCCGCGGCGGTCTGCTGCAGGCTGGAGGCAGCCTGCTCGGTGCGGCCGCTCAAGTCCTGGCTGCCGCTGGCGATCTGCCCGGTGGCCGAGGCCATGGCGTGCACCTGCACGGACACGTCGTCCACCAGCGCGCCCAGGTTGAGCCCGGCCTGGTTCACGGCGCGCATGAGCAGGCCGATCTCGTCCACCCGGTTCATGGCCGGGCCGGGCGAGGTCTCGCCGCTGGCCACCTCGTTGGCATGCGCGAGCACCGCGTCCACCGGCGTGGCGACCTGGCGCCAGAGAAGGCCGCCGCCCAACAGCAGCCCCGCGGCCCAGGAGCCCGCCACGGTGAGCTGCTGCGCCAGCGTGGACGCCATGGCCAGCGCCGGCAGCGCCACGGCCGCGCTGGCCACGCCTGCGCCCAGGGCCAGCCGCGTGCGCAGCGAGGCGAGCTGGAAGAAAGACAGCGCCCGCGTGAGCCCCGAGCGCACCAGCAGCCCGCGGTGCAGCGCACGGCCCTTGAGCCGGCCGGCGCGCATGTCGTCGTACAGGCGCTGCGCCGCCTGCGCCTGCGCAGGCGTGGCCGGCGTGCGCACCGACATGTAGCCCGCAAGCTGCCCGTTGCGCCGCATGGGCGTGGCGTTGGCGACCACCCAGTAGTGGTCGCCGTTCTTGCGGCGGTTCTTGACCATGCCCGTCCATGACAGGCCGGCCTTGAGCGTGGCCCACATGTCGGCAAAGGCCGCGGGTGGCATGTCGGGGTGGCGCACGAGGTTGTGCGGCTGCCCAACCAGTTCGTCCGCGTCAAAGCCGCTGGCCTCGACGAAAGCCGAGTTGGCGTAGGTGATGCGGCTGGTGGCGTCCGTGGTGGACATCAGCGTCATGCCTTGACGCAGAACAAATTCCTGTCCCGTGACGAACTCGCTGTTTTTCATGGTACCCGGCTGCCTTCCGCGCTGAAGTGAAATTCATTGCGCGGGTGGTCCGGAATTGGAGCGCGCCGATATTGGCCAATATCGGGCCCGCCAAGGCGCCGGGGCCTGCCGCCCTACATGCGCCTGCGCCATGCCGTCCACACCGCGTTTTCCCTAATAGAAGGCAGTGTTTCGCGGACGCGCACCCCATTTGTTACGCAACTGTTACGCCGGACCCGAAGGACGGCGAAAAGTGCGTGAACGGGTATTCGGCTCGATTCGAATCAGCAATCGGCCGCGGGAATTTCCCGAACGGGCATATTCAGTGAGACCGGAATATCGAGGAAGTGAATCGTGGGGAATTCGCTGAAAGGCCTGCAGCCGCCGCCCACGGGCAGGCGCGCGCGGCCTGGGGGTTGAGGAAGCCGGCGGCGGCCCTGTCATGCAGGGCGCCTGGAAATCGTGAATTCCTACCGAATTTCCAAAAACGGGAAGTCTTTCTCAGCGGTTCAGGCCTGGAATTCAAGCCTTTCCAGGCCGCGGAAATTCAAATAGGCCGGCGTGGCTGGACAAAGCGGTGTTTTCACAGTCCGGACAAGGAAATGCCTTGTGCGGGCTCAAGCGGACAGAGGCGCGATCCGATGGACAGCCATGTCACCCACCGCAATCACCTACCCCGTTCTTCCGGCCTCTTTGGGCGTCTTGAGCACGCCGCCTGACCTGGCCGCGGGTGCGGCGTGCCCGGGCGATTGCGCCTCCGCGGAAAAACTGGGCTTTGACTTCAGCTTCGCCTTCCAGCCCATCGTGGACCTGGACGCACGCGGCGTGTGGGGTCACGAGGCGCTGGTGCGCGGCCTGCATGGCGAAGGCGCCATGAGCGTGCTTGGGCAGGTCAACGAGGACAACCGCTACCGCTTCGACCAGCTCTGCCGCATCAAGGCCTTGCGCGAAGCCGTCGCGCTTGGGCTGCAGGCGCGTCTGTCGCTCAACTTCCTGCCCAACGCCGTCTACAAGCCGGACATCTGCATACGCACCACGCTGGAAGTGGCGCGGGCCACGGGCTTTCCCATAGGCCACATCGTCTTCGAGACCACCGAAGGCGAGCAGGTGCACGACAAGGCCTGGTATGCCGAGGTGATGCGCGAGTACAAGCGCATCGGCTTCCTGACCGCCATCGACGACTTCGGCGCCGGCTATGCCGGGCTGTCGCTGCTGGCGGACTTCGTGCCCGATATCGTGAAGCTGGACATGGCGCTGCTGCGCGGGGTGGAGGCCGACGCCAAGCGGCAGGCCATCGTCCGCCACACCACGGCGCTGTGCCGCGAGCTGGGCGTGAGCGTGGTGGCCGAGGGCGTGGAAACGGCGGGCGAGTACGGCTTCCTGGCCGACCTGGGCATCACGCTGATGCAGGGCTACTTTTTCGCCCGGCCGGCCTTCCGCGCCCTGGTGCCCGCGCAACAGATTGCGGCCTTGCAGCCGCCCGGCGCCGGCTGAAGTGCCCGCCTGCGCACGCCCGCCGCTTTGACAAAGCCGTAACAGCGAGTAGCCGGCTTTCCAAGAAAGTTTCGGCTCGCGCGGTTCGATTCCGGACGTTGCGCGGGCTGGCCGGGGCGGTGTCCCGGCCGTGTATCCACCCTTGACCACCGTTTGCAGCTCCGGTGCTTTTCATTTCCACGCCCTCCGACTCTCCAGCGGACGCCGCCACGCGGCGGCGGCCCAAGCGCATGCGCGCGTGGTTCAGCGCCTACGACGTGGACGAGCCGCTGGCCGCAAGCTTTCGCGCGCGGCAGATGCAGGCCATGTTGCGGCTCACGCCGGCGGCCATGGTGGTCAACATCGCCAATGCACTTGTCGTGGGCGTGGTGCTGTGGGGCCACGTGGCCGGCGGCTTCATGCTGGCCTGGGTGGCGGCGGTGGTGCTGCTGGCGGGGCTGGGCCTGCGCGGCTGGGCACGCGAGCAGGCACGGCCGCCGCGGCGCAGCGCATCGCGGCGCGCCATTCGCCACGCCATCGGGCATGCCGCGCTGCTGGGCGCCGTGTGGGCGGCGCTGCCGCTGAGCGTGTACGGCGCGCTGGACGTGCAGCAGCAGTTTTTCGTGGGCGTGGTACTCACGGGGATGATTTGCGCGGGCGGCTTCGCGCTGGCGAGCCTGCCGGCGGCGGCCACGGGCTGGGTGCTGGTGCTGGGCGCGGGCACGTCCGTGGCGGTGTGGCGCATGGACTCGGCCATTGCCCACGCCCTGGGGCTGCTGCTGTTCCTCTACAGCCTCATCGTGGTCTACAGCGCCTGGACCACGGCCAAGACCTTTGGCGCGCGGCTGGTGGCCGAGGCGCGCGCGGACCGGCAGCACGAGGTCATCGGCCTGCTGTTGCGCGACTTCGAGGACCACGCCAGCGACGTGCTGTGGGAGCTGGACGCCGCGGGCCGGCTGCAGCACGTCTCGCCGCGGCTGGCGGCCGAGCTGGGCGCGCCCGCGCCCTGGCTGCAAAACCTGCCCGCGCTGCGGCTGCTGCGCCGTGCATTGCCTACACAGGCCGGCATGGGCGCCGAGGCGCGCGCCGCCTGGCAGGCCCTGCTCGTCCGGCTGGAGAGCGGTACGCCGTTTCGCGAGCACGTGATCGCGCTGCAGCGCGGGGAGCAGCCGCTGTGGTGGTCGCTGAGCGCGCGGCCGCTGCGCGACGCGGCGGGCCACGTCGTCGGCTGGCGCGGCGTGGCCGCCGACGTCACCGAGCGGCAGCTCGCGCACCAACGGCTGAGCTGGATGGCGCACAACGACGCGCTCACGGGCCTGGCCAACCGGCGCCACTACCGCGAGCGGCTGCAGGCCGCGCTGGCCGTGGGCTGGGCGGGCACGCCGGGGCGCGCCGTGGCGGCGGTGCTGTTCGACATGGACGGCTTCAAGCAGGTCAACGACACGCTGGGCCACGCCGCGGGCGATGCGCTGCTGCGCGTCTTTGGCGAGCGGCTGCGCGCCGTGGTGCGCGAGGGCGACACGCTGGCGCGGCTGGGCGGTGACGAGTTCGCGCTGCTGCTGCCCGGCGTGGGCATGGAGCAGGTGCAGTCGCTGCTGGAGCGCGTATTTGCGGCGCTGGCGCCGCCGGCCGACCTGGGCGGCAAGACGGTGGCGCTGCGCGCCTGCGCAGGCGTGGCGCTGGCGCCGCGCGACGGCACGGACGTGGACACGCTGCTGGGCCACGCGGACATGGCGCTGTACGCGGCCAAGCGCACGGGCGGCCACCGCTGGTGCTTTTTCGAGTCGGGCATGCACGAGAGCCGGCGCCGCCACGCGCAGCTCGCGCAGGACTTGCGCAACGCGCTGGAGCGCTCGGAGCTGCGGCTGGCGTACCAGCCGCAGGTGTGCGCGGTGAGCGGGCGCATCAGCGGCGTGGAGGCGCTGTTGCGCTGGACGCACCCGGAGCACGGCGCGGTGTCGCCGGCGGAGTTCATCCCGATCGCCGAGGCCGTTGGGCTGATGCCGCGGCTGGGCCGCTGGGTGCTGGAGCAGGCCTGCGCGCAGGCGCGGCAGTGGCCGGCGGCGCTGAAGGTGTCGGTGAACGTGTCGGCGCGGCAGTTGGCGGATGCGCAGTTCCTGGACTGCGTGCAGGCGGCGGTGGACGGGCTGGAGGAGCGGCGCATCGAGCTGGAGGTGACGGAATCCGCCCTGGTGGACGACGCCGACGCGGCCGTGCAGACGCTCAACCGGCTGCGCGAGCTGGGCGTGCAGCTGGCGCTGGACGACTTCGGCACCGGCTATTCGGCGCTGGGCTACCTGCGGCGCTTCCGCTTCGACACCTTGAAGATCGACCGCAGCTTCGTGAACGACCTGGAGGCCGACGGCGAGGCGCGGGTGATCGTGGAGACCATCCTGGCCATGACGCGGGCGCTGGGCCTGGTGGCCATTGCCGAGGGCGTGGAAACGGCGGGCCAGGCGCGCATGCTGCGCGAGCGCGGCTGCGAGGGGCTGCAAGGCTTCCTGTTCAGCCGCCCGCTGGCGGCGCAGGACGTGCTGCCCTTCGTCCAGGCCTGGGAAGGCGGGCGGGCGGCGCGGGCGGTGATGGAGGCGGTTTAGCCCGAATCTTTCACCAGGGTCCTGACCAACGGCCTGGAGAGGGTTGACGGCGAGTCTGCAAGCCCTGTGGGCCGTGCAAACGCATGGCGCGAGGGGTTTTTGTAGGCTGCGGACGTACCACCCCCTTTCCCCCGTTGTTGGTCAGCGTGCCGGGGACAGCACTTCAAGCCGGTTCAGGGGCTGGTCAGCGCTCGCGCAGCGGCCAGGAAGACGTGCTGCAGCGGATGCTGTGAGGCCAGCAGCAGCCGCACGCGGCGCGTGTTGCGCACGATGGCCGCACCGATCTTGAGCAGCCGGGTGCGGATGGTGGCGGTACAGGCCGTGGCCAGCTCGGTGCCCTGCAGCGCCAGGCGGCGCAGGTTGATCATCAGCGTGTAGGCCAGCGCCGCCAGCAGCAGCCGCAGCTGGTTGGCGTGGTACTTGTGGCAGCTCGCGCGCCTGCCGAAGAGGTCGAGCTGCGCTTCCTTGATGCGGTTCTCGGCTTCGCCTCGGGCGCAGTAGCGCTGCTCGTACAGGGCCTGGGCATCGTCATCCAGACTGGTGACGACGAAGCGCGGGTTGGCGCCATGGGCATCGTGCTCCAGCCGCGTGACGATGCGTCGCTCGCACCCCCAGCTCTTGGCACCGTAGTGGAACTCGCCGATGAGGCGCTGCTTGGTGCCGCTGTCCGTGTAGGCCTCGGCCAAGTACAGCTCGGCCAGCGCTACGCGCTGTAGCAGGGCCGCGTTCTTTTGCAGACCGATGACGTAATCCACGTCCCAGCGCTCGAAGCGCCGCAGCGCCTGGGGGCGGCAAAAACCCGAGTCCGCACGCACGACCACGCGCACCTTGGGCCACTGCTGACGCAGCCGCTGCACCAGCAGCTTCACCAGCGCGCTGAGAACGCTGGCCGGGTCACGGCTGCTGGGCCTCAGAACGCACGCCAGCAGGTCCTGGCCGCAGAACACGTACAGCGGCAAGTAACAGTAGTTGTCGTAGTAACTATGGAAATGCGCCCGCTCCTGAGCGCCGTGCAGCGGCACGTGCGTGGCGTCGATGTCGAGTACCAGTTCCTTCGGTGTGCGCGTTTGCGCGGCGATGAACTGCTCGACGAGAACACCGTTGAGGGCGGCGGCATGCGTAGAGGTGGCCGTTGTCTCCAGCCGGCTCAGCGTCGGCCCCGAGGCCAGGTCCTCCACGCGCCCCACGGCCGTTTGCAGCGCGAGGTCCCGGCGAAGCAAGTTGTGATCGGTGACGTCTTCCCAGCCGCAGCACAGTCCATAGACGCGCTGGGCCAGCATGTCACGCACGCTGTGCGTGACGCTGGCACTGCGGCGCCGATCAGCGAACACACGCGCTGCTGCGCGCGTGAGCCCGATGCGCTCATCGACCTGTCGCAGCAGCACCACGCCGCCATCGCTGACGAGATCGCCACCATCAAACGCCGCCTCGATCACGCGGCGGCCCACCCGCCCAAGCTCCATGCGCTCC
>NZ_BCTC01000184.1 GCF_001571085.1 Azohydromonas lata NBRC 102462
GCTGCCCATGTTCCACTGCAACGGCTGGTGCTTCCCCTGGACGATGGCGCTGGTGGCCGGCACCAGCGTGTGCCTGCGCAAGGTGGATCCGCTGGCCATCTGGCCGCTCATGCGCGAGCACGGCGTCACGCACCTGTGCGGCGCGCCCATCGTGTACAGCATGCTCATCAACGCCCCGGCGGAGCTGCGCCAGAGCCTGGGCCGCGTGGTGCGCGGCCTCATCGCCGGGGCCCCGCCGCCGGCCGCGGTCATCGAGGGCTGCGAGGCCGCGGGCATAGAGATCACCCACGTCTACGGCCTCACCGAGGTCTACGGGCCTGCGGCCGTGTGCGCCAAGCAGGAGCATTGGGCCGCGCTGCCGGCGCAGGAGCGTGCGCGGCTCAACGGCCGCCAGGGCGTGCCTTACCCGCTGCAGCAGGCCGTGGCCGTGCTCGACCAGGACACCCTGGAGCCCGTGCCCGCCGACGGCGAGACCATGGGCGAGATCTGCTTCCGCGGCAACGTGGTGATGAAGGGCTACCTCAAGAACCCCGGCGCCACCGAGGAAGCCTTTGCCGGCGGCTGGTTCCACACCGGCGACCTGGCCGTGGTGCACCCGGACGGCTACGTCAAGATCAAGGACCGCAGCAAGGACATCATCATCTCCGGGGGCGAGAACATCAGCTCCATCGAGGTCGAGGACGTGCTGCACCGCCATCCCGACGTGATGCTGGCCTCCGTCGTGGCGCTGCCCGACGAGAAGTGGGGCGAAGTGCCTTGCGCCTTCGTGGAGCTCAAGCCCGGGGCGCCCACCGTCACCGAGCAGGAGCTCATCGAGTTCTGCCGCGAGCACCTGGCCCGCTTCAAGGTGCCCAAGCGCATCGTCTTCGCCGAGGTGCCCAAGACCTCCACCGGAAAAATCCAGAAGTTCCTGCTGCGCCAGCGCGCCAAGTCGGCCAGCGCCATCGAATAAGAGGTTGAAGCCGCGCAGGCCCACGCTGGTGGGTGTGCGCGCATCGACCCGTCAGCAATCATCACCCCTGGAGGAGTAGAGCATGTCTGCGGACATTTATCGCAAGGTCGAGAACGACCCGATGTTCAAGGAGCTGGTGGCCAAGCGCAGCCGCCTGGCGATCACGCTGTCGGCCGTCGTGCTGGTGGCGTACTACGCCTTCATGGCCGTGGTGGCGTTCGCGCCGGACATTTTCGGCAAGCCGCTGTTCGAAGGCAGCGCGCTGACCATCGGCGGCCCCATCGGGGCGCTGCTGATCATCGTTTCCTGGCTGCTCACGGGCCTTTACGTGTCGCGCGCCAACGGCGAGTTCGACCGCATGACGCAGGACATCGTGGAGCGCAACGCATGAAGCCCCTGAACAAGATCCTGGGCGCGCTGGCGCTCACGGGCGCCGCGGGCGCGGCGCTGGCGGGCGACGCCATCGGCCAGGCGCAGAAGCAGCCGCTCAACGTCACGGCCATCGCCATGTTCATTGCCTTCGTCCTGATGACGCTGGGCATCACGTATTGGGCGGCACGGCGCACCAAGTCCGCGGCAGACTTCTACACCGCCGGCGGCGGCATCACGGGCTTCCAGAACGGGCTGGCGATCGCGGGCGACTACATGTCCGCCGCCACGCTGCTGGGCCTGAGCTCCATGGTTTTCATGCGCGGCTTCGACGGCTTCGTCTACATCATCAGCTTCTTCGTGGGCTGGCCGGTCATCCTGTTCCTGCTGGCCGAGCGGCTGCGCAACCTGGGCCGCTTCACGTTCGCCGATATCGCCTCGTACCGGCTGGACCAGGCGCGCATCCGCACCTTCGCGGCCTTCGGCTCGCTGACGGTGGTGATCTTCTACCTGATCGTGCAGATGGTCGGCGCGGGGCAGCTCATCAAGCTGCTGTTCGGCCTGGACTACGCGGTGGCCGTGGCCATCGTGGGCGTGCTCATGGTGGTGTACGTGACCTTCGGCGGCATGATCGCCACGACCTGGGTGCAGATCGTCAAGGCCGTGCTGCTGCTCACCGGCGGCCTGATCATGCTGTTCCTGGCCATGGGCCACTTCGGCTTCAACATCGAGACGCTGGCCTCCAGGGCCGTCGCGGCGCACAAGAGCGGCGCGGCCATCATGCGCCCGGGCAGCCTGCTGGCCGACCCGGTGACGGCCGTGTCGCTGTCACTGGGCCTGGTGTTCGGCACGGCCGCGCTGCCGCACATCATGATGCGCTTCTTCACGGTGCCCAACGCCAAGGAGGCGCGCAAGTCGGTCTTCGTGGCCAGCGGCTTCATCGGCCTGTTCTTCCTGGTGGTGTGCCTGCTGGGCCTGGCGGCCATCGTGATCGTGGGCCAGGACCCGCAGTTCTACGAGGGCGGCAAGGTGGGCGGCACGCTCATCGGCGGCAGCAACATGCCGGTGATGCACCTGGCCAAGGCCGTGGGCGGCGACCTGCTGCTGGGCTTCCTCTCGGCGGTGGCGTTCGCCACCATCCTGGCCGTGGTGTCGGGCCTGGCCCTGGCCGGCGCCTCCTCCATCGCGCACGACATCTACGCCCGCGTCATCCGCAAGGGCCAGTGCACGGAAGAGCAGGAGATGAAGGTCTCCAAGCGCGTGTCGCTGCTGCTGGGCGTGGTGGCCGTGGTGCTGGGCATCGCGTTCGAGAAGCAGAACGTGGCCTTCCTGGTCGGCCTGACCTTCGGCATCGCCGCCTCGGCCAACTTCCCCGTGCTGATCCTGTCCATCTACTGGAAGGGCCTGACCACGCGTGGCGCGCTGGTGGGCGGCGTCATCGGCCTGGTCTCGGCCGTCACCTTCGTGGTGCTGTCCAAGGCCGTGTGGGTGGTGGTGCTGGGCAACCAGGCACCCATCTTCCCGTATGAGCAGCCGGCGCTGTTCTCCATGCCGCTGGCCTTCTTCTTCACGTGGCTCTTCTCCGTCACCGACAAGAGCGCGCGGGCCCAGAAGGAGATTGCCGGCTTCCGCGACCAGTACGTGCGTGCGCAGACTGGCATAGGTGCTGCCGCCGCCAGCGCGCATTGAGCGCGCACTGACACCCCCATCCTCCAAGCAGTTATTCAAGGAGCTAAGACGATGTCCACCTACAGCGCACCCCTGCGCGACATGCTGTTCACGATGAAGGAAGTCGGCGGCCTGGAAGCGGTCTGCGCCCTGCCGGGCTTCGAGGAATGCTCGGCCGACCTGGTCGAGTCCATTCTCGAAGAGGCGGGCAAGTTCGCCGCCGGCGTGCTGGACCCCATCAACCGTGCCGGCGACACGCAGGGCGCGCGCTGGAAGGACGGCGTCGTCAACGCGGCCGACGGCTTCAAGGAGGCTTACCAGAGCTTCTGCGACACCGGCTGGAACGGCATGCCCGCGTCCGTCGAGTTCGGCGGGCAGGGCCTGCCCACGCTGGTGTCCACGGCGGTGCTGGAGATGTGGAAGTCCAGCAACCATGCCTTCAGCCTCTGCCAGATGCTCACCCTGGGCGCCGTGGAAGCCATCGCCCACCACGGCAGCGAAGCGCTCAAGCAGCGCTTCCTGCCCAACATGGTGTCCGGCCGCTGGACCGGCACCATGAACATCACCGAGCCGCAGGCCGGCTCGGACCTCTCCGTCATCCGCTCGCGCGCGGTGCCGCAAGGCGACCACTACCGCGTCAGCGGCAACAAGATTTTCATCACGTGGGGCGAGCACGACCTGGCGGAGAACATCATTCACCTGGTGCTGGCCCGCTTGCCGGACGCGCCCGCCGGCGTGAAGGGCCTGTCGCTGTTCCTGTGCCCCAAGTTCCTCGTCAACGAGGACGGGTCGCTGGGCGAGCGCAACGACCTGCTGTGCACCTCGCTGGAGCACAAGCTGGGCATCCATGGCAGCCCAACGGCCTCGATGAGCTTTGGCGAGCAGGGCGGGGCGATCGGCTACCTGGTGGGCGAGCCCAACCAGGGCCTGGCCTGCATGTTCACCATGATGAACCACGCCCGGCTGAACGTCGGCCTGGAAGGCCTGGGCGTCTCCGAGCGCGCCTACCAGCACGCCCGCGCCTATGCGCTGGAGCGCGTGCAGGGCCGCACCGCCACGGGCAGCAAGACCATCATCGGCCACCCCGACGTGCGCCGCATGCTCATGGACGGCAAGGCCCGCATCGAGGCCATGCGCGCCCTGGCCTACTTCTGCGCCGCCCAGATGGACCGCGCCCACGCCGCTGCGCACCCGGCCGATCGCGCCCAAAGCCAGGCCCTGGTGGAGCTGCTCACGCCCATCGTGAAGGGCTGGCTCACCGACAACGCCCTCTTCATCGCCTCGGACGGCGTGCAGGTGCATGGCGGCATGGGCTTCGTGGAGGAGACGGGCGCCGCGCAATACCTGCGCGACGCGCGCATCACCACCATCTACGAGGGCACCACGGCCATCCAGGCCAACGACCTCATCGGCCGCAAGATCGCCCGCGAGGGCGGCAAGACCGTCAAGGCGCTTGTCGCGCGCATGGACGCCGACGCGCGCCGCCTGCTCGACAGCCGGGAAGCCGCCGTCGCCCAAACCGGCGCGGCGCTGCACACCGGCGTCGCCGCGCTGGACGCCGCCGTGGACTGGCTGCTGGCCCACAGCGCCGAAGCGGGTGCCCAATGCGCCGCGGGCTCCGTGCCCTTCCTGCGCCTGGCCGGCACCGTCGTGGGCGGCTGGCTCAGCGCCCGCCTGGCCGACGCGGCCGCGGCGCAACTCGCCGCGGGCGAGGGCGACGCCGCCTTCCTGCGCGCCAAGGTCGCCACCGCGCGCCACTACGCGGCCCACGTGCTGGTGGCGGCGCCCATGCTGCGCGACGTGGTCGTGCACGGCGGCGACACCACGCTGGCGCTGGCCGACGAGCAGTTCTGAACTCTTGAAGCGAGAGGCCCCGCCGCCATGAACGACCTCCACGGCTACGACATCGAGGACCTGCGCCCCGGCATGCAGGCCACCTATTCCAAGACCATCACCGAGGCCGACATCGTGCTGTTCGCCGCCGTCTCCGGCGACAACAACGCGGTGCACACCAACGAGGAATTCGCCGCGACCACGCGCTTTGGCGGCCGCATCGCGCACGGCTTCCTCACGGCCAGCGTGATCTCGGCGGCGGTGGCCAACCGGCTGCCCGGCCCCGGCGCCGTGTACCTGGGCCAGCAGATGCGCTTTCGCGCCCCGGTGCGCCCGGGCGACACGGTGCATGCCACGGTGAAGGTGCTGTCCGTGGACACCGCCAAGGCGCGCGCGGTGCTCTCCACCGAGTGCCGCGTGAAGGGCGTGGTCGTCATCGACGGCGAAGCCACCGTCATGACCACCTCCGCCGCGGCGCGCCAGGCGGCGGCTGAAGCCGCGCAGGCCCCGCTGGAGCAGCCCGGTGCGCCCGCACCGGCCAAGGATCAATCGCAAACGCCGCCCCAGACCGTGGCGGCCTGAAGCAAGGAAGTTGTGATGAAAGTTCTGGTCTGCGTGAAACGCGTGGTGGACTACAACGTCAAGGTGCGCGTCAAGAGCGACGGCACCGGCGTGGACGTTGCCGGCGTGAAGATGAGCATGAACCCCTTCGACGAGATCGCCGTCGAGGAGGCCGTGCGGCTGAAGGAAAAGGGCGCCGTCACCGAGGTGGTGGCCGTCTCCTGCGGCGTGGCCCAGTGCCAGGAGACGCTGCGCACGGCGCTGGCCATCGGCGCGGACCGCGCCATCCTGGTGGAAAGCGCCGACGAGCTGCAGCCGCTGGCCGTGGCCAAGATCCTCAAGGCGCTGGTGGACAAAGAGGCCCCGGGCCTGGTGATCCTGGGCAAGCAGGCCATCGATGACGACTGCAACCAGGTCGGCCAGATGCTGGCGGCCCTGGCCGACCTGCCCCAGGCGACCTTCGCCTCCCAGGTGGCGCTGGGCGACAACCAGGCCCAAGTCACGCGCGAGGTGGACGGCGGCCTGGAAACGCTGGCCGTGAAGCTGCCGGCCGTGGTGACCACGGACCTGCGCCTGAACGAGCCGCGCTACGTGACGCTGCCCAACATCATGAAGGCCAAGAAGAAGCCGCTGGAGACGCTCACGCCCGCGGCGCTGGGCGTCGATGTCGCGCCGCGCCTCAAGACCTTGAAGGTTGCCGAGCCGCCCAAGCGCGGCGCGGGCGTGAAGGTGGCCGACGTGGCCGCGCTGGTTGAAAAGCTCAAGAACGAAGCCAAGGTGATCTGACATGGCCGTCCTCGTCATTGCCGAACACGACAACGCGTCCCTCAAGGGCGCCACTTTGAACACCGTCACCGCGGCGCTGGCCTGCGGGGGCGAGGTCCACGTGCTGGTGGCCGGCGAAAGCGCCGCCGCCGTGGCCCAGGCCGCCGCGCAGGTGCAGGGCGTGGCCAAGGTGCTGCACGCCGATGCGCCCGCGCTGGGCAAGCAGCTCGCCGAGAACGTGGCCGCGCAAGTGCTGGCGCTGGCCGCGGGCTACAGCCACGTCCTGTTCCCGGCCACCGCGGCCGGGCGCAACGCGGCCCCGCGCGTGGCCGCCAGGCTGGACGTGGCGCAGCTCAGCGACGTCACGAAAGTGCTGAGCGCCGACACCTTCGAGCGCCCCATCTACGCGGGCAACGCCATCGCCACCGTGCAGAGCGCGGATGCGGTGAAGGTGAT
>NZ_BCTC01000185.1 GCF_001571085.1 Azohydromonas lata NBRC 102462
CAGCATCTGCATCGCACCGTCGCCCACCAGCGCCACCACCGGGCGATCCGGGTAGGCGAACTTGGCGGCGGTGGCATAGGGCACGGCCGGGCACATCGTGGCCAGGCCGCCGGAGAGCGAGCCCATCATCCCGCGCCGGGCCTGGAGGTCGCGTGCGTACCAGGCGGCACAGGTGCCGGAGTCGCAGGTGAGGATGGCGTTGGCGGGCAGCCGCGGCGACAGCTCCCAGAACACGCGCTGCGGGTTGATGGGTTTAGCTTCGTTCATGGCGCGCTGCTCCAGCACCTGCCACCACTGGCGCACGCCGGCCTCGATCTTGTCGCGCCACGCCCGGCCGGTCTTGGGCTTCAGCAGCGGCAGCAGCGCCTGCAGCGTGAGCCGGCTGTCGCCGACGAGGTTGACCTCCATCGGGTAGCGCAGCGAGAGCTTGCGGCCGTCGCTGTCTATCTGCACGCCGCGCGCCTGGCCCTCCTTGGGCAGGAATTCCGAGTACGGGAAGCTGGAGCCCACCATCAGCAGCGTGTCGCAGCCGTTCATCATGTCCCAGCTCGGCACGGTGCCCAGCAGGCCGATGGCGCCGGTGACGTAGGGCAGGTCGTCGGGCACGGCCATCTTGCCCAGCAGCGCCTTGGCAATGCCCGCGCCCAGCGTGTCGGCCACGGCGATGAGCTCGTCGGTGGCGTGCAGCGCACCGGCGCCGGCAAGGAGGGCCACGCGCTCTCCGGCGTTGAGCACGTCGGCCGCGGCCTGCAGGTCGGCCTGCGCCGGCAGCACGCGCTTGGCCGTGAGGCCAATGCCGGAGTGGATGGTGCCGTGCTCGCGCGGCGGGTCAGGCTCGGCTTTGAGCTCTTGCAGGTCGTTGGGCAGGATGACGCAGGTGACGGTGCGCTGGTCACGCGCGATACGCATGGCACGGTCCACCAGATGGCGGATTTGTGCCGGAACGGTGGCCATGTGCACATACTCGTGGGCCACGTCCTTGAACA
Source organism: Azohydromonas lata NBRC 102462 (assembly GCF_001571085.1). Classification (GTDB taxonomy): domain Bacteria; phylum Pseudomonadota; class Gammaproteobacteria; order Burkholderiales; family Burkholderiaceae_C; genus Azohydromonas; species Azohydromonas lata. Next base: position 987 of record NZ_BCTC01000185.1, read on the forward strand.
GGCTGAGCAAGTCCACTTCCTGCTGGTAGTCGCCGCCCAGCGCCGCGCGCGCCTGCTGCCCAACGATGGCCACCACGGGCTGGTGGTCCGCCTTGGCGTCGTACAGGCCGTTGAGCAGGTGGATGGCGCCCGGTCCGGAGGTGGCCATGCACACGCCCACCTCACCCGTGAACTTGGCATGCGCGGTGGCCATGAAGGCAGCAAGCTCCTCGTGCCGGGCCTGGATGAAGTCGATGCGGTCGCTGCACCGATCCAGCGCACCCATCAACCCGTTGATGCCGTCGCCGGGGTAGCCGAAGATGCGGCGCACGCCCCATTCGTGCAGACGCTGCAGAACTTGGTCACTGACGGTCATGGTCATCGCACGGGCCCTTGGGTTGGTCAAGTGGACCCGCGCAGCCTGCAAGCGGTTGCAGAAAGCGAAGGCCTTGCACCGGCATCGCGGCAAACACGATGCCGGTCCGCTTAACCCAGGCTGAAAGGCTGCCGTGCCTCCTGCATGCAGCTCGGTGGACCGAGCACCGGGAGGTTCAGACGCATGAAGAGGGCCGCGTGCCCGGCAGGCACGCGGCGGCTTCGCCCCAGCCTCAGGCGATCACGAGATCGCTGTGTTGCGTCGCCGAGCTGCCGGCCAGCGCCTGCACCACCAGCTCGCTGAAGTCGGAAAGCTTGTCCACGCTCCAGATGCTGGCCATGTCGTAGCCGGCGATCTTGTCGTAGCTCACCTTCTCCATCGCGACCAGGTCGTCGATGTTCACGCTGGCGATCTGCTGGCCGCTGGTCGAGACCAGGGTCAGGTCCTGCACGTTCACCGAGGCCTCGTCGGCGATGGTGATGCGGCCGTAGCAGACGTCGTCCTGCACGAAGGCGATCACCAGGTCGTCGCCGTTCATCGCCGTGACGATGTTGGCCGTGGACAGCGTGAAGTCCTCGTCCCACAGCCGGCTGGCGTGCACCTCGATGTGGTCGTTGCCGCCGGCGATTTCGTCAATGGTGTCGCGGCCGTCGCCCACGTAGAACACGTAGGTGTCGGTGCCGGCGCCGCCGCGCAGGTCGTCGTCGCCCATGCCGCTGTAGAGCGTGTCGTTGCCGGCGCCGGCGGTGAGGTCGTTGTTGCCCGAGTAGGTGTAGGTGAGATAGCCCATCACCGCCGACAGGCCGATGGTGAAGCCGGTGCTGTCGCTGGCGTTGCTCATCACGTCGCCGAGGTCGCCGGCGGCCGTGCCTATCCAGTCGAATGCGTCGGCGAGCCAGCCGTCATCGGTCCAGCCCTCGACGGTGGTGTCCAGCGAATTCATCGTGCTGCCGAGCCACGACAGGCTGCTGGCCATGGCGCTGTCCACGCCGCCGCTGACGTCGAAATCCAGGTCCAGCCCGGTGACCGAATCCAGGCTGGCCAGGCCCTTGTCGAGCAGGCCGTCCACGCCGTGGCCGACGTCGGAGACGATGCCGGCCACGTCCTGAGCGGCGTCCACCACCTGGTCCGTGACCTTGTCGAAGGTCTTGGCGATGTCGCCCAGCAGCGAGTCCGACAGGACCGAGCGGACGCCGTCCAGCGCGTCGGCCAGGCCGTCCACGGCGCTGCCGATGCCGCCGGCGTTGACGTCGAGCAGGTGGTCGATCAAGCCCCAGCCGAAGCCCATCATCACGTCGTCGCCGTTGCCGCCGCCGACGTAGCTGCCCGCGGAAGAGGCGAACACCACGTCGTTGCCGTCGCCGGCGTCGATGATGTTGCCGATCGCGTACAGGCTGGAGAAGTCGCCGTTGTAGGCCGCGCGCGCCTGCTTGGCGATGGAGAACAGGCTCATGCCGCCGCTGATGCCATCGCCCAGCGTGGCGAAGTCGTTCTCGGCGAAGCTCTCCAGCGAGTTGAAGATGGTGGCCGGCGCCAGCGAGATGATCGTGTCGTGGCCGGCGCCGGTGACGACGATGTTGGTGCTGTCGGAGACGGACACCACCGTGTCGTCGCCCGCGCCGGTGACGGCCACGGTCTGCACGCCCTTGAGCACCGCGGTGTCGTTGCCCTCGCCCGTGATCACCACGTTGAAGCCGGTGTCGATGTTGAAGCCGGACTTGCTGGTGCTGGTCGTGTCGTCGTCCGTGACGGTGGTGGTCTTGGACTCGGTCTTGAAGCTGCTGCTGCTGCCCCACACCACCACGGTGTCGTCGCCGCCGGCCGACAGCAGCACGTTGTGCTGGCCGTAGATCACGGCAATGTCGTCGCCGCCGCCGGTGTAGGCGGCGTTGACGGAGGTGTCGTAGCTGGTCTTGGTGGTGGTGGTGCCGGCGCCCTCCTCCTCGACGGTGCTGCTGCTGGAGGTGCTGGAGCCGAAGTTGACCAGCGTGACGATGTCCCGGCCGTCCCCGGTCACGGCCAGGTTCTCGGCGCCCACCTGCGTCACGATGTTGTGGCCGTCGCCGGCGTACACGGCGTTGTAGTTGAGGTCCGCGCTCTTGGTGCTGCCGGTCTCGGTCTGGGTGGTGGTGGAGCCGCTGAGCGAGACGCTGGTGATCACGTCGTCGCCGTCGCCGGCCGTCACGGCGTTGCCCTTGCCCAGCAGCGTGACGACGTTGTCGCCCGCGCCCGCGGCCACCTCGCTGTACTTGCCGATGGCGGTCACGACGTCGCTGCCCGCACCGGCGACCACGACGTTGTGCGTGCCGATGGTGGTGATGGTGTCGTCGCCGGCGCCGCCGATGATGCCGTTCTTGCTGCCCAGTGCCGTGATCACGTTGCCGCCGCTGCCGCCGATGACGGCGTTGTTGCTGCCCACCACGATGGCGATGTCGCTGCCGTCCTGCCCGGCGGCGGCACCGTCCAGCCCCAGGGCCCCCACGTAGTCGGTGGCCACGATGCCGGCGGTCACGGCGTCCACCACGCCCACCAGCGAGGCGCCGGTCTCCACGGCGCTGCCCAGCACCACCGCGTTGTTGGAGCCGATGGCGGTGACCACGTCGGCATCGGCGCCGGCCCACACCACGTTGGTGCTGCCGACGGCGGTGACGATGTCTTCGCCGCCGGAGGTGTAGACGATGTTGTTGGAGCCGATGGCGGTGACGAGGTCGCTGCCCGGGTCGTTGGCGACGTTGGCGGCCAGGAATTTCTCGAAGGCGGCCGAGCCGGCGGTGTTGGCGGCATCGTCGATCAGGCCGGCGATCTCCGCGATGTCCTGGCCGATGCCGCTGAGCACCAGGTTGTTCTGGCCGATGGCGGTGACGACGTTGTCACCCGCGGTGTTCACGACCAGGTTGTTCTGGCCCAGGGCGGTGACGACGTTGTCGCCGCCGTTGGTCAGCGTGACGTTGTTCTGGCCGGCCACCGTGATCACGTCGTCGCCCGCGCCGGTGTAGACGACGTTGAGCGCGCCGACGGCCACGACCGTGTCGTCGCCGTGGCCCGTCTTGATGTAGTCGGTGACGGCCTTGCCCACGGCCTGGTCCACGGCCTTGGCGGCGCTGTCGCCAATCACGCCGGACAGTTCCTTCGACAGGGCCGAGGCCCCCACGTCCCCCAGGTCCTGCAGCAGGCCGCCGAGCTCGGTGGCGACGACATTGGAGCCGCCCAGCGCGACGATGGTGTTGTCGCCCTCGGTGCTCAGCACCACGTTGGTGCCGCCCGCGGCCACCAGGGTGCTGTCGCCGCCGTTGACCAACATCGCGTTGCCCATGCCCACGCCGGCCAGCACGTTGCCGCCCTGGGTGGTGGCGAGCACGTTGTACAGGCCCACTGCCGCGACGACGTTGTCCTGGCCGTTGACGGCCACCACGTTGGCCGCGCCAGCGGCGATGGCCAGGCTGTTGTCGCCGTTGGCGACCACGAGGTTCGCACCGCCGCCGGCCAGCAGCAGGTCCTTGCCGTCGGCGGTGTAGACGCCGTTGGCGCCGCCCAGCGCCAGCACGTTGTCCTGGCCCTTGCCGGCCACGATCACGTTGGCGCCGCCGTAGGCGTCGACATCGTCGTTGCCGCTGCCGGTGGTCACGGCATTGGCGCCGCCGTAGGCCGCCACGGTGTTGTTGCCGTCGCCGGCCAGCACCACGTTGACGCCGCCGCCGACGGTGATCCTGTCGTTGCCGCTGCCGGTGGTGACGCCGTTGCCGCCGCCCCAGGCGGTGACGGTGTTGGCGCCCCCGCCGGCGTCGATGACGTTGGCCGCGCCCGCGGCGGTGACGACGTCGTTGCCGCTGCCGGCGCTGATGACGTTGGCGCCGCCGTTGGTGGTGACGGTGTTGTTGCCTTCGCCGGCCTTGAGGGTGTTGCTCGCGGCGTTGGCGGTGATGGTGTCGTTGCCCGCGCCCGCGTCGAGCACGTTGCTGGCGCCGTTGAGCGTGACGGTGTCGTCGCCGTCGCCGCTGGCGATGACGTTGCTCGCGCCGTTGGCGGTCACGGCGTCGTTGCCGCCGTAGGTGTGGACGACGTTGGAGGCGCCTGCGACCGTGACCTGGTCCTTGCCCGCGCCGCCGGTGACCTCGTTGCCGCCGCCCTCGGCGGTGACGGTGTTGTCGCCGTCGCCGGCCGTGAGCTTGTTGTAGCCGCCGTAGGCGTTGAAGCTGTCGTTGCCGGCGCCGGCGCTGATCTGGTTGTAGCCGCCGCGGGCGGTGACGCTGTTGCTGCCTTCGCCGGCCTTGATGACGTTGCTGGCGGCGTTGGCGGTGATGGTGTCGTTGCCCGCACCGGCGTCCAGCGTGTTGCTGGCGGCGTTGAGCACGGCGGTGTCGTCGCCGTCACCGGTCTCGATGGTGTTGCTCGCGCCGTTGGCGGTGACGCTGTCGTTGCCGGCGTAGGTGTAGACGAAGTTGGCCGCGCCGGCCACCGTCACCGTGTCCTTGCCCGCGCCGCCCCAGACCTTGTTGGCGCCGCCCTCGGCCACCACGGTGTTGTCGCCGTTGCCGGCCGTGATCTCGTTGTAGCCGCCATAGCCCTTGAGCGTGTCGTTGCCTGCGCTGGCGCTGATCTTGTTGTAGCCGCCGGCGGCGGACACGGTGTTGCTGCCGTCGCCGACCTTGACCGTGTTGTAGCCGCCGTCGGCGCTGACGCTGTCGCTGTCGTCGCTGACCAGCACCGTGGTCGTCACGGGCAGCGTGATGGTGGACTTGAAGAGGCCGAGGTTGACCGTCTTGGTGACGAAGGTCGTGACGGTCTCGTAGGCGGCACTGCCGCTGGTGTCGATGACGTTCCAGGCGCCGGTGGCGGTGACGGTGTCGTTGCCGCTGCCGGTGGTGAGGGTGTTCTTGCCGCCCACGGCCGACACCGTGTCGTTGCCGTCGCCGCTGTCCACGGTGTTCGAGGCCGCCAGCACGGTGATCCTGTCGTTGCCGGCGTAGGTGGTGACGGTGTTGCTGGCGCCGTCCACGCTGAACGTGTCCTGGCCCGCGCCGCCGGTGACCTTGTTGGCGCCGCCCACGGCCGTGACGGTGTTGTTCCCGTCGCCCGCGGTGATGGCGTTGCCGCCCGCGTAGGCCTTGATGGTGTCGTTGCCGCTGCCGGCCGCGATGGTGTTGGACGCGCCCCAGGCCTCGACGCTGTTGTTGCCGTTGCCCGCGGCGATGGTGTTCTTGCCGCCCACGGCCGAGATGGTGTCGTCGCCGTCGCCGGT
>NZ_BCTC01000186.1 GCF_001571085.1 Azohydromonas lata NBRC 102462
GACGAGGTAGATGGCGAAGCGCCTTGGCCGGCAGAACGCGCAATGCCGTTGAGCATTCACCTCTGAGCACCCACCCCGAGCATTCACATCAGAACGAAAGCCGTACTCCCATGCTCATCCTCGTAGGCTCCTTCCTCGCGCTGATGCTCGTCGGCGTTCCCGTGGCCGTGGCCATGGCCGGGGCGTCCCTGCTCTTCATCCTGGTATCGGGCTCGGTCCCGGACATCGTGGTGGCGCAGCGCATGATTGCCGGCATCGAGTCCTTCCCGCTGCTGGCCGTTCCCTTCTTCATCCTGGCCGGCAACCTCATGAACATCGCCGGCATCACCGGCCGCATCTACAACTTCGCCGTGGCGCTGGTGGGCTGGATGCGCGGGGGGCTGGGCCAGGTCAACATCATCGGCTCCGTCATCTTCTCCGGCATGTCGGGCACGGCCATCGCCGACGCCGCGGGCCTGGGCTCCATCGAGATCAAGGCCATGAAGGACCATGGCTACGACACCGAGTTCGCCGTGGGCGTCACGGCGGCTTCCGCCACGCTGGGGCCCATCATTCCGCCCTCGCTGCCCTTCGTCATCTACGGAATGATGGCCAACGTCTCCATCGGCGCGCTGTTCCTGGCCGGCGTGTTGCCGGGCATCTTCATGACGCTGCTCATGATGTTCACGGTGGCCTGGTTTGCACGCAGGAACAACTGGGGCGGCGACGTCGCCTTCCACTGGGGCCGCCTGGGCGGCGCGACGCTGGAGATCGCCATCGTCCTGGCCTTCCCCATGGCGGTGTGGCTCATGACCAAGGCCGGCGTGTCGCCCAACCTGGCCGCGGGCATCGGCTTCGTCGCGCTGCTGGCGCTGGACTGGAAATTCAACTTCTCGGCCGTGATGGCGCTCATGGCCCCGGTCATCCTCATTGGCGGCATGACCATGGGCTGGTTCACGCCCACCGAGGCCGCCGTGGCCGCCGTGATCTGGGCGCTGTTCCTGGGCCTGGTGCGCTACCGCAGCATGACGCTGCGCACGCTGGCCAAGGCCACCTTCGACACGGTGGAGACCACGGCCTCGGTGCTCTTCATCGTCACGGCTGCATCCATCTTTGCGTGGCTCATGACCACCACGCAGGCGGCGCAAATCCTCACCGACGCCATCCTGAGCATCACGGACAACAAGTGGGTCTTCCTGCTGCTGGCCAACCTGCTCATCCTGTTCGTGGGCTGCTTCATCGACACCATCGCGGCCATCACCATCCTGGTGCCCATCCTGCTGCCCATCGTCCTGAAGCTGGGCATCGAGCCCATCCACTTCGGCCTGATCATCACGCTCAACCTCATGATCGGCCTGCTGCACCCGCCGCTGGGCATGGTGCTGTTCGTCCTGGCACGCATTTCCAAGCTCTCCGTGGAGCGCACCACCATGGCCATCCTGCCCTGGCTGGTGCCGCTCATGGGTGCGCTCATCGCCATCACCTACATCCCCCAGATCACGCTGTGGCTGCCGCAGCAACTGGGCATGCTCAAGTAAGCACGAGGACCAACCTGATGAGACTGCAAGGCAAGACCGCTTTCGTCACCGCGGCGGGGCAGGGCATAGGGCGCGCCACGGCGCTGGCTTTCGCCCGCGAGGGCGCCCGCGTCATCGCCACCGACATCAACACCGCGCTGCTGGACGCGCTGGCCGGCGATCTCGCCGCCACCGGCGCCGCGGGCAGCCAAGTGCTGCGGCTGGACGTGCGCGACGCCGCCGCCATCCACGCCGCCGCGGCCCAAGCGGGCGACGTGGACGTGCTCTTCAACGGCGCGGGTTTCGTCCACGCCGGCGACGTGCTGGCCAGCACCGACGAGGAGATGGACTTCGCCTTCGACCTCAACGTCAAGTCCATGGCCCGCACCCTCCGCGCCTTCCTGCCGGGCATGCTCGCGCGCGGCAGCGGCTCCATCGTCAACGTCGCGTCGGTGGCGGGCAGCATCAAGGCGCCCGTGAACCGTTTCGTGTATGCCACCAGCAAGGCCGCGGTGGTGGGCTTGACCAAATCGGTGGCCGCCGACTTCGTGGGCCGCGGCGTGCGCTGCAACTGCATCTGCCCCGGCACGGTGGAATCGCCCTCGCTGCGCGAGCGCATCGCCGCGCAGGCCGCGGCCAGCGGCAAGACGGAGCAGGAGGTGGAAGCGATGTTCGTCTCCCGCCAGCCCATGGGCCGGCTTGGGCGCGACAGCGAGATCGCCGCGCTGGCCGTGTACCTGGCCAGCGACGAGTCCGCCTTCACCACCGGCACCGCGCAAGTCATCGACGGCGGCTGGTCCAACTGACGAGCCGGCGACCGGCCCGCTCCACCCCACTTTTTCCCTTCACTTCACCCCTTCGCCGTACCCCTATGAAACTGCTTCGCCATGGCGCCCGCGGCGCCGAACGTCCCGCCCTGCTCGACGCCCAGGGCCAGGTTCGCGACCTCTCCGGCGTGATTCCCGACATCACCGCCGACACCCTGCGCCCCGAGAACCTGCGCCGCCTGCAGCAGATCGACCCCGCCACGCTGCCGCTGCTGCCCCAGCCCGCGCGCATCGGCACGCCGTGGAGCCAGGTGGGCAAGTTCATCTGCGTGGGCCTGAACTACGCCGACCACGCGGCCGAATCCAACCTGCCCGTGCCGGCGGAGCCCGTGCTGTTCACCAAGGCCAACAGCGCCGTCACGGGCCCAAACGACCCGGTGGTGATGCCGCAGGGCTCGGTCAAGACCGACTGGGAGGTGGAGCTGGGCGTGGTCATCGGCCAGCGCGCGCGCTACGTGAGCGAGGCCGACGCGCTGGGCTGCGTGGCCGGCTATTGCGTGGTCAACGACGTGTCCGAGCGCGAATACCAGATCGAGCGCGGCGGCACCTGGGACAAGGGCAAGGGCTGCGACACCTTCGGCCCCATAGGCCCGTGGCTGGTGACCCAGGATGAAGTGCCGGACCCGCAGGCGCTGAACCTGTGGCTGGAGGTCAACGACCGCCGCTGGCAGGACGGCAACACGCGCACCATGGTGTTCGGCGTGCGCCAGCTCGTGAGCTACATCAGCCGCTTCATGACGCTGGAGCCGGGCGACATCATCAGCACCGGCACGCCGCCGGGCGTCGGCTTGGGCGCCAAGCCCAACCCCGTCTACCTCAAGGCCGGCGACGTGATGCGCCTGGGCATAGCGGGCTTGGGCGAGCAGCGCCAGACCGTGCACGCCTGGGACGCCCGGCTGCTGGACCAGTAAGGCGGAGGCAAGGGCCCATGGACCCCGTGATACGCATCCACCCCGCCGACGACGTCGTCATCGCGCGGCAGCAACTCGTGGCGGGCACGCGCATCGCGGGCCTGGGCCTGACCGTGCAGGGCCTGGTGCCGCCGGGCCACAAGCTGGCCGTGCGCGACATCCCGGCCGGCAGCCCCGTGCGGCGCTACAACCAGGTCATCGGCAGCGCCACGCGCGACATCGCCGCCGGCCAGCACGTGCACACGCACAACCTGGCCTTCAGCGACTTCGAGCGCGCGCTCGAAGTGGGCGTGGACGCGCTGCCCACGCCGCACGCCACGCCCGCGGCCACGTTCGAGGGCATCGTTCGCGCCGACGGCCGCGTGGCCACGCGCAACTACATCGGCATCCTCAGCTCGGTGAACTGCTCGGCCACGGTGGCGCGCGCCATCGCCGACCATTTCAAGGCCCACCCGCGCCTGCCGGCCGACGCGCAGCCGCTGGCCGCCTACCCCAACGTGGACGGCGTGGTCGCGCTCACCCACGGCCTGGGCTGCGCCACCGACAGCGAGGGCGACGCGCTGAAGCTGCTGCGCCGCACCTTGGGCGGCTATGCGCGCCACCCCAACTTCGCGGCGCTGCTGGTGATCGGCCTGGGTTGCGAGACGAACCAGATCGCCGGGCTGATGGCGCAGGAGGGGCTGCAGCCTTCCACGCGCCTGCACGTCTTCAACATCCAGGAAACCGGCGGCACGGCGCAGAGCGTGGCACGTGGCGTGGCATTGGTTGAAGGCATGCTGGCCGAGGCCAACGCCGTGCGCCGGCAGCCGGTGCCTGTAAACCACCTGACGGTGGGCCTGCAGTGCGGCGGCTCGGACGGCTATTCCGGCATCAGCGCCAACCCGGCGCTGGGCGCGGCGGTGGACCGGCTGGTGGCGCATGGCGGCAGCGCCATCCTGTCGGAGACGCCGGAGATTTACGGCGGCGAGCACCTGCTGGTGCGGCGTGCGGTGAATGCGGACGTCGCGGCGCGGTTGATGGAGCGCGTGCGCTGGTGGGAGCGCTACACCGCGCGCAACGACATGCGCATGGACAACAACCCCAGCGCCGGCAACAAGGCCGGGGGGCTGACCACCATCCTGGAGAAGTCGCTGGGCGCCATCGCCAAGAGCGGCACCACGGCCCTGGTGGACGTGCTGGAGTACGCCCAGCCCGCCACCGCGCGCGGCCTGCTCTACATGGACACGCCGGGCTACGACCCCGTCTCGGCCACGGGCCAGGTGGCGGGCGGCGCCAACCTGATCTGCTTCACCACCGGCCGCGGCTCGGCCTACGGCTGCGCGCCGGCGCCGAGCCTGAAGTTCTCCACCAACACGGCGCTGTGGCAGCGGCAGGGCGACGACATAGACCTCAATTGCGGCGGCATCGTCGAGGGCGAAACCACCGTGGACGAGATGGGCGAAGCCATCTTCCGACGCATGCTGGCCACGGCCTCGGGACAGAAGACGCGCAGCGAGATCCACGGCTATGGACAGCATGAATTCGTGCCCTGGTCGCTGGGGGCGGTGATGTGAGGAATGAGATGAGGTAGCCCCTCTACTTCGTCATGCCCGCGAAGGCGGGCATCCACGAACACCGAGGTGCCTCCTTCGCCCTGCATCGCTTCACGCCGCCGTTGGCGCGCCGCTGGTTCGGTCCGCGTGGATGCCCGCTTTCGCGGGCATGACGGATGAGGGTGCGAGGCGCCCGTGACGCGAGGCCGCCGGGCACAACCCCCGCCCGGCAAGTCATTGGAACAAGTGAGGAATCAACCTTGACGACCGAAGCCATCGAACTCATCCACTGCCCCGCCGAAACCCTGCGCACCTGGGGCCGCGCCTGCCTGCAGGCCATGGACGTGCCCGAGGCCGACGCGCGCAGCGTGGCCGACTCGCTGGTGCTCACCAGCCTGTGGGGCGTGGACTCGCACGGCATCGCCCGGCTGCCGCACTACCTCAACCGGCTGCGCGCGGGCTCCATCAAGGCGCGCCCCGCCATCCGCGACGAGCTCACCGGCCCCTGCACGGCCCAGGTCCACGGCGACCAGGGCCTGGGCATCGCCGTGGCCCACCACGCCAACCGCCTGGCCATGCGCCTGGCGCGCGAGGCCGGCGTGGGCGCCGTGGGCGTGAGCGACAGCTCGCATTGCGGCGCCATCGGCCTCTACGCCCGCGCCGCGGCCCAGGAAGGGCTCATCGGCATCGCCTTCACGCACGCGGACAGCATCGCCGCGCCGCATGGCGGCCACCGCCCCTTCCTGGGCACCAACCCCATCGCCATTGCCTTCCCGCGCGCCGATGGCGAGCCCGTGTGCCTGGACATGGCCACCACCTCCATCCCGTGGAACCGCGTCATGAACGCGCGCCGCGAGGGCCGCGGCCTGCCGCAAGGCGTGGCCGTCGATGCCCAGGGCCAGCCCACCACCGACGCCGCTGCCGCCAGCGCGCTGCTGCCCCTGGGCGGCACCGACTACGGCCACAAGGGCTACGCCATGGCGCTGATGATCGAGCTGCTGTGCGGCCCGCTGCACGGCAACCCCTGGGGGCCGCACATCCCGCCCATGTACGAACAACTGCACCGCCCGCGCGAGTTGGGCGCTTTCTTCATCGTCCTGGACCCGATGCGCTTTGCCGGCGGCGCCACGCTGGCCGCCACTGTCGCCCTCATGGCCCAAACCCTGGCGGCCGAACCCGGCGCGCCCCGCATGCCCGGCGACCCCGAACTGCAGCGCCTCTCGCAGCGCAGCGAGGCCGGCATCCCGCTGGAGCCCGGCCTCGTGGCCCAAATGCGCGAGTGGAGCGGCCTCGTGAACGTGCCCGCGCCGGCCTGAGCGCGCGCGCGGCGCACCGGCCACGCCCCCAAAGCGTCCGAAAAACCGCCCAAACGCCTGCCGAGCGCCCACGCGGGCGCCGCTCTCCGGCCTCCGCTGACCACGGGTAAGCCCCGATAAAAGTGAGAAACCGGTTTCCGTAGCATAGCGGAAACCGGTTTCAGGTATTTGCTTTGCCGCGCTGATCCGGCGCCGAGCTTTTGCCCTTTTTGACCGCATGCGCCTGCCCGGCGGCGCGAGGTGCGAGGAGACGAACGATGAACAAGTTCCTGGACGGCTATTGCCGCCTGTTGGATGCGCTGATTGCGCTGGCGCTGGCCATCATGGTGGTGCTGGTGTTCGGCAACGTGGTGTT
>NZ_BCTC01000187.1 GCF_001571085.1 Azohydromonas lata NBRC 102462
TTAATACGTAAAGCTATTTCGGGGATGTTGTACTAGATTGCCAGCGGCTCGCAGCGGCTTCTCCTTGAGCCCAGTGCGAGCCGGCATCACAGGCCAACGGGTACAGCCTCGACTGTCCAGTGCTTGGCATTTCAGCAGGACAAGGCCAATACGTTCTGCTGACTTGCGTAGTGTTGAAAGGTGGACTTATCAATAGCAGCGTGCATGGTTTTGACGTGTACGGCAAACTGCCGTATTCTCGCTGCTAGAGGATTTTCCATGCCTGCCCCTTCTTCCAGCTCTACCGCCCGGCTTGAAGCCCGCATCAGCACCGAGCTTCACGCCCTGCTCAAGCGCGCGGCCGAACTCCAGGGCCGGACCATGACGGACTTCGTGGTGGCCGCCGTGCAGGACGCTGCGCAGCACGCCATCGAGCAAGCTGAAGTGGTGCGGCTGTCGCTGGCTGACCAAGAGTGCTTTGCGCAGGCGCTGCTGTCGCCGCCTGAGCCCGCGCCGGCCCTGCAGCGCGCTTTCGAGCGCCGACAGCGCCTGCTGCGCAGCGCCGAGTGAGTCCGCCGCCCTACCGCGTCGTGCCGCTCGACGTAGCCGCACACGACCGCAGCGGCTTCACCAGCACCAGCGCGCCGCTGGACCGCTATCTGCGCGAGCAGGTCACGCAAGACATCCGCCGCCGGGTGGCCGCGTGCTTCGTGGCCCTCACGCACGAGCAGCACATTGCGGGCTACTACACCCTGGCCTCGGCGAGCCTGCTGCTGGCCGATCTGCCGCCAGCCACAGCGAAGAAGCTGCCCCGCTACCCGACGGTACCGGCCGTGCGCATGGGGCGCCTCGCCGTCGACCAGGCTCATACGGGGCAGGGACTGGGCGGGGCGCTGTTGGCCGATGCGCTGCACCGTGCGGCTCGATCCGAGATCGCTGCCTATGCCTTGATGGTGGACGCCAAGGACAAGGCCGCGGTGGAGTTCTATCGCCATCACGGCTTCATCGGCCTGCCGGACGTCGCGCGGACGTTGTTCCTGCCGTTGGCCTCGGTGAGGTGAGCGGTGTGTGGGCTGTCGCAGTTCAATCCTGCAGGCGTCCCATGCGGGCCAGGCTGTCGTTCACAGCTCCAAGTCGCGCAAGGCAGCCATCGATGTGCTCAGCTACCCGGCACATCCGTGACGGATCGGGCAGTCCCGTACTTCGGAACTGCTCGCAAGCCTCCTCGGCCAGCAGCAACTCGCGCTCCAGCTTGATGCGCTCGTGGTTAAGTCGCGCCCACTCGTCCATCAGCCACTCTATGGCGCGGTCGGGCCTGCCACTTCCAGCATGAACGGCAGACGGCGGCCAGTGGCATCCCCGTGGACCCCGGGAGAGCCCTGGGGGGTGACCAGCGCATGCGCTATCGCTGCTGCGGATTCCGGTCCTCGGTATAGATCGATGGCTCGCCGGCGCAACCAAATCATGACCTGGCAGCGGGTGACGCAGTCCCCGCTACCCTGTCCCGTCCTGAACCGCTGCGGCACGCTGCCGCTGCGCGAATCCCAATGAAGTACACCGACTTGAAGCAGGCCCGGGCTGGCGATGCGGACTGGCTGGTCAATGGCGGCGAGATGGGGCGGCTGATCCGCGCCATGGACTGGTCACTCACGCCGCTGGGGCCGCGCGAGCACTGGCCGCAGAGCCTGCGCACCGTCGTCAGCCTGTGCCTGGCCTCCAACTTCCCAATCAACATCATCTGGGGGCCGCAACACATCCAGATCTACAACGACGGCTACCGCGACTGCTGCGGCGACGCCCACCCGCGTGTGCTGGGCGAGGACTACCGCGTCACCTGGGCCAGTGCCTGGCCAGCCATCGGCGAATCCTTCGAGCGCGCCTGCGCCGGCGAGACGATGTTCCTGGAGAACCAGCGCATGTTCCTGCGGCGCCTCGGTGGCGCCCTGGAGGAGACGTTTTTCACCTTCTCGCACTCGCCCATCCGGGACGAGAGCGGCGGCATCGGCGGGTTGTTCCACCCCGTGACGGAGACCACCGCCACGCTGCTGGCGGAGCGCCGCACTCGCGCGCTGCGCGACCTCGGTGCCAGCCTGGGGCTGGCCGTGGACGAAGCCGATGTCGGGCGCCGCACGGTCGAGGTGCTGTCCCGCTTCGAGTGGGACCTGCCGTTCCTGCTGTACTACGCCTTCGATGTCCAGGCCGGCCGCTATCGCTTGGCCGCCCACCATGGCATGGCGCCCGGGCTGCCGGCCACACCGCTGGAGCTGAGCGCCGATGCCGCCGAGCCCTGGCCCCTGGCGCAGGCGCTCGCCAGCCCGGGGCCTGCGCTTGTGCAGGGGCTGCAGGCGCGGCTCGCAGGCGCGCACTGCGGTCCCTACGAGGAGGCGCCGGATGCGGCGCTGGTGATGCCCATCGTCGTCCCGGCCGTGGAGTCGCCGCCGGCGGTGCTGGTGGCCGGCGTGTCGCCGCGGCTGCCCCTGACCGAGGCCCAGCGCGGCTTTCACGAGTTGCTGGGCGTGACCCTGTCCAACGCGCTGTCGGCCGTGCGCTCGCGCGAGGACGAGCGTCGGCGTGCCGAAGCCCTGGCGGAGATCGACCAAGCCAAGACGGCCTTCTTCGCCAACGTCAGCCACGAGTTCCGCACGCCGTTGACGCTGATGCTCGGTCCGCTGCAGGCGGTGTTGGCCGAGGCGGGCAGCGCACTCGGCGCGGCGCAGCGCGAGCGCATCGAGACGGCGCACCGCAATGCGCTGCGCTTGCAAAAGCTCGTGAACGCGCTGCTCAACTTCGCCCGTGTCGAGCAGGGGCGGGCGCAAGCGCAGTTCGTGCCCACCGACCTGGCGCGGCTGACGGCCGAGCTGGCCAGCGGTTTCGAGTCCGCCGTGCACGCCGGCGGCCTGGCGCTGGTGGTGGACTGCCCGGCGCTGCCGCAACCGGTGTGGGTCGATCCCGCGTTGTGGGAGCGCATCGTCCTCAACCTGCTGTCCAACGCCTTCAAGTTCACCTTGGAGGGCTGCATCACGGTGCGCCTGGCCTGGCAGGACGGGCAGGCCGTTCTGACGGTGGCGGATACGGGCAGCGGCATTCCGCCTGAGCATCTGATCCGCGTGTTCGAGCGCTTCCATCGCGTGCCCCAGGCACGCAGCCGCAGCTTCGAGGGCAGCGGCATCGGGCTGGCGCTGGTGCGCGAGCTGGTGCACCAGCATGGTGGCGACATCACGGTGAGCAGCACGCCGGGCGAGGGCACTTGCTTCACCGTGACGCTGCCTGCCGGCTCGGCGCACCTGCCGCCCGAGCAGCTCGGTGCGGCACCAGCTCAGGCCGCCCGGGGCACCGAGGCGCTCGCCTTCGCCCTGGAGGCGCGGCAATGGCTGCAGGACACCACGCCGACGCCGACGCCGATGCCGGCCGACCCACTGGGGGAACGCCGCGCCCGCATCGTGCTGGCCGACGACAACGCCGACATGCGCCGCTACCTGGCGTCGCTGCTTGCACCGGCCTGGGAGGTGGAAGCCGTTGGCAACGGCCAGGAAGCGTTGGCGGCGGTGCGCCGCGAGCGGCCGGACCTGATGCTGTCCGACAGCATGATGCCCGTGCTCGACGGCCTCGGCCTGCTGCGCGCGCTGCGCGAGGACGAGGCGACGCGCACGCTGCCGGTGATCCTGATCTCGGCCCGTGCGGATGAGCAAGCGCGTGTGGAAGGGCTGCAGGCCGGGGCCAATGATTACCTGGTCAAGCCCTTTGCGGCGCGCGAGCTGCAGGCCCGGGTGGCGAGCCAGCTGGAGCTCGCGCGGCTGCAGCGCGAGGCGCAGGCCGCCCAGCGTGCCGTGGCCGAGGCTGCCGCGCTGCGCGCCAGCGAGGAGCAGCTGCGCCTGGCGCAGGAGGCCGCGCGGCTGGGCACCTTCGACTGGAAGCCGCCCGCGGGCGCCCTGGTGTGGAGCCCGCGGCTGGAGGCGATGCACGGCCTCTCACCCGGCTCGTTCGGCCGCACCTTTGATGCCTGGGAACGGCTGCTCCACCCCGAGGACCGCGCGGGCGCCATGCGTGCCATCGAACAGGCCCTCGTCACGAGCGAGCCGGTCGAGGCGCAGTGGCGCGTGGTGTGGCCCGATAGCAGCGTGCGCTGGCTGCAGGGTCGTTTCCAGGCCCGGCTGGGCCGCGACGGGCAGCCGCTGCGCCTGTCCGGCGTCAACATCGACGTCACACGGCAAGAGTCCACCAGCGCGGCGCTGCGCGCTTCGGAAGCCAAGTACCGCGGCCTGTTCGACTCCATCGACGTGGGCTTCTGCATCATCGAGATGCTGTTCGACGAGCTGGGCCAGCCTGTCGATTACCGCTTTCTGGAGGTCAACCCGGCCTTCGAGCGGCAGACCGGCATCCTCGCCGCCGAGGGAAGGCGCATGCGCGAGATCGCGCCAGACCATGAGGGACACTGGTTCGAGACCTACGGTCGTATTGCCGTCACCGGCGAGCCCGAGCGCTTCGAGAACGAGGCGGCGCAGCTGCAACGCTGGTACGAGGTCTACGCGTACCGCCACGGGACGCCCGAGGACCGCCAGGTGGCCATCCTCTTCAACGACATCACCGCACGCCACCAGGCCGATGCACGGCTGCAGGCGCTGACCGCGACGCTGGAGGAGCGCGTGCGCGAGCGCACCGCCGAGTTGGCCGCCGCGCGCGACACCGCCCACATCGCCAGCCGGGCCAAGAGCGCGTTCCTGGCCAACATGAGCCACGAGATCCGCACGCCCATGAACGCGATCGTGGGCCTGACGCACCTGCTCGCCAGCGAGGGCGCCCTGCCACACCAGGCCGCCCAACTCGCGCGCATCGAGGGCGCGGCGCGGCACCTGCTGTACGTCATCAACGACATCCTCGACATCTCCCGCATCGACGCGGGCAAGCTCCAGCTGGAGGAGCGCGACTTCGAGCTGCCCGCGCTGCTGGAGCAGGTGCGCTCCATCGTGGGGGCGGACGCCGCGGCCAAGGGCCTGCAGGTATCGGTCGATGCCGGGGCGCTGCACTGGCTGCGCGGCGACGAGACCCGGCTGCGCCAGGCGCTGCTGAACTACGCGGGCAACGCGGTGAAGTTCACCCGAAGTGGCGCCATCGCGCTGCGCGCGCGGCGGCTGCAGGAGCACAAGGGGCGGCTGCTGGTGCGCTTCGAAGTGGAAGACAGCGGCGTGGGCATCAAGCCGCAACAGGTGCCCCGGCTCTTCGAAGCGTTCGAGCAGGCGGATGTCTCTACGACACGCGAGCATGGCGGCACGGGGCTGGGGCTGGCCATCACGCGCCGCCTGGCCGAGCTCATGGGGGGCGAAGCCGGCGCACAGCCGCTGCCCGTGGGCAGCCTGTTCTGGTTCACGGCCTGGCTGGGCCAGGGGGCCGCGGCCCCCGCGCCGACGGCCCATCCCGTGGACGCCAAGGCCGAGCTGCGCCGGCGCTACGCTGGCGCGCGCGTGTTGGTGGCCGAGGACAACCTCGTCAACCGCGAAGTGGCCCTGGCCCTGCTGCGCAATGCCGGGCTCGAAGTCGACTTTGCGGAGGACGGTGGCGTGGCTGTCGAGAAGGCGCAGCAGCGGCCTTACGCCCTGGTGCTGATGGACATGCACATGCCGGTCATGGACGGGCTGCAGGCCACGCGGGCGTTGCGTGCGCTGCCGGGCCTACAGGCCCTGCCCATCCTGGCCATGACGGCCAATGCCTATGATGAGGACCGCGCAGCCTGCCTGGCCGCCGGCATGAACGACTTCGTCTCCAAGCCGGTGCAGCCCCAGACCCTATACGCCACATTGCTGCGCTGGCTCGACGGCAACACTGATGCCGTCTCACCACCCACAGTGAAATAGTTTTAGAGCATCAGGAAACAAGCCAGCTGGTTGAGCAAGCAATCATGCCAGTCCCGCTGCAACGTGGTCCACGCTTGAGCCAGGCACGCTGATGCCAGTTCGAGTGGAGGTGTCCATTCATTACCCCGCCGCCGGCCCCATGACCACCACGGTGCCGACGGGGCGCACGGAAGAGGCTACCCTGCGGCGCTTTGAGTACGAGGAGCGGTGCTGGCTGGACGTCGAATTGCCTGACACCACCGTGGTGGCCGGCTGGTGCAACGCGCCGGTGTACGCGCAGTGGCTGGACAACGGTACCCGTTTACGGGCAGACCTGGTGGGCCGCCGTGCGTGCATTGAGCTGCGCCAGCGAAAGGTTTCCATCGGAACCGAAGAGAACCAAATGGAAGCTGAGGAAGTTCCCGGAAGCACCGTGCTGTCACGAGAGTGAAACCTCGCAGACCTGCCCAATTCTGTAGGCATCGAAGTCCTCAGTCGGTGACTGCAGTGGTGTTCAGCAGGCACTGCACGCTTGCATCCGACCAAGCCCCCTTTACCTTCGCAGGTGCCCTTGCGGTCTGCTAG
>NZ_BCTC01000188.1 GCF_001571085.1 Azohydromonas lata NBRC 102462
TTACGGTACGGGCGCGTTCGCCGGTTTTGCTTCGGTCACGCCGGCTGGCCTGTTTGCCGGCGGCAGCTTTGACAACAGCATGTTCCCTTCGGGGGGGCCGCCGCACGGCCCCGCCTACGTGTCCGCTGCCCGCTACCGCACGCAGCCCGGGCAGCCGCTGTTCGTGCTATCGGCCCACACCGGGCTACGCATCACGGCCCAGTACACGCTGGATGCCTGGGCCACGCCGTGGACGGATGCGCCGCACGACTACCGCGATCTGGACGGCACGGAAACGTCCTTTGCCAGCTTCAAGTTTCAAAGCCCGTTTATCGAAGGCACGGCTCCCAGCCTGCAGATCAGCGCCCAGACCAGCGCGGTGTCACCGGCGGACTTCCAGCACGCGACAGGGCAAGTGTCGGTGCTCCTGCGCAACGACTTGGACCACAAGGCCGTGCTGTGGGGAAAGTGGGGCGTGCAGACTGACGGCACGGTGCCCGGTATTCCCGAGCCTTCGACCTATGCGCTCATGCTGGTCGGCTTGGTCACGGTCGGCGCCACGGCACGGCGGCGCCTGGATCGGCGCGAGTGCTGAGGCTGTGAACCCTCCGGCAGCGAGCCGGGTGGTCTAGGACGCCATTACCGTGATCACCGCACCGCGCTCAACGGGATGCTGTTTCGGCTCAACCCCGGCAGCCCCTGGCGCGGCGCTTCAATTCGTCAAGCCGGTGGCGTGCGGGAGAGCGCCGCGGGCTCCAGTGCGGCTTCTCCCGATGAAGAGGTGTGCACATGAAGCTCCTTGCACGGCACCTTGGCACCTTTTGTCTGGCCGTGGTCGTCACGCTCTCCGCTCCCGCTGCGCAAGCCGCCGATCCACGCTTTCGCGTGGACGTGATCGGCGACTCCAGCACCAACACGTTCGCTGTTGGGCTCAACAATCTGGGTCAGGTGGTCGGCACCCGCTACTTTGACGGCGAGTCCGGCGCCTTCCTCTACGATGGCGGCCGGGTGAGCCAGCTGCAGGGGCTGGACCCGCTGGCGATGGTGTACGCCATCAACGACCACGGCCAGATTGCCGTGAGCGACATCAGGGTCCACAGCTACTACCCCGGCATCTATTTCGACGGCCAGGTCCGGGACCTCACGCCGTCCGACACCACGCGGCGGGGCGCCGGCTTGGCCACCGGGCTCAATGCCGCGGGGCATGCTGTGGGCCTCGTGGGCAGCGCGAACCCGGGCGGCTTCTTCTTCGACGGCCAAGCCACGACCTTTTTGCCACGGCCGGGCTTGGGCGCACGCGGTTTCATGAGCCCAACGGACATCAGCGACCGTGACGTCATCGTTGGCAACGCCTACTACAGCGATTCCACAGCCCAGGCCTTCGCCTTCCTGTACGCGCGCGGCACCGTGACCCGCATCCCGGGCTTGCAGGAAGGCACGCTGCCCTCGGTCTTTGCCGTGAACAACGCGCGTCAGGTCGTCGGCTGGAACTACGTGCCTGGACTGGGCCAGCGAGCGGTGCTCTACAGCGGCGGCGTCACGCGCGACCTGGGGCTGCTCAGTGGTACCGGGCCAGACGGCAACGCCGCCGCCGAGGACATCAACAACCGCGGCTGGATCGTGGGCGGCGTGTCCTCGGAAACGACGGCTAGCGCCGGCTTCCTCTACCTCGACGGCCGGATGCTCGACCTCAACGACCTGCTTGTACCCGCCGCGGCGCAGCGCTTTGACGTGAGCGAAGCGACCCGGGTGAACGACAAGGGGCAGATCCTGGCCATGGGCGTCGCCGCCGGCTCGGCGCTGCGCTACTCGCTGCTGCTGACGCCCGTGCCCGAGACGCAGACCTGGGCGTTGATGCTCTGCGGCCTGGGTGCCGTCGCCACAGTGGTGCGGCGGCGCCGGCCGGCCCGGGTTTGAACGTGGTCACCCTCCGGGCAGGGGCAGGTCACCGCTGCTGAAGGCCGCCCTGAGATAGCGCGGGCCCCTGGGCACGTGCACGAGGCTGCATGACGCCGTCCGCAGCGTGCCGGTCCGGAGAGCGGGAGCTGTTCGATCAAGTGGCGTCAACGACGCATGCCAGACGCTTTGCCACGCTGGCCGCACCGGCCGCAACCAGCGCCCTGGCGTTTCTGCTGCAAAACGTCATACGACAACTACCGAGGCAGCAGCCAGGATCCACGCAAACTTTTGATCCCTTTAGATTTTTTCCGGTGAACCGCACCAAAATGCAGTGAAAGTCCAAGAACCCCTCTACGAGCGACACTAAACTGGCCGAGACCGCAACCGCACGACTTACTGAATGCCTCCCCAACCTAGGTTCGACGTTAAGCTAGGGAGTTGGGTAGAACGTTGAACGTCTACCGTTCCCCACTCGCGGAGCGAGTTGGGCGGCAGTGACTACACAATTATTGCGATTCGGCTCTTATAAAGTAGTCGAGAGGCCAAACTTTCGCCAATAACCCCCAACTGCATTGTGCAATTGAAAATATGAAATACAAACTTATTGCCGCGGCGATATTGACAATCTTGTCTCAGTCCGCGATCTCAGGCGTCGAAGAAGCTATAAAGGATATCCTAAAAGACCCTGAATCAGCACGCTTCTACGAAGTTCGCCGCTTTCCGAACGGAAACGCATGTGGATTTGTAAATGCAAAAAACAGTTTTGGCGGCTACGTTGGAAAACAGCCCTTTGAGTATGTATATGGGTACGTGAATCTCAAGCCAGAATCTTATCAGTTAGCATGTGATAGAGCAGTCGATCCAGTGGGCTTTGATGCACGCAAGAAAGAGGCGGAGCGCGCTGCCGCTGAACGTCTAAAAATGGAAGAACAGGCACGGCAAGCGAAAATCAAGGTTGAAGTCGAGGCAGCACGAGAAGCAGAGCGCAAACGAAAAATTCGCGAGGAGGCAGAAAATGCAAAATTGGCACAGAGGGCTTATCTGTTTTGTTCTGCCAATAGAGAGCAAATTATTAACGAAATTAAACTAAACATGGAGCAGTTGCACGCACCGCTCACGTCATCTGATTTTAAGGGAACTATTGTCTTGCCGGATGGCGCCTCCTTCAATGTGCAAAACTGTCCCAATCGATTCCTTTTGGAAATTGGATCCATCATTGACCAAGAGCAGAACCGACTCCATCAGATATATTGTATTGATCGAAAAGATCAGCGACTTAAAGAAATGATAGTCGAGCGAAATGACGCTCAAATTGCAAAAGCTTGTGGCAATGACTATATCAGGACCACATATACTGCTTCATATTCCGCCGAACTTGCAAGCCGTGTTAGCGAGGAGAAAGCAGCCAACCCACATTTATGGAGCTGTCGGCTTATCCGAGACTATGCCATGGTTGGAGACAAGTTATCAAAAATATATTGGACAAAAGAATATGATGCGGAATGCTTGGATTTAAAATTTCAGCTCGACTGACCGCGTCTTTAAAGCCCTATGGAAACATGGGTAAAATAATTGGCAAAAACAAAAGGGTTGTCACATTCTTGGGAGAATTTGAGGCCGTAGACAGTGCAACTATAAAACTACGGCCTCTATTGCCAAGCTCAAACGACCACTTCTCCCATTTTGAGCGGTTTGGGCCAGAAGCCAACGATGACGTCCATCAAAGTTTGATGGACATCCATGTACTCAAGATCCAACCCGCGGCGGCGCCATGGGGCTGAGTTCAAGGCAGCAATCGTAGCTGCGTGCGATGAGCCCGGAGCTTCGGTGGCGGCCGTCGCCCAAGCTCGTTTCGAAGAGGCCTGGAGCTGCAGGCCGATTTCGGCGCCGCGCTGGCGTGGCGCCGCCGTCGCATTTGGCAGAAGCCGTACGGCTCAGCTCTGAGCCTCGTCAAGGCAGTATGTAACAGAACGTGATGTATAGTTGCAACATTTGCCCGTGTTGCAATCTTTGACGGCCAAGCTTGTTTCGATATGGCGTGCGCGCCCTGGCCGAGGCTGAACCGGCAGCCGGAAAGCGGCGAGTCGCAACGCAGGGCGGTCTTCATTCAAGCAACGACGTCCGTGCCGCCATTTAGGCGCTTGCACGTGCTGGGACCGTGTCCCGCTGGCGTCGAAATCCTGACAAGGGCGATTCACCATGGCGACCTACACGGCTGCGGCCGGCGGCGGCAAATACACCGGCACCACCAGCGCGGACCAGTTCAACGGGCAAGGCGGCGCGGACTCCTTTTATGCCGGCGCGGGCGACGACCTTGTCTATGGTGGCGGCGGCAACGACCTGCTCTACGGCCAGGATGGCAATGACACGCTGGACGGCAACGCCGGCAGCGACCTGATCGATGCCGGCGCGGGCGCGGATGTGCTGGTGTACCGGTTGGCCGAGAACGCGGGCTGCACGGACGTCTACAGCGGCGCCTTGGGGCTGGACACGCTGCGGCTGGAGTTCACCGCGGCGCAGTGGGCCAGCGCGGTGGTGCAGTCGGAAGTGGCGCGCTACGCGGCGCACCTGGCCTCGGTGGCGCGGCTGAGTACGGGCGAGGTATCCAGCGGGGTTGGGCGGGACTTCAACTTCGACTTTGGCGGCGGCACGCGGCTTAACGTGTCCATGGTGGAGACGCTGCAGGTGGTGGTGGACGGGCGCTTGGTGGAAGTGGACGCACCACGCATCACCGGCCACACCGACGCGGCCGTGGGCGAGGACGAAGGCGCGTCAGCACAGCTTTCGGCGCAAGGCACGGTGGATTTCAGCGACGTGGATCTGTTGCAGTCGCACACGGTGAGCGTGAGCGCGGTGGCGGGCAACGCGCTGGGTGGCAGCGTTACCGGCCTGGTGGCCGATGCGGCCACGGGCGACGGCCAAGGCCAGGTGGCGTGGAGCTACAGCCTGGACCGCGCCGTGGCGCAGCGCCTGGCCGCGGGCCAGGTGGTGGTGGAGCACTTCAACGTCACCGTCACGGACAGCAGCGGCAAGAGCGCCACGCAGGAAGTGAGCGTGAGCGTGACGGGCGCCAACGACGCGCCGGTGCTCGGCAGCGCGCAGGCCGTGCTGGCCGCGGGCAGCGAGGACACGGCCTACACGGTCACGCAGGCGCAGCTGCTGCAGGGCTTCAGCGACGCCGATGGCGACGCGCTGTCGGCCACGGGCCTCACGGCCGACCACGGCACGGCGGTGCTCAACGCCGACGGCTCGTGGACCGTCACGCCGGCAACCCACTACCACGGTCCGGTGGTGCTGACTTACAGCGTCACCGACGGCACGGCTGCCGTCGCCGCCACGCTTGGGCTGACACTCAACAGTGTCAACCACGCGCCGGTGCTCAGCAGCGCGCAAGCCGTGCTGGCCGCGGGTACCGAGGATGTGGCCTACACGGTCACGCAGGCGCAGCTGCTGCAAGGCTTCAGCGACGCCGATGGCGACGCGCTGTCGGCCACGGGCCTGACGGCCGACCACGGCACGGCGGTGCTCAACGCCGACGGCAGCTGGCTCGTTACGCCGGCGGCCAACTACAACGGGGCACTGACGCTGAGCTACGCCGTGAGCGACGGCGAGGCATCGATGCCTGCCACGCTGGGGCTGACGCTGGCGCCCGTTGCCGATGCGCCGGCATTGACGGGACCGCAGCCCCGGCTGATCGTGGGCAACGTGAACCTGCCCTATACGGTCACGAAGGCGCAATTGCTGCAGGGCTTCACGGACGGGGACGGCGATGCGCTGTCTCCCGTCAACCTTGCCTGTGACCACGGCACGGTGACCCAGAACGCCAACGGCACTTGGACCATCACGCCTGCGGCCAATTACGCCGGGGCCATTACGCTGAGCTATGGCGTGAGCGACGGCACGTTCACCACGCCAGCCAAGCTGGGGCTGACGCTGGCCGTCATCAACCCGATGGAACTGTCGGCGGTGGCCGCGGGCAGCGGCGGTTTCGTGATCAACGGGCAGTGTGGCGGCGACTACAGCGGCTACAGCGTGTCCAACGCCGGGGACGTCAACGGCGACGGGCTGGCCGACTTGATCGTGGGGGCCCTGTGGAGCGACGCGCCCGGGCGTGTCGACGCCGGCCGCAGCTACGTGGTGTTTGGCCGCAGCGGCGCGCAGGCGGTGGAGCTGTCGGCGGTGGA
>NZ_BCTC01000189.1 GCF_001571085.1 Azohydromonas lata NBRC 102462
GATGGCCATTTGCAAGCGATACGTGGCGCTGGCGCTGGCTGAAGCCGACTTCAGCAGCGTCACCGCGCTGGCCATCGACGAGACCTCGCGTGCTCGCGGCCACGACTACATCACGCTGGCGGCCGATGCCGTCAAGCGCCGCGTGCTCAGCGTGACCGACGGGCGCGATGCCAAGGCCATTGCCACGATCGCCGCTGAGCTCGCTGAGCGCGGCTGCCCGCCCGAGCAGATTGAGTCCGTCAGCATCGACATGTCGCCCGCGTTCATCAAGGGCGTCGGCGAGCAGCTGCCCAACGCGCGCATCACGTTCGATAAGTTCCACGTCGTCTGGCACGCCAACGCCGCAGTGGACAAGATGCGGCGCATCGAGCAGCGCAGCGACAAGTCCCTCAAGGGCATGCGATGGTCGCTGCTCAAGGACCGCGGCAGCCTCAAGCCCGAGGCCGTCGCCGAGCTCGACGCTTTGATCGCCCGGATGGCCAGCGTACGCACCGCGCGGGCTTGGGTCTACAAGGAGCAGTTGCGCGAGATCCTGGAGCGCAAGCAGATCAACGTCGTGCGCGCCATGCTGCTGCACTGGTGCCGTTGCGTGATGCGCTCCAAGGTTGAACCCATGAAGGCCGTGGCCACCCTCGTGCGCCGTCACCTTGAAGGCATCGTGGCCTGGGCACAGACCCGCCAGACCAACGGCTTCCTTGAGGCCCTCAACGGCTTGTTCCAGGCCGCCAAGCGCCGCGCACGAGGCTTCACCCGCATGGCCACCATCAAGACTGTGATCTTCCTGATCGCCGGCAAGCTGGACTTCAGCGCGGTCAACCCTCATGCCCGGCAACCCACTTGAATTTCAAGAGAGCCAAATTTTTAGGCACTGTTCACAGATAACGCGAACAGCGCCCTGGAAATACACGTGGCGACAGTGAAGTAGCAGCTTGCCAGGACATTGGGAGTGGTTCGCCTTCGGCGCTCACCAGACACTACACTGTTGCGTTGTGCGGTCCATGCTCCTACTTCTGCTCCTCGCGCTGTTGCTGCCGATGCAGCAAGGGTGGGCCGCGCCGCTTGACTCGTGTGCCGACTTGGCCGGCGTCGAGCTGCGGTGCTTGAGCAGTCATTGCGCAGAGATGGCGCCGCCCGGTCACTGCAGTGACACGCAGCATTCCACGTCTTCGGGTGGCAGCGATCCTGCTGGCTGCGACATCTGCTCGAACTGCTGCGGACTGCCCGCCGCCATGAACCCGATCGGGCATGTCGTCGAACGGGGGCCCGTCCAACACTTCGGGACGCCTTTGTCCCCGACTCCGTTCGCAGAGCGGCCTGAACGGCCGCAGTGGATCGCCCAGTCGACCTGGGCCTGACCCGCTTCACATCGCCCCCTTGGCCTCCACGCAGGCCGATACGCACCGGGGGCGGTACAGCCTGCGCACCGTGCGCAACTTCCTGCTCCCGTCGCGGGAGAGTCGGAGGTGCGCGTTGAGTCTGATTTGCTATGAACCTTGCTGTTCCCATCCCACCCCGAGGGGGCAATGCCTGGCGCGCGCTGCGGCGTGCACTCTTTCTTGCGTGCATTGCGCTGCTGTCCGCCGTCTCCGTGCAGGCGCAGTGGTTAGACAAAGTCCTGAAGTCGGATCCGGTATCGGCCCGGTTGCTTGCCCATGCCCCCGAAGGCATCGCGCCCGGTCGCACGGTATGGCTGGGGTTGCAAATCACTCACCACGGCGCCTGGCATACCTATTGGCAGAATCCTGGTGACAGCGGCCTGCCCACTCGCCTGCATTGGAGCCTGCCAGCCGGCCTGAAGGCGGGCGACATCGTCTGGCCCCTGCCCAAGAAGTTTCCTCTGGGCCCACTCACCAACTATGGCTACGACGGCACGATCGTGTTGCTCGTGCCGGTGCATGTTGCGAGCGACTTCACGCCGCCCCCCGATGGGCAGTTGACCATCGGCATGAGGGCCGACCTGCTGGTCTGCAGCAACGTTTGTGTCCCACAGGAATTGCGCCAAACGCAGGGCTTGCCGGCTGAGGGCGCAACGGCGGTTCACGCGTCGCTCTTCGACTCTGCTCTCCAAGCGGCCCCACGGGTGCTGCCAGGAGCGCACGGCGTGGAACTCGCCGACGAAGGGCGGACGCTGCTCATTCGTGTCGAAGGTCTGCCCAGTGACTGGCACGGACAAACACTCAGCCTGTTCCCGATCACGCCGCAGGTGGCGAGAAACGCTGCAGTGCAGAACAAGGACTGGACGCAGGCGTGGACGGGTTCAGCATGGACCGCACGCATGCCTGTGGCCACCGAGCGTGAAAGCAGTCCCGAGCGCATGCGCTGGCTGGTAGCGCGCGGGTCCGAGACCTCACCGCGTGGCCCTGCGCTGGAGTTCGAGGCTCCGATCTCGGGCACCTGGCCGCCGCCTGCCTCTATCAGCCCCGGGCATGGGGCTGGCGCCGCAACGGCCCCTCCATCGTCGTCCGGGGCGATCACGGAACCATCACTCCAGGTCTCGCCATCCATGCCGCTGGAATTGGTCCTGACCCTGCTCGGGGCGTTCGTGGGTGGCTTGCTTCTCAACCTCATGCCTTGCGTCTTCCCCGTGCTGGCGCTGAAGCTGCTCGCCGTCGCGCACGCACAGCGCACGCCCAGGCAGCATCGAATAATGGCCCTGGCCTATGCGGGCGGCGTAGTGCTGACCTTTGTCATCCTGGGCGCCCTGATGCTGGGGCTGCGTGCCGCTGGGCAGCAGTTGGGGTGGGGATTCCAGCTTCAGTCGCCGACCGTGGTAGCCGCTCTCGCGCTGCTGTTCACGCTGCTGGGCCTGAATCTCGCCGGGGTGTTCGAGTTCGGCCAGTTTCTGCCCGGCAGCATCGCATCACGCCAGCTTCGGCATCCGGTCATGAACTCAGCCCTGTCGGGGCTGCTGGCCGGCATCGTCGCTTCGCCTTGCACTGCCCCCTTCATGGGCGCGGCGCTGGGCCTGGCCGTCACCATGCCCGCCGTTCAAGCAATTCTCGTATTCGCTGCGCTCGGGCTTGGCATGGCTGCACCTTTCCTGGTGGTCAGCTTCTGGCCCGCGCTTGCCCACCGGCTGCCCAGGCCGGGAACGTGGCTGCAGACATTGCGCAAGGCATTGGCATTTCCAATGTTTGCGACGGCCCTTTGGCTGATATGGGTCCTCGGGCGGCAAACCGACGTTGACACGGTGATCACCTTGCTTGTGGCAGCACTGGCGCTGTCCCTGCTTGCATGGGCACTGACGCTTCGAGGGCTGCCTCGCTGGTTCGGCAGCGCGCTGTCCGTAGCCGTCCTGGTGGCCGTCGCCTGGCACGCCGGCCCATCGATCGATCCTGCGTCGTCCGGCTCGTTGTCTGGCAGGCTGTCGCAGCGATGGATTGCGTGGTCGCAGGAGGAAGTCCAGTCCCGACTGTCCAGCGGCCAAGTCGTATTCGTGGACTTCACGGCGGCTTGGTGCGTGACGTGTCAGTACAACAAGCTGACCGTACTTGGGGATGAGCGCGTCCTTGCCGCACTCGACAAGCGCAAGGTCGTCACCATGCGGGCTGACTGGACGCGGCACGATCCGCGCATCACCACAGCCTTGAACGACCTTGGACGCAGCGGCGTGCCGGTCTACGCGGTCTACGCCCCCGGCCGTCCACCGGCCGTGCTGTCGGAGTTGCTCACCTACGAGGAGATCCAGCGAGTGCTGGATTCATTTTGAAGTTGCTACAGGTGCGGCCCCCACTCGGCGGCACCACTGCCCATCACCCGCTTGCTTGATCAATAACGGACAAGACCCTTTACAAGGATTGAAGGAATGAACCGTCGCCAATTCGCGCTGGCCGCCGTCAGCGTTGCTGCTGCCCCCACGGCTGTGGGCCAGGATCAATTTCAGCAGGGCCAACACTTCATTGCACTGTCGCAACGTCAGCCGACCCGCGATCCCAAGCAGTTGGAGGTGCTCGAGTTTTTTGCCTACAGCTGCTCTCATTGCAACGCGTTCGAGCCGGCCATCGACGCATGGCAGAGGAAACTGCCAGCCGGTGTGGTGTTCCGCCGGATTCCCGTGGCGTTCCGCGAGTCAATGGTTGTTCACCAGCGCCTGTACTTCACTCTGGAGGTTCTGGGGCTTGTTAAGCAAGTGCACCCAAAGGTCTTTCATGCCGTCCACGTCGAACGCCGCCGGCTCGACCAAGCACCGGACATTGCCGACTTCATGGCCACTCAGGGCGTCGACAAGAACCGCTTTGTGAGGACCTTCGAGTCCTTCGGTGTTGCGACGATGGCGAAACAGGCTTCTGCTCTGGCAAGTGGGTACAAGGTCGATGGCACGCCTTCCATTGGTGTCGATGGCCGCTGGCTGACGTCCGGATCCATGGCTGGTTCAAACGAGAGATCGCTGTTGGTTGCCGAGTACCTCCTGCGCTTGGCCGGCAAGCAATGACGACTTCCGACCCTGCGGCGCGCACTGCTCAACAGCGGTTGCGTGGCACCATCGAGCTGGTGTCGTCGATGCGCTTTGCCATCGCGTTGCTGACCGTGATCTGCATCGCCTCGGTGATCGGCACCGTGGTCAAGCAGCACGAGCCGCTCAACAACTACGTCAACCAGTTCGGGCCCTTCTGGTCCGAGGTGTTCGGCGCGGTGAACCTCTACAGCGTCTACAGCGCCTGGTGGTTCCTGCTGATCCTGGCCTTCCTGGTGATCTCCACCAGCCTGTGCATCGCGCGCAACACGCCGCGCTTCCTGGCCGACATGCGCTCGTTCAAGGAGAACGTGCGCGAGTCGGCCTTGAAGGCCTTCCACCACAAGGCTCAAGGGCTGCTGCCCGCCGAGGCGCCGCAGGCCAGCGTGGAGCGGGTGTCGGCCCTGCTCTCCGGCAACGGCTGGAAGGCCAAGGTACAGCAGCGCGAGGGCGGCACCATGATCGCCGCGCGCAAGGGCGCGGCCAACAAGCTTGGCTACATCGCCGCGCACTCCGCGATCGTGCTGATCTGCCTGGGCGGCCTCTTCGATGGTGACCTGATCGTGCGCGCACAGATGCTGCTGCTGGGCAAGACGACGTACCAGGGCGGTGGAGTGATCCGCGACATCGCGCCCGAGCACCGCCTCTCCCTGGCCAACCCTACCTTCCGCGGCCACCTGCTGGTGCCCGAAGGTGCGCGCGCCGGCACCGCGGTGCTGAACATGTCCGACGGCGTGGTGCTGCAGGACCTGCCCTTCGACATCGAGCTCAAGAAGTTCATCGTCGAGTACTACGACACGGGCATGCCCAAGCTCTTCGCCAGCGAGATCGTGATCCACGACCACCAGACCGGCCAGGCGACGCCCGCCACCGTCAAGGTCAACGAGCCCGCCTTCCACCGCGGCATCGCCATCTACCAGAGCAGCTTCGACGACGGCGGCTCGCAGCTGAAGCTGCAGGCCGTGCCGCTGCGCCCCGGCCTCAAGCCCTTCACCGTCGCCGGCACCGTGGGCGACAGCACGCCGCTGGACAAGGCGGGCCAGCCCTACACGCTGGAGCTCACGGGGCTGCGCGTGATCAACGTCGAGAACCTGGGCGGCAGCGGCAGCAATGGCGGCGACTCCGGCGCCGACGTGCGCAAGGTGGACCTGGCCGACTCGCTGCAGAAGCACCTGGGCTCCGGCGCCAAGGCGCAGGGCGACAAGCAACTGCAGAACATCGGCCCCTCGGTGAGCTACAAGCTGCGCGACGCCAGCGGCCAGGCGCGCGAGTTCAACAACTACCAGCTGCCGGTGGAGATCGACGGCCAGCGCGTGCTGCTCGCGGGCGTGCGCGACAACCCCAACGAGTCCTTCCGCTTCCTGCGCATCCCGGTGGACGAGCAGGACCGCATCGACGGCTGGCTGCGCCTGCGCGAGGCGCTGCTGGACCCGGCCTCGCGCGAGCAGGCCGCGCGCCGCTACGCCAAGCTGGCCTCTCCGCCCGACAACCCCGCCACCACGCAGCAGCTGCAGGTGACGGCGCAGCGCGCGCTGGGCCTGTTCGCCGGTGCCGACAAGCCGCCGGCCGAGGCCCCC
>NZ_BCTC01000190.1 GCF_001571085.1 Azohydromonas lata NBRC 102462
CGCGGGGTGGACGCCGTCAGCCAGGACGGATTCAACGATGGGCTGCAGCCATGGCCAGTGCGCGGCCCAGGCTTGGCGCAGGGGCTGGCCCAAGGTGGCGTTGGGCGGGGTGCCGGCGAGGGCATTGCAGGCGTCGTTGCCCAGGAAATGGAGATCGTCTCCCCAGGCCAGGGCCATGGGCTGCGCCGAGCGCGGCAGCACGCGGGCAAGCGTCTGCAGCTCGCCGGGCCAGGCGTCGCGCGGGCCCAGCGGGGTGGCGCTCCAGTCGATGAGCGCCAGCCGTGAGGAAAACGCTTCGGCCGGGGTGGGAAATGCGCTCGATGGAATCGGTTGGCCGGGCATGCGCGGGGGTGGTGAAGACTGAAAGGCGCAGTCTGGGGGGCCGCGAGGGGATGGGCAAGCACGGCGGTGCCGGTGCGGCGGGCGCAGTCGATTTGCAGGGCGCATTGTTCAGAAATCTGAACGATGGAGCGCAGGGGATGGGGAGCTGGAGGGCACGGGGGCGAACGATGGGCGCCTTTGCGCAGGGACGGCGTTGGCGTCAGCCGGAGACTGGCCCGCAGCGCCCCCCGATTCGTCATTCCCGCGAAGGCGCACTGCTGTCCGGGGAATACGTAACAGCTAACTCGTTGCCCATTGGGAGTGCAGTCCGTCAGCCAATACGCCGGCGCCGCGCAGGCCGCGGCGCCACGTCAGGCTCAGGCGCTGACGTTGACTTGCGAGCCGGTCGAGCCGGAGGCGCTGCCGCCACCGGCGGCGTACTGCTTGAGCATCCAGCCCACCAGCTTGGCAGCCTGCTCGTCGAGCTTGTTGCTGCCGCTCTGGTTCGATCCGGATGACGACGAGGACGACGAATCCGACCCCGAGCCGGACGAGGACAAGGACGAGGCCCCGGTCGCCTTGTCCAGCGCCTGCGCCACGGCCTCCTTCAGCGAGGACAGCTCCGAGGCGCTCAGCGACTGGTCGCCATCACTGTCGGCAGCCTTCAGCGCCTGCTCCATCAGCTTCTTGAGCTCGCCCGCAGCGCGCTCCTGCGCCGACACCACACCGTCCTCGTTGGTGTCCAGCGGGTCGATGGTCGTGCTGCTGCTCGTGCTGCCGGAACTGCTGGTGCTGGTGTCGTCGGCGTCGCCATCGCCGCCACCGGCCGGGGGCGGGCCGCCCGCGCCGCCGGGGCCGCCGGGACCGCGGCCGCCCTGCGCACCCTGCGTGCCCTGCGAGCTGCCCTGCACGTTGAGCGTGCCGCCGGCACTTTGGCCACCCTGGCCGCCCTGCGGACGGCCGGCGGCGAACTCGTCGGCACTCAGCGAGCCGCTGCTGTCCGTGTCCAGGCGGCTGAAGGCGGCGTCGTCCTGCAGGCCCATCCGGTCCTGCAGCGTCTTGAGCTCGTCGCTGTCGATGCTGCCGTCGCCGTTGCCGTCCACCTTGGAGAACAGGTCGTCGCTGCCGCCCTGGCCGCCAGGAGCGCCCAGGCCCCCCATGCCGCGCTGCTGCGCGAACTCCATGGTGGAGGACGGCTTGGGCATGAGCGCCTTCATGGCCGCGTCGAGCTCCGTGGCGTCCAGGCTGCCGCTGCCGTCGCCGTCGAGCTGGCTGAAGTCCACCGCCGAGCCGGCGTCCGTGGGCGAGGACGTGGCGCCGCTGCCGCCGGCCGAGGGGGCCGCGCCGGGGCGCTTGGCCAGCATCTGCTGCAGCTCCGACGCGTCCACGCCGCCGCTGCCGTCGCTGTCGGCGCGCTTGAAAAGCTCTTCCTTGTTTGGGCGCTGCGGGCGCTGCACCGCCGTGGCCCAAGCGCCACTGCTGCTGCTGACGGAGCCGATGCTGCTCATGAAATCTCCCTGCTCTGGTGTGCTGGTGAAGCCGGCGCGGGATTGCGACCAGCTTCTGCCACCGATTCTGGGAAGCCCTCATGGCTGCCGTTTTTCGCCCATGTGTCGGCGCCGACACACCAGCGGATACACGCCTTGGCCGCTCAGGGTGCCGCGGGCAGCCGCACCTGCGCGCGCAGCCCGCCGCCGCCCAGGTTGTCCAGCGTGAGCGTGCCGCCCTGGCGCCGCACCAGGTCGCGCGCGATGTGTAGCCCCAAACCCAGCCCGGCGCGGTGGTGGCGGCGCGGGTCGGCGTCGTGCAGTTGGACGAAGGGGTCCAGCACGGCGTCGAGCTGCGCGCGCGGAATGCCGGGGCCGTCGTCATCCACGGTGATGCACACCGCCCCGCCCTCGTGCCGCAGCGCCAAGTGCGCCCGCGTGCCGTGGCGCAAGGCGTTGTCCAGCAGGTTCTCCAGCACCCGGCGCAGCGCGGCCGGCTGCACGCGGGCGGTGGCGGCGGCCGGCGCGGCCACAGGCGCGGCGGCGCCTCCACCCTCGTCCGCCCACCCGCAGCTCAGCGCCTGGCCCTGTTCGATGCGGTCGTCGGCCACGGCCTGCACCAGGGCGGCGAGGTCCAGGATGCGCGGCGCCTCCTGCGCCTGCTCGCTGCGCGTGAGCTCCAGCGCGGACTCCACCAGCGCGTCGATCTCGCGCACGTCGGCGATGCAGCGGCCCACCAGCGCTGCGTCCTGCGGGCGCTCCAGCCGCTCCAGCCGCAGCCGCAGCCGCGTCAGCGGCGTGCGCACGTCGTGCGACACCGAGGCCATGAGCAGCGTGCGCGCGCGGAACTGCTGCTGCAGTTGCCGCGCCATGGCGTTGAACACCTGCGCGGCCTCGCGCACCTCGCGCGTGCCGCCGCGCTCGTCCAGCACCGGCGGCGGCGCGCCCTCGCGCAGCGCCGGGCCCAGCCCGCGCGCCGCGCCGGCCAGGCGCCGCATGGGCGCCGCCACCCAGCGCGAGCCCCACCAGGCCGCCAGCGCAATCACCAGCAGCCGCACGCCGTAGTCCAGCGCCAGGTCCGCCGGCGGCAGGCCGCCGCGGTGCGGGGGCCCGGGCTGTCCCGGCACGCCCCAGGGCTCGGCCCGCGGCGCCTGCGCCGGGCCGCCCGGTGCGCCGGGCGTGGCCGGCAGCGCGCCGGCCATCCACTGCGCCACCCCGGCGGGCGGCAAAGGCGGCGGCAACGCGGCGGGAGGGCGCAGCGCCATGCCCGCGTCCGGCACGCCGGGCGTGGGCGGCAGCGACGGGAAGGTGGGCAGCGGCACCCCCATGCTCCAGCCGCCGTGGCGCAGCATCACCGCCGCGAAGGCCACGACGTGGCTGAGCACCAGCGCCGCCCACATCAGCAGGAACAGCCGCGTGAACAGCGAGCCGGTGCACCACCACCACGCGCGGCGCACCGCATCCAGGGCACCCAGGCACGCGGCGCCAGGCCGCGTGGACGCTGTTGCGGGAGCGCTCAAGCGCTCACCTGCGCATCGAACAGGTAGCCCTCGCCGCGCACCGTGCGTATGAGCGCGGGCTCGCGCGGCGAGTCGCCCAGCTTCTGGCGCAGCCGCGAGACGCCCAAGTCGATGCTGCGCTCGTTGACCTCCACGCCCGGCGCTCCCGCCAGCTCCACCAGCCGCTCGCGCGCCAGCACCCGCCCCGCGTGCGCCACGAAGGCCGACAGCAGCCGGAACTCCGCCGCCGACAGCGACACCGTCACCCCGCCGGCCGAGACCAGCTCGCGCCGCAAGCGGTCGAAGCACCAGCCCTCGAAGCGCAACGGCCCCGCGGCGTCCGCCGCGGCCGGCACGCCCGCACCGGCTCCGGCGCCTTGCGCGCGGCGGCTGCGGCGCAGCACGGCGTGGATGCGCGCAATCAGCTCGCGCGGCTCGAAGGGCTTGCTGATGTAGTCGTCCGCGCCCAGCTCCAGGCCCAGCACGCGGCTCACCGGGTCGCCCTGCGCGGTGAGCATGATCACGGGCAGCGCCGTGGACTGCACCACCTCGCGGCACAGCTCCAGCCCGTCCTCGCCGGGCAGCATCACGTCCAGCAGCAACAGGTCGAAGCGCTCCTCGCCCAACGCGCGGCGCATGGCCGCGCCGTCCTCGGCCGTGCGCAGCCGCAGGCCGTAGCGCTCCAGGTAGGCCTGCACGGCCAGGCGGATGTCCAGGTCGTCATCGACCAGCAGGCAACGGATCACGGCGGCTTGCTCCAGCGTCGCAGTGGCGCAAAAAAGAGGCGCGGATTGTGTCCGCGCCCGTTTTGCCGCCACGTTTCCGCCGCGTGGCCCGGCCGCGGCGCGCGTGCACAGCGTCACGGCCCGCTCCGGCGCGGCGTCGCCTGCCGCATTCCAGGCCAGCGCGCTGCAAGCAGGTGCAACCGGGGCGGCCTGACGTTCATCAAGGCTTACAAGCACGGAAAGCGCATATCGAAGCGCCCAAAGCTTCGTAGCCGCGCGCTTGGCGGCTTATTAACTTCGCGCCATTGCATCAACGCGCCCGGCATAAACCCAGTGCCGGGCCCAGAAGAAACGCCATGGACGCCACGCCCTTGAAAGCCGCTCCGCTGCCCCTGGCCGCCGCGCAGGCCCCCGCCGACGACTTCTCGCACTCGCACCACCCGGACGACCACCCGGAGCTGCGCATCGCCATGTGGGCGGCGGCCTCCATCCTGTGCGGGCTGCTGGTGTACCTGGCCTGGCGGCTGTTCTTCGGCGAGCACGGGCCGGCGGCGGGGGTGCAGATCGTCAGCGACGCGCTGCACAGCCCCGTGTTCTGGAGCGCCGTGGGCGTGGGCTTGCTGGCGCAGATCGTGGACGGCGCGCTGGGCATGGCCTACGGCGTGACGGCCACCACCTTCCTGATGAGCACCGGCGCCTCGCCCGCCATGGCCAGCGCCAGCGTGCACATCGCCGAGGTGTTCACCACCGGCATGTCCGGCCTCTCCCACGCCAAGCTGGGCAACGTCAACAAGTCGCTGTTCCTGCGGCTGCTGGTGCCGGGGATCGTCGGCGCCATCCTGGGCGCCATCCTCGTGACGCAGTTCGACGGCAAGGTGCTCAAGCCCATCATCTCCGCCTACCTGGTGCTCATGGGCCTGTACATCCTGCGCAAGGCCTGGCGGCACAGGGGCGTCAAGCGCGAGCAGCCCAAGCACGTGGCCAAGCTGGCGCTGTTCGGCGGCTTCGTGGACGCGGCCGGCGGCGGCGGCTGGGGCCCGGTGGTCACCAGCAACCTCATCGGCGCCGGCGGCGACCCGCGCACCACCATCGGTTCGGTGAACTTCGCCGAGTTCTTCCTCACCCTCTCCGGCGCCACCGCCTTCATCCTGCTGGCCGGCGAGCCCGGCACCTGGCTGACCGTGGCGGGGCTGGTGTTCGGCGGCCTCTTCGCCGCGCCGTTCGCGGCCCTGCTGTGCCGCTCGCTCAAGGCGCGCACGCTCATGACCATCGTGGGCTGCCTGGTCATCTCGGTGAGCCTGTTCAACATCTACAAGGCGCTGGGCTGACGCCCGGCCCGCGCCGCCGCCGCGGCGGCAGCGCAAAGCCGATGGAAAAGACAAGGGGGCGTGCCATGCACGCCCCCGCTTCGTTTGCGCGCCGCAAGCTCGGCGACTGCGGTCATTGCGGCGGCAGCGGCGCCCGCTGCGCCGCGCCTTCGCTCAGCGCGAGTCCTTGAAGATGCCCACGGCCTCGGCCAGGCGCGCGGCCTGCACGTTGAGCGCGCCCGCGGCGGCCGTGCTCTGCTCCACCAGGGCGGCGTTTTGCTGCGTGGCGCCGTCGAGCTGCGAGATGGCCACGTGCACCTGCTGCACGCCGCAGCCCTGCTGCTCGGAGGCGTCGGTGATGTCCGACACCAGCGCCGAAACCTGGCGCACCTGCTGGACGATGCGCTCTATCGTCTGGCCGGCCTGGCGCGCGCTGCGCCCGCCCAGGTCCATGTCGCGGGTGGATTCCTCGATCAGCGCCTTGACCTCGCGCGCCGCGCCGGCCGAGCGCTGCGCCAGCGCCCGCACCTCGGAGGCCACCACGGCGAAGCC
>NZ_BCTC01000191.1 GCF_001571085.1 Azohydromonas lata NBRC 102462
AGGCGTCGGGGCCTAGAACCTCCGCGGCCGGAAAATCGACGTGGCGCAGCAACTGCGTGCCGTAAAGCATGCCCGTGAGTTGCATGTTGTCTCCTTGAAGGTGATGCGAACGGGTGCGCAGCGGGCAGCGCTGCGCCGGCTCCGCGTGTGGCGGAGCGGGAAACAGGGTCAGGGGAAGCGGGAAGCGGCGGGCGTTCAGCCCTGGCGGCGGCGGTACAGCGCCAGCGTGGCCGCCAGGCCGCAGACGGCGGCGATGCTGAGCCAGTAGCCGGGGGCGGCCTTGTCGCCGGTGGTGTCGATCAGCCAGGTGGAGATGGCGGGCGTGAAGCCGCCGAACACCGCGGTGGCCAGGCTGTAGGCCAGCGAGAAGCCGACCACGCGCACCTCCTTGGGCATGACCTCGGTGAGCGCGACCACCATGGCACCGTTGTACATGCCGAACAGGAAGGACAACCACAGCAGGGCCTGCAGCATGCGGGCGAAGCTGGGCGCGCTCGCCAGCCAGGCCATCACCGGGTAGGCCGTCAGGATGGCCACCACCGTGACGGCCAGCAGCAGCGGCTTGCGGCCGATGCGGTCAGACAGGGCGCCGCCGATGGGCAGCCACACGAAGTTGGACACCGCCACCAGCAGCGTCACGATCAGGCTGTCGCTTGCGCTCAGGTGCAGCACGCTCTTGCCGAAGGTCGGCGTGTAGACCGTGATCAGGTAGAAGGTGGTGGTCGTCATCGCCACCAGCAGCATGCCCGCGAGCACCAGGCGCCAGTTCTGGCGCATCGAGGCAAACACCTCCGAGGTGCTGGGATGGTGCTTCTGCTTGCTGAACTCCTCGGTCTCCTGCAGCGAACGGCGCAGCACGAAGATGCAGGGAATGATCATGCAGCCCACGAAGAACGGCACGCGCCAGCCCCAGGCGGCCAGCTCCTGCTGAGACAGCGCACTGTTGAGCGCGTAACCCAGCGCAGCCGCGAGCACGATGGCCACTTGCTGGCTGGCCGACTGCCACGCCGTGTAGAAGCCCTTGCGGCCCGGGGTGGCCATCTCCGCCAGGTACACCGACACGCCGCCCAGCTCGGCGCCCGCCGAGAAGCCCTGCAGCAGCCGGCCCGCCAGCACCAGCAGCGGCGCGAGCAGGCCGATGCTGTCAAAGCCGGGGACGAAGGCGATGAGCACCGTGCCGCTGGCCATGATGGACAGCGTCACGATCAGCCCCTTGCGGCGGCCCACCTCGTCGATGTACGCCCCCAGCACGATGGCGCCCAGCGGGCGCATGAGAAAGCCCGCGCCGAAGGCGGCGAAGGTCAGCATCAGCGAGGCGAATTCGCTGTCGGTCGGGAAGAAGGCCTTGGAGATGTAGGTCGCGTAGAAACCGAACAGGAAGAAGTCGAACTGCTCCAGGAAATTGCCGCTGGTGACGCGCAGCACGGCGCCAAGCTTGGACGTGCCCGGTGCCGGCGCTGGTGCCGGAGCGTGTTGCGCCGCGTGTGACGGCGGGAGTGTGGAGATGGCCATGGTGCGAGCTGGGTGGTTGGCCTGCCCATAGAAAGGTCGCGCGGGACCGGGGCACGGCGGGGTGGATCGATGGCCTGAAGGTTAGAAAAGGCCAGCTTTCCAACAGCTTTCGACGCTGAAGGGTTTGCCTAGGGCAAACCCGCGGCGGCGGCCTGCGGCGCCGCGGCTGCAAAGCTCACGTCCACCGCCAGTCCCGCCCCCGTGTCCGGCGTGCGCAAGCTCACCTGCGCACCGCTGCGATGCGCGAACTCGCGCACGATGGGCAGCCCCAGGCCGCTGCCGCCGCTGTCGCTGTCGTCTATGCGAAAGAAGCGTTCGAACACGCGTTCGCGCAGCTCGGCCGGGATGCCCGGGCCGTTGTCCTCCACCGTCAGCAGCACGCGGTCTTGCGCCGTGCACAGCAGCCGGGCCGTGACCATGCCGCCGGCGGGCGTGTAGCGGATGGCGTTGTCCACCAGGTTGACCACGATCTCGCGCGCAGCCAGCGCCGAGACGGCGGCCGGCGGACAAGGCGCCTCGCACTCGAAGCCCAGGTCGATGCCGCGCGCCTGGGCGTGGCCCGCCAGGTCTTCGAGCACCCGGGGCACCAGCGCATCGAGCGCCACCGCTTCGGCCGCGTTGGCGCGCGACTCCGCGTCCGCCGCGGAGAGCGTGAGCAACTGGTTGACCAGCCGCACCGACTGCTGGACGGTTTGGCGTATCGCGCTCAGCGCCTCCCGGCGCAGCGCCTCGTCCTCGGCCCGCAGGGCCGCGCTCAGTTGCATGCGCAGCGCCGTGAAGGGCGTGCGCAGCTGGTGGGCGGCGTTCTGGATGAACACCTGCTGCGCCTGCGTGTAGTGCTCCAGGCGCTGCGCGTACTGGTTGATGGCCTCCACCAGCGGGGCCAGCTCCGTGGCCACGCCGTCCACGTGCAGCGGCTGCAGCGCCCCGGGCTCGCGCGCGCGCACCGCGTCGCGCAGCCGCAGCAGCGGCCGCAGGCTCTGGCGCAGGCCCAGCAGCACCAGCAGCGCGGTCAGGCCCAGGATCAGGCCCTGCTGCGCCATCGACTGCAACCACAACTGCTGCGCGAAGGCATCGCGGCCCTGTAACGTCTGTGCCACCTCCACCAGCACGGAGTCCACGCCCGGCGCACCCACCACCGGCTGGCGGTACGCCACGGCGCGGGCGGCCTGGGCGCGCACTTGCACGTCGAAGTGCAGCGGCACTTCGGCCACCGCCTCGGCCGAGGGCAGGGGCAGCTCGGTGTCTCCCGTGATCAGCCGTCCGTTGGCGGCCGTGATGCGGTAGACGACGCGGTCGGCCACGCGCGCCTGGAACAGCTCCAGCGCCGCGGGCGGGATCTGGTCCACGAAGGCGCCGTCTTCCCATCGCACCGCCTCGGCCATGATGCGCGCCGAGCCCAGCAGCAGCTGGTCCTGCACCGCCGTCGCGGTGCGCAGCGCCTCGCGCTGCGTGATCCAGCCGTCCAGGCCGACCGCGCCGGCCAGGGGCAACATCACCCAGGCCAGCAGCCGCGCGCGCAGGCTAGGCATCTTGGTGCACCCGGCGCAGCAGGTAGCCCAGGCCGCGCAGCGTGACGATGGCCACGTCGCTGTCCTCCAGCTTCTTGCGCAAGCGGTGCACGTAAATCTCGATGGCGTCGGCCGACACGTCCTGCTCGATAGAGCCCAGGCTTTGCGCCAGCGCCGCCTTGGACACCGTCGTCCCGGCCTTGAGCATGAGCAGTTCCAGGACGGCGCGCTCGCGCGGCGCAAGCTGCAGCGCCTGGCCGGCCAGCGTGAACTCGCGCGTGTTGGTGTCCAGGCTCAGCGCGCCGCACGCCACGGTGGGGTTGGCCACCTGCGAGGAGCGGCGCAGCAGCACGCGGATGCGCGCTTCGAGCTCCTCCACCTCAAAGGGCTTGGCCACGTAATCGTCCGCGCCACTGTCGAGCTCGGCCACGCGGCTTTGCAGCCGGTTGTCGGCGGTGAGCACCAGCACCGGCGTGGCGTCGCCGCGTTTGCGCAGGCGGCGCAGCACTTCCTTGCCGTCGAGCTTGGGCAGCGCCAAGTCCAGGATCACGAGGTCGTAGCGCTCGGTGCGCAGCACCGTGTCGGCGTCCGCGCCGTTGGCCACCCAGTCCACGGCGTACTGGTTTTGGCGCAGCGTGCGCACCAGCCACTCGGCCAGCGTCTTGTTGTCCTCGACCAGCAGAATGCGCATCGCTCGGGTCCTCGTCCTGTCCGTCCACGTCAGTCCATCAGTGTGGCGTCAGCGCGCCGCGTCCACGAACTCGGTCGTGAACGTGCGTGCCAGGTCGATGGGCTGGCCCTGCACCGCGCGCTGGGCCTGGCCCAGCACCCGCAGCACGTTGGCCGGACCCTCGGCGGGCATGCGGCCGTCAGGGATGAACATGGACTTGCCCGCCGTGAGCGCCGCGACCCAGGCGGCGCGGTCGCCGCCCAAGTCGCGCTCGGCCACCTGCATGGCAAGCTCCGCGGCGCTGTGGCCGTCGATGTAGCGCAGCGCACGCACCAGGGCGTTGGCGAGCTTTTGCACTTGCGGGCGGTGCGCCTCGACCCAGGCCGAGGCCATGTACAGGCAGGCGCCCGGGTAGGGCCCGCCCAGTGCGGCGGCCGTGGCTTCAGGCGTGCGCAGGTCGAGCAACTGGCGGCCGCGGCCCGCGCGCTGCAGCCGCGTGGCCGTCGGCTCGGTGGTCATGACGGCATCGACGCGTCCCTGCTCCAGCGCATCGACCAGCGCGCCGATGCCCAGCGGCACGAACTCCATGTCGGCGACCCGCACGCCGTGCGACTGGCCCAGGTACTGCATCAGCCAATGGGTGGAGCCGCCCAGCCCGGCCACGCCCAGGGCGCGGCCCTTGAAGTCCGCCGGCGAGCGCAGCGGCGTTGCCCGTGCGCCAGCCACCACGACCTCGCCGGGCGTGCGGCTGAACTGCACCACCGACCGCACGAACTTGCCGCGGGCCTGAAGCACGATGGCGTGGTCGTAGAAGCCCACCACGCCCTGTACCGCCCCGGTGAGGAGCTGCTCTTCGGCACGCACGCCCGACGCGTCGTCGATCAGCTCCACTTCCAGCCCTTGCTCGGCAAACAGGCCCAGCCGCTGTGCCAGCAGCACGGGCAAGTACACCTGCTTGTCCAATCCCCCCACCACCAGCCGCAGCGCGGTGGCCTGGGCCGGCCCGGCCCACACCGCCAACACCACCAGCACGGCAGCGAGCCCTGGCCACCAGCCCGTGCGCCTGCGGGCTTTGGAGAGGGCGGCGGGCAAGGGCGCTGTGCTCATGGGCGCCAGCTTAGCCGCCTTGTTCGGGGGTCACGCAGGCAGCAGCCGCATGCCTTGGTAGCGCTGCTCCAGCTCCTGGCGCAAATGGCGGCGCACCTGCGCCTGCTCGAAGCGGCGCTTCTCGTCCGGCGTGAAGGGGCGCAGCGGCGGCACCGGCGCGGGCTTGCGGTTGGCGTCCACCGCCACCATGGTGAAGAAGCAACTGTTGACGTGGCGCTTGGCCTGGGTGCAGATGTCTTCGGCAATGACCTTGATGCCCACCTCCATCGACGAGGTGCCGGTGTGGTTGACGCTGGCCAGGAAGGTGACCAGCTCGCCGACATGGATGGGCTGGCGGAACATCACCTGGTCCACCGACAGCGTCACCACGTAGCGCCCGGCGTAGCGGCTGGCACAGGCGTAGGCCACCTGGTCGAGCAGCTTCAGGATCGTGCCGCCATGCACGTTGCCTGAAAAGTTGGCCGTGTCAGGCGTCATCAGCACCGTCATGCTGAGCTGGTGTGCGGGCAGGTCCATCATTTCATCCTCTATCCATCATCTGGCCAGGGCAGCGCCGTTTGCCGATGGCGCTGCCCAGTTGGCGGGGCAGGGGCCGCCCTGGGGCGGCCCACTGCTTCAGCTCACAGCACGTGCGCGCAGGCGGCCTCCGGCGTCCGCGTATCCATATTCCGCCCGCGGTTCAAGTGGTCGTCTATCTCGGCGGCGGCGCCGATCATTCGCCCGTACAAAAACACGGTGAACGCCGCGTTCTCCAGGTCGCGCACGCTCAAGGTCCCGGCCTGGTAGTCGCTCCACAACATCCCTAGCAGC
>NZ_BCTC01000192.1 GCF_001571085.1 Azohydromonas lata NBRC 102462
CCGGTGGCACGGCCCTCGAACACCCAGACGTCGCGCCCCTTGCTCTGTACCACCTTGGGCTGGCGGCCCTTGAAGCGAGCGGGCATGTGCCGGTCGAAGGCACCCTGCGGCTCGATCGCATGGTCGTCGACGCTGACCAGGATGAGGTCTTCCAGTTTCATCGGGAGGCTCCGGTTCAGAGGAAGATGCCGAGGTTGGGCGTGCCGATCACGGACTGGTCGATGATGACCTCGCGGCGGGCCAGCTGCAGCGACTGGCCCGTCTTGCGCAGCACGTCGTGGCGGTCGCAAGGCAGCAGGTCGAAGTAGTCGAAGTCGAACCGGCTGCGCGTGAGCAGCATGTAGCTCTGGACCTTGTACTCGTTGGGCTTGTCCGTCTTGTACACGCGCACGTTGCTCACCAGGCGGCGCGTGCGCGAGGGGGGGTCCTCCCCCCAGGCACTGCGCGTGTCGGTGATGCGGCGCACGCGCAGCATCAGGGAGGCATGGTTGTCATGCAGGTGCTGGACGGTACGGATCACGGTGCCGTCGAGCTGGCGCACCGGCTTGGTCAGGCGCAGCGGCACGTTGTACTCGATGTCCGGGGCCAGCAGCTCGCTCCACTCGGTGAGCCGGATCTCGTCGAGCATCTCGGCCTCGTCGTAGAGGAACTCGACGATCTCGTTGTAGAGCGCGCAGCCCACGCTCACGCGGTTGGCACGCACGGTCGGTGGCAGGGGGGTCGGTTCAAGCAGATTGGCAATCATGATCGGGTCTCCTTTACAGATCAGCAGTCGGTGGTCATCAGCTCGTGCCAGTACTGCCAGAAGCTCCAGTTGGTGTCGTCCTTGGTGAAGCCGCTGCCGACGTGTCCCGGGCCAGGCCAGCCTTCGGGCTTGCCGGTCTCGAACATCGCCTGGTACTTCAGCGTGATGTGCCGGCTCATCGCGCCCTTGGCGACGATGGTCTGGTGCGGCCAGGTGTCGGAGTCGTCCTGCTCGACCATGCCGGAGGTGCCCAGAAGCTGGCAGGAGATGCGCAGCATCGCGGCCTTCACCTGCGCCGGCGTGTCCTTCTCGGCCAGGACCCAGTTCATGAACATGAACTTGTCAGGGCCCAGCGGCACGTAGGTGTGCAGTGCCATCGCGCCGACCACCTTGCCGTCGGCGGTGGGCAGGTAGATGAACTCGAACAGGCCGTTGGGGAAGAAGTTGCCCACCTGCGGCGGATTGGTGGACATCACCTGCAACTGCTCGGGCGTGAAGCGGCTCAGCAGCTCGGGTACCAGTTCGGGGGTGATGCCCGGCGGGGGCAGCACCGTGAGGCGCTGCTCGGGCGTGAGCTGCTCGGGATCCTGGCCCGTGATGCGTCGGATCTTGCGGCCCAGATCGATGCAGCGCATCGTGTGGCCGTGGTCGGTCCATACCTCCACGCCGTACATCTCCGGTGTCAGGTCGGCGCCGCCGCCCTCGCCGCCGGGCTTCTTGGCGTACGGCCCGATCTCGCCCAGCCAGCGGTGCAGCGTGAGGGTGTGGAAGCCGTCCGAGGCCCCCTGCTCCGCCGCGGCTTTCCAGTTGGCGCGGATGATGAAGCGCTGCGGCGGGCCCAGCACCTCCATGCCGTTGGTCGTACGGCACCACAGGGTGTCGTAGTACCACTTGGCATCGCCCAGGAATTCCTCGAAGCTCGGCCCCTCGACGTTCCACGTGGCAAAGACCAGCCCGCCGTACAGGGCCACGCGCGCCTTCTTCAGTGACAGCTGCTCCTTGGTCATGAGCTTGCCGTGCATGCACTCCTTCTCCACCGGGGCGCCGATGAAGTCGCCGTTGGGCCTGAAGGCCCAGCCGTGGTAAATGCAGGTGTGGATCTGCGTGTTGCCCGAATCCAGCGTCGAGACCTTCATGGCGCGGTGCGTGCACACGTTGAGCACCACGTGGACTTCACCGTTCTTGTCGCGCGTGACCAGCACCGAGTCCGAGCCCATGTCGCGCTGCACGAAGTCACCGGGGTTGGGGATCTCGGTCTCGTGGGCGAGGAAAACCCACGTCCTGGCGAAAATCTTCTCCATCTCGAGCTCGTAGAGCTCCTTGTCGGACAGCGTCCGCAACTTGACTTCGCGGGTCTGCAGGTTGATGAGGTCCGAGATACGGGTTCCGTCGGACAGCACGGGGTCGCTGCGCTTGAGCATGTGGGTGTCTCCTTGGCGCCTGCATTGCGAGGCGTGGGCGCAAATCTAAGACACTTATCTGCTTTGTGTTCAACAAATAGGGGCCAACCCTAGGCCGTACCCGCAGCGGGTTTGCGCTGGATCAGATTCTGCAGGCGACGCGGCCCCCGGGGCAGCCAGC
The DNA here is from genome assembly GCF_001571085.1 of Azohydromonas lata NBRC 102462. GTDB lineage: Bacteria > Pseudomonadota > Gammaproteobacteria > Burkholderiales > Burkholderiaceae_C > Azohydromonas > Azohydromonas lata. Next base: position 2,327 of record NZ_BCTC01000192.1, read on the forward strand.
ACACGGAGACGATCGCGACCCCCGCAGCCCGCGATCATGGCTGGCGCCTGGTTTCCACCTCAACCAAAAAGAATCGCCATGCCTGCTTGCACGGACATGGCGATTCGGGCGCAGAAGGAGGCTGCAGCCCCGCGGCGGTTGAGCCGTCAGCGCCGCAAGGGCGCAGTGCGGTGCCGGACGGACTTATCGGGAGAGCTTGAGCAACTGCAGCGCGTTGCCGCCGCGCACCTTCTCCCGCTCGGCATCGCTGAGCCCCAGTCCCTCGGTGAGGTCGCCGTTGTCGTAGGCGCCGCCGAAGTTCGTACCGATGACCAGGCGGTCCACGCCGACCACCTCTGCCACGCCCCGACGCAGCGCCGGGTGGTGCACGTCGAGATCGAACCAGAAGTTCTGCAGGTACTCCATGAACGGCCGCTTGTTGCGCGCATCGGGCGCCATGGTCTTGTTGAGCTCCGACAGGCGTCCGAGCTGGAACACGAACATGCCGCCCGCATGCGTGACATAGGTCTTGAGCGTCGGGAACGCGTCGAGCACGCCGCCACAGATCAGGTACCAGGGAAAGAGCGTCTCGTCCACGCAGTCGCCGACGATGGAAGTGGTCTCGAAACGGTCCTCCGTGTGGCGCTCCCCCCACCAGACCGACTGGTTGTAGCCATGGACCATCAGCGGCACGTCGAGCGCGCAGACCTTGTCCCACACGGGATACAGCTCCTCGCTATAGGCTTGCAGGCCGTTGAAGTTGGCGCCGCCGACGCACACGCCGCGTGCGCCGAGCTGCGTGACGGCGCGCTCGATCTCGCGCGCGGCCTCCTTGGGATCGGCCAGGTTGGCGTGGGCCCAGAAGTCGAAATGCTCCGGATCCTGTGCGCACCAGGCGGACAGCTCGTCGTTGCAGATGCGGGCGTACTCGTTGCCGAAGTCCTCAGCCCAATACATGAAGGCGTGCGACGGGGTGGCCATCACGAGCCGATCCACGCCGCGCTCGGCCATGAGCTTGCGCCGCGCATCGTGCGTCATGCGCGACAGCAGGTTGGCCTGCGCCTGGGCATCGCTGACAGCCTTCTTGGGCTGGCGCGTGCCCAAAGAGAAATGGCCCACCGTGAAGCCTTGGGCTTTCATGAAGGGCCCCCAGAAGGCATGCCGGTTGAGCATTCCTTCGGTGACAAGGTGGGCGTGTAGATCGATCAGCATGTGCTGGCGCTCCGTGGCAGTGACTGCGAGCCCGCCTGCCGGGCTTGCCTGGAGCGGGAGTCTATGTATTGAACACTTTTAGTCAATGTGTGCTAATACCAGTCTTTCTCTCAGAGGACGAGCCGCCCATGACCTTCGACGCTGCACCCGCCACGGCGCTTCCGCCCACGTACACCCTGCTTGGCCGCACCGGGCTGCGCGTCTCGCGCCTGGCGCTGGGCACCATGACCTTCGGCACCGAGCATGGATTTGGCTGCGACCGCGCCATGGCGCGCGCGCTGTTCGACAGCTACCTGGACTGGGGTGGCAACTTCATCGACACCGCTGACGTCTATACGCAGGGCACATCCGAGCGCTGGCTGGGCGAGTTCATGCGGGAGGCCGGCGTGCGCGACCGGGTCGTGCTGGCCACCAAGTACACCAACAACTTCTCCAACACCGCGCGCGACCCCAATGCCGCGGGCAACGGGCGCAAGGCGCTGCAGCGCGCGCTAGAAGCCTCGCTGTCGCGCCTGGGCACCGACTGCATCGACCTGTACTACCTGCACATGTGGGACACCGTCACGCCGGTGGAGGAAGTGCTGCGCTCGATGGACGACCTGGTGCGCGCGGGCAAAATCCGTCACTGGGCGCTGTCCGACGTGCCGGCCTGGTATGCCGCACGGGCCATCACGCTGGCGCAGGCACATGGCCTGGAGCAGCCCTGCGCGTTGCAGATGGAGTACTCGCTCGTGTCGCGCGGCATCGAGTACGAATTCACCTCGATGTGCCAGGAACTCGGCATCGGCCTCGTGCCCTGGAGTCCGCTGGGTGGCGGCCTCCTGTCGGGCAAGTACCGCCCCCACGTGGGAGCGGCTGACCAGGACGAAGGCCGCATCCGCAACACGGCCCAGGTGGCCACCCCGTCGCTGAACAAGCTCACCCCGCGCAACTGGGACATCGTGGCCGAGCTCGAGGCGGTCGCCCGCGAGATCGGCCGGCCCATGGCCCAGGTGGCCGTGCACTGGGTGGTGCAGCGGCCAGGCGTGAGCTCGGTGATCCTGGGCGCCACGAAGCCGCAGCAACTGGCGCAGACCCTGCCCGCACTGGACTTCACGCTGCCGCCCGAACTGGAGCAGCGGCTCGATGCGGTGGGCAAGCTGCCCGCGATCTTCCCGTACGCTTTCATCGACACGATGGTGCCGCGCCTGTACGGCGGCGCGCAGGTGCTGGCCACGCCGCCGCGCTTTGCCCAGCCGCTGCAGCAGCGCGGTGGCTCCTGGCGCTGAGACCCGCCACCCGAGCAGCGTCAGCGGCTTGCCGGTGGCTGCAGCGCCTCGGTGGCCGAGGCACACCTGCGGTTGCGATCCGGGCGCCCGGCTTCGGGCCGCGCCTGGTCGAGAGGGTTGAGCCATGCCGCTTGGCTGCCTCCATGAATGCCGAAGGCGGCCACGCCAAAAGGGCAGGATGACCTCGCGCGAAAGCCGGTGCTTCGCATCGGCCGGCAGTACGGCCGAGGCTCGGGCGCCCCTTTGGATCACCGCGCCGCGGTTACCGTCCCCCAAGCACGCGCCTTGCAAGCGCGGCGCGCTGGCAAAGGCTTCAGTGGAACAGTAACGACCAACCGTGTTCAATCGTTGGCACGACGGGCATGTGCTGCGCTGACTGCCGCATCAGCGGGTCGACGGACGCGTGGAGCGGCGCCGGCCCCAGGACGAGCAATGACAAGGCTTCGAAGCCCAACAGCAGCGCAACGATGGAGACTTTGGTCGTCAGGATACTGCGAAGACGCATGGTGAAGCCTCTCGGGTGATGCCGTGGACGGTGTCTCGCCCGCTGCAGGGCACCTTCCACATCCCGACTTTAGGCACCCTGCCCTCGTGCAGCGATGCTGGTTTACGCTAATTACTGAGCACATATGACCAGCAGTGTTCAACTTTACATTTCTCTGCCTGCCTGCCTGCCTGCCTGCCTGCCTGCCTGCCTGCCTGCCTGCCTGCCTGCCTGCCTGCCTGCCTGCCTGC
>NZ_BCTC01000193.1 GCF_001571085.1 Azohydromonas lata NBRC 102462
CTGTCGATCACGCCGACGATGTCGCCGATGCGGCGCGAGCTGTCGTTGATGGCTTCCATGGTGGTGACCACGCGCAGCACGGCCGCGCCGCCCTGGCCGGCCACGTCGGAAGCGCTGCGCGCCAGGCGGTCGGCCTCGTTGGCCGACTCGCTGCTCTGGCGCATGTTGCTGGAGATCTGCTCCACGGAGCTGGCGGTCTGCTGCAGGCTGGCCGAGGTCTGCTCGGTGCGGGCGCTCAGGTCGTTGTTGCCGGCGGCCACCTCGGAGCTGGCGGTGCTGATGCCGTCCACCGAGGCGCGGATCTCGCCCACGAGGCGGCGCAGCGCGTCCTGCATGCCGCTGATGGCCTGCAGCAGGCGGCCCACCTCGTCGCGCGTGTCGGCGCGCACGTCGGTGCTCAGGTCGCCCGCGGCGATGCGCTCGGCCGTGGCCTGGGCCTCGGACAGCGGGCGCACGATGCTGCGCGTGAGCAGCCAGCCCAGCACGCCGGCCAGCAGCGCGCAGGCCACGCTGGTGGCCACCAGCCGCGTGCGTATGGAGGCCAGCTCGGCGTTCACGTCCTCGCCCACGGCCGCGCTGCGCGCCTGCTCGAAGCGGGCCAGCTCGGTGGCCGCGGCCGTGTAGTCCACGGCGGTGCGCTTGAACTGCTCCGCGAGCTGCGCCAGTGCGGCGGCATCGGCCGGCGGCGACTTGAGCAAGACCTCGCGCTGCTGCAGGTACTGCGCGCGCACCTGCGCCAGCCGCTCGGTGATGGCGCGGGCCTGCGGCGAAGCTTCCAGCTCGCCGAAGCGCTTCTGGATCTCGGTGGTGCGCGTGGTCACCTTCTTCATGTCGTCGGCGAAGACGGCGCCCAGCGACTTGTCGGCGCTGAACACGATGGCCAATGCGCGCTGCGAGTTGAGCACGATGTTCTCGCGCCACTCGGTGGCCAGCCGCTCGCGCTCGGCCTGCAGGCCGGTGAGCTCGCGGGTTTCGTCCTGCGCCCGCCCAAGCTGCCAGAAGGCCGTGGCGGCCAAGGCGGCAATGAGGCAGACGATGAGGGCAAAGCTCAACGCCAGCCGGGTGCCAATCTTGAGGTGTGAGAGCTTGTTCATCGCTTGCGTGTCGTGCCCCGTTGAGGGGTCTGGAGTGGGGGCAGGGCCGATCGGTCCTTCATTTCTCGACACACCCGCGCGGCGCTTGAGCCGACCCGACAGGCGTCAGTCCAAGTTTTCACACTGTGGACACATATCGGCGCCGTTTCGACCCCGGGCCCGGGAATTGCCCCAGGTGCGGCTTGGGGTTGTACACGGGGACAAACGCCATGCAGCCAGCCGATGCGGCACCGAGCGAGCCTCTACAAGCGGCGGAGCAGTTGTTGATCCAGCAGTGCCGCCTGGCGCTGCAGCAGCGGCAACAGGGAGGGCCGGGGGCCGAGCGCGCAGCGCGGCTGCTGCGCACCATGCAGGAGAGCCTGGCGTTGATGCGCGAGACCTCGCGCCTGATCGGTGAGCTCAAGGCGCAGGCCGGCGCCGCCCAAGCCTCATCGGTACTGGGAGTGGACGCGGACGCGTTGCCGCTTGGGCCGGCGCCGGCCCCGCCCCCTGCACTGCATCCGGCCTTCGAGGCGCTGGAGCGTGCCCGGCTGGTGGAGGAGGAGCGCCGCCGCATTGCCCGCGAGCTGCACGACACGGTGGGACAGCAGCTCTGTGCGCTGCGGCTGACGGTGGCGGACCTGCAGTCGGCCACCAGCGGTGCGCTGCTGGGCAAGCGGCTGGCGCTGCTCACGCGGCTGGCCGAGGCCGCGGACATGGAGCTGGACCGCGCGGTGTTCAGCCTGCACCCGCCCGCCCTGGCACAGCGCGATCTGGTGGACGCGGCCAGCGGCCACGTGGCCGATTGGTCGCGCCTTTTCGGTGTGCCGGTGGACTTTTTCGCCATCGGCCTGGAGAAGCGCCAGTTGCCGCAACCGGTGGTCGCCACCGTGTACCGCGTGCTGCAGGAGGCGCTGACCAACATCGCCAAGCACGCGCACGCCACGCGTGTGAGCGTGGCCCTATCCGCCCGCGACGGGCAGTTGAGCCTGTGCGTGGAGGACGACGGCAGCGGCTTCGTCCCTGAAGCCACACCGGGCCACCGGCTGGGCCTGCGCGGCATGCGCGAGCGCATCGCGGCCCTGGGCGGGCGGCTGGAGCTGGAATCGGCGCCGGGCCAGGTCGCGACGCTGCTGGTGCACATCCCGCTGCAGCCACGGCCCACCGCCGGCACACCCCGCCGGCTACCGGCAACAACGGCGGGCGAGGTGGCGGGCGGGTAAGCCCGTCAGCAGGCCGCCCGCGCCAGCAACCACTTGGCCACCGCGGCGGCGCTGCGGAATTCGTCGGCGCTGCGGGCCGGCACGTCCGCACAGCGCTGCAGCCACAGGCGCGCCAGCGCCTGGCCGGGGCCGATTTCCAGCACCGCGTCCACGCGCTGGGCCTGCACGGCGTCCATGCATTCGTCCCAGCGCACGGTGGCGGCGATCTGCGTGGACAAAGCTTCGCCTGCCCGCGCGGCGTCGCGCACGCGGCCCAGGGCGTTGCTCAACAGCGGCACGCGCGGGCGCTGCAGGGCCACGCCTTCCAGCACGCGGCCGAAGGCCTGGGCCGCCGGCCGCATCCAGCGCGTGTGCGAGGCCAGCGCCACGTTGAGCCGCGTGCAGCGCGCGCCCTGGCTTTCCGCGGCCGGCTGCGCCTCATCCAGCGCACCGCGCAGGCCGCCCAGCACCACGCTGTCCGGGCCGTTGCGGATCGCCTCGTCCAGGTCGAAACGCGCGCGCAGCGCGGCTTGGGCCTCGGCAGCCAGCCCGGTGACGGCCAGCAAGCCCGTGCCGGCCGCGGCGGCCGCCGCGTCCATGCAGGCGGCGCGCTCGCGGGCCAGCGCCAGCGCGGTGGGCGCGTCCATCACGCCGGCCGCGCAGAAGGCGGGCATCTCTCCCACGCTGTAGCCGGCCACCACCGCGGGCGGCGGCAGCAGCGGCGCGAGCTGATGCCAGGCTGCCAGCGCCAGCCCGGTGAGCAGCACCTGCGCATGGGCGTTGCAGCCGGCCCAGGCGGGGTCGCCCAGGCGAGCACGCCAGTCGGCGCCCAACGCGGCCTCCACGGCCTGCACGGTGTCGTCGCGCTCCAGCCAGGGCAGCATGCCGGCGTGCTGCATGCCCTGGCCGGAGAAGACCAGCGCGTAGCGCAGGGGGCTCATGGCTCGTGACCCACCCGGCTCAGGAAGCAGGCGGCCGCCAGCATGTCGGCGCAGCCGCCGGGCGACAGGCGGCGGGCCACAAAGGCCCTGTGGATGTCCCAAGCGCGCGCCAGCGCGGACGCGTCGGCGGCGCCGCCGGCGGCCTGGAAGCTGCGTGCATGGTCGCGGGCGAAATTCAAACCCTCCAGGCCGCCGCGGTGGGCGAGGTTGCTGTCGTCCAGCTCGGCCATCAGGGCAAAGAACACGTCCAGCCGCGTGCGCGGCAGGTCCAGCCCGCGGCGCTGCGCGCGGCGCCAGGCCGGCACCGCCGTCTCGAACAGCACGGGGAACCCCAGCGCCGCCTCCTGCGAGGCGCTGCGCAGCTTGAAGCGGCGCGCGGCCAGGCCGCCGGGCAGCGTGGGCACACGCTGGGTGCGCGCCGTCAGTGCCTGGCCCCAGTGCGCGCGCAGGCTGGCGCGAATCGCCTCCGCGCCGCGCTGGCCGCCCTGCACTTGCGCCGCGCCCGTGGCCGCGCACAGCAGGCCCAGCACGAAGATGGCGCCGCGGTGGGTGTTGATGCCGCCGGTGGCCGCGAGCATGCGGGCCTCGGCGGCGATGCCGCAGCGCTCCAGCTCGGCAAAGGGCACGCGCTGCGCGCCCAGCTCGGCCATGCGGACGAAGTAGCGGCGCAGCGCGAAGAGGCTGCGCATGAAGGTGTGGGCGTCCATGTCGTCGTGGCTGCCGCTGTCCACGAAGGACACCAGCCCCGGCTTGGGCGCGAGGGCCAGCTCGTCGTGCAGCGCCAGCGTGGCGGCGCGGCCTATGGCGGCGGGCGACAGGTGCACCGCGGCCTTGGGCACCGCCGCGTGGACGGCCCCCGGCACGCTGGCCAGCGCGGGCGCGCTCATGCCGCTTGCGCCAGGGGCGGCGCCGTCCAGCCGGCCGGCAATTCGGCCTCCAGCGCCGCGCCGTGCAGGCGCTTCACCAGCAGCGCGCGGCTGTGGCCGGCGCGCCACGCGGCCCATTCGCGCCAGGCGACGGCGCCGCCGTCGGGGAAGACCAGCTCGCCATCCACGCGCGGACGCTGCGGGGCGTGGCGCAGCAGCAGCGCGGCGGCGGCATCGGCCTCCAGGGCATGGGCCACGGGCAGCCACAGGTCCAGGTCGGAGTGCGGGTGCAGGTAGCGCTGCGCCGAAAGCTGCTGCCAGCCCACGCTGCCGTAGGCGTGGGCGCGCAGCCCGCGCTCGGCCAGCGCGACCTGCAGCGGCGCCAGCGCGGCGCGGGCGGTGCGCGGCAGCACCGGGGCGGCGTCGGCCAGCGACGGGAATTCGCTGAACCAGGCGATGGCCGTGGCGGGCACGCGCAGGCTCAAGAGCCGCCGTCCCCAGGCGGGCGGGGCCGACAGGCCCAGGTGCAGGAGCGGGCGCTCCGGCGCCAGCGGCAGCGGCTGGCGGGTGACGACCAGCGGCAGGCCGTGGGCGCACCAGTGGCGCAGGCAGTCCAGCGCCTGCGCGTCGCGCGCCGGCTCCAGGGCCGCCTGCCAGCCTTGGGCGCTCAGGTAGGCCAGTTGATGGCGGCGCAGCGGGGGCATGGGGAAACTCCTTTCAGTGGGCAGATGGGAGGCGGAGGTTTTGGCCTGGGAGCGGTGGCGAGGGCGGCGGCGACATATTGGCTGTTGGGTGTTGTTGGCCGCAGGCCGATCAGCCAGGCCCACGACCTCGTCGTTCCCGCGCAGGCGCATTGGTGTCCGGGGAAAGTGGGCAAACGCCAGCCGGAGACCGGCCCGCAGCGCCCCCCGAGTCGTCATTCCCGCGCAGGCGGGAAT
>NZ_BCTC01000194.1 GCF_001571085.1 Azohydromonas lata NBRC 102462
TGGTAACCGGCGGGCTGCTGCTCGGTGATGGTGTAGCCCGTGGCGTCGGACGGCGGCACGTTGGCAAAGCGGTAGCGGCCGGTCTGGTTCGCTATGGCCGTGGCCGTGATGTCCACCGCTTCGCCCGCGGCGCTGGTGCCCGTGAGGTGCAGCACGACGTTGGCAATGCCGGCATCGCCCGTGTCCGGGGTGCCGCTGTTGTTGGCGTCCTCGAACACGCGCACCGTCACGGCCGCGGCGGCGGGCTTGATTTCGCCGAAGTTGTAGTCGCCCACGTCCCGCACCGGCAGGCTGCCGCTGAGCACCACGCCCGTGACGACGTTGCCGCCATCCAGCGCATTGCCAGGGAAGGTGCCGACGCTGGCCTTGCCGGGCAGGTAGCCCGCGGGCTGGGTCTGGCGGATGGTGTAGCCCGCCGCGTCGGACAGCGGCAAGGCGCCGAAGGTGTAGCGGCCCGGCTGGGCCGTCGGCGTGGCGGTGGCCGCCACCGCATTGCCCTGCGCGTCGGTGCCCGTGATCGTCAGGACCACGTCGGCAATGCCGGCGTCGCCGGTGGCCGGCACGCCGTCGTTGTTGCCGTCCTCGAACACCCGTGCCGTCACGGTGGGGCGCTCCTCGCCGAAGTAGTAGCCGGAACGGGTCTCGCCGTCGGCCACCACGATGCCCGTGAAGGCGTTGCCGCGGCTGCCCCCCGGCACGCTGCCGGGCAGGCTGTTGGAGGTCTTGTAGGTGGTGCCCGGCAGATAGGTCGCGGGCTGGACCTCGGTCACGGTGTAGGTGCCCGCGGCCACCCCGAAGCTCCACGCGCCCGTGACCGGGTCGCTGGTGGTGGTGGCGCTGGCCGAGCCGCTGAGGTTGATCGTGGTGGCGATGCCGGGCTCGTTGTCTTCCTTCGTGCCGTTGCGGTTGAGGTCGTGGAAGACGACGCCTGCGATCAGGCCGGCGCCGACGGTGACGCTGGTGGTCTTGGCGTTGTTGGAGCTGTTGGTGTCGCTGGTGCCGTTGGTGGTCAGCGTGGCGGTGTTGGTGAACACGCGCCCCGTGGCGGGACTGCCGCTCAGGCGCACGGGAATGCGCACCGTGGCCGTGCCGTCCTTGGGCATGGTGCTCATGACGCACTCCACGGTGACCAGGCCGGAGGCGGTCACGGCGGTGCACGAGGGCGTGCCGGGCACGAAGACCGGGCCGGAGGACGTGATGGTCAGGGCCGCCGTGCCGTCGAGCACCATGCCCGCGGGCAGCGTGTCGACGAAATGCGTGTCCATCGCATCGCTGGGCCCGTTGTTGCGCAGGCGCACCAGCCAGTCAAAGCCCGTGCCCGCGCCCACCGTGGCCAGGGGCTGGCTGTCGTTTGCCGCACCGCGGCGAACCGCCGTCTTGGCAAGCACCTCCACGTCGGTCTTGAACAGCACCACCGTGGTGTTCTCATGCTCGGTGTTGTTGCCGCGCAGGCTCACCGGTTCGAAGGCGGCCAGCGTGGGCGAGGCGAAGCCGACGACCGCCGTGGTGCGGAAGCTGCCCACGTCGCGGCCGCGCATGCGCAGCTGCACCGTCTTGCTGCTCTCCTCGGGGCTGGCGTACAGCGGATTCGTCGAGTTGCCGCCCAGGGCGTCGATGCTGCACACCACCTGCGTCGTGACGCTGCAGCGCACGCCGCTGGGCAGCGGCTGCACCACCTCCACGAACTGCGGCGACTGCAGCGGGGAGTTGAGGGTGTTGAAGGTGATCCGCAGGGTCAGGTCTTCCGCCGCGGAGGCGGCGTTGTTGGAGACCTTGACGGAGTAGGTCACCAGCTCGCCGGTGGCCATCGGGTCCACGTTGTCGGTGTTGTCCACCAGGACGTCGTAGACCGGGTCGGTGATCAGGGTGCTCACCGAGGCGACGTTGTCGGAGGTATTGATCTCCGGCGTGTCGCTCTCGACCCGGACGTTGTTGGTGATGGTGGTGCCGCGCAGTGCAGCGAGCGCGCGCACGTTGATCTTCACCGTCTCCTGGGTGCTCGTTCCCGAGGGGGAGCGGCTGATGGAGGGCCAGACGCACTCCACCGTGCGGTTGCCCAGCGTCGTGGCCGTGCCCACCGCCGGTGCCGTCGTGCAGTAGCCGTTGCCGCTGGGTTGCGGCGGGCTCAACAGCACCACGCCCACGGGCAGCGTGTCGGTCATGCGCACGTTGCGCGCCACGGTGGCCGGGCTCTTGTCGGCGGGGTTGAGAACGTTGATGGTGTAGGCCAGCAACTGCCCGGCGGGCACCTGGGTGCTGCCCGTGCCGGAGCTTGCGGTCTTGGTCACCTTCAGGTCCACGCCGGCCTTGAACCAGCCCGGGACGTTCTCAACGGTGTTGTTGGAGCGCAGGGGATCGGCGATGTCCTGCGGAACGGCTGCGACCAGGGTGTTGAACGTCTGGTACGCCGTGCCGTCGGTGGTGAGCGTGCCGTCGGTCACGAAGTGGAAGAGCGACACGCGCAGGCGCGGGCAGTTCACCCCCGCGGTACACGGGGGCAGGCGCCGGATGGAGCAGTCGTTGAACTTGATGTCGGTGCCCGACTTGGACAGCGAGCAGCCCTGCATCTCGGCCACGCCCGGAAAGACTTCCAGGAGCCGTGCCTGCCCGTACAGCGCCTTGGCGAAGGTGTCGGTGAGCTTGATGTTGGTGGACTCCACCGGTGCGCCCAGCGGCGTGTCCTTGCTGTCGTTGACGATCTCGATTTCCCACACCAGGGGCTTGGTGGCGTCCTGGGGGTCGGCGGCCGTCTGGCCCTTGCCCACCACGCGCTTGAGCACGCGGATGTCGGCCTGGTGGGTGTTGTCATGCACGTCCACGCCCGTTTCCACGCAGTCGTTGCCGGTCACGTCGTCCTTGAGCGCGCCCACCGCCGTCAGCTTGGTGCACAGGCGGTTGTTGAGCGTGGTCCCGGATGTCGTTGCCTTCGCAATGAGCGTGACCTGCGGAATGCTGCTGCCGACCTTCACGACCGCGCTGGTCGTGACCGTGCACGTGATGGTTGCGGGCCCCACCACGGTGCCTGAACGGTCGCAGCTGGCGCCGCCGGCCTGCACGCTGGTCACGGTCAGACCGACCGGCAGCGTGTCCGTGAGCGTGATGACCGAGCCCACGGGCAGCGGGCTGGGGCCGAGGTTGGTCGCCGTGAGCGAGTAGCTGAAGGGCTGGTTCAGCGGCACCGCGCTGGAGCCCTTGATCCATGTCATGAGCTTGACGGCGCTCAGGTCGGCACCGTCGCCCACCACGCTGACCTGCGCCTGGGCATCGACGTAGTTGAACGCGGACTGGCGCAGCCGCGCCTCGTTGGTGATCGTGCCGGTCTCCAGCGCGCGCACCGGCACGGTGATGTTGCCCAGGGAGCGGGCCGAACCGGCCGGGCCCGTGCCTGCCTTGATCGTGCAGTTGAGCTGCGCCCCGCCGCCGCCGCCGGGGCTGGAGCAGGTGGTGTTGCCGGTGACGGTGCAGTTCCAGTTGGGCGCGCTGATGTTGCCCAGGTTGGGAATGCAGACCTGGCTGGGCAGCGTGTCCGACATCGTCACGCCGGCCGGGAAGTCGCCGCTGTAGCTGCCCTTGAGGACGTACCTGAAGAGGTCGCCACGCTTGATCGGCGTGGAATCGGTCTCGGTGGCGTTGACCAGCGCCAGGGCCGTGCCCGCGGTGATGGCCATGCTGGGCTGCACGGTGTTGTTGGAGACGCTGCTGTCGTCCACGCCGCCGCCTGCCAGGACGCTGGCCGTGTGCGTCAGCGTCGAGCCGTTGCCCGCGCCGACGACGCCTTGCAGCGTGATGCTCGACGAGGCGTTGACGGCCAGCGCGCCGCCGTCGCACAGCACGACCCGCTGGCTGTCCATGTCGCGGCAGCCGGCTTGCGAGGTCAGCGTGAAGTTGGGCGGCACCGTGTAGCTGACGGTGTGGGCCGGCGAGGCGTTGGGCCCCAGGTTGGTGACGGTGAAGGTGATGGACTGGACGCTGCCGGCAGCCGCCGTGGCGGGCGCGGTGGCGGCCAGGCGCAGATCCGCGCCGGCGTTGACCGTGGTGTTCTGGAACTCCGATTGCGTGCCGCCCACCAGCGAGGCCTCGACCTCCACCTGGCCCTGAACGGTGGTGTCCACATACACCAGCATCTCGACGCTGCCGCCCGCCGGGATGTTGATGCCGGTGCAGGTGAGCTGCTTCTTCGCGGCCTGGTTGGCGATGCTTTCGTTGATCGCCAGGCCCGCGCAGCTCGCGCCGGCAGGCAGGTTGTCCACGCCCGCGTAGCGGCCCGTCGTGCTGGTGGTCAGGAAGCCGAAGTTCAGCTGCACGCCCGTGCGGGCCGCCCCCACGGAGTCGCGCAGCACCACGGTGTAGGTGATGCGGCTGCCCGCGGGTATGCGATCGGTGTCCAGCAACTGGGAAACGATCAGGTCCGCCCGCGCGGCGCCGGCAAAGCCCAGGCCCAGGGCCATGAGCAACATCACGCGCAGCAGCCAGGCACGCAGGAACAGAACGGAACGGCGCAGACAGTCGAATCGCATCGGGCTTTTTCTTCAGGCCAAACCGATCCCTGCCTTCATGCGAAAGCATTCGCAAACACTGCGGTGGGAACGGCTTGACTCGCGGCCGCCAAGCGGCCGGGTGAGGTTCAGTGCATCAAGTTTTTCAAAACAAAACTTTGCACTTCAGACACAACTTTATGTCCTGACACATTGAGATAGGTCGCACCGGCAACCAAAACTTCTTGACTTGATGCCAAAGCTCACGCAATTGCTGCATAAGCGTCGCCGGCAAGATAAAGATCCGAGGCATTCAGCCGAAATAGCTGGAAGGCCACGGCTGCGCCATCCCGGCGCGAATCGCTGGCCGTTTCGCCCGCATTGGATGCGAAGGTAATCATCATGGCGGCGGGCCGGCGGCGCATGCCGCCAGCCCGCAGCGTCCTCAGAACTTGCCCAGCACGTTGAGGAACAGGCCT
>NZ_BCTC01000195.1 GCF_001571085.1 Azohydromonas lata NBRC 102462
TTCTCGCTGCGCGCATAGCAGCAAGTCGTCGCGCCCTCATCGAGCAACGTCATGTCGGCCGCTTCGGCACGGCCCTTCATGGCCGCCAGCTCCGCCGGGTCATCGGTCTGGATGCCCAGATGGTCGATGCCGCTGGCCTGGCCGCGCGTGGAGATGGCGAAGTTCAGCGCCGGGTCGTCGAGCATCCACTTGGCGTAGTCGCTCTCCACACGCGCGGGCTCGGCGGCGAAGAGCCTAGAGTAGAAGGCGATGCTCTTAGCCAGGTCATCGACGTGCAGGTGGACGTGGAAGCGCTTCATCGCAGGTCTCCTTTGAATGACTGAGTCAGCAGTCGGTACAGGGCTTGGCTGCGGGCAGGCAGGCCACGCCCTGGCAGCAGTTCTCGGTGAGGTACGCCAGCAGCGCGTTCATCTGTCCGAACGCGGCGCGGTAGATGAGGTTGCGGCTCTCGCGCTCCTGCGTGACCAGGCCCGCGTTGGTCAGCTCCTTGAGGTGGAACGACAGCGTGGACGCCGGCAGGCCCAGCGCCTCGGCCATGGCGCCGGGCGTCAGGCCCTCCTCGCCAGCCACCACGAGGGCACGGAACGCCTGCAGCCGTGCCGGCTGGGCCAGCGCAGCGAGCGATCGGACAACGTCTTTCTCTTCCATAATTCCACTTTAATGGAATCATGGTCTAAAGCCAAGCGGTTTAACCAGAACTTCAACCCCGCCAACGGGGAGAGGTCAGCCGGAGCAGGTGATCAGAGAGACCCACAACGGCGGTTTTCCACAATCGCGGCGCCGCGGGCAGTTATCCACAGAAGAAAGCCTTCGGGGGAACAAAAACGCGCCCTCACCGCCGGAAAACCGCGCTTTCTGACCGCCGTTCACATGGACAAACGCGCCCTCGGGGGCCTGACCCCGCAGGAGCGCAACGAGGTGCTGGGCGTCTATCCGGACGGCGAGCACATCGGCAACACCGCCACGCGCATCTGTCGCCGCACAAGCCGGCGCCAACGTGCGCACTCTGCGAGCGCTCGCTGCCTCTGGCCATGCCCGGTGCGAGAGCGGCGTGCTCATCGCCCAGGTTCGGCCCACCCGCCCCACCGCCTGACCGGATTGCTCCACACGCCATGGACAGCTCCTCTCACCGCGTTCGCCGCGTCTCCTACCAAGAGTTCAGCCAGGCGCTGCAGCGTGCCGGCTACGGGCTTGGCGCCGGCCTCGCTTTTCGCTACGACGCACGTCGGGACGAAACGATCTGGATGGTCGATGGCCAGCCTGTCGGGCTGACGGTCGGCCGCGTCGGTTCAATCCGGGCGTGTTACCTGGCCGAGCACAAGGCCGTGGCAGCCGCCGCTGGCGCCAGCAACTCCGGGAGAAAGGCATGAGCACTGCACCGCAAGAGTAATGGCAGCGAGGCATCTTCGAGTGGCAGCGCGAGGCCAGAGCCGCCGGGAACTCGCGACGCTGCGTGCCCAGCATCAATCGCTGCGGGTGGCGATGCCGGCCTCGCCGCGGTGTCGGCCGCACGCCTCGAATCGCCGTAGCCAAGCCGCCATGCCGCTGCGCAACTGCTTGCATACCGCTGAGAAAGCAGATGCGATAGAAAAGACAGTGGCTCGGCTGGTAGTTCCCGGCCATGCCCGGTCATTGGCAACTTCGCTGCAAAGCCGTCGGTCGATGCCACGCGGCGAGCCCTTTGCGCCTGTCTGACTCCATGGGACCTGTCGTTGGCGGACTGGAAGTTCCCGCCACAAGGCGACCGCGAAGGCCTGGGCGCGCGGGCGAGAAGTCTCTCTCCCCGTTCCGAACGTTCTGCGGCACCGCGGCTGCCGGTCGTCCGGCTGGTGGGGTTCACTCGGAGGGAGGATTTCCTAACTCGGCGAGCACGCTGCGCCGGCGTCGCTGAACGCCGAGCGCGACCGTCACGAGCCCGGTGAGCAACATGACCCACGTGCTCGTTTCGGGAATCGTGGTGACGATGAGCGACGGGCTGATCATGCGGAACTCGAAGGTGTCGAACGTCGTCGTGCTCGCCACGCCGATGCCGAAGTCCACGCGGAAGCCCGACAGGACGAGCGGATCCGGGCCGTCGAGCAGGTCGGGCAGGCGCGCACCGAAGTCACAGTCGTTGTCGGCCCCATGGCCGCACACCGAACCACCGGTGGCGTTGAAGTCGGCTGCGATCGTGCCCGACACGACTGTCGGCGTGATCGTTGCCCTTGCCGTGTTGAAGACGTCGAAGTCGCCCAGTGAGCTTGACAGGATCAAGCTCGGACCAAAATTGTGTCCGCCGGGTGGGTCGCTGATCGAACCGAAGGTGGACGGGGCGTTCTGCCCACCGCCGAGCCCCAACGTGGCGAGCGTGACCGTTTGCAACCTTCCAGTCTGAGCGTCGACGAAGCGAACCTCGAGCGGCAGCGGCTGGAAGGTGTTCGGATTCGTCGGCGAGAAGGTGTGCGCACCGATGCCGAAGGTCCCCGAGCGGTACTCGTCCAGTGCGCCGGTGCCCGGGGTGTCCAGGAGCAGCGTGCCCGTGTCGAGGTCGAAGTCGATGACCACGGCCAGGCACGGCAAGGTGAAGGCGGATGCGGCCAGCGCCACGGCCGCTGACCTGACGAAGAACTTCTTCATGGGCCTACTCCCGGGGCCGGTTCCCGCATGATGAATCGGCGTGAGCCACCGACGCGCGACGCGGCCGCACCGACGCGAAGCCCTATCGTGATCCTCACCGGCGACCGTGCTATCCCCTGGGTTAGCGAACTGACGGGCACGGCGAATGCCAACGCGCGAACTTGCAATCGTCGCCCCCAGGCGGTCACACAGTCAGTGACGCCCTATGCGTTCGGGCGTTTCCATAATCACCTCCTGGCAAATTGCGGGAGAGCGACGATGCGCTCATAGGGCTGGGGTCACTCCACGGGCCTCGCCAGAGAGGTGCAAGTGGTCCGCGCCAGCCCACCGTACAAGACATTCGCCAATCGCCGCTCACTGAGCGCCCGGGAGTTCAGCAAGGACCGGACTTCGTAGCGACGGACGACCGGAATGGGCACGAACTTGCCGCCGGGTCGGTCCGTCAAGAAATACTTCAGATATCCCGGGAACCTTAAGGGTGGCGGGTTGCTCAATGCCCGCCACGGAAAAGGCGGCCGATGCTTGACCCGGCTGGAGACACTGCGGCTACGGTGTTGGACAGGGCGGCTCGGAGGCGACCGCCGTCACGCAGGCCTGGCGCAGCAGGTGCCAGAAATGCAGGCGCGGGCCTGCGCACGCGCCAACGGAGAGTCGAGTTCGGGCTGACGGCACATGGACAGACCAAGGTTTCCAAGGGACGCTTCGAGGCGCTGATGCTTGGCTCTTCGGCGCCAGGAGTTCAGTGCGCCGGCGCGCTGTCAATGATCTCAACGAGGTCCCAGGCCTGGACGGCTTCGGGCGGCGGCTGGTCGGTGACGGCGATACCGATGCTGCTCACGCGCGTCATCACGCGCAGCTCGCCGATGCCCATGTTCAGCAGGATGTCGGCGACCAGGGCGCCGGGGACGCCTTGCGGGTCCATCGCGGTCACAGCCGCCTCCGGTACGAAGCACGCCACGTCGAAGGTGCCGGGTGCCGTGGCGCTGGGCTCGACCATGAAGCGCACCCGCTGGAGCGGCACTTCCTCGCCGAGGATTTCCAGCGAGGCCAGCTCGCTCGCCATTTCCTTCGGCGTCGGCGGCGCGAACGCGCACACCTGGATGCGCGGCGGCATTGCCGGCGCTGCGGCCACGAGTGCCTGCACCGCCTCGATGCCGTCGGGATCGTGGTTGCAGCTCACGGCGATGCGCAGCACGGTGCTGTCCTCGGCCGGCACCTGGTCCACCTCCACGGTCAGCAGCGGATCGATGTCAGCGGCGGCGTCGCGCAGCGTCTGCACGACCCGGCCGATGCGCTGGAGGCCTTCCTGAAGCCCATGGTCGGTAGGCGCCGCATCCAGCACGGCGCACAGCTCGGCCTCATGGTTCATCATCGTTTTCCAAAAGTCGCGTGCCTTGCCTTGGTCCATGGCCTGTTGCCGTGATGAGAGGTGGAGTCCGAGCGAACGGTCGTTGGATCACGGAAGCGATGATGCCTGCGGGTGCATGGCACGCTGTGGCATGCCTGACGCCTTTGATCCCCAGCCACCGCAGCAGTTGCGTGCCTTCTATGACCGGTTCTCGGCGCGGTATCACGCGCCTGGCGTGCGCCTGTCCGGCTTCAAGTTGAGGTGGATCGCTTTGCGCAGCGGGGAACTGGACCAGGGCATCGAGCGCGCGGTGCTGGACCTGGCCTGGGGGGAGGAATTGGTCACCAGGCAAGCGCAGTTCGTCGCCCGGGCCCGCGAGGAAGCTCCAGAGGGCTGCTCGCTGACCTTCGTGGAGGTAGGGCTCAGGAGGCCGCTGCGGTGCGCAGATGGTGGACTGCTGGCGCCGGCAACGGTGGTGCTGGCGATCTCGATGTGGCGTTCCGGCCACCCCTGCGGGCTTCTTGGGCGCATCGAGCTGGATGCCGAGGGGCGGCCCATGGGGTCGGCGCAGGCGCCGTTGCCGCTGGTGCGCATGGGAGGCTAAGCCAGCGGTGCCGGGAAGCCTCAGGCAGATCCACGCCGGAAGGTCCAGCAGCGTCAGGGCTGGCGTTGCTCGTCGTCGGTGCCCGACGCGCGCTCCCAGAAGGCGCAGCCGTTCTCGGGCTGCCCCACCACCGGCGACAGGCGCGGGTGCCGGCAAGAAGCAGTTGATGTCGTTGTCGGGCAGCGGCCCGCCGTAGTGGTGGCACTGCCAGCACGGGTGCGGCTCGG
>NZ_BCTC01000196.1 GCF_001571085.1 Azohydromonas lata NBRC 102462
CTGGCGGCCATGTGCTCGACGATGGCCAGCGACATCATGATGTCGTTCTGCGGCGTCTTGAACACCCACTTGCGCTTGGCATCCATGGGCTCGACGATGCGCGCCGAGGCCGCCATGGAGATCATGGGCGTCTGCGACTCGGCGGCCACGTCGATCATGGCCAGCGAGTTGGGCGTGGTGGTGGAGCCCAGGATCACGTCCACCTTGTTCTCGCTCACGAGCTTGCGCGCGTTGGAGACGGCCGAGGTGGTGTCGCTGGCGTCGTCCAGCACGATGTAGTTGACCTTCTGCCCCGCGATGGTCTTGGGCATGAGGGACACCGTGTTCTTCTCCGGAATGCCCAGCGACGCGGCCGGCCCGGTGGCCGAGAGCGTCACGCCGACGTTGATGTCGGCCATCGCCTGCGCCGCGGCCAGCAGCGCTGCGGCAGCGGCCGCGAGCTTGAAAGTCGTCTTCATGCTTTGTCTCCTTCGGTGGATGTGGCCACCGCCGGCGCGTTGCGCCGTCGCGGGACCGTTGTGTCGCCATTGAGGGTCTTGTGGATTGCAGGGGTCGCGCCGGTGCCACTGGGGGCATCGGCCGCGGGCGCCGCGCTGCGGCGCACCGCCGGCACGCCGCCCACCATCATGTCGGCCACGATGCCGGCCATGTCCTCGTAGGACAGCGCCCCATCCGGCTTGAGCCAGGTGAACATCCAGTTGACCATGCCGAACAGCAGCATGGTGACGGGCTTCACGAGGCCGGCTTCTTGCTGCTCGGGGCGCCAGGCCGCGATGGCGCGGGCAAAGCCGGCGGTGACGTGGCGCTGCAGGTTGAGGATGCGGTCGCAGTCCTGCGCTTGCAGGAAGCGCACGTCGTCGGTGAGCACGCGGTGCGCGTGCTGCGCATGGGCGTACTCGCGCAGGATGCGCGCGACCAGCTCGCGCACGCGGGCCTCGGCGGACAAATCGTCGCGCGCCAGCACGTCGTCCGTCATGGCCACCAGGCGGGAGACGTGGCCCTCGGCGATCTGCACCAGCAGCGCGTACTTGTCGCGGTAGTAGTGGTAGAGCGTGGCCTTGGACAGGCCCGCGGCCTCGGCCACCTGGTTCATGGTGGTGGCCGAGTAGCCGCGGCGGGCGAACAACGCCGCCGCGCGCTCGAGAATCATCTCGCGCTGGTCGTCGTAGTTGGCGGCGCGTCCGCGGGCCATGCGCTTTACCTTTCGTCGAACGAGAGGACCACGCGCTCGGTGAGCGGGTGCGCCTGGCAGGTGAGCACGAAACCGGCGGCGACCTCGTTCTTGTCCAACGCGAAGTTGCGTTCCATGCGCACCTCGCCTTCGACCAGCTTGGCGCGGCAGGTGCCGCACACGCCCGAGGTGCAGGAAAAAGGCACCTCCATGCCGCAGGCCGAGGCCGCGTCGAGGATGCTGGGCTGTTGCTTGTGGAACTGGATCTCGCGCCGCAGGCCGTCGCGGATGATGACGATGCGCGCGCTCTGCGCATCGCCCGGCTGCGCCTGGTGCACCACGGCGTCGGCCGCCTGCACCGTGCCGGCGGGCTGCGCCAGGCCGAAGCGCTCGATGTGGATGCGGTCCTGCGCCACGCCTGCGGCCAGCAGCGCGGCCTCGGCCTCGTCGTTCATCTGGAAGGGGCCGCACACGTAGGCCTGGTCCACGCCGGCGGCCGGCACCACGCTGCGCAGGAACTCGCCCAGCTTGTCGCGGTTCATGAGGCCCATGTTCAGCGGCGAGTCGGTGGGCTCGTCGGAGAACACGTGGTGCAGCACCAGCCGCGCCATCCAGCGGTTCTTCAAGTCCTCCAGCTCCTCCTTGAACATGGTGGACAACAGCGAGCGGTTGCCGTAGATCAGCGTGAAGCGCGAGAGCGGCTCGCGCGCCAGCACCGTCTTCATGATGGAGAGGATGGGCGTGATGCCGCTGCCCCCGGCAATGCCCAGGTGGTGGCGCCGCGCATCGGGCTCCATGGGCACGAAGAATCGCCCCTGCGGCGCCATGACGCTGATCTCGTCGCCGACCTGGAGATGCGTGTTGATCCAGTTGGAAAACACGCCGCCGCGCACCTTGCGCACGCCCACGCGCAGCTCGCCGTCGTCCACGCCCGCACAGATGGAGTAGGAGCGGCGCAGGTCCTGCCCGTCTATGGTCTTGCGCAGCGTGAGGTACTGGCCCTGCGTGAAGCCGAAGGTCTCGCGCAGCTCGGCCGGCACGTCGAAGCTCACGACCACGGCCTCGGCCGTGTCCGGCTCAATGGCGCGCACGCGCAGCGGGTGGAACAGGACGCTCATGCCAGCCTCGCCTCAGATGGGTTTGAAGTGCTCGAAGGGCTCACGGCAATCCAGGCAGCGGTGCAGCGACTTGCAGGCCGTGGCGCCGAAGGCCGAGAGCTGCTCGGTGTGCGTGCTGCCGCAGCGAGGGCAGGCCACGGGTGCCATGCGGCGCGGCACCAGGCGAATGGGCACGGCCTGCCCCGCAGCCCCGTGCGCGGGCGGCGCGATGCCGTACTCGCGCAGCTTGCGCCGGCCCTCCTCGCTGATCCAGTCGGTGGTCCATGCCGGCGCGCGCTGCAGTTTCAAGCGCACGGGCCCCAGGCCGGCGGCGTCCAGCGCGTCCACGACGCTGCGCTCGATGACCTCGGTGGCCGGGCAGCCGGAATAGGTCGGCGTGAGCACG
The DNA here is from genome assembly GCF_001571085.1 of Azohydromonas lata NBRC 102462. Classification (GTDB taxonomy): domain Bacteria; phylum Pseudomonadota; class Gammaproteobacteria; order Burkholderiales; family Burkholderiaceae_C; genus Azohydromonas; species Azohydromonas lata. The sequence goes on from NZ_BCTC01000196.1 coordinate 2,675, forward strand.
ACTTCCAGCAGGCCGGCGGCCTCGTGGGCTTCCCGCACGTCGCGCACGATGCCCAGATCGCACAACGACAGCGCGGGCACCTCCGGGTCCAGCACACCGGCCAGCACGTCCCAGGCGCGCTGCACGCGGGCGCCGGGCGTGGGTTGCGCCGTCACCATGCACCTCCCGGATAGGCACGCTGCAAGTGCTGCATCTCGGCCAGGATGTAGCCCATGTGCTCGCTGTGCACGCCGCGGCGGCCGGTGCTCATGAAAGCTTGATCAGGCGGCTGGCGCAGCGTGGCGGCCTGCAGCAGTGGGCCAATCTCGGCCATCCACGCGCCGCGCAGCTCGGCCCAACGCGGGCCCAGGCCGCTGTCGGCCGCCTCGTCGTCCACGGCGTCGGCATCGAAGAGCTCGGCCGTGTAGGGCCAGAGCTTGTCCAGCGCGGCCTGCATGCGGTGGTGCGACTCGTCCGTGCCGTCGCCCAGGCGCAGCACCCAGTCGGCCGCGTGCTGCTGGTGGTAGCGCGCCTCCTTGACGGCCTTGGCCGCGATGGCGGCCAGCTCCTCGTCGGCCGAGTCCTGCAGCCGCTCCCACAGCAGCCTGAGCAGCGTGGCGACGAAGGCATTGCGCAGCACGGTCAGCGCGAAGTCGCCGGGACGGCCCTCGCCGTTGGGCAGCTCCACCAGCGTGGGGTTGAAGTAGTCGCGCTCCTCGCGCAGGAAGGCGAGCTGGTCCTCGCTCAAGCCCTGCGCGCTGCCGGCCAGCGTGAGCACCGCGCGCGCCTGGCCCAGCAGGTCCAGCGCCATGTTGGCCAGGGCGATGTCCTCCTCCAGCACCGGCGCATGGCCGGTCCACTCCCCCAGCCGCTGGGCCGAGATGAGGCAGGTGTCGCCCAGGCGCAGCAGGTACTGCTGGCGCGCGTCGCGTTGAAGTGCAATGGAGGGCTGCATGGCTGCCTCGCGCGGCTCACATGTGGTCCACCGAGTCCGGCAGCTTGTAGAAGGTGGGGTGGCGGTAGACCTTGTCTTCCATCGGGTCGAAGTACATGTCCTTGTCGCCGGGGTCGCTGGCGGTGATCTGGTCCGAGCGCACCACCCAGATGCTGGAGCCTTCCTGGCGCCGGGTGTAGACGTCGCGCGCCATCTGCAGGGCCATGGGCGCGTCCGCGGCGTGCAGGCTGCCGCAGTGCTTGTGGTCCAGCCCGGCGCGGCTGCGGACGAACACTTCCCACAGCGGCCATTCGTTGTTGGTGTCGGTGCTCATAGTGAATCTCCTAACTGGTTGGCAAGTTCACAAGCCCAGATCACGCCGCTTGTGCCTCGCGCTCGCGCTGCTTGGCCGCATGGGCCAGGGCCGCTTCGCGCACCCAGGCGCCTTCGTCCCAGGCCTTCACGCGCGCGGCCAGGCGTTCGCGGTTGCAGGGGCCGTTGCCGTTGACCACGCGCCAGAACTCGTCCCAGTCGATGGCGCTGAAATCCCAATGCTTGCGGGTGTCGTTCCACTTCAACCCGGGGTCCGGCAGCATCACGCCCAGCAGCTTGGCCTGCTCCACCGTGGCATCCACGAACTTCTGGCGCAACTCGTCGTTGGAGACGCGCTTGATGCCCCAGCGCATGCCCTGCGCCGAGTTGGGCGACTGGTCGTCGGGCGGGCCGAACATCATCAGGCAGGGCCACCACCAGCGGTTCACCGCGTCCTGCACCAGGGCCCTTTGCGCGTTGGTGCCCTGCTCCATCATCACCAGCAGGCTGTCGTAGCCCTGGCGCTGGTGAAAACTCTCCTCGCGGCAGATGCGGACCATGGCCCGCGCATAGGGCGCGTAGGAGCAGCGGCAGATGGGCACCTGGTTCAGGATGGCTGCGCCGTCAACCAGCCAGCCGATCACGCCCACGTCGGCCCAGGTGAGCGTCGGGTAGTTGAAGATGGAGCTGTACTTGGCCTTGCCGGAGTGCAGCGCGTCCAGCAGCTCGTCGCGGCTCACGCCCAGGGTCTCGGCGGCGGCGTAGAGGTAGAGGCCGTGGCCACCCTCGTCCTGC
>NZ_BCTC01000197.1 GCF_001571085.1 Azohydromonas lata NBRC 102462
TTCCGACCAGTTCCAGGCACTGTCCCTGGCACAGGTGAAGGCCTTGAGCGCTTCGCAGCTGTCCAAGCTCGGCACTGACGATCTCAACGCGCTGACGCCGGAGCAGTTCGCCAGCTTGAGCTCCACGCAGTTGGCGGCTTTGAGCACGGACCAGATCCCGTACCTGGCAGCAGACCGCCTGGCCGCGCTGAGCACGACGGTCATCAAGGCGCTGACCACGGCCCAGGTCGGTGCACTCACCAGCGACCAGGTTGATGACCTGACCGCCGCGCAAGTGGGCGTGTTCAACGCCGCGCAGCTCAACGCCTTCAGCACCACCGAAATGACCAAGTTCAGCTTGGAACAGGTGGCGGCTTTGAGCACGGCCGCGCTGGCGGGCTTGAGTTCCGACAACCTGGGCGCGCTCGACAGCAATCAGTTCCAGGCGCTGACAGCGGCCCAAGTCAGGGCACTGAGCGCAACGCAGCTCTCTAATCTCGTCAGCGACGATCTCAATGCGTTGACGCCGGAGCAGTTTGCGATGCTGACCGTGGCCCAAGCCACGGGTCTGACCACGAACCAGATTCCTCATCTGGAAGCAGAAGACCTGGCGGCGTTGACCACGGCTGTGATCCGCTCCCTGACTTCGGAACAGCTCGATGCCCTGACCAGCGGCCAGTGGGACGATCTCACCATCCAGCAGGTGCAGGCACTGAGCGCGACGCAGTTGTCCAAGCTCAGCAGCGACGATCTCAATGCGCTGACGCCCGAGCAGTTCGCCGCGCTGAGCGTGACGCAGGCCACCGGCCTGACCACGGCTCAGATCTCCACCATGGAGTCGAGCGACCTGGCGGCACTGAGCACGGCGGTGATCAAGTCGCTGAGCACGGACCAGATCGCTGCACTCACCAGCGATCAGGTGGATGACCTCACTGATGCGCAGGTGAGCGCACTCAGCGCCGCTCAGCTCAACGCGTTCAGCTCCGATGAGATCGCCAAGCTCAGCGTGGATCAAATTGCATCTCTGGGCACGGCGGCGCTGGCTGGGCTGAGCACCGCCACCCTGGACGCGTTTGGGAGCAGCCAGCTCCAGGCGCTGTCGGTGGCCCAGGTGCAGGCCTTGACGTCTACGCAGTTGTCCAAGCTCACCAGCGACGACCTCAACGCGCTGGTGCCCGAGCAGTTCGCCGTGTTGAGCGTGGCGCAGGCTGCAGGGTTGACCACGGGCCAGATGTCCACCCTGGAGACTGACGATCTGGCAGCGCTGACCACGGCCGTGATCCGTTCCTTGACTTCGGATCAGCTCGATGCCCTCACCAGCGGCCAGTGGGACGACCTCACCATCCAGCAGGTGCAGGCACTGAGCGCGACCCAGCTGTCCAAGCTCAGCAGCGACGACCTCAACGCGCTGACGCCCGAGCAGTTCGCCGTGCTGAGCGTGGCGCAAGCCACCGGCCTGACCACGTCTCAGATCTCGACCATGCAGGCAACTGACGTGGCGGCACTGAGCACGGCGGTGATCAAGTCGCTGAGCACCGACCAGATCGCCGCATTGACCAGCAGCCAAGTCGATCAACTCAGCGCCGAGCAGATTGCGACGCTCAGTGCCGCGCAGCTCAACACGTTCAGCACGGACGAGATGGGCAAGCTCACTGCAGAGCAGGTGGCGGCGTTGACCACGGCAACGCTGGCCGGTCTGACGTCTACCAACCTTGGCGCATTCGACAGCACCCAGTTCCAGGCGCTGACGGCGGCGCAGGTGCAGGCCCTGACTTCGACGCAACTGTCCAAGCTCGTCAGCGACGACCTCAATGCGCTGACTGCAGAGCAGTTTGCCGTGCTGAGCACCGCGCAGGCCGCGGGGCTGAGCACCAGCCAGATCTCCACTATGGAAGTGGATGACCTGGCGGCGCTGAGCACGGCGGTGATCAAGTCGCTGAGCACGGATCAAATCGGGGCTCTGACCAGCAGCCAGGTCGACGACCTGACTGCTGAGCAAGTGGGGGTACTCAGCGCTGCGCAGCTCAACGCCTTCAGCACGCTGGAGATGAGCAAGCTCAGCGTTGAACAAGTGGTGGCGCTGACCACGGCAGCGCTGGCCGGGCTGAGCACCGACAACCTCGGTGCGCTCGAGGCCAACCAGTTCCAGGCGCTGTCGACGCAGCAGGTTCGTGCGCTGAGCGCGACGCAACTGTCCAAGCTGGCCACCGACGACCTCAACGCGCTGACCGCGGAGCACTTTGCCGTGCTGAGCACGGCACAGGCTGCGGGGCTGACCACGAGCCAGTTCGCCAGCCTGGAGGGGGAGGACCTGGCCGCGCTGACGACAGCGGTCATCAAGTCTTTGAGCACTGCTCAGGTCGCTGCACTCACGCCCGAGCTGGTCGATGACCTGACGCCGGCACAAGTGGCGGTGCTCAGTGCTGCGCAGCTCAATGCCTTCAGCTCCGACGAAATGGCCAAGCTCACTTTGGAGCAAGTTGCCACGCTGACCACGGCGGCGCTGGCCGGCCTGGGTTCTGCCCAGCTCGGCGGCTTTGGAGCCGAACAGTTGCAGTCGCTGTCAGCGGCACAACTCAAGGCGCTGAGCTCGACCCAACTGTCCCAACTCACCAGCGACGGCCTCAATGCGCTGACGGCTGAGCAGTTTGGCCTGTTGAGCGTGGCACAGGCAGCAGGCCTGACCACGAGCCAGATCCCCAACCTTGAAGCGGCGGATTTGGGATCGCTGTCTGCGGCCGTGATCAAGTCACTGAGCACCCAACAGGTCGCCGCGCTCACGAGCGACCAGGTCGACGACCTGACGCTGGCGCAAGTGGCGGTGCTCAGCGCCGCGCAGCTCAACGCCTTCAGTGCCACTGAGATGGGCCAGTTCAGCGTCGACCAAGTGGGCGCAATGACCACGGCCGCGCTGGCCGGCCTGGGTTCGACCCAGCTCGGCGGCTTCGAGGCGCTGCAGTTCCAGGCGCTGTCGGCGTCGCAGTTCAAGGCGCTGGGCTCGGCGCAGTTCAACACCCTTGCCAGTGAGGACCTCAACGCGCTGACGCCGGACCATTTCAGCCTGATGAGCGTGGCGCAGGCCGCGGGGCTGACGTCGACCCAGATCTCCACCATGGAAGGTGAAGACCTGGCGGCGCTGTCCGTGGCCGTGGTCAAGTCGCTGACCACGCAGCAAGTGGCCGCCCTGACCAGCGACCAGATCGACGACTTGACCGCAACACAGTTCGCATCGCTGAGCACGGCACAACTGTCCACGTTCACGTCTGGCGAGTTTTCGGTGCTCACCCCGGAGCAGATCCAGGTGCTGACGACGGCCGCGCTTCGCTCGCTGAGCACGAGCCAGATCGAGGGCTTCACGGCCGACGAGCTGAGCCAGTTCAGCGTCAAGCAGGTGGGGGCGCTGACCTCGGACCACTTCCACGTTCTGACCTCGACCCAGCTCAATGCGCTGTCGGCTGACCAGTTCGCCGCCATCACCTCGGTGCAGATCGCTGGATTGACCTCCACGCAGATCTCTGCCCTCGAAGGGGAAGACGTGGGCGCACTGTCTGCCGCTGCCGTCAAGGCCATGACTGCGGCGCAGTTCGGAGCGCTGACCAGCGACCAGCTCTATAACCTGAACGATGCGCAGATCGGCGCGCTCAGCTCGGCTCAAGTGGCCACGCTGGACGCGGCAGATATCGGCGTGTTCAGTCAGGCACAGATCGTGGCGTTGAGCACGGCAGGCATCCTGGGACTGGCCACCGACACCATCGCGGCATTGAGCGTGGACCAGGCCGCCGCGCTTGAGATCCGCGATCTGGCCAAGATGACGGCGGCCCAGATGGTTGCCTTCACCCAGGACCAGAAGGACGCCATGAGCGACCTGCAGCGCAGCACTCTGGCGACCTCACCCGTGGTCCTGGACCTCGACGGCAACGGTGTGCAGACCGTGGCTGCAAGCCAGGGCGTGGCGTTCGACCTTCTCGGCACGGGCCACCGCGCCCAGGTCGGTTGGGTCGGCGCCCATGATGGTCTGCTGGTGATGGATCGCAACGGCGACGGTGTCATCAACAACGGCCGCGAGCTGTTCGGTGAAGGTACCGTGCTGGCCGATGGCCACCGTGCAGCCAACGGCTATGTCGCCATGGCGGCCGAGGACACCAACCACGACGGTGTGCTCAATGCCCTGGACGTGAACTGGGACCGCCTGCGCTTGTGGGTGGATGCCAACCAGGACGGCAAGACCGACGCTGGCGAACTGCACTCTCTGAGCCAGCACGGCGTGGCGGCTATCGATCTGCACGCTCAGGCCGGCACGGCGCTCGACAACGGCAACCTGCTGGGGTTGGTGTCCAACTGGACCGACACGAACGGCCGCCAGCACGCTGCGGCAGACGTGTGGTTCGCCAAGGCCACCCCCACCGCGCCCACCACCAGCGAGTTGCTGGCCGACGCTCCGACCAGCGTGCTGCCCCAGCATGAAGGCTCCGGCGCCCCGGCAGCGGCCCCTGTGGCAAGCGAGCCGCTGTTGACGGCGCAAGTGCTGCCGAAGGATCAGGAGCACGTGCAGCAGCTGCCGCTGATCTGACACAACGCTCAGTGACCAAGCAAAACGGCCCCGCAAGGGGCCGTTTTTTTTCCGTCGCTCAATCAGTGGCTTTAACGTGTGCTGTTGTCTCGTATGCGCGCAATTA
>NZ_BCTC01000198.1 GCF_001571085.1 Azohydromonas lata NBRC 102462
GCGCCGCGCAGATGACGATGGCGGCGATGAGCGAAATCAGCATCAGCAGCCAGCCCGGCAGGCCGGAATCGCCCAGGGCGGAAACCACGGTCCAGCTGACCATGGCGCCCACCATCAACACCTCGCCGTGAGCGAAGTTGATGAGGTTGATGATGCCGTAGACCATCGTGTAGCCCAGTGCCACGAGCGCGTACATGCTGCCCAGCACCAGACCATTGATGATCTGTTGAAGAAAAATGTCCATGGGAGATTCCACAAGGGGCTGGATGCCGGCGCAACCACGGGCGGGCCTGGGCCACCGGCATCAAAGAGTGCCGCGGCGCAGTGGCCGCGGCTCTTTTGCTTGCGAGAGGGCTGGCTCCGATCAGCCAGCCGGGTTCATCAGAACGAGCTCAGCACCTCGGGCTGGCCGCCCTTGAAGCCATACACGCTCACGGGCGAGGACTTCAAATCGTGCTTGTCGGTGAAGGAATATTCGCCGGCCACGCCCTTGTAGCTGCCCTTGGCGATGGTTTCGGCCACCTTGCCGGCGTCGGTGGAGCCGGCCTTCTGCATGGCGTCGGCCAGCAGCATGGCGCCGTCGTAGAAGTTGGCGGCGTAGGTCAGCGGGTCGCGGTTGTAGGCGGCCTTGTACTTGGCGGCAAAGGCGCGGCCGGTGTCGGCCTTGCCCAGGATGGTGCCGGCCTGCGCGCACAGCACGCGGCCATCGGCGGCGCCGCCGCTCAGGCGCGCCGTCTCGGTGGCGCAGATGCCGTCGCCGCCCAGCAGCTTGGCCTGCACGCCCAGCGACACCATCTGGCGCAGCATGGGGCCGCCTTGGGCGGAGTAGCCGCCAAAGAACACGGCGTCAGGCTTGGCGCTGCGGATGGAGGTCAGGATGGGCGTGAAGTCCGTGGCCTTGTCGGTGGTGAACTCCTGCTTGACGATGTTCAGGCCCTGGCGCTTGGCCTCGGCCACGAATTCCTGTACCAGGCCCTGGCCGTAGGCGCTGCGGTCGTCCACGACGGCCACGTTCTTGATCTTCATTTCCTTGGCGGCATACACCGCCATGGCAGCGCCCAACTGCACGTCGTTGACGCCGATACGGAACAGGCGCGGATAGCCCAGCTCCGTGATCTTGGGGTTGGAGCCCACGGTCATCATGACCATGCCGGATTCGTTGTAGACGCGGCCGGCCGGGATGGCGACGCCGGAGTTGTACGGGCCGACCACGAACTTCACCTTGCTGTCGGCCAGCTTCTGCGCCACCGCCACGCCCTGGCGGGGATCGGCACCGTCGTCCTCGGCCACGACTTCGAAGGTGACCTTCTGGCCGCCCACCGTCACGCCCTTGGCGTTGAGCTCCTTGACGGCCAGCATCAGGCCGTCGCGGTTGTCGGTGCCGTAAGCGGATTGCGGACCGGACAGCGGGCTGCTGAAGCCGATCTTCACCACTTCCTGCGCCTGCGCGCCCAAGGACGCAGCGGCAAAGGCCACGGGCAGGAGAACGCCGGCGAAGCGGCGCACGGTGGAGGCGATGTTTTTCATGACGAGGGGTCTCCGTGAGGTCTCAGAACGAATCGGCGTCGGCTCGGTCACTTTCCAAGCCTGCCGCCTGCTGCGGGCTGCGGCTGTAAAGCCGCGTCAGGGTTGGAAGCCGCGCTGCGCGCGGGTGCCGGAAATCTGTCGGCCGCCGCGCGCCTGGAGCGCGCCGCGATGCCGGGGGCCGTGCTTGTCCGCCGCACGCCGGAGAACGTGCGGGCGCAAAACAGCAGTGGACAAGGCAGTCGATGTTTCGTCGGACATGGCGATGAACTCGGCCTTGTGGGCCGGCTTGCGTTGACAAGACTTGATGCGGTGCCGCGCTCGCCGGCCGTGGGATGGACTGGCCGGTTTCGCATCGGCGTGTCGGACCTTCATGAGCCCGACATTTTCCGTAGCAAAAATATCGTATACGGTAGACGCATGATCTGTGCCTAGGTGCAAACCATTAGCTGCACGCTATTGGTGCAATTAAGCGGTGTTTTTTTGCAAAAAGGCGCACAGAGGCACCAAATACGAGCGCCATCATGGTGCACAGCATTGTGTATGGTTCACGACTGCGCAAAGGGAATTTCGTATACGCTTTGCGTCTAAGCAAACCCAAGGTGAAACCGTGTCTCTTGAACTGTCCGATGTGCCGAACCTGGGCCAGTCGCCCACGAATTCGGAGGTGATTGCGCAGCACCTGCGCAATGCCATCGTCACCGGGCAGTTGCACGAGGGCGAGCCGATCCGGCAAGACGAGGTGGCGGCCCTCTTCAAGGTCAGCAAGATTCCCGTGCGCGAGGCGCTCAAGCACCTGGAGGCCGAGGGGCTGGTGGCTTTTCAGCGCAACCGCGGCGCAGTGGTGCACAGCCCGTCGGAGGCGGAGATCGTGCAGGTGTACGAAGTGCGCGCGATGCTGGAGTCCAACGCCATCCGGCTGGCGGTGCCCAACATGACGGCGGCGACCTTGGACAAGGCGCAGCGGATGTGCGATGAGTTCGCTCGCGAGCAGGACCCCTTCCGTTGGGCGCGGCTGCACTGGGAATTCCACTCCTGCCTGTACCGCGACGCGGGGCGGGACTTCCTGCTCAACATGATCCAGTCGATCAACAACCGCACCGAGCGCTACCTGCACATCCAGCTCACCCGCGAGAACGGCCGCGACACGGCCGATACCGAGCACCAGGCGCTGGTGGACGCCTGCCGCCGCGGCGACCCGGCCGAAGCCGCGCGCATGGTGCACGAGCACATCATGCGAGCCTGCTCGCTGCTGCAGCGCCACCTGCCCAAGCCGACGGCGGAGTAATCGGACCACGGTGCAACAACGCGCCGCGGGTTTACCCGAATTGGAATTGCGTCTACTGGAAAAATACCGCTGGGATAACCCCTCTCCCCCATTTGGGGGACTGGCTATAAATTCGGCTTGTCGAGCACCCGATTAAGTCTTGACAACGTCAGCCACTTTTACAGCCGAGCATCCCATGGCCGTTCCTGCTTCCAATCATCCCGTGTGGTCCCGCCTTGCCTCGGGTGGCCTGTCCAAGGTCAAGACCTCGCAACTGGCCGCGCAATTGTTCATCAAGCGCATTGAGACCAGTAAAACGCCCACGCCTCAAAAGGCGAAGGAAATCTTTGATTTCTTCGCCAAATACGAGCGGATCATGGGCAACGAGTTGCAGCAATTGACTGCACTGTAATGGCCGGCTTGCCGCCTGTTGTTTGACTCCATTGCCGGACATTTTCACCATGAACCAACTGATTTCCCTGGAACAAGCTTCTTCCCTGATTCTGGGCGGCGCTCCCTTGAGCGTAGCCGGCCCTGAGCATTTGCTGGACCAATTGCCGGCGGGCTCGTGGGTGGGGGGCACGATTCCCTATTTCATGACGCATGAAGGCGGCGTGGTCGTGAACAACAAGGTATTCGTCACGGACCTTTCGGAGCTGGGCACGGTATCGCTGGCCTCTTATGGCGCGGATGAGCTCGCCGGCATTGCGGCCCATGCGCCGGATAACGGCTTTTCCCTGACCATCATTCCCGCGGGCGGCCAGGCGCACCAGCGTTTCGCGGCCGAGGCCGCCACCTACCCCGACGCCTTTGTCAAACCCACGGTGGGCTGGATATCGGGCGTGCACCTTTCCGAATTGGGCAAGGCCACGCCCAAGGTGTATGACGGGCGCACCGGCGCCAAATATGAAGACCGTGCCGTGGTGGCTTATGTCAGCGTGCCGGACGACAAGCTGGTGATGCTGGAGACCGTGAATTTGTTCGAGCCCGACGGCAAGGACGTCATTCATTTCTCCCAGACCGGATTCCATGTCGACGAGTGCGAGGTCAACGGCGAGGTCGTGAATTTCGCCGAGTATGTGAAATCGCGCGGTTTTGAAGGCGGCCAATGTCCGCTGGTGGGCGATTTTGCCGGCGCGCACGTGAACGTGTCGCTGCAAGGCATGCCGGCCACGGGCGGCGTTGATTTTTACGCGCCTGTTTTCCCCGGCGTGGATTATCACTTCGCCAAGGCCGTGCCCGATTATGTGGGCGCGTTCCGTGAACGCCTGGAGGCGGTGGAGCACGAGGGCGTCGTGTGGAGCTGCAACTGCATCCTGAATTTCGTCTTCGGCGGATTCGAGGGTAAGGCCATCGGCGGCGAACCCGGTGCGGTGACGTTTGGCGAAATCGCCTACCAACTGCTCAACCAGACCATGGTGATGGTACGCATCGCCTGACGCCATCATTTTCCGCAAGGCAAAACGCCCCGGCCAGGAGTGGCCAGGGCGTTTTTCCATGGCGGTCCCAATTGTGGGATTTCAATTTTTGAATCCCC
>NZ_BCTC01000199.1 GCF_001571085.1 Azohydromonas lata NBRC 102462
AGGCCGTGCCCGCGCTCACCGCGGCGCTGGGCTGAGCGCCGCCTCACCGTTTCACCGTTTCCTTTGCACCGGAGTCACCGCCGGTACTTGGCCCGCCCTGGCTCAGGGCGGGCTTTTTTGCTTTTGGCGCCGCGCGGGCGCCAGGCTCACGTTCACGTTGCCTCAGCCGCTGCCTCAGCCGCTGCCGGTGGCGTTGCCGGACACGAAGGCGCCACCGCCGCCGGCGGCAGCAGCAGCTCGCACCACACCTCGGTGCCCTGGCCCAATTCGCTGCGCACGCCCACCGTGCCTTCGTGCAGCAGCGCCAGCCGCTTGACGATGGACAGGCCCAGACCCAGGCCCAGCCCCGGCGTGGTCCCCGGCGCGCCGGACTCGGCCGCATGGGGGGCGGGCAGGGGCTCGAACAGCCGCCGGCACTGCTCGGCCGTCATGCCGCTGCCGGTGTCGCTCACCGCCACGCGCCAGCGTTCGCGGTCCAGCGGCGCCACGCTCAGCGCCACGTGGCCGGTGCTGGTGAAGCGCAGCGCGTTGGACAGCAGGTTGTTGACGATCTGCGCCAGCCGCGGCGCGTCGCCCAGCACCGGCGTGTCGTGCGCCGCGTTGCCCATGTACAGCTCCAGCGCCACGCCGCGCGAGCGGGCCTGCGACTGGAACAGCGCCAGGCAGTCCTGCACCACCGGCGCGATCGCGAAGGGCGCGCGCTGCAGCGCCAGCCGTCCCGTCTCCAGCCGCGAGTAGTCCCGCAGGTCGTCCACCAGCGCCATCAGCTGCGTGGCCGAGCGCTCCATGGTGTGCAGCGCCTGGCGCTGCGGCGCCAGCGCCGGCGCGGTGGCGGCGAGCCGCCGCGTCATGTCCTGCAGGCCCAGCAGCGATGCGCGCAGCTCGCCGCTCACGCCGGCCAGGAAGCTGGCCTTGTCGCCGTGGTCCGCGGCCAGCCGCTCCATGTCCTGGCGGCGCCGGCGCAGCGACCGGTGCATCCACAGCGCCAGCAGCGCGATCAGCGCGTCCAGCAGCGCCGTGCCCACGCCCAGGAACCAGGCCGTCTGCCGCCAGCCGTGCAGCATCAGGTCCTGCGTCGCCAGCGTCACCACCACCAGCGGAAAGGCGTCCACCGCGCGCGCCACCACCAGCCGCTGGTCGGCCAGCGCCGGGTCGGACGGGCGCGTCTGCCGCGTGTACACCGCCGCGCTGCGCCGCCCCTGCGCCAGCGCCTGCTCCAGCGCCCGCAGGGCCGGCGCGCCGCGGTAGGAGGCCGACATCATGCCCGCGCGCAGCGGGTGGCGCGCCAGGGGCACGCCGTCGCTGCGCAGCAGTTGCACGGCGGTGTGCGCGTCGTCGAGGTTGACCGACTGGTAGAAGCGCTCGAAGCACGCCACCTCCACGCCCGTGATCACCAGCCCCAGCATGCGACCGTCCCCCGCACGCAGCTTGCGCACCAGGAAGAGGGTCCAGCGCCCGGTGTCGCGGCTGAGCACGGGCGCCGAGAGGTACAGGTCCAGCGCCGGCTGCGCGAGGTGGGCCTTGAAGTAGTCGCGGTCGTGCACGTTGATGTGCGGCGCCGGAAAGGCCTGGTTGTTGGCCAGCACCTGGCCCTGCAGGTCCACGATGGCGATGTCGCGCGCCACGCCGGGTTCGCCGCGGCGCTCGGTGAGGAAATCGTGCATGCGCCGCGTCGTGGCCAGCTCATGCAGCCGCGCCTCGCTGTCGCCGGCCTCTTCCTGCACGCGCTCCACCACGCGCTGCAGCGCCCCGTCGGCCGCGTATGCCACTTGCTGCGCATGGGCGGCCATGCTGGTGGCGAAGCTCTGCATGTACCGCTCCCAGGTGGCCTGGGTGTGCGCGCGCTGGCGCCACAGCATCAGCGCCGCCGCCGTGCTCAGCAGCACGATCGCCAGCGCCGCCACGGCCAGCACCAGGTGCTCGCGCAATTGCTCGGCCTGGCGCGGGGGAAGCGGGGCGCGGAGCAAGGAGTCGGACATGGCTGGACGGGCGAAAAGGCGGGGAGCCGGCCGCCCCATGAGGGCGAGCGGCAAAAATGCGGCGGCGCATGCTAGCGCCGCCACCTGTCGCCAGCCTTGTCACCGGACAGACAATGTGATGTTGCACTGCACCAAGGAAAGAGGACCATGAGCAAGCCCACCCCGGCCCTGATCACCCTGACGGCGCTGCTGGCCCTGCTGGGCCCCCAGGCGGCCCGCGCCGCCAGCAACTGCGACGCCATCCAGGCCGAGATCGCCGACAAGTTCCGCGCCGGCGGCATCGCGGAGTTCCGGCTGTCCATCGTGGACATGGAGGCCAACACCGCCGGCCGCGTGGTGGGCCGCTGCGAGCAGGGCACGAAGAAGATCGTCTTCGTCCAGGACGGCCCGGCCCAGCCCGCGCAGGCCCAGGTGCACACGCAGGCACCAACGCAGGTGCAGGCGCAACCCGCCCCGCGCCCGGCCGCGCCGGCGCCGCGGCGCCAGGACGTCATCACCGAGTGCCGTGACGGCTCCGTGGCCCCCGACGGGGAATGCCCGCGCTGAAGGGCTGCATTGGAGGCCCGCGCCCGCGTGCCGCTGAAACCCCACGTTGCCAGCGCCGCGCCGCGGCATGGGAAGCTCGCCCGCATGAGCAAGACCACGATGCCGCGGCGCCGCCGCGTGTTGGGCGGCCTGGCCGCGCTGGCGGCCGGCGCGGCGCCGGGTTGGCTGGCCCCGTCCACCGCCGCCGCGCAGGGCAGCCCGGCGCTGCCGCTGCGCGCCATTCCCTCCAGCCGCGAGCGGCTGCCCGCCGTGGGCCTGGGCACCTGGATCACCTTCAACGTCGGCCGCGATGCGCAGCTGCGCGAGGAGTGCACGCGGGTGGTGGAGGCCTTCCTGGCCGGGGGCGGACGGCTGATCGACTCCTCGCCCATGTATGGCTCGGCGCAGGAGGTGGTGGGCCAGGCGCTGCGCACCCTGGGCGCGCGCGACCGCGTCTTTGCCGCCGACAAGGTCTGGAGCAGCAGCGGCCGCCAGGGGCCGGCGCAGATCGACGAGTCGCGCGCCTTCTGGGGCCTGCCGCGCTTTGACCTGCTGCAGGTGCACAACCTGCTGGCCTGGGAGGAGCACTTGCCGCTGCTGCTGCGCATGAAGGCGCAGGGCCGGCTGCGCTACGTGGGCGTGACCACCAGCGAGGGCCGCCGCCACGCCGAGATGGAGCGCGTGATGGCCGGCAAGCCGCTGGACTTCGTGCAGCTCACCTACAACCCCGTGGACCGCGAGGCCGAGCAGCGGCTGCTGCCGCTGGCGGCCGAACGCGGCATGGGCGTCATCGTCAACCGGCCCTTCCAGCAGGGCGCGCTGCTGCGCCGCCTGGAGCGCCACCCGCTGCCCAAGTGGGCCGGGCCGGAGCTGGACGCCACCAGTTGGGCGCAGCTCGTCCTGAAGTTCATCGTCGCCCACCCGGCCGTGACCTGCGTGATCCCGGCCACGACGCAGGTGGCCCACGTGCGCGAGAACCTCGCCGCCGCCGGCGGGCGGCTGCCGGATGCGGCGCTGCGCCGGCGCATCGCCCAAGCCGTGCAGGAGCTGTGATGGTCGAGTGGTGGACCTACGTGCCGTCGGATTTCCAGCTCTTTTCCGGGCGCACCTACGCGCGGCTGGTGCAGGCGCACAACCAGGCGCTGTGGCCGGCGCAGCTCCTCATGGCCGGCTGCGGCGCGGTGGCGCTGCTGGGCCTCTTGACGCGCCGCCGCGGCGCCGCGCAACTGCTGGCCGGGCTGGCGGCGCTGTGGTGCATCACCGTGGCCTGGGATTTCCTGCTGCTGCGCTACGCCCAGATCCACTGGGGTGCGCCCGTGATGGCGGTGGGCTTTGCCGCGCAGGCGGTGGTGCTGGCCGTGCTGGCGCGCCGCGGCGCCTTCACCACCGATGCCGCGGCCCGCGAGCGTGCCGTGGCCGTCGGCCTGCTGCTCGTGGCGCTGGCGGGTGCGCCGCTGCTGGCGGGGTGGTTGGGCGGCTCGTGGTGGCGTGCCGAGGTGGTGGGCCTCATGCCCGCGCCCACGGTGCTGGCCATGCTGGCGCTGGCGCCGCTGGCGCGGCCCGGGGTGCGGCGCTGGCTGCTGCCGCTGCCGCTGGCCTGGTGCGTGGTGGAGCCGCTCATGCTGCTGGCGCTGCAGGCCCCGCAGTGGCCGCTGCTGCCGCTGGCGGCGCTGCTGAGCCTGGCGGCACGGCCCGCGCGGCGGGGGCGTGCGCCCGCCGCCCAGGCGGCGAGCGCGCAGCCGGCCCC
>NZ_BCTC01000200.1 GCF_001571085.1 Azohydromonas lata NBRC 102462
CCTTAATGGTGATGACGCCATTGCCGTGCCCTGTCATGACACGCGGGCGGCCCGGCGACGGACTGGGAAAATCAAAGGCCAGGCCGCGCGCCGGATCGTCCCTTACCTTGGAGACAACAGGCAGTCCCAAGCCGATGAGCTGCGACACCAGCCGGCGCTTGGCCCTCTCCATGCGCGTCCACAACACCAGTTCCCCGGCCCGGGAGAGGTCAGGAACGCATTGGTTGAGGGCGCAAGCTTGGCAGAGCCGAGTCCGCTGTCCCCTCGCGCCGGCTTCGACGAGCCAGTTGCAACCCGGCGGCGAGGGGAAGTTGGCGCAGCGGCGGTACACCGGGGCACGCGAGCTGCTGCCACGAAGCTGCCAGGTGTCTTTGCGCGGCCCCGGCTGCAGTGCCAGCAAGGCCCCGCGAGAGGCCAAATAGCCCAGCGGCGCGCCGCAGCCAAGGCATTCACTGTTGCGAAAGTAGATCTCGTGCCCGCAGGAGCACTGCCAGGCGCGAGACGTCGCAGCCACCGCAGGCCTGCTCGGCTGTCCATGCCCGGATAGAGCAGCCATTGGGACTCCTGTGAAAGAAAGGGAGCGGCAAGCGGCAAGCGGCAAGCGGCAATCCTGCGACGGATTCAGCGCGCGCCGTAGCGCTTCATCAGCGGCTGTGCCGTCAAGCCATGAGCAACGATGGACGCGGCCACGGTCCACAGCGTCAAGGACACCAGCATCTGCGCGGTTGCCGGCTCCAGCCCTTGGCGCAAGGCCCAAAGCAAGTAGAACACCGAACCAATCCCGCGGATGCCGAACCAGCCCATCATCGCGCGTTGCCGGGCACTCACGCCTTCGCCCACAGTGGCCACCAGCACCGACAGCGGGCGCAGCACCAGCAGCAGCAGCGGGACGAACCACCAGACGGCAGGCAGCGGCACGGCATACGGCAGCATCGCACCGACCAGCAGCACCAGCGCCATCTCGGCGATTCTCTCGACCTGTTCATTGAAGGTTTCCACCGCGTGCCGCATGGTGGCGCTGGCATGGTGGGAATGGGTGGCCAGCGTGCTGTAGCCATGGCCGGCTGCGTCGCCGGACGGGCCAAGTGCATGGGTATCGGACCGTGGCCGCTCGCCCACGCGTCGCAGGGCCAAGCCGGCGGCGAACACCGCCAGGAAGCCGGACGCATGGCACAACTGGGCCACCCCGTAGGCCAGGCCTATGAGGCCCAAGCCAAGAAAGACATCCAGGCCGACTGCCTGCCCGTGGCGGCTGCGCAGGAAGACCACCAGATGGCCAACGGCAGCACCCCAGGTCGCGCCGATGGCCAGACCGCCAATGGTGGCCCAGGCGAACTCGACCATGATCCAGTGCAACACCTCCACCCCGTGCTCCGCGTGAGCCGACAAGCCCATGCCCAGCACGGCAAATGGAAAAGCCGCGCCATCGTTCAGGCCGCCTTCCCCCGCAAGGCTGAAACCCAGGCGGTCCGGGTCCGCACCCGGCTGGGACTGCACGCCCGCGGCCAGCACCGGATCGGTAGGCGCCAGGATGGCGCCCAGCAGCACGGCTGCGCCCGGGGACAAGTCCAGCACCAGCATGCCCAGCCCCGCGATCAAAATCACCATGGCCGCCAGCGACAGGAAGGCCAGCCGCAGGGGAAGCCGCCAGCGGCGGTCGCGCAGCGGCACCTCAAGACGCAGGCCAACGGCGAACAGCGAAACCAGCAGCCCCACCTCGGCCAGCCGCTCCAGGGTGGCCGCATAGCGCAGCGGGTCGGGCCTCATCACACCCAGGGCATCCGGCCCAAGCAGCCAGCCCAGCAGCAGGTACACCATGGCACCCGTCAGGGGCAGGCGGCTCAGCAGCGTGCCGGCGAACACCATGGCCAACAGCAATACCCCGAGCGCCAATACCCATTCGTCGAATGACATCACCGGCCCCTCCCCTGGGCAACCGCACACGACACGCGTGCGGCACTTGTGGCCTGGAACCGGCAACAGCGGCCGGGTGCGAGCCGTCACGGGCCCAGCAGCGCGTCGTAGGCGCGCTGATCGGCCGCGTGGCAGCCGCAGGCCACGCTCTCCAGGCCCTGCCGATCAAGCACGCAGACTGCGCCGCGGTGATAGCGGATCAGCAAGCGCTGCTGCAGCGCGCCGGCCGCCTCGGTCACGCCTTCGCGGCGCACGCCCAGCATGTGTGCCAGGAATTCGTGCGTGACGCGGAAGCCGTCCACCGCCGTGCGGTCGTCGCTCATCAGCAGCCAGCGGGCCAGCCGTGCGATCAACAAGTGGAAATGGACACAGGCGGCGGCCGTTGCAAGCTGTGTCAGCTGCACGTGGACATAGCGGTACAGCGCGCGATGCAGCGCCTCGCTCTGCGCCAGCTCGCGGCGAAACGGACCGGCCTGGATGCGCCGCGCCATCCCGGCGCCCTGTACGACGGCCCGCACCGGAGCGTCAGCCACGCCCAGCGCCAGGTGCGCGCCCAGCATGCCCTCGCGCCCAACCATGCCCACGCCCAGCAGGCGCGAGTCCGCCACGGTGGCCACCAGCGACACCACGGCGTCGAGCGGAAAGTACACGCACCGAGCCCGCGTGCCGCTCTCGCTCAGCACGTCTCCGGGACGCAATCGCACCGCTTCGGACAAAGCAAGCAGGCGCGACTGCCCATGCCGAGGCAGGCGTGCAATCAAAAGGTTCTCCAGCATCGCTTGCCTCCTTGCAGGAGCGTGGCGTGCGTGTCGCCAGGCGTCGTGGCGCAAGGCCGTGGCAGGTTGAACCTGCAACGCAGGTGACATGGCCTGACATCCACGCTAGGCGCCGCGGGACGGCACGTCAGTGCGCCGGCGCACAGTGCACAGTCCTTTCCAATGGAGCCGGCTTTTGTGCGCTGGCGCACTTGGGGCCTTTGCCTTCCTCTTATAGTGAATCTTTGCCTGGCGGCGATGCTGGACATGCAGACCGCCGGTGCGGCCATGGTTGGAGCCGCCCATGAACCCTGATCTCGATCCACGACAAAACCGCCTGCTGGCCGCCTTGCCGGCAGAAAGCCTTGCCCGCTGGCAGGCGGCGCTGGAGCCCATGGACATGCCGCTGGGCACGGTGCTTTACGAGTCTGGCGTCGCGATGGCGGACGTGTTTTTCCCGTGCACAGCCATCGCCTCGCTGCTGTACGTGATGGAAAACGGTGCGCCGGCAGAGATTGCGGTCGTCGGCAACGAGGGCATTGTCGGCGTGTCGGTCTTCATGGGCGGCGAGACGACGCCCAGCCGCGCCGTCGTGCAAAGCGCGGGCCGCGGCTTTCGCTTGCGCGGCTCCTGGCTCAAGCGCGAATTCGAGCAATCGGCGCCGGTGCTGCACCTGCTGCTGCGCTATACGCAGGCGCTCATCACGCAGATGGCGCAAACGGCCGTGTGCAACCGCCACCACTCGCTCGACCAGCAGTTGTGCCGCTGGCTGCTGCTGAGCCTGGACCGGCTGCAGGGCCCCGACCTGGTCATGACACAGGAGCTCATCGCCAACATGCTGGGTGTGCGCCGCGAGGGCGTGACGGAGGCGGCTGGGGCGCTGCAGCGTGACGGGCTGATCCGCTACCGGCGCGGCCATATCACGGTGCTGGACCGCGCCGCGCTGGAGCGCCGGACCTGTGAGTGCTACGCCGTGGTCCGACATGAATATGACCGGCTGCTGCCGGCCATCACGGCGCAATAAGGCTGACGTACACGCCCATCCGCCGCTTTGCTTGAGATCCAATCGCACTACAGGTCGGGTGGATAGCGGGCCAGCGAGCGTTGAGGAGTACCCTGACCCGGGACAGCGCACTGCCTGCTTGGGTTTGAATGTCATCCCTGGCCGACGCCACGCGTCATTCCGGTCAGCACGACCGACCTCCCATTACGCGGTCCAATGGGCCGGGCAAGGCAAAGGCCATGGACATTTTTGGCGAGTCGGCGCTGGAGCGCGAAGGCGCGCTGGCAGCAGCCCACGGGCAAAGGTGGCAGTCCAACCCCTTCCTTCACAAGCACAACATGCCTTAGGCGGCAGGCGAGTCACTTGGCAACTGGTCGCGCCGACACGACGCCTGGCAAAGGGGCTTTGAAGGCCACTCTCAGCTTGATCCCAGGTTA
>NZ_BCTC01000201.1 GCF_001571085.1 Azohydromonas lata NBRC 102462
CGGCTGCGGTAGCTCAGGTCCGTGAGGTTGTCGGAGAAGTCGGTGAAGTTGTAGCCCAGGCCCACCTTCACGTTCTCGTTGACGTGGTAGTAGGCCGCGGTGAGCAGCCCGCTCTTGCGCTCGGAGAGCTCGGCCGCGCGCAGGCTGCGCAGCTCCAGCAGCCAGTCCCACTGGCGCACGAGCTTCCAGTCCACGCGCACCACGGCCAGGTCGGCCGTGCTCTTGAACCACGCGGCGCTGTCGTCGCGGCTGGGGCGCAGCTCGCCCACGCGGCGCGCGAGCTTGCCGCCCACGCTCCAGCGCGCGTTGAGGTCGAGCATCGCGTCCACGGCCAGCACCTGGCTGCGCTGCTGGAAGTCCACCCCCGTGCCGCTGACCACGGGCAGCGTGCCCGCCACCGTGGTGCCCGTGAGGCCGCTGCCGCTCTGGCCCGCGGCCAGCTGCCCCGGCGAGGACAGGTCGTACAGCCACGTGTACTTGAACAGCAGGTTGAGCCTGTCGTTGGCCACCGGGCGCCAGGCGTAGCCCAGCACCGCCTCGGTGTACTTGGCCCCGGCCAGCGCGCCGGAGCTGCTGTTGCTGTCGGCCCAGTTGAGCCGCCCCAGCCAGCGGCCGTCGGGGCCGTCCTGCAGGCTGGCGGAGTTCTTGAGCAGCCAGCTGCGCCGCGTCTCCAGCGCCGAGGCGTCGTGCCGGGTCTCGGCGCCGCCGGCCCAGCGCAGCCCGTCGTGCACGTAGCCCACGGTCAGGCCCAGCGCCTCGCGCTTGAGCGCGCCGGCGTTCTCGTACTCGATGCGACCCTGCTCCGCCGAGGCGCCCAGCGTCCAGCGGTCGTCCACGGCCCACTGCAGCCCGTAGGCGCTCACCAGCCCGCTTTGCACGCCGGAGCTCTGGCGCTGCTCGGAGTAGACGTTGAGGTGGTCGCTGACGCGCGACTTGACGCCGCCCACCAGCGCCGCGCCGCGGGCGTTGAGCGTCTCGTCGGTGCGCCCGGTGTCGCGCGCGTAGGTCATGTACAGGTTGGTGCGGTCGTCGTACTGGAAGTCCGCGCCCGCCTTGCCCCCGGCCCCGCCGTCGCCCGCGGAGACTTCCCCGCGCAGGGCCAGCCGGTCGCTGACCTGGTAGCGCCCGCCCAGGCCCACGCGGTCGTTCTCCTGGCGCGTGCCGCTGCGGTTGAGCGTCTTCTGCACGAAGCCGTAGAGGCCCCAGCCCTCGCCGCTGTCGTGCTCCAGCCGCGCGATGGCGTCGGTGCGCTCGCCCAGCACCACGCCCGTGGTGGGCAGCAGCGGCGAGGTGTTGACGGCGTCCGTGCCCTTGCGGTCCACGCGCAGCCCGGCGCTCACGCTCCAGTGCTCGTCCAGGCGGCGGGCGGCGTGGGCCTCGGCGGCGTCGGTGTTGTAGCCGTGCACCTCGTCCTTGTGGTCGGCCTTCAGCCGCACCTCGGTGGCCTCGCCCACGGGGAAGGTGGCCGAGGCGCCGGCCTGGCGCGTCTCGTTGGTGGCCAGCTGCCCCGGCGCGGAGAAGCCCGCGCCGCGCTGCTGCGCGTAGGCCGCCACGCGGCCGTGGTCGGCCAGCTCGAACTCCGAGAGCTCGGCCTGCCCTTCCACGCGCCAGGCGTTGGCCGCGACGCCCTCGCCCAGCGCCGCGCCGCCGAAGTTGAAGCCCCCGTCCAGCGACTGCAGCGTCATGGTGCCCGGCCCGTCGCTGCGCGCGGCCTCGGCCTTGACGTAGCTGAGCTCGCTCTTGCGCAGCAGCAGGTCCACGCCGGCCAGGCGCTGGTCGCCGCCGGTCTGGCGCTGGCGCGAGGCCGTCACGCCCAGGCGCACGCCCTCGCTGGCCCACCAGGCCACGCGCCCGCCGGTGGCCAGCGTGTCCAGCGAGGCGCTGCTGGCCGCCAGGTACTCGTAGTCCACCACCAGGTACACGGGCTGGCCGGCGTAGCCGCTCAGGGTGGCCAGCAGCGCGCTGGCGTCGGCCGTGCTGGCCAGCGGCGAGGTCAGCAGCAGCCGGCCCTGCAGGTAGTCCACCTCGTAGTCCGAGCCCGGGATGAGCGCGCGGCGCTGCAGCACCATGCCGGAGTCGCGGTCGCGGATCTCCACATAGGCCTTCTCGGCGCCGCGGCTCACGTCCTGGTGGCGCAGGTAGTACAGCGAGCCGCCCGTGCCGCGGAACTCCTCGCGCGCGGCCAGCGTGCCGGGCTCGGCGGCGTAGAGGTCCACGCGCAGCCGCGCGTCGCCGAAGGCGGTGGTCTCGTCGCCCACGTGGCGGGCGTGCAGCCCGTACAGGCCGCGGTTGACCTGCGACAGCGTCGTGTCCTGGCCCAGCGTGAGCTTGTAGTTGCCCCACAGGGCGTGGGAGCGGCCGTCGTCCACGCGCACGTACATGCGCCCTTGGGTGGGTGCGTCCTCGACGGTGGTGGAGTCGTCGCCGAAGGTGCCCCAGCTGTCCACCGGGTCGATGCGGCGGAACAGCGAGGCGGGGTCCTTGCGATCGAGGTTGCGCAGCATGTCCTTGAGCGCGCGCTCCTCGGTGTCCACGCTGGCGGTGAGCGTCCAGCGCTCGTCGAGCTGGCCCTTGCCGTAGAAGGCGATGCGGCCCTCGCTCCAGACGTCGTTCTGGTAGCGGTTCTTGTCGGCCGCCACCAGCGCCGTCGGCCCGCTGATGTGGTTGCGCCCCAGCGTGAGGTCGGCCTGGCCGACGAGGAAGAAGTCCTGCCTGGGCAGCTCGAAGACGCGGCGGTAGACCTGCTCGCGGCCGTCGGCGTCGATGACGGCGATCTCGCCGCTGCTGACCTGGCGCGGCACCAACTCCTGCAGCGCGAAGCGGCCGTTGTCGTCCACCGGCACCTCGAAGCCCAGCGCGCGCACGCGCTGGTCCTTGGCGATGCCCTGCCCGCTGGCGGTGACGGTGCCGCCGCGCACGGCGATGTTGGCCACGGCCAGCCGCGAGCTGCCGTAGGCCTCCATCAGGCGCTTGGCCAGCGCGGTGGGCGTCTCCTCGTCCTGCGCTCGGCGGCGCTCGGCCAGGCCCAGCACGATGTCGTCGGTCTCGTCGAAGCGGCCGGCGCGGTCGTAGACGCGCAGCCGGTAGAACAGCCGCGGCTGCGCCGCCGCAGCGCCGGCGGCCGGGGCCAGCTCCGCGGGCACGCGCCACTGCGCCCGCAGCGCGGCGTCCAGCGGCACGGTCTCCAGCAGTTGCGGCTGCATCGCGCCGTCGGCGCGGAAGATGCGCAGCTCCGCGCGCACCAGGTACAGCCGGTAGTTGCTGTAGCCGGCAAAGCTCACCGCCTGGCCCGGTACGGCCGCGGCGGGCCAGGCGGTGGCGTTGAGCCGGCGCTGGGCCGAGAGGCTGTCGTACTGCAGCCGCAGCCGGTCGTGCTCCAGGCGCACGTCGGTGCAGCGCTGGTGGTCGGCGCTGGACATGCCGGCGTTCTCCAGCGGCTGGCCGTCCACGGTGATGCGCACGGGCACGTCGGCGGGGTCCGCCGGCGTGAGCGCGGCGCACACCGTGGGGTCCACGCGCTTCTCTTGGGCCGGCAGCGCGACGGTGCGCGGCGGCGCCTGCTCCTGCCAGTACACGCGCACTTCGACGCGGCGGTTCGTGGGCCAGTTGGCGCGGTCGGCGGCCGGCGCGGCCGCGGGCTCGTCCGGGCCCCGGGACGTGGCCTGGAAGGCGCCGTCGTCCAGGCCCAGCTGCTGCACCAGGTAGCGGCCCACGCGCTGCGCGCGCGCCAGGCCCAGCGCCTGGTTGTCGGGGAAGCGCGCTCGCAATGCCGGCGCGATGGGCTGCGGGTCGGTGTGGCCGACGATCTCGAAGCGCAGCCCTGCTCGGCCGCGCACCTGGGCCACGACGGCGTCCAGCCGCGCGCGGTCGCCCTCGGCCAGCGCGTCCTCGCCGCTGGCAAAGCGCGGCGTGTGGCGGTCGCTGCGCGTGACGGCCGCGCCGGGCTCGGTGGCGCTGCGCTCGATGCGCTCCACGCGCGGGGCGCGCTCGTCGCCCAGCAGCACGGTGAGCTTGGGCAGCTCGCGCTCGGCAGTGGCCGGCAGGTGGTCCACGCCGTCGATCTCGCGGGCCCGCGGGTCGGCGGCGCAGCGGTCGCTGAAGCGCCC
>NZ_BCTC01000202.1 GCF_001571085.1 Azohydromonas lata NBRC 102462
AAACCGGCGCCGACATGCTCACCAAGTACAAGGAAACAGCCCGTGGCGGACTTGCGGTCAACATCGTCGAGTGCTGAGGCACCGGGGCTGCGGGACGGCGCCGCGGAAAGCGGCGGCCATGCCCCGGCCGGCCGGCCGCCGCTGAACGTGGGCTTCGTGCTCATGCCCGGCTTCACCATGGTGGCGTTCTCCGGCTTCGTGGACGCGCTGCGCCTGGCGGCGGACGAGGGCGACCGCAGCCGCCCCATCCACTGCCGCTGGAGCGTGCTGGCCGAGGAGCTGCGCCCGGTGGTGGCCAGCAACGGCGTGGAGCTCATGCCCACGGCGCGCTTTGGCGACCCGGCGGCCTTCGACTACATCGTGGTCGTGGGCGGGCTGCTGCAGGGCACCAGGCGGCTGGCCAAGGCGACGCTGGAGTTCCTGCGCCTGGCGGCCTCGCGCGCGGTGCCGCTGGTTGGGCTGTGCACGGGCTCCTTCGTCCTGGCACGCGCCGGGCTGCTGCAGGACCGCCGCGTGTGCGTGAGCTGGTTCCACCACCAGGATTTCATACGCGACTTCCCCACGCTGCAGGCCGAGTCGCACGAGATGTTCGTGGTGGACCGCGACCGCCTCACCTGCGCCGGCGGCACCAGCGTCGTGCACCTGGCAGCCTGGCTGATAGAGCGCCACTGCGGCAAGGCGGCGGCCTCCAAGGCGCTGCGCATCATGCTGGAGGAAGGCGCCCTGCCCGCGCGCACGCCCCAGCCGCAGCCCAGCTTCGCCGAGCGCACGGACGACCCGCGCGTGCGCCAGGCCATCTGGCTGATGGAGCAAAGCCTGTCCAGCCCCATGCCGCTGTCGGAGGTGGCGCGCAACGTCAACATGAGCCTGCGCCACCTGGAGCGGCGCTTCCGCGAGGCCATAGGCCTGAGCCCGCACGACTTCTCGGTGCGCCTGCGGCTGCGCCACGCGCATTGGTTGACCGAGCACACGCGGCTGCAGATCTCGCAGATCGCGCTGGAGTGCGGCTTCAGCGACGGCGCGAATTTCTCCAGGCGCTTTCGCGAGGTGTTCGGCTACCCGGCCAGCGCCCTGCGGCGCGGGCGGGCCAGCGCGGCGTCGGGGGAGCCGCTGGGCCTGCTGGAGGCGGCCTATGAGCCCGCAGCAGCCGAACCCGCCGAGGCCCCGGCCTGAGCCCTGCGGCGAACGGGGCGCCGGGCCTCAGGCCGGGCCGGACGCCAGTTCGGCCTCCACGCCGGCGGGCCGGCTGGCGAGCACCTTGTCGATGATCTTGTCGTCCATGTCCACGATCTCGAAGCGCCAGCCGCTCCACTCCACCAGGTCGCCCAACTTGGGCAACCTGCCGGTGAGCAGCATGATCATGCCGCTGAGCGTGTGGTAGCGCCCGCGCTCCTCCTCCGGCACCGACTCCAGCGCCAGCCTGTCCTTGAGCTCGGGCACGGGGATGTGGCCGTCCAGCAGCCAGGAGCCGTCCTTGCGCTGCACGGCCCAGGCGGTGGCCGGGTCGCGCGGCTGGAATTCGCCGGTGATGGCTTCGATCAAGTCCTGCAGCGTCACGATGCCCTGGATCTGGCCGTACTCGTCGATGACGAAGGCCATCTGCACCTGCGACGAGCGGAAGTTGTCCAGCAGCTCCATGCCCGTCACGGTCTCGGGCACATAAAGCGGCGGCTGCAGGGGCTGCTCGGCCAGCTTGCGCGAGCCGCCCTGCAGGGCGCGCGACAGCCACTGGCGCGCGTTCACCACGCCCAGCACCTCGTCAAAGCTGCCCTTGACGACGGGAAAGCGCGCGTGGTCGGACTGCTCGATGAGTGCCAGTTGCGTTTCGAACGATTCGTTGAGGTCCAGCGCCACGACGCCGGCGCGCGGCACCATGAGCGAGCCGATCTGCCTGTCGTCCAGCCGGAAGACGTTGCGCACCATGGCCTGCTCGTGCGCCTCGATCACGCCGGCGCTCGTGCCCTCGGCCAGCATGGCGTGGATCTCCTCGGCGGTGACGGCGTTGCTGTTGCCGTCCTTGACGCCCAGCAATTTCAGCAGGGCCTGCGTCGAGATGGTCAGCAGCTTCACGAAGGGCTTGGCGGCCACGGCCAGCGCGTCAATGGGCCGCGCCACCAGCCGCGCCAGGGTTTCGGGATGCGACTGCCCCAGGCGCTTGGGCACCAGCTCGCCCACGACGATGGAGAAGTAGGTGATGAGCACGACCACCAGGCCGGTGGCGCCGTAACCCGCGTAGGGGTCGGCCACGCCCAGCTCCATGAGCCAGGCCGCCAGCGGCTGGGCCAGTGCCGCTTCGCCGACGATGCCGTTGAGCACGCCGATGGAAGTGATGCCGATCTGGATGGCGGAGAGGAAACGGGTCGGATCTTCCCCGAGCTTGACCGCCGCGGCGGCGGCGTGGTCGCCCTCATCGATGAGCTTCTGCAGCCTGGCCTTGCGGGCCGTCACGAGAGCGATCTCGGACATGGCGAACAGGCCGTTGAGCACGATGAGGGCGACGAGTATGGCGACTTCCATAAGCGCGTCCCGAAGGCGGACGCCGTGAGTTGAAACGCTGTCCGACCAGGGGATTGCGTTGAAGTTCCCTTCGGTGCAAGCGGGCGCGGCCTTATGGCGCCAGCAGGCCCAGGTCTATGGAGCCCGCCATCGCCACATAGCCGGCCCGATTGGGATGCAACCCGTCGCCGGGCCCGCCCACGGTGCCGTCGGGGACGAAGGCCTCCTTCATGCGCCCGCTGGCCTCGTCCAGCGTCACGGCCTCGAAGTCCAGCACGGCGTCGAACAGGCCCGCGCCGCGAATGAAATCGTTGAGCGCTCGGCGCTTGTCGTCCTGCTCGCGGTGCCCGTGCGCGGCCGCGGTGCTGCCCAGCGCGGGCACCAGCGTCGCGCCCAGCACGCGCACGCCCGGGAGGGCCGCGCGCAGGCGGCGCACGCCCTCGCAGAAACCGGCGGTCACCGCCTCCACGCTGGCGTTGCCGTTGCGGCTGAAATCGTTGGTGCCTTCCAGCCAGATCACGGTGGACACGCCGGAGAGGCCGATCACGTCCCGCTCCAGCCGCTCCACGGCCGAGGCGCCGCCGGCCGTCGGGCTCCATGGCGACCAACTCGCCGGCCCAACCACCTGGTTGCTGCCTATGCCGGCGTTGACGATGCCCACGCGCTGGCCGAAGGCGGCGTGCAGGCGGCGCGAGAGCACGTCCGGCCAGCGGTCGTCGCCGTTGAGCGTGGAGCCGCTGCCGTCGGTGATGGAGTCGCCCAAGGCCACGATCAAGCGCGTGCCCGCCTCCATCCACATGTCCACCGCGTCCAGGAAGTACCAGGACGCGCTGGTGAAGGGAAAGGCCAGCTCGTCCTCGCGGGCGCCCTGGGCGCCCGCGCCCGGCGGCGTCAGGTAGGACATCTGCAGCGCCTTGGCGTGCCAGGTCATGGGCCCGCTGTCCCCTTCGACATGAAAGCTCACCGCCAGCTTGCGGCCCTCCAGCAGCGCGGGAGGCAAGCCGTCCACGAAGGGCAGCGGCACCGGGTCGCTCCAGGCGGACTCGCCCGGCGGCAGCGTCACGCCATCCGTGCCTTTGAAAGTCACGCGCCGGTTGCTGCCGGCCACCAGCGTGGCGCCGCCAAGCTGCAGGCCCACGTGCACGCCGGCAAAGCGCACGGGCTGGGTGCCGAAGGCATTGCTCAGGCGCAGCCGCGCGCGCGGCCCCCACAGGTCCGGCCGGACGATGAGCCTGAAGCTCTGGTCGCGCGCGCCCTGCGCGGGCGACGGGAAGGCAAAGCGCAGGTCCGGCTGCGCCAGCGGGCTGCCGGCGGGATAAGGCCCCTGCGCCGAGCCCGTCCAACCCGTCACCCACTTGCGCGCGTCCGCCGCGGCGTCTTCATGCCCCATTGCCTGCTCCCTCCATGCCGGCCGGGATTATCGGTGTCGCATTGGGCAGCCCCGGCTTGTCTGCAGGCGACATGGACGCCTTGTCGCAGCGCGACAAGTACAGGTCGCCCTCCAACAATCGCAGCAGGCCCCGCGACCGAAGAATGGCCCCCATTCGGACCTATCCCAGGAGTCAACAAATGCAGGGCCAGACCTACTCGTGG
>NZ_BCTC01000203.1 GCF_001571085.1 Azohydromonas lata NBRC 102462
TTGGGGGGGGGGGTGGCGACAGGTAAACCTGAAGCCGGTACTCAGTGTCGATGCAAAGTGCAGAGGGCTTTACTGAGCAAGTGAGGCCAGTGTAGCGGGTATGCTTTCGCCTGTCAACATGGAGGACAGATGTGGCAAACGCTGCTTGAGCACTGCTCAGAAGACCGCTTGAACAAATACCTAGACAAGGTAGCGGAGGATCAGTTAGCAGCTGAATTCTTGTACGTCGCTAACCAGAAGGTTTCAGAAAGCCTGTACCAGCTGATCTCGGTTCTTGAAGTTTCTTTAAGGAATCGGGTGCATACAAAACTTCACGATAAATTTGGGAGAACCGACTGGTGGACGCATAGCGACCTGAACATACACGCTTTTCAGGGAAGCCTTGACAGGGTGGACCGCGCAAAGTCGAAACTGTTCCATCGAATTGATTCGATCACCAAGAAGCACCAAGTCAAGGCAGGTCAAATTGTTGCGGAAGTAAGCTTCAATTTTTGGACCGATCTTTTCTCGGAGGGCCTGCAGGCAGTACTTTGGAAAGACCTCATGGATTGCTTTCCTCATCTCCCTCAGGAAGCTCGAAAGAGGCGTAAGGTCGCAAAACCTCTGGATAACCTCGCAAAACTTCGCAATCGGGTAATGCACCACGAGCCCATACTGTTCGATGAAACAGTGCTCCCTAGTATGCATACGAAGGGAACGGAACTGGTCAGTTGGATGTCGCCAGAAATGGTCTCCTGGTTGGCAAAAAGGGATAGATTTCCGGCGGTCTGGAGGGAATATCAGGAGCCCCTAGCCCAAATGCATGTTTGGCTTAGAGCTCGCGCAGAACTAAAGCAAGCCAGAGAAGCGGGGAAGGCGGGGAAAGACTTGAAGCCGTTCTACCAAGCCGTCGAGGCAGCGAAGAACACGTTCGACGAACTCGCCAACCAGTACCTCTTGAACGCCAAAACTGCGGAAACTGCCCCACAAGTCAGCAAGCAGGCTTCGGTTCCGGTCTAAACCGCTGGGGAAGGTCCCTTTGTCGCCTTCAAGCTGCGGCTGGGGGCCTGCTGCATCCAGGCTAACCGCTCGGGGCCGTGGCCTCTTCCGACTGGCCGAAAGACTCGTTCCGTACGGAAGTCATCGCAGCGTGCGGCCCGAACCGGCAGCATGTCGAGCGCCACAGCTTCGATTGCTTCGAGAGTCCGGCATTCGTTGACATGATCAACAAGACGGGCCGGAAGTCCATCGTCTTCGCTCGCATCACCACGGACCTCTGCGCTATGCAGCCCGCGCTTACTACACAGGCTAGCAGGCTGTTGAAGTACCGGTTGCTGGACCGGCTACGGCCACTCTCGATATCGCCATGTGCAATTTCGAGCAGTTCGGGAAGGCCCATGGCGGGCAATTCGGCCTACCAGGCGTCATTCAGGCCTTGCCAGGCGGCCCGGCGGACCTTTTGTTGCCGTGCGCCCGGCTCATGGACGGACTTCTGCCAAACCGCGCAGCCGCGTGAGGTTGTAGGCCGCCATGGTCAGCGTGAAGACTTGGTCCACCTTGGCCAAGCCGCGCACCATCACCTGGCGTATTGGCCCGACGGACTTTCCCCAGCCGAAGCACTGCTCGATGCATTTCCTCTTGATCTGGCTGATCTCGTAGCCAGCGTGCCGCGTGGTGCGGGCGTCGATGGCGCTGCCGCCATTGCGCTTGAGGTTCTGGGCCACGTGCGGGGTGACGTTGAGGGCACGGCATTCCTTGACGAAGCCGCGTGTGTCATAGGCCTTGTCGGCGCCCACGGTGATGCGCTGCGTGTCGCTGCGTACGTCGCCCAGCATCACGGCTGCGGCGGCGCGCTCGGCCTTGCCGTCGGCCTGGGTGGTATGCACGTCGACTACCAGGCCGTGCCGGTTATCGGTCAGGACATGGCCCAGGTAGCTCAGCAGCGCCGGCGCCGCGTTGCTCTTGCGGTACAGGCGCGAGTCGGGGTCCGTCTTCGATTCGTGCGTGTCGTTGCTACGTTTTTCGCCGTGCCAGTTCTCGGGCGGCCGGTCATCGTCGTTGCCGTCCTTGCGCCGGATGCTCTTGTGCCCGGCCCAGGCCTGGATGAGCGTGCCGTCCACGCTGAAGTGCTCGCCCGACAGCAGCCCGCGGGCCTTGGCCATCTCCACCGTGGCGTTGAACAACTGCGTCACGGCCTCGTGCTCGATGAGGCGGTCGCGGTTCTTGCTGAATACGGAGTGATTCCAGACCGGGTCATCGATCGACAGGCCCACGAACCAGCGAAACAAGAGGTTGTAGGTGACCTGTTCCATGAGCTGGCGCTCGCTGCGAATGCTGTAAAGCACCTGCAGCAGCATCGCTCGCATGAGCTTCTCCGGCGCGATGCTCGGGCGCCCGCCCTTGATGTCGGCCTCGTACATCGCCGAGAAGCGCTCGTCCATCTTGGCCAGCGCCTCGTTGATCCAGGTGCGAATGGGACGCAGCGGGTGCGACGCCGGTACAAAGTCTTCAAGCTTCACCGTCGTGAACAGGCTCTCGCTGTAGCTGTCGGCTCCCCGCATCGTCGTTCTTCTCATGGTTCCCAGCGTCAATGGTCGCTCAACCGCTATTCGCCTTGGCTGAGGTACTTCAACAGCCTGCTAGAGGCTTCAACGTGTAGGTCGTCGTGGACGCCAGCGCGTGCTTCCGTAGCAGACTGAACAGGTCGTCCCGATGCGGCGCTGGTACACTTTTAACCTGCGCCGCACGCCGGCCAGCCCGCCCACAAGGCGAAGTCGTATCGACAGCGTGAGTTTCATCAAATACGAGACCTGCCTTGACCATCCAATGGTCGCCGCTGGCTTGGTGTGTGGGCGCATCGAAGCTGCCGCGACCGCGGAGTCAAGACATGGCTACTTCGTTCCTGCCTGCCCAACTCGACCGCTTCCGCCGTGAAGCCAAAAAGCTCAGCCGCGAGCTTTCCATCTCCCACAACGAAGCGCTAGATCGCGTTGCGGTCAAGAACGGCTTCCCCAACTGGTCCTTGCTGGCGAAACACAGCAACAGGGCCAGCTCTCCTCCCGTCGGGCCGCAAGTGACCCTGCCGCAGCTAGGCAATTGTGTCCGGTACTACCTCCACGGAGACATTCGGGAGAGTGATCCCACCAAGTGCTTCTGCGCGAGGTGTGACACCTTCGAGCCCTTCACTCATCTGCTGCCGGTCAGCTATCACACCGATGGCAAAGATGGTGAGCGGTTCCTCCGAGATCTGGCGAGCTGGGACGGGCTGTCCACCGAACAGAAGAAGTACGAGTTCCGGCCTGCTGATGCCCCAAACATCGTTGCAGCGTCGGCGTTGGCCGCGCGCGCTGCCCGGGAAGCTGCGCGCTCGCCGTTCCACCGCTGGCTGGACGGTCAACGTGACCGCAACGATCCTGTGGGAGACCTGGCTGCAGAGATCCGGCGAGATGCTTCATTCCCTATTGCTCTGGCCACCAAGCGTGAGCTGGAGAAGCACCTTAAACGCTACGGGTCCCATGTCATCAAGGCATTCCGTCAGGCGTGGCACGAGTTCAATGGCGGGGAGCGTTTGGAATGGACCCTGGCGGACGCCTTGGCCGAAGAGCTCAAGATCACGCGGGACGAGGCTGAGGAGCTGGTGGACACTGAGCCGCTGGAACTGACTGGGCACAGCGGAGACGGCGCCTATGGCTACGAGTTCGATTTCACTGACCATGCGTCGCCAAAGCTGGCCGCGAAGCTAATGCGAAAGCGTCGCTCCTTGACGCTCAGGGTCGGGCCCTGGTTCTTCGACGGCATCCGGCACCCGGACTTTCCCCGCTGACACCGTCTTCGCATTGACCGACAGGGCTAGCGGCATGCGTCGGCGCGTCCTCGGGCGCACCGATGGCTCGGGCGTAATGGCAGCGCCACTCGGTGCGATGTGGCACTGCCCTGAAAGCCCGTTGCTATTGCAACGGCATTGCCGTTGAGGAACGACTTGCCATAAACCGGCCACAGGCAAGGCAAGGCAAGGCAAGGCAAGGCAAGGCAAGGCAAGGCAAGGCAAGGCAAGGCAAGGCAAGGCAAGGCAAGGCAAGGCAAGGAA
>NZ_BCTC01000204.1 GCF_001571085.1 Azohydromonas lata NBRC 102462
CATGACGAAGCTTGCTTGAGCAGCTATCGGAAACAGGAATAAGCATGGATACCCTGCTGTCTCCCTTTGTCTGGCGGGACGCCATCACCGCCGTGTTCTGGCTGGCCGTGGCCGCGCTGGCCCTGGGCACGGCCCGGCGCGCGGCGCTGTGGCGCACAGGCCGCAGCGCCAGCGTGGCGTGGAGCGGGCTGTTCGCCATCCCCAAACGCTACTTCGTGGACCTGCACCACGTCGTGGCCCGCGAGCCCGCGGTGGCGCGCGCCCACGTGGCCGTGGCCGGCGGGGCCATCGCCTGCATGGCGCTGGTGGCCCTCAACGACGGCCTGCGCCTGCGCTGGGCCGTGCTCGACGCCGCGCTGGTGGCCTGTGCGCTGGTGATGCTCGCCGGCGCCGTGATGATGGCCCAACGCCGCCGCCAGCCCGCCGTGGCCGCGCGTGTCTCGCGCGGCCCCTGGAACCGCCTGCCCTGGACGCTGGGCGCCGGTGCCGCCGGCCTGGCCGCCCTGGCCGTGGGCGCACTGTGGTACGACCAGATCGCCCCCTGGTGGGCCGCGCTGTGCGTGCTGGCCCTGGGCGCCGGCGCGGCCGAGCTGGCCCTGGGCGTGGGCCTGGCCGGCCCCATGAAGCACGCCATCGCCGGGCTGCTGCACCTGGGCCTGCACCCGCGCCCCGAGCGTTTCAAGGAGCAGGGCGTCGGCCCCACCGCGCAGCGCCAGGCCAGCGCCTTGAAGCCGGTGAAGCTCGGCAGCGACCTGCCCGGCGCCACCAAGCCCGCGGACCTGCCCTGGAACCGCCTGCTGTCCTTCGACGCCTGCGTGCAGTGCGGCAAGTGCGAGGCGGCCTGCCCGGCCTACGCCGCGGGCCAGCCCCTGAACCCCAAGAAGTTGATCCAGGACCTCGTCACCGGCATGGCCGGCGGCAGCGACGCCCGCTACCACGGCAACCCGTACCCGGGCAAGGACGTGGGCCGCCACGCCGGCGCGCCCAACCAGCCCGTGGTGCCGGGCCTGATCGACGCCGAGACGCTGTGGAGCTGCACCACCTGCCGCGCCTGCGTGCAGGCCTGCCCGATGCTGATCGAGCACGTGGACCTGGTGGTGGACCTGCGCCGCAGCCTCACGCTCGTGGGCGGCACGGTGCCCAACAAGGGCTCCGAGGTGCTGTCCGCGCTGCGCGAGACCGACACGCAGGGCCGCTACCCGCTGTCGGCCCGCTACCACTGGGCCGCCGACCTGGGCCTGCCCGTGGTGGGCAAGGGCCAGCGCGCGGACTGGCTGCTGCTGGCCGGCGAGGCGGGCTTCGACATGCGCGGCCAGAAGACGCTGCGCGCGCTGGTGCAGTCCATGAAGGCCGGCAGCATCGTCCCCGCCGTGCTGGGTGCGGCCGAGACCGACTGCGGCGACGTCGCCCGCCGCCTGGGCGACGAGGCCGGCTACCAGCGCCTGGCGCGCCAGCTCATGGACACGCTCACCGCGCACCCGGCCGCCAACCTCGTGACGGCCGACCCGCACCTGCTGCATGCCCTGCGCAACGAGTACCCGGTGCTCGACGCCGCCTGGGCGCAGCGCCTGGCCTCCGGCCAGGTGCGCGTGTGGCACCACACCGAGCTGCTGGCCGACCTGCTGGAGCGCCGCGTGTTGAAACCCAAGGCCTCCGACGGCACCCAGCCGCCCAGCGTCACGCTGCACGACCCGTGCTACCTGGGCCGCTACAACGGGCAGGTCGAGGCGCCGCGCCGCGCGCTCAAGGCCATCGGCATCAAGGTCGTGGAGATGGAGCGTTGCGGCCTCAACGCCCGCTGCTGTGGCGGTGGGGGCGGGGCGCCCACCACCGACATCCCGGGCAAGCGCCGCATTCCCGACATCCGCATGGACGACGCGCGCGCCACCGGCGCCGACATCGTCGCGGTGGCCTGCCCGCAGTGCACCGCCATGCTCGAAGGCGTGGTGGGCAAGCGGCCCGAAGTGCTGGACGTGGCCGAGCTGGTGGCCCGCGCCGTGGAGATGAAGCAATGATCCGACGTGTCGATCCGCGCCGCCCGGCGCTCATCACCGCCCAGGGGCTGCGCCGCATCGTGCTGGGCGGCACCGAGGGCGAGCGCGACCTGCGCGTGGGCGCCGGCGCCCACGCCAGCGTGCGCCGCCCGCGCCTGGCGCAGGCCGCCAAGGGCTGCGTGCTCGTCATCGCCCACCCGGACTGCGGCAGTTTTGATGAGCACGCCCGCGAGGCCATCGCCGCCGCGGCGCTGCTGGCCCAGGCGGACGAGGCCGTGGTGGTGCTCGCACCCTGTGCCGAGCCGGATGCGCTGCAGCTCGATGCCGCCGCGCTGGGCCTGGACCGGCTGGAGCTGCTGCCCCTGGCAGCGAGCACCACGGCCGATGCGCTGGCCGAGGCCGTGGGCCAGCGCTGGCAGAGGCTGCAGCCGCGCCTGGTGCTGGCGCCGGACCGCGGCGACGACGGCGACGTGGGCCGCCGCCTGGCCGTGGCCCGCGGCCTGCGCACCGCCGCCGGGGTGGTGGAGATTGCCGAGGGCCGCGCCCGCGTGCGGGACCAGGGCGGCGTCAGCCGCGCCGCCGGCGACGCCACCGCCGCCATGGACGCGCTGCAACTGCTGCTCATCGGCCGCCAGGTGGCGCGCACCGAGCTGCCCTTCCTGGGCCTGGGCGAGCGCGTCACGCTGGAGGCGCCGGCCGCACGCCGCGCCCTGGGCCTCAAGGACCTGGGTGTGGTCGCGGGCAAGGCGCAGCAAGTGGCGCTGGAAGAGGCCGACTTCATCATGGCCGCGGGCAACGGCGTCACCGACGTGAAGCTGTTCCACGAGCTGGCCGAGGCGCTGGGCGCCGCCGTGGGCGCCTCGCGCGTGGCGGTGGACGACGGGCGCTTCCCGCGCAGCCAGCAGATCGGCGCCACCGGCAAGACCGTGCAGGCCCGCGGCTACCTGGCCATGGGCATCTCCGGCGCGGTGCAGCACCTGCAGGGCATACGCGAGTGCCGGCACGTGCTGGCCGTGAACACCGACGTGTCCTCGCCCATCGCGCAGCGCTCGGAGCTCACCGTGGCCGAGGACGTGCAGGCCCTCATGCGCGCGCTGCTCACCCTGGTGCGCGGCGGGCGCGCGTCCCATGCGGCCGGCGACAAGGCCGCTTCCTCATCCAAGAGCCTGGAGATGGCGTGATGACCGCTTCCGTCACCGTTCTCGTGAGCGTGCGCGTGGACCCCACCAGCGGCCGCGCCACGCGCAGCCGCGCCGACGCCGCGGGCGTCGCCCTGGCGCAAAAGGCGCTGGGCACGGGCCGCGAACCGTCACTGTGCACCGTGGGCCACATGCCTGCCGGCGTGGCGCGCGACTACCTGGCCCAGGGCGTGAGCAGCCTCACGCGGCTGCTGGCCGCCGACGACAGCCTGGAGGGCACCGTGGCCGTGCTGGCCGCCGCCTGCCGCGAGCGCACGCTGGTGATCGCGGGCGCCAAGGGCGAAGCGGGCCTGGCCAGCGGGCTGCTGCCCTACGCGCTGGCGCAGCGGCTGCAGCGCCCGCTGATCAGCGAAGTCATCGATTTACAGGAGGAGCCCGACGGCGGCTGGCGCGTGGTGCAGGCGCTGCCGCGGGGTGCCCGGCGCTCCTGGAAACTGGAGCCCGGCACCGCCGCCGTGCTCGTGACCAGCGCGCGCCTGCCCCAGCGCGAGGACTTGCCGCTGCGCCATGCCTGGGTGGCGGCGCAGGAGGGCAAGGTGCTGGACCGCAACGTCCCCACGCCGGCCGGCGCGGCTTCGGCCCACCCCGAATGGCACTTCGAGCCCGCGCGCAAGCAGCGCCGCGCATTGGCACCCGTCTCCAACGAGAGCGGTGCCGCGCGCATGGCCAAGGCCACGGGCACGGCGGACACGGGCAAGAAGAGCGGCGCCGTCATCCGCGACGGCTCGGCCATGGAGAAGGCGCAAGCCCTGCTGGACCACTTGCGCAA
>NZ_BCTC01000205.1 GCF_001571085.1 Azohydromonas lata NBRC 102462
CCGGCGGCCCCGCCGGTCCCTGCTGCGGCCGGCGGGGACGGGTCAGCCGCCGCGGACGGCGCGGCCGCGTGGCCGGGCCTGGACGTGGCGTGGGCGCTGCCGACCTGGGGCGACGAGGCGCTGTACCGGCAGTGCCTGCTCGACTTCGTGCGCGAGCACGGCGACGCGGCCCGCGAGATGGCCGCGGCCGACACGCCGGCCGCCGCCGCGGCGCTGGCCCACAAGCTCAACGGCGCCGCGGCGCAACTGGCGCTGACCGAGGTGAGCGCCCGCGCCGAGGAGGCGGAGCTGGTCTACCGCACGGGGCTGTCGCCGCAGGCCACGCTGTCGGCGCTGCAGGCGGCGCTGGATACGGCGCGGGCGTCGATACG
This sequence comes from Azohydromonas lata NBRC 102462, assembly GCF_001571085.1. Taxonomy (GTDB): domain Bacteria; phylum Pseudomonadota; class Gammaproteobacteria; order Burkholderiales; family Burkholderiaceae_C; genus Azohydromonas; species Azohydromonas lata. The sequence goes on from NZ_BCTC01000205.1 coordinate 372, forward strand.
CGGGTACGCGGGCGGGGGCTGAGGCGGCGGGAGCCTTGGGCAGAGTCAGCGGGCCAGGCAGGAGCGTTGGCCCGCTCAGCGCCCGCCGCGCGCGGCCCAGCGCGCCACGATGGCGTGCAGCGCGTCCAGCCCGTCGGTGAGCGCGGCCGGGCCGGGCTGCAGGATGAGGGGCGACTTCACTTCGTGCAGCTCGCCGTCGCGCACGGCCGGCACGTCCTGCCAGCCGGGACGCGCGGCCACGGCCTCGGGGCGGAATTTCTTTCCGCACCAGGAGCCGATGATGATGTCCGGCCGCCGCGCCACCACCTCCAGCGGGTCGGCCACGATGCGATCGCGCCCAAGGGGGGCCGCGGCGCGCTCGGGGAAGATGTCGTCGCCGCCGGCGATGCCGATCAGCTCGCTGACCCAGCGTATGGCGCTGATCTGCGGCGCGTCCCACTCCTCGAAGTACACGCGCGGGCGCCGCGGCAGCCGCGCGGCGGCCTCGCGCACGGCGCGCACGCGCGCCTCCAGCGCCGCCGCGTAGGCCTCGGCCCGCTGCGCCGCGCCCACCAGCGCGCCCAACCGGCGCACGTAGCCCAGGATGCCCGCGACGCTGCGGTGGTTGGCGATCCACACCTCCACGCCCGCCTTCACCAGCGCCTGCGCGATGTCGGCCTGCATGTCGGAGAAGCCGATGGCCAGGTCCGGCCGCAGCGCCAGGATGCGGTCGACCTTGGCGCTGGTGAAGGCCGAGACGCGCGGCTTTTCCTGCCGCGCCCGCGGCGGGCGCACGGTGAAGCCGGAAATGCCCACGATGCGCCGCTCCTCGCCCAGGGCGTAGAGCAGCTCGGTGGGCTCCTCGGTCAGGCAGACGATGCGCCCGGGGCGCCCGCCGGTGTCCAGGCAGTCCAGGGCGTGCGACGTTTCAGTTTCAGGAACAGGGGGCGTCGGCGTGGTGGCGGCTGCGGCGTTCATGCGCCGGCATTGTCAGGCCGCCTGCGGCGCCCACTGCGAGGCCGGCACGGGGCGGCCCCAGAGAAAGCCCTGGAAGTACGGGCAGCCGTGGCGGACCAGGAAGTCCTGCTGCAGCGCGTTTTCCACGCCCTCGGCCACGACCTTGAGCGAGAGGCTGCGCGCCAGCAGCAGGATGGTCTGCACGATGCTCGCGTCGTTGGCGTCGCCCAGCACGTCCTCGATGAAGGAGCGGTCTATCTTGATCTCGTCCAGCGGCAACTGCTTCAGGTAGGCCAGCGACGAGTAGCCGGTGCCGAAGTCGTCGATGGAAAAGCGCACCCCGCGCGCGCGCAGCGTGCGCATCTTGCGCACCACCTCGTCCACGTCGCCGAGCAGCAGGCTCTCGGTGAGCTCCAGCTTGAGCAGGTTGGCGTCGGCGCCGGTGCGCTGGAGCGTGTCCAGCACCTGGCGCACGAAGTCGCCCTGGTGGAACTGGCGGGCGCTGACGTTGACCGAGAGCGTGAGGCCGCGCGTGGCCGCGTCGGCCTGCCAGGCCACGAGCTGGCGGCAGGCCGTCTCCAGCACCTGCTGGCCCACGGCGACGATGAGCCCGTTCTGCTCGGCCAGCGGTATGAACTCCGCCGGCGGCACCAGGCCGCGCTGCGGGTGGCGCCAGCGCACCAGCGCCTCCGCGCCCACGCGCCGTCCTTGGGCGTCCACCACGGGCTGCAGGTACACGTCGAGCTCGCCGCGCTCCAGGCCCAGGCGCAACTGCGCGGCCAGCGCCGCGCGCGCGAGCACGGTTTCCTGCATCACCGGGTCGAAGAAGCGCTGCGTGTTGCGCCCGGCGTCCTTGGCCTGGTACATGGCGAAGTCGGCGCGCTTGAGCATCTCGTCGGCCGTGTCGTCGGGGTAGCCGAACAGGGCCACGCCCAAGCTGCAGCTGGTCAGGTGCAGCGCGCCGTCCAGGGCGTAGGGGCGCGAGAGCGCCTTGAGCAGCTTGGCGCCCAGCGCCTCGGCGGCGGTGGCGGCCTTCAGCGGCTCGTGCCCCAGGTCTTCGGCAATCACCACGAACTCGTCGCCGCCCATGCGCGCGGCCGTGTCGTTGCCGCGCAGGGTGGCTTGCAGCCGCTGCGCCACCTGCAGCAGCAGCGCGTCGCCGCTGGCGTGGCCCAGGGTGTCGTTGAGCTCCTTGAAGTGGTCCAGGTCCAGGAACATCAGCGCGCCGAACTGCGCGTTGCGCCGGCCCAGCGCGATGGCGTGCTGCAGCCGGTCGAACATCAGCCGCCGGTTGGGCAGCCCGGTGAGCGCGTCGTAGAAGGCCAGGCGCTGCGTGAGCTCCTCGGCGGTCTTGCGCTCGGTGACGTCGCACAGGCTGCCCACCATGCGCAGCGGGCGGCCCTCGCCGTCGCGCTCGACCACGTCGCCGCGGTCCAGCACCCAGATCACGCTGCCGTCGCCGCGGCGCATGCGGTGCTCGTGGCGGTAGGGGCCGTGGCCGTCCAGGCATTGCTGCATCGCGTCGGTGACGGCGGCGTAGTCCTCGGGCAGGAGGCAGGCCTCGAAGTCGGCGATGGTGCCGGTGAGCTGCGTGGGCTGCAGGCCCAGCAGCTCGTACCAGCGCTGGTTGTGCTGCAGCGCGTTGCTGCGCAGGTCCCAGTCCCACACGCCCTCGCCGGTGGCGCCCAGCACGTGGCTCAGGCGCCGCTCGCTTTGCTGCACCTGCTCCTGGGCGCGGCGCACGTCGGTGATGTCGTGGGCGATGACGAGGATGCGCGGCAGCCCGTCGTCGCCCACGAAGGGCTTCTTGATGGACTTGAACCAGCGCTTGCGCCCGGTGCGCGCGTCGATGGACTCCTCGATGACGGTCTCGGTGCGCCCGCGCGCCATGATCTCCAGCACGTCGGCGCGTATCTGGTCGGCCTGCTCGCGCGTGGCGCTGAAGTGGCCTTCGTGGCGGCCCACCATGGCCTGCGGCGTGGTGCCGTGGAAATCGGCCACGGGCTGGTTGCAAAGCAGGAAGTTGCCCTGGTGATCCTTGAGGACGATGAAGTCCGGCGACTCGTCCAGCACCGTGCGCAGCAGCGTTTCCTGCACGCTCAGGTGCTGGTGGACGTCGCAGGCCTCGCGGGCACTGCAGTCCAGCGCCTGCACGCGGGCCTGGAGAGCGTCCACCTGGCGGCGCAGCCTGGCGGCGTCGGACGGGCCATGGTCCTGGTTCACGGCGTCCAAATCCCCGGCAGCGACGTCGTTCACGGTGTCTTTCCTCACCGGAACACGACTGGAGAGCCCGGCATCTGTTTGTTGTCCCGGCAATGCGAAAACCACCGGCGCCGCGCTGTTGGAAGTCGGTCTGGTGCGCGCGCGGGGCCATTGTCATTGACGGCGCGCAAGCGCCGGCCCGCAAGCGCCGTTCAAAACGTGAAGCCGCGCACGCTTTGAGCCGCCTTGCGACGGCCGGAGCTTCAGCGGCGGGCCGGCGCGGTGTGGGCCGGCGGGGCCGGCTGCGCGCTCGCC
>NZ_BCTC01000206.1 GCF_001571085.1 Azohydromonas lata NBRC 102462
GCAGCTCGGGCCACTCCGTCTGGTGCCAGCGCTCCAGCCAGTTGAGCACCTTGGCCGCGCCGCCGGTGGTGGTGGTCATGTAGAAGCGCGTGTCGGAGATGCAGGCCGTCACGCCGTCGTCCATGACCATGCCGTTCTCGTCGAGCATCAGGCCGTAGCGGCATTTACCAGGGGCGAGCTGGCTCCAGGCGTTGGCGTAGACGCGGTTGAGGAACTCGCGCGCGTCGGGGCCGTCGATCTGGATCTTGCCCAGGGTGGAGGCGTCCATCACCGCCACGCCCGTGCGCGCGGCGCGGCACTCGCGCGCCACGGCGGCGTGCAGGTCCTCGCCGTTCTTGGGGAAGTACCATGGCCGCATCCAGTTGCCCACGGGCTCCAGCTCGGCCTTGCGCGCGGCGTGGCTGGCGTGGATGGCCGTCGTGCGCACCGGGTCGAAGGTGTCACCCTCCATGGTGCCGGCCAGCGCCCCGAGCGACACCGGCGTGTAGGCCGGGCGGTACGTGGTCGTGCTGACCTCGGACACGGGCCGCTTCAAGGCACGCGCCGTGATCACGAAGCCGTTGACGTTGGACAGCTTGCCCTGGTCCGTGCCGAAGCCCAGCGCCGTGAAGCGTTTCACATGCTCGATGTGCTGCCAGTTCTCCCGGATGGACAGCTCGATGTCGGCGGCCGTCACGTCGTTCTGGTAGTCCACGAAGGCCTTGGCGCCCACGCCTTCCGGCTTGCCGTCGGGCACGCGGTACATGTGGCGCGGGGCTTGAACGGGCGACGTGTTGCAGCGCGGCGCGTTGAGCTGCGCCTTGGCGCCCAGCGTCTTGAGCACCTCGCGCATGGCCTCCGTGGTCTGCTTGAGCGCCTCTTCCAGGCCGAAGGCACCGGTCACGGAGCCCGCGCAGGCGATGCCTTCACGGCCCGCCTTGGGCACCACGAAGGCAGCCACGGTCTCGTCCCAAACAGGGCGGCGGCCGTCGTGGCAGAACAGGTGCACCGTGGGCGACAGGCCGCCGGAAGACAGCAGCGCGTCGCAGCGCAGCGTGGGGCCGGAGCCGACGGCTTCATCCTTTTGCGGATGCAGCTTCACCAGCTTGGCGGCCTTCACCTCGTTGCGGCCCACGGCCTCGCCCACGGCGAAGCCCTGGTGCACGGTGACGTTGGCTTCCAGCCGGCGGGCGATGCCCTGCGGGCGCGGATCGACCACGTGCACCTTGGCGCCCGCAGCCGCCAGCCCGTTGGCACAGTCGTAGATCATGTCGCTGGTGCCGGTGACCACGACTTCCTGGCCCACCCGCACGCCGTAGCGCTTGAGGAAGGTCTGGCCGGCGGAGACGGTCATCACGCCAGGTAAATCGTTGTTGCCGAACACCAGCGGCCGCTCGATGGCACCGGTGGCCAGCACGATGTGGCGGGCGCGGATCTTGTGCTGGCGCTGGCGCGGCAGCAGCGGGTCGCGCGCGCCGATGGGCAGGTGGTCCTGCATCAGCTCCACGGCCAGCACCAGGTTGTCCTGGTACAGGCCGAAGGCCGTGGTGCGGCTCAGGCAAGTCACATTGGGCAGCTTGTCCAGCGTGGCGCGCACCGAGCGCAGGAAGGCGTCGCTGTTGCGGCCGTCGATGCTCGCGGACGGGTCCGACAGCAGCCAGCCGCCCAGCTCGCTTTGCTCGTCCACCAGCACCGTCTTCAGCCCGGCCTGGCCGGCCTGCAGCGCGGCCAGCAGGCCGCAGGCGCCGCCGCCCACGATCAACACGTCCACGTGGTGGTACAGGTGGTCGTAGTGGTCGGGGTCGGCTTCGGTGGGCGCGCTGCCGAAGCCGGCGAACTTGCGGATCACGGCCTCATACGCCGGCCAGAACTTGCGCGGCCACTTGAACGTCTTGCTGTAGAAGCCCGCGGGCATGAAGCGCGAGGCCTTGCCCAGCGTGGCTTTCAAATCGAAGTCCAGCGAAGGCCAGCCCGAGGTGGTGGCGGCCTTGAGCCCGTCGTACAGCTCGGCCTGCGTGGCCTTGATGTTGGGGACGGTGTGCGCGCCTTCCTCCATCTGCACCAAGGCATTCGGTTCTTCCGCCCCGGCGCCCAGGATGCCGCGCGGGCGGCCGTACTTGAAACTGCGGGCCAGGCGCTTGTAGCCGTTGGCCAGCAGCGCGGAAGCGAGCGTGTCGCCGGCGTAGCCGCTGTGGGTCTTGCCGTCGAAAGTAAAAGTGACCTTGCGCCGCGTGTCGATGCGGGTGCCGGCGATGTCAACGCGTTGGGCGGTCATGCAGCTGCTCCTTGGGTTTCCTGGGTCTCTTTGTCGAACAGCGGCTTGGCGTCCTGCAGCGTCCAGGTGCCGGAGATCTCGTAGGTGGCGGTGTTGCGGCGCACGGCGAAGACCTTGCGGCACGCGGCGCTGTGCTGCCACTGCTCCCAGAGCCAGCCCTTGGTGTTGCGGCGCATGAAGAGGTAGTCGCCCCAGGTTTCGTCGTCAACCTGGGCCGGGTTGGCCGGGCGGGCGATGTAGGCCTCGCCGGCGTAGCTGAACTCCTCTTCCTCGCGGAGCTCGTTGCAGTGGGGGCAATGCAGTCGGAGCATGGTGCTTGCGTCCTCGGGGCTTCAGTGCGCGACGCCGGCGGCGCCGTGCTCGTCGATGAGGTGGCCGCTGTGGAAGCGGTCTATGGAGAAGGGCGCGGCCAGCGGGTGCGGGCGGTCGTTGGCGATGGTGTGGGCGAACACGTGCCCCGACCCCGGGGTGGCCTTGAAGCCGCCCGTGCCCCAGCCGCAGTTGAAGTACAGGCCCTGCACCCGGGTCTTGCTGATGATCGGGCAGGCGTCGGGGCACACGTCCACGATGCCGCCCCACTGGCGGTTCATGCGCACGCGCGAGAACTGCGGGAACAGCTCGATGATGGCCGCAGCCGTGTGGTCGATCACGTGCGGGCTGCCGCGCTGGCCGTAGCCCAGGTAGCTGTCGATGCCTGCGCCAATGACCAGCTCGCCCTTGTCGGACTGGCTCAAGTAGCCGTGCACCGCGTTGCTCATGATCACGGTGTCGATCACGCGCTGCATGGACTCGGACACGAAGGCCTGCAGCGGGTGGCTCTCCACCGGCAGGCGCAGCCCGGCCATGCGTGCCAGCACCGAGGAGTGGCCCGCGGCCACGCAGCCCACGCGAGCGGCCTTCACGTAGCCCTGGCTGGTCTGCACGCCCAGCACGCGCCCGCCCTGCACGTCCAGCCCCGTGACCTCGCAGTTCTCGATCAGGTCCACGCCCAGCCGGCTGGCGGCGCGGGCGAAGCCGCGCGCCACGGCGTCGTGGTGGGCGATGCCCGCGCGCGGCTGCCAGCTCGCGCCCAGCACGGGGTAGCGGGCGCGGCGGCTGCAGTCGAGCTGCGGAATCTTCTCCTGGACTTCCGCGGCGTTGAGCACCTGGGCATCGATGCCTTGGAGCCGGTTGGCGTTGACGCGGCGCTCGATGTCGCGCATGTCCTGCAGCGTGTGGCCCAGGTTGAACACGCCGCGCTGGCTGAACATCACGTTGAAGTTGAGGTCCTCGGTCAGGCCCTCCCACAGCTTCATCGCGTGCTCATAGATGAACGCGGCCTCGTCCCAGAGGTAGTTGGAGCGCACGATGGTGGTGTTGCGCGCCGTGTTGCCCCCGCCCAGGTAGCCCTTCTCCAGCACCGCGATGCGGCCCACCTTGTGGTTCTTGGCCAGGTAGTAGGCCGTGGCCAGGCCGTGCCCGCCGCCGCCGACGATCACCACGTCGTAGCTGGACTGCAGCTGGGCGCGCCGCCATGCCGGCTCCCACGTCTTGTGGTGCTTCAAGCCGTTCTTGAGAAGGCTCCA
>NZ_BCTC01000207.1 GCF_001571085.1 Azohydromonas lata NBRC 102462
CGAGGGTGTACGTCGCCGTCCACACCCCATTGACGTTGCTCGCCGCCACCGCCGTGCCGCCGCCAAAGGCGCTGAAGTCAAAGGTCACGCCGCTGATGGTGTCGGCGTTGTTGTCTCCGGCAGCCGTGTTGGTCCAGGTAGCCGTCACCGTGTCGCCGACCTTGTAGGCGCCACCGGTTCCACCGCTGATGCTGATGAACGCATCGGTCACCGAAGGCGCGACGCTGTCCACTGTGGCATTGCTCGTGTCGGACACCGTCGTGGCGTTGCCCGCGTTGTCCGTCACCATCGCCGACACGTTGCGGCCCGTGGCGTCGATGGCACCGGCCACGATGGTGTAGGTGGCCGTCCACGTGCCCGCGCTGTTGCTCGCCGCCACGGCCGAGCCGCCGCCGAACGCGCTGAAGTCGAAGGTCACGCCGCTGATGGTGTCGGCGTTGTTGTCTCCGGCCGCCGTGTTGTTCCAGGTGGCCGTGACGGTGTCACCTATCTTGTAAGCCCCGCCCGTGCCCGTGGCGCCGCTGATGCTGAGCTTCGCCTCTGTCACCGTGGGGGCGATGTTGTCCACCTTGGCGTTGGTCGTGTCGACTGTCGTCCGGGCGTTGCCCGCGTTGTCCGTCACCGTCACGGCCACGTTGCGATTGGTGGCGTCGATGCTGCCGGCCACGAGGGTGTAGGTCGCCGTCCACACCCCGCCGCTGTTCGTCGCCGACACGGCCGAGCCGCCGCCGAACAGTGTGAAGTTGAACATCACGCCGCTGACGCCGGCGTTGTTGTCGCCGGCAACCGTGTTGTTCCACGTGGCCGTGACCGTGTCGCCGATCTTGTAGGCCCCGCTCGTGCCCGTGGCGCCGCTGATGGAAATGCGTGCATCGGTCACCGTGGGCGGCGTGGTGTCCAGCACGTAGGCCTGCGCGTACACGCTGCCGTCACCGCTTGAATTGGAGACCTTGACCTTCAAGGTATTGCTGCCGGTGAGCGTGACGCCGGACAGGCTCCAGGAGGTATTGCCTGCCGAGGCCGTGGCGGTTTGCCACGTCGTGCCGCCATCCGTGGATACCTTGACCGACTCGCCCGTGGCCAAATTGGCCGACAGCGTGCCGCTGATGGTCTGCGCCGCCGTTTTGGTGAGGAAGTCCGTGCTGCTGCTGCCCGTGTCGGCCGAAAACGCCGCAGTGGAAATCGTCGTGGTGGGCGGCGTCCCGGCGACCGAGGACCGAACGTTCACAAGCACGATGTTGTCCACCATCACGCTGACCGGATCGCCCGTGAAAGTCAGCGTGAACTTGGATATGCCTACAAATTTTTCTACATGACTCGCATCCAGAGTCAACGTATGTGTTTGTCGATCATCGAAATTTGAGAAGGTTTGAGCGCTGCCTGTTATTGCAGTCCCGTTGGCATCATATGCAGTCAATACATAATCACCGGTCTGCGATGTTATCTGCATCAAGTCCAGCGAGGTCAGGTCGAATACATACCCCGTAGCGACTGTAAAGGTTGCCTTATCCTCGCCGGCATTGGGGCCCAGCGTTGCACAGTCGGTAGTGTTGACCCGGTCACCGCCATAGTAGCTTCCTGTTTGAACTACGTCGTTGTGGCCAGTAATACTGAAATTTATGCCACCGATGGTCTGAGTCAGTTCTGAAGAATCATTGCCAGCAACTGCACCAGTGTCGTTGTCGAAATCGACGGTAGTGATCGCAGTTGGCACACCCAGCACACCCGCATAGTCAGGCGCATTCAAGGCAGCCACTTCAATACTTCCAGTGGATTTCTCCAGCGTCCAGTCGCCGCCAGCGGTCGCCGCCCCGGTGGCATCGGTGGAGGCTGTCACGTCGGCACCCGTGGCCGAATGCAAGGCATCAATGAAATGCTGGCCTTGCGCGCCCTGAGCCACGTCGCAGCCGTAAAGCAACAAATCTCCGCCAGCATTCAAAGATTGGCCCAATGTGGCCAATTCCGCCCGCACGGTATTATTTTCCAGGCTGGCTGCTGATATCGTCTCACGCCCCAAATGCAGACTGTCGGACGCACCGTGGCTCAATAAATGGATGGCATCGTAGCCGCCATGAGTTTCAGCCCAGCGCGCGATCTGCGCCAGGCCACTGGCATTGCCGTCTAATTCCTGAATTTCGACGCCGGCACGTATACCTGCTTCCAGTGTTTTATAAGCTGCCACGGAGGTGTCAACGAAAGCCACTTCCTTGCGCCCGCCATTGAGCGCCACGTCCGCTACGCGGATTTGCACGGGCGCGGGAGACTCGGGCATCAATACCCTGGCCTGCAAATCAGGCAGGGCATGCGACGCGTCCACCACGGCAGCCACGGCGGCGCCGTCAAACATGAACCGCTGTTCAAGCGCCAGAGGCCGCAGTCCGGATTGAGCAATGCGCCGGGGTGCCGAAGAAATCTCCGTATTCGATCCACTTTTGGCACCCTTGCCACGGCCTCGCACAATTTCGGCTACGGCGACGAAGCTGCGGGTCACTTCGTTCCAAACGGTGCGATGGATCTTGTTCATGCTCTAGGCGCTTCAATAATGGCCGTGGGTACGGCTTGTACGTCTGCCCCCGGCGCGTTGACTGTGGCGCCGGGGAAAACAATAAGATCAATAAACGGAGAAATATTTAATTAGGCCGAGGCGGGTACAGGCCATTGAGGGCAATACACATCCTCATGCCGAGACGCGGTGCAGCCACGGAAACTGCAGTTCCAGATCCCGTGGCGCCCACCGCGATGGTCCCGCTGGGGGTCAAGATAATGTTGCCAGCAGCCGTACCAGAGAAGGTGCCCGCAGACGGAGTGACCGCGACCGTGGCCGTGGCGGGCACGGCAACAGCTTTGGTATTGTCATAGGGGAAAAATGCTGTTTGGCCATTGCCAATTTTTCCCAGCGTATTTGCCGTGGAACTTGGGGTCGGACTGCCGCCCGTGGTTTGAGTCGTGATGGCATCCACCGAAACCGTCGCCGTCGCCGTTGCTGATCCCGCAGAAACTGTGCCAGTCACCGGCAGGCTGACGCTGGTTGCAACCTGTGACGCTGTCAGCGTTGCCGTATGGTTATGAGGCGGCAGGTTGGCTATTGACAGGCCTACGGTTTCAGAGCCGTACTTTGCACCCGGAAGTACAGTCGTTACTCCAGCCGGCGTATTGGAGGCGCTTACGGGCAGCCCCAAGCCAACGGGGGCACGTCCACGCAAATCAGGCAAACCAAACGTTGTTCTTGCGTCGCCGCCGTAAGTCGTTCCAATCAGAGAATACAAAGCTTGGTACTGCATAATTGGCAGCAGTGCGCCGTTGGCTTCCGCATAATCCTGAGGACAAAACATGGCAGCCGTCATGCAAACGGAGCCAATATAAGGCTCGGCCGTGCAGGTGGCCTGGGCGCTCATGGCCATGGAACCAAAGGCGAAAGCGCAGCCCAACATGCGCAGCGCCTTCCCGGTGGATTTTCTATTCTGATTCATCCCTGTTTCCCTTTTAATACTTCAGTTTATGAAGTGGCACGAAAAATCGGTGCCCAAGTCCACATCCGCAATAAAAATTACGGAGTGAAAGAAATTATTATTTTTATAAGCAATGAAACCATTATTTCACCGGCGGTGCCATCAGCACCCGCCCGCTCATGCCCGCAATCAATTCATTGAATTTCCCATCAATGGCTGCCGAAATTTTCACC
>NZ_BCTC01000208.1 GCF_001571085.1 Azohydromonas lata NBRC 102462
CACCTGCAGCAGGCATTCGTGCTGGAAGAAGTTGAGGTGCCGGTACGTCTTGGTGACGGTGTCATGGACCGGGTGCTCGCCAGGCACTCCCTCGACGGCGAAGCGAGACCCCACGGCGAAGTCAATGGCCACCGTCAGCACCTTGGCTGCCTCATCGAACTGCACGCCCGTGACAGACCACGGTGCAGTGATTCCCAGAGCAGCTTCAAACAACCGGTCGTGCATCTCAAACGTTCTGATCGTTATGGCGAAGGCGTCAGCATGCCGCATCGGCCATGGCCGCCAGCCTCAAAGCCGGCAAGTCAACCCACTCGGAATTCAAGAGAGGCCATGATTACTTCACGGCTGTGCGCATGACATTCGGAAGGCAATGCCGCGGAGATGGACACCGCGTGGTGACTGATTACCTCGAAGCAACAGCCCGAACACTGCGCCTCCCTGCTGCAGAGCGATCTGGCTGTCGCTGGTCCATCTGTGCCTGCACCAGCGAGGCCAGGCTAGCCGGAATGGCACTTACTTTGGACGCATCGGACGACCTTGACGAAGGATGTCGATGCGAGCAAGCAGGCGTTCTTTCTTCAGCCACGGATAGGGTTTCGGTCTTCGCTTTCGCTGCCGAGGCTCGATGCGATCGGGTCGGTGTCCGACCTTCGGATGGCGTTAAGTAAGTGCCATTCAGGCTAGCCGGTGCATTGAGTGCTCCATAACCGCCGTCGTTGCCAAACCGCCGCACCAGTTCGAAGACGAAGCTGCCACCGGATCGCGCAAGGGCTGGAACAGTTCGACTCTGAGGCCCGGGTTCTCACGCCGCGAGCGCAACTCCGTAGCCGACATGTGCACATTGGAGAAGTCCGGCTCGACAAGTTCAATGCCGTCAAAGCGCGCGGCAGCAATGGCCTGCGGATTTTCGGGCAGCGTGCCCGACAGGGAGACGGTGGCAATGGAGCGGCGCTTGGTGAATGCCTTCAAGGGTGTGTTGTCAGCCCGCAAGCCACCTGGCCGGCACGATGACCAGCGACGGGAACAGCACCATCAGGAACATGACGATGAACTCCGCGAGCATGAAGGGCAGCACGCCGCGGGTGACCTCGTCCATCTTCATCCGCCCCACCCCGGCCACCACGTTGAGCACCGTGCCCACGGGCGGCGTGATCAACCCGATGGAGTTGTTGATAATGAAGAGGACGCCGAAGTAAATTGGATCGATCCCTGCAGCCTTGATCACAGGCATGAGCACCGGCGTGAGGATCAGGATGGTGGGCGTCATGTCCATGGCCGTGCCCACCGCCATGCACAGCAGCATGATGGCAATCAGCAGCAGCGTGGGGTTGTCCATGAACGGCTCCAGCATGCCGATGACCTTGCTGGGCAGGTCCGCCACCGTGATGAGCCAGGCGCTGACCATGGCCGCTGCTACCAGGAACATCACCACCGCGGTGGTCTTGGCCGCCGTCACGAAGATGGCCGCCAGCTGCGAGAACCTAAGCTCGCGGTACACGACCGTGGCCACGAAGAGCGCGTACACCGCAGCCACCACCGCAGCTTCGGTCGGCGTGAACACGCCCATGCGCAGGCCCACCAGGATGATGATGGGCAGCATCAGCGCCCAGGTCGAGTCGCGCAGCGCCTTGAGTATCTCCGCGCGGCTCTTGCGCGGCGGGGGCGTGATGTTCTCGCGCCGGCCCACCAGCCACCAAGTGAACCACAGCGCCGCGCCGATCATCAGGCCCGGGAAGATGCCCGCCATGAACAGCTTGGAGATCGACACGTTGGCCGCCACGCCGAAGATGACGAAGCCGATGGACGGAGGGATGATCGGGCCGATGATCCCGGAGGCCGCGATCAGGCCGCCCGAGCGTGCCTTGTCGTGTCCGGCCTTGACCATCATGGGCAGCAGCAGCGCGGTGAGCGCCGCGGCATCGGCTACCGCCGAGCCCGACAGGGCTGAGAGCAGCACCGCGGCCATGATGGTGACGTAGCCCAGACCGCCCTTGATGTGGCCCACGCACGCCAGCGCCAGGTCCACGATGCGCTTGGACAGGCCGCCGACGTTCATGATCTCGCCGGCGAGCATGAAGAACGGAACTGCGAGCAGCGGGAAGCTGTCGGCGCCATTGATCACGTTTTGCGCCAGGATCTGGGCGTCGAACATATCCAGGTGCACCATCAGCGCCAGCCCGCAGGCCAGCAGCGCGAAGGCGATGGGGATGCCCAGCGCCATGGTGCCCAGCAGGGCGCCGAGGAAGATGGCGACGGTCATTGCTTGCCTCCCTGGACGGCATGGCCACCGAAGGCAGCCTCCTCACGCTTGAGCTCGGCCTGCAGCGCTTCGAGCTCGGCCTGCTCCTCGGACTCCTTGACCATGACCAGCTCCTCGTCGGTCATCTGCCCGTTGAGCACGCGCCAGAGGTCGTCCAGCAGGATCACGCCCGCCGACACTGCGAACAGCACGCCTGCGGCGTAGAAGATGGCTACCGAGGCACCCGTCACCGGCGCCTGCACGTCGGCGTTGATCTGGGCCTGCTGCAGGCTGCCCTGGAGCAGCAGCCAGCAGATGTAGAGCATGAGCACCTGCCCCACGATCAGGCAAACCTTCTTGCCCATGGGCGACAGCCGCGACACCAGCATGTCCGAGCCCAGGTGGCCGCGGTCACGCAGCGCCACCACCGCGCCCATGAAGGTCAGCCACACGAACAGCCAGCGCGACACCTCTTCGGACACCGTGATGCCGGAGTTGAAGGCGTAGCGCAGCACCACGTTGCCGAACACCAGCACCACCATCACCGCCAGCGCCAGGGCAATGAGCCACTCCAGCAGCCGGCAGTAGCCATCTATCATTCGTTTCATCGAGTCCTCCGCATAAAAAAGGCCGGTTGCTGCGCCGCAGCACCATCCGGCCTCTTTACTCATGCTGCGGCACAGTCAGCTGTGATGCAGCTGGGCTTCGTCACTTGCTGGTTGCGCGTACCTTCGCCACTTCCGCCATCACTTCCTTTACCAGCGGCTCGCCCACCTGGGCCGTGAGCTTGTCCATCGCCGGCTTGGCGCGCTCGCGCAGCTTGGCCACTTCCGCCGGCGGCAGCTCGTGCACCTGCATGCCGCGCTTCTTCAGATCGTCCAGTGCCTTGGTGGCCTCGTCGCGCGCGACCTTGCGCTGGTAGAGCGCGGTCTCGGTGGCGGCGTCCTGCAGGATCTTCTTCTCGTCGGCGGAGAGCTTGTCCCAGAACTTCTTGCTCACGATGACCGCCTGCGGCGTGTACATGTGGTTGGTCAGCGTGAGGTGCTTGGTGACCTCGTAGAACTTCTCGTTGACGACGTTGAGCAGCGGGTTGGTCATGCCGTCGATGGCCCCCTGCTCCAGCGCGGTGTAGGTCTCGGTGTAAGGCATGGGCGTGGCGACGGCGCCGGTGGCGTTCATGAAGTCCACGTACTGCGACGTGGGGATCACGCGCATCTTCATGCCCTTGAGGTCGTCGGCCTTCTGGATCGGCTTCTTCACCGTGTGCATCTGGCGAAAGCCCAGGTCCCAGTAGGCCAAGCCCACCAGGCCGCGCTCCTGCAGCTTGTCCAGCAGCTTGCGGCCCACCGGGCCGTCGGCCACGGCGTCGG
>NZ_BCTC01000209.1 GCF_001571085.1 Azohydromonas lata NBRC 102462
TCCGGCGCAGCCGGTCCGGCGCCCGCGCTCGCCATGACGCGGCGCGCGTCACAGGCTCGGCGTCAAGCCGCTTGCCATAGGTTCCGCATCCCCTCGGCCCCTATGAAGACAACGGCGAAGAGGCAATGCGGCAGGGCAACCATCCGCCCCCGCTGCTACCTCACCTGCCTTTGCCTGGCACTTGCGCCACTGGCGCCTGTGCCTCGCGCCACACCTTCACCACAACCACATAACGTGCCGCACGCAGCAACCGTGCAGCACGTGCACCGACTTTGGTAGCAACCGCGCCTGAGCAGGCGCCGCAGGCGCCGTGCTCCGTGGCACCGTCGGCACCACTTGGGCGGAAGAAGCCCGGCACACAGCCGGGCTGGTCGGCTTAACTCACCTTCGCCGGCTCCATTGCACCCGCAGTCACAGCCAGTTTGCGCACGGCATCCCACGCGTTGAGCTTCAAGCCCTCGCCGGCACCAAACCATGCGCTGGTCATCCGCGTGTCGTTGCTGCGGCCGCGCTCATGGTCCACGTAGTCAGTCACGGCGTTGAGCAGTGCCCACGCACTCTTGGTGCCGCACAGATCGGCACCGATCTGCTCACCGCCAAAAAGGCTCATCAACCTCTTATAGCCCCGGCTGGCGCGCACGTCCGGCAACGCCTTGCCCTTCGGCGCACCTTGCACCGACTGCAGCAGGCCAGCTACGAACGCGTCGGCCTGGGACTCGGTTACGTCCACCTGGGCCAACAGCCGGGCTTCCACGAACCACCGTTCCCAAGCGGTGAGCACAATGCCCAACTGCTGGCGCACCGCGTCGGCGTCAAACTTGCGCATGTGCGGCACGCGCACGCACTGCACAACCGGGCCTTCGATTCGGTCAACTTCTGTTTGGCCCATGCTGGCAGCACCGGCAGTCATGGCCGCGCCAGCAGCCATGGTCAAAGTGTTGTTGCAGACAACACGAACTGCCGTGAACTTGGCAACCGTGGCCATGGTGCCATCGTAGGAAGTTGCCAGAAGCAGATAAGGGCGGACGGTGTCTTGTCCGACGACAGGGGCACCGTCGTTGACCTTTGCCAGACCCCACACGCGCCGACCTTGTGAGAGCGCGCCCGCGGTTTCAAGCTGAAAGCCGCCGGCTTGCGCCAGCTTGCCGAAGAAGTCCAGGACCTCGCCGGGTTGCACGACGTTGTAGCCCAGGCTCACGACGCTCAAGGCAGCGCCGGTATCCGAGCGATAAAGCACATCGCGGCCCTTCACGGTGTCGATGGGGCGGTCTTCACCCCGTTGAAACAGCACAGGCGCGCGCTCCACGCTATAGGCCAAACCGGCTTCCTGCCGCCAAGTCTCCAGGCTGGCGCCGGCGGTCAGGCGCTGGCCGAGGCCATGCCAAGGCTCTGCACCGACGAACGCGATGGCGGGCCGGCCGGTCGTGGTGTCAATCAGGTGGCTCATTACTTACTCCATGGATGGTTGCTGAACAACGGCTGCGCTGTAGGGGATGTCGCTGCCGTTGGTATTAATGTAGTGCAAAACATGGACGACACGAAGCACTTTTGCACTACATTACAACCTGTCCTTAATGAATTTCAAGCAACAGCGCATGCCTTTTTTATTCTTATCGCCTCTTGTATCGTATTGCAAAACTGCTTTTGGTTGAGACAGTTATGCACTACATTAAAACTGCAGCAGCAACGCTGTAGGACTGGAGGTTGATGTGGCTTCACCGGTTTTCGCGTCTTCCCCGGCAGCCCGGGCAGGGCAGGGCTCCAGGCCCTACCTTCACCATTTCGGCAACGACGCGCTGGGTGCGGTTTGTAACGCGGCCATGGCCCGCGCACTGGCGAACATCGACCCCGAGCGTTCCTGCGACTACGACATCGAAGCTGCATTCATCGCCGAGGCCAATGGCCGCCTTGAGCCCGATGCACCGATGCCGGCCCTCTTCCATACCCTGGCGCCGCAGCTGGAGGCTTACTGCTCGCAAGGGGCCTGCGAAGTGCTCGCCCTGTGCGACGGCAACAGCATCGCCGGCTTTTCGCAGGAGGACTGAGCCATGGACGCCTTGACCATGCTGCAGATCGCCCGGCCGGGCCAGGAATGGTGGTCCAAAGGCCTGTTTGAGTGGCAAGCCGATGCACTTCATGCCCAAGAGGAGCGCGACCGCATAGCCGGCGAGTTCAGGCGGCACCGGCAGCAGATGCTGGCGCTGCTTACCGAAGTCCTGCCGACCTTGAGCGGCAGCGCCAGCGATCCAGACACGCTGGCCGGCAAGGCTGCTCAGGCCATCGAGCGGCTGCGCCGGGATGCCTGAAACCCTGTTTGCACCATTCAGGAGACCTCAATGGACGCATTGACCATTAACCCCGATGCACTGGGCCTGGAGGCCTGCGGCGCTGATACCGATGGCGAGCCGGAAAGCTACCTGCTCGGCACGCTCAAGGTGGGCACGTGCTGGCTGCATGTGGACGCCTACGAAGTCTGCCAAGTGGGCAATGAATGGCGCGCTCTGAACCCGGCCTATCAAGCAGATGTAGACCACGTCTACGGCCTGAGCGCGGATTCGCTGACCGCACTGAGTTTCAAGGGCCGTCAATACATCCTTGCCATCTACCCGTTTGCTTCTTGAGCGCAACAGTGATGAACACGACCAACGAAGACCAGCAACAGGCCGGCGCTCGATGCGCGTTGCCTGCGCAGGCAGATCGGGGCTGCGTTGAGCGTCCAGCCACGGTGGATCAACTGCGCACGGCGCGCCACCTGTGCCAATGCGATGAGGTGCGCGTGGAGGACAGTGCCCTGGTACGCACGGACTGCGAAAGCGGGGACACCTGGGTGCAAGCCTGGGTACGCCTTGACGTGGGCTCGGATGCTGCGTCATGAAATCCGCAGGCGCCTTTCGGCATTCCGTTGACTTAACAACTTGTGAGGCTGACATGCAGATCAGCATGACCATGGATTTTGGTGACCTGGCTGAACGCATGGCCGGGTTGGACACCGGGGCCTTCGTGACCACCGCTGAAGCGCGGAGCATGCGCGCTGCACTGGTGGAGGCAGGTATTTGGGCGCGCACGAACGAGGTGCCCCGTGCCCAATGGGAGCGCCTTCTCAAGGCCGCTTATTCGCGCACCCGCAACCTGCAGCCGGTGCTTGTTACTTGCGACGGGCTCGACGGTGTGGTTGAAGGGCTCGCGAACCCTCAATACCGCACCAGCGGCGGAGGGCTGCAGGAAGTGTTTTTCACGATTGAGCAAGCGGAACAGGTTGAGCGGGCTTTCCCGGATCTGTGCGAATCAGATTACAGGAGGGGTGCCTTTGTGCTGTTCGCAGGAACCGGCAGCGAGCGCGTGATCCTGCCCGAGTTCGTGAGGATGCTTGGCATGTGCAATTTCTCCGTACGCTGGCGGTTCGCTGCCGAAGGCTTCAAAGCCTTCGACTTGGCTGAAGTGGTGCAGCAGTAGGTGCGTGATCACCCAAAAGCAGAGTTCGATGGTGTCCTGGAAGCTCTGGCGACGGTCCGGCGTAGCCGGTCCGTCGTGCCGGGCAGGCGCAGCCTA
>NZ_BCTC01000210.1 GCF_001571085.1 Azohydromonas lata NBRC 102462
TCTTTAACAATTCATAGAGTCGAATCAGCGTTGCCGCTGGAAAGCACAGCAATGTGCACCGTGCCAGCGGCAATTATTGATTGCGTCACCAAACTTCAGCTTTTGAACGCTGCTCGCGAGAGCGGCGGCTAGAAAGTCATGAAGAACGGCAACAACGCGAATACTCAAGCAGTCAATGTTTGTATTGACTGCAGTCCTTGACGATTTCTGTCCCAACAGAAGTCAAAGTTATAGGGTCAAGTGACTAAGTGCATGTGGTGGATGCCTTGGCGATTACAGGCGACGAAGGACGTGATAGCCTGCGATAAGCTTCGGGGAGCTGGCAAATTAGCTTTGATCCGGAGATTTCCGAATGGGGAAACCCACCCGCAAGGGTATCTTGCACTGAATACATAGGTGCCAGAGGCGAACCGGGTGAACTGAAACATCTCAGTAGCTCGAGGAACAGACATCAACCGAGATTCCGAAAGTAGTGGCGAGCGAAATCGGAACAGCCTGCCAGTGATAGCACGGGACTTAACAAAGCGGCATGGAAAGGCCGGCCATAGTGGGTGATAGCCCCGTATGTGAAAAGACCCGTGTGGTACTAAGCTGGCGACAAGTAGGGCGGGACACGTGAAATCCTGTCTGAAGATGGGGGGACCATCCTCCAAGGCTAAATACTCGTAATCGACCGATAGTGAACCAGTACCGTGAGGGAAAGGCGAAAAGAACCCCGGGAGGGGAGTGAAATAGATCCTGAAACCGCATGCATACAAAAAGTCGGAGCCCTTCGGGGTGACGGCGTACCTTTTGTATAATGGGTCAGCGACTTACATTCAGTGGCAAGCTTAACCGAATAGGGAAGGCGCAGGGAAACCGAGTCCGAACAGGGCGAACTTCAGTCGCTGGGTGTAGACCCGAAACCAGGTGATCTATCCATGGCCAGGATGAAGGTGAGGTAACACTTACTGGAGGTCCGAACCGACTAGTGTTGCAAAACTAGCGGATGAGCTGTGGATAGGGGTGAAAGGCTAAACAAACCTGGAGATAGCTGGTTCTCTCCGAAAACTATTTAGGTAGTGCCTCAAGTATTACCGCCGGGGGTAGAGCACTGTTATGGCTAGGGGGTCATGGCGACTTACCAAACCATTGCAAACTCCGAATACCGGCGAGTACAGCTTGGGAGACAGAGCACCGGGTGCTAACGTCCGGACTCAAGAGGGAAACAACCCAGACCGCCAGCTAAGGTCCCCAAAATTGGCTAAGTGGGAAACGAAGTGGGAAGGCTAAAACAGTCAGGATGTTGGCTTAGAAGCAGCCACCATTTAAAGAAAGCGTAATAGCTCACTGATCGAGTCGTCCTGCGCGGAAGATGTAACGGGGCTAAGCCAGTTACCGAAGCTGCGGATGCGCCCGCAAGGGTGCGTGGTAGGAGAGCGTTCCGTAGGCCTGTGAAGGTGTCTTGTGAAGGATGCTGGAGGTATCGGAAGTGCGAATGCTGACATGAGTAGCGTTAAAGGGGGTGAAAAGCCCCCTCGCCGTAAGCGCAAGGTTTCCTACGCAACGTTCATCGGCGTAGGGTGAGTCGGCCCCTAAGGCGAGGCAGAGATGCGTAGCTGATGGGAAACAGGTCAATATTCCTGTACCGATCAATAGTGCGATGTGGGGACGGAGAAGGTTAGCTCGGCCAACTGTTGGAATAGTTGGTTCAAGCCCGTAGTCGTGGTCCTTAGGCAAATCCGGGGATCTGAGATGAGAGGTGATAACGAGGCTGCTTGCAGCCGAAGTGAGTGATACCCTGCTTCCAAGAAAAGCCACTAAGCTTCAGCTATTGACGACCGTACCGCAAACCGACACTGGTGCGCGTGATGAGTATTCTCAGGCGCTTGAGAGAACTCTGGAGAAGGAACTCGGCAAATTGACACCGTAACTTCGG
Organism: Azohydromonas lata NBRC 102462; assembly: GCF_001571085.1. GTDB lineage: Bacteria > Pseudomonadota > Gammaproteobacteria > Burkholderiales > Burkholderiaceae_C > Azohydromonas > Azohydromonas lata. The sequence continues at coordinate 1,919 of NZ_BCTC01000210.1, forward strand.
AAGAAGGTGTGCCCCGAGTAGGTGAAATTCCTTGCGAATGGAGCCGAATGGGGTCGCAGAGAATCGGTGGCTGCGACTGTTTATTAAAAACACAGCACTCTGCAAAGACGAAAGTCGACGTATAGGGTGTGACGCCTGCCCGGTGCTGGAAGATTAAATGATGGGGTGCAAGCTCTTGATTGAAGTCCCAGTAAACGGCGGCCGTAACTATAACGGTCCTAAGGTAGCGAAATTCCTTGTCGGGTAAGTTCCGACCTGCACGAATGGCGTAACGATGGCCACACTGTCTCCTCCAGAGACTCAGCGAAGTTGAAATGTTTGTGATGATGCAATCTCCCCGCGGAAAGACGGAAAGACCCCATGAACCTTTACTGTAGCTTTACATTGGACTTTGAACAGATCTGTGTAGGATAGGTGGGAGGCTTTGAAACTGAGTCGCTAGATTCAGTGGAGCCGTCCTTGAAATACCACCCTGGTGTGTTTGAGGTTCTAACCTTGGCCCGTGATCCGGGTTGGGGACAGTGTATGGTGGGCAGTTTGACTGGGGCGGTCTCCTCCCAAAGCGTAACGGAGGAGTTCGAAGGTACGCTAGGCACGGTCGGAAATCGTGCTGATAGTGCATTGGCATAAGCGTGCTTGACTGCGAGACTGACAAGTCGAGCAGGTACGAAAGTAGGACAAAGTGATCCGGTGGTTCTGTATGGAAGGGCCATCGCTCAACGGATAAAAGGTACTCTGGGGATAACAGGCTGATACCGCCCAAGAGTTCATATCGACGGCGGTGTTTGGCACCTCGATGTCGGCTCATCTCATCCTGGGGCTGTAGCCGGTCCCAAGGGTATGGCTGTTCGCCATTTAAAGAGGTACGTGAGCTGGGTTTAAAACGTCGTGAGACAGTTTGGTCCCTATCTTCCGTGGGCGCTGCAAGATTGAGAGAGCCTGCTCCTAGTACGAGAGGACCGGAGTGGACGCACCTCTGGTGTACCGGTTGTCACGCCAGTGGCATTGCCGGGTAGCTAAGTGCGGAAGAGATAACCGCTGAAAGCATCTAAGCGGGAAACTCGTCTCAAGATGAGTCTTGCCCAGGCCTTGAGCCTGCTAAAGGGTCGTTCGAGACCAGGACGTTGATAGGCTGGGTGTGGAAGCGCAGTAATGCGTTAAGCTGACCAGTACTAATTGCCCGTGAGGCTTGACCCTATAACTTTGACCAAGCAGTCAAAGATGAGCATTTGAAGTTGTTGCCCAACAAAGCGGCGACGCAATCAATAAAGCTGATAGACTCTATTGAATTGGCTTGATTGCCGAAAAGGCAATCAGGCAAAAAGTTCAAGCCTGATGACCATAGCGAGGTGGTCCCACCCCTTCCCATCCCGAACAGGATCGTGAAACACCTCAGCGCCGATGATAGTGCGGATTCCCGTGTGAAAGTAGGACATCGTCAGGCTAATATCCCAGCAAACGCCCCGGCCAGATTATGGCCGGGGCGTTTTGCTTT
>NZ_BCTC01000211.1 GCF_001571085.1 Azohydromonas lata NBRC 102462
GGCGAGCTGGCGCTGGAGTCCGTGCCGTTCAACCTGCCGGCGCTGCTGGCCACCGCGCTGGACCTGGTGCGCCCCCAGGCCGACGCCAAGGGTTTGATCCTGCACGCCGATGTCGCCCCCGAGCTGCCCGCCACGGTGGTGGGCGACCCGCTGCGGCTGCGCCAGGTGCTGCTCAACCTGCTGTCCAACGCGGTGAAGTTCACCGCGCAGGGGCGGGTGACGCTGCACGCGCACTGGAGCGAGCCGGGCCCGGGGAGCACCGGCGCGTCGATGCTGTGGCTGGACGTGATGGACACCGGCATGGGCATCGCCCTGGCCGAGCAGCAGCGCATCTTCGAGCCCTTCACCCAGGCCGACGCCTCCATCACGCGGCGCTTCGGCGGCACGGGCCTGGGCCTGTCCATCGTCCAGCGGCTGGTGAAGATGATGGGCGGCACGGTGCGGCTGGAAAGCACGCCGGGGCGGGGCAGCACGTTCAAGGTGCGCCTGCCGCTGGCGGCGGCGCAGGACGGCGCCGATGCGGCGTGAGCGGGCGGTGCCTTGACGCCATCCTCAGGGCTGCAGCGGCGTGGCCTTCAACAAGTCGTGGAAGGCCTGTGCCGCCGGCGAGAGGCTGCTGCGCTTGAGGCGCAGCAGCACCACCTTGCGGCGCACGGGCGGGTCGGTGAGGGCGATCTTGCGCAGCCCCGGCCGGTCGCCCTCGCGGAAAGTGGAGGAGGGCAGGATGGCGCTGCCCACGCCCGCGGCCACCAGGTTGATGGCCGTGGCGTGGTGCTGCACCTCGTAGTTGCCGTGCAGCCGTATGCCGCGCTTGGCGAGCTGGTAGTCCATGAACACGCGCGTGGCCGTGGCGCTGCTCACGCCGATCAATTCCGCGCCGCGCATGTCGGCCCACGTCACGCTCTTGCGCTCCTGCAGCGGGTGGGGCTCGCGGCAGATGAAGGCCAGCGGGTCGGAGAACAGCACCGTCTCCTGCAGCTCCGGGTGCTTTTCGCCCAACACGGCGATGCCCAGCTCGGCCAGGCCGTTGAGCACGGCGGCGCGCACCTCGTTGGAGTCGCCGTCCAGCAGCCGCACGCGGTTGTCGGGATGGGACTGCGCATAGCTGCGCATGACCGCGGGCAGCAGGTGCGCGCTCATGGAGGGAATGCAGGCCAGGGTGACATTGCCGCGCGCGTGCTGCGACATGTCCTTGAGCCGCTCCACAGCGACCGTCATGTCCTGGACGATGGCGCGCGCCTGCGGCAGGAAGTCGCGGCCCACGGCGGTGAGCTCCACGCGGCGCGTGGTGCGGTCCAGCAGCCGCAGGCCCAGGTAGGCTTCGAGCTTTTGCAGCCGCCGCGTCAGCGCCGTCTGCGTGATGTGCAGCTCGCGCGCGGCCTTGTTGAAACCGCCCAGCTCGGCGATGGCGACGAAGGCCTGCACGCCGTCGAAATCGATTTTCACGGGTGTCCGTCCAGCAAAGTCGGGGGCGCGAGCGTAGCGCGTGCGCCATGGTGAAGGGCCGCCCAGTCGGCCCGGCACGCACATGCCGGCTTGGGCGAACCAGGGGCGGGCCTGGGGTTTGCCCGCAATGCGGGGCTCAGGCGCAGCGCACCGCGCGGGCGCCGGCATCGGATTGAGGAAGTGCACACCTATGGATGACGCCAGGCTGGGGGCCAGGCGCGTGCCTCTTGCCGCTGCAGGCGAAGCGGACGGGGCTGCCGGCCCCGTCGAGGCCCCGGGCCTGCCGGCCCGGGTCGGCCCGGCCTTGGGCGAGCTCACCGCCACACTGGACCTGGCCTCGGTCTTCGTCCGTGCCCCCGACGGCACCATCCTCTACTGGTCCCGCGGCTGCGAGCGCCTCTACGGTTGGGCCCCGGACGAGGTTGTGGGCCGCAACGCGCACGAATTGCTGCACACCGTGTTCCCCGTGCCGCTGGCCCACATCGAGGCCACGCTGGAGCGCGAGGGCGAGTGGACGGGCGACCTGCGCCACACCACGCGCGACGGGCGCGAGATCGTGGTGTCCACCCGCAAGGTGCTGCGCCGCGACGCGCGCGGGCGCGGCGTGGCGGTGGCCGAGGCCGTCACCGACGTCACTGCCGCGCGCCGCGACCAGGCCGCGCTGGCGCGCAGCATCGAGGAGGCGCGCGTGGACGCCGAACGCGTGCAGCTCGCCCTGGCCGCGGGCGCCATCATCGGCACCTGGCTGTGGGACCTGCCCACCGACACCGTCACGGTGGACGAGCGCTTCGCCCTGAGCTTCGGCCTGGACCCGGCGCTGGCCCGCACGGGGCTGTTGCCGCAGCAGGTCATGGCCAGCGTCCACCCCGACGACCTGGAGGGCCTGCGCGCGGCCATGGCCGACGCCATCGCCCGCGGCGGCCCCTACAGCCACGAGTACCGGGTGCGCGGGCGCGACGGCGTCTACCGCTGGATACAGGCCAACGGCCGCGTGGACCACGCCGCCGACGGCACGCCGCTGCGCTTCCCCGGCGTGCTGCTGGACGCGGAGCGCCGCCGCACCCTGGAGGCCGAGCGCGACCAGGCCCTGGACCTGCTGCGCGCCTTTGCCGACGCCGTGCCCGGCGTGGCCTACGCCAAGGACGCCCAGGGCCGCCTGCTGGTGGCCAACCGCGGCGTGACCGAGCTGCTGGGCCAGCCGCCGCAGCACTACCTGGGCAAGACCGACCTGGAATGCCTGGACGACCCGGTCCAGGCGCGGGCCGTCATGGCCAACGACCGCCGCATCATGGACAGCGGCATGGCCGAGCAGGTCGAGGAGGCGGTCAGCCGCGCCGACGGCACGCCGGCCGTGTGGCTGTCCACCAAGGCGCCGTTCCGCGACGCCCGCGGGCGCGTCATCGGCATCATCGGCTCCTCGCTGGACATCACCGAACGCAAGGAGGCCGAAGCCGCGCTGGCCGAGCTCAACGCCACGCTGGAGCGCCAGGTGCGCCAGCGCACGGCCGAGCTGCAGCGGCTGGCCGAGCGGGAGCAGGCCATCCTGGCCAGCGCGGGCAGCGCCATCATCGCCACCGACCTGGCCGGGCGTATCACCACCTTCAACCCGGCCGCGGAGGCCATGCTGCGCATTCCCGCCGCCCGCGCCCTGGGCCGGCTGGAGCTGGATTTCCGCGACCACGCCGAAATGCTGGCCCAGCTCCACCACTATCCGCGCGAGGTGCTGGAGAACTGCGGCCAACTGCCGCTGTGGCTGGCCACCGCGGCGCGTTCCACGCTGGCGGCCCTGCCCGCCGGCCACGACAGCAGCCGGCGCAGCGAATGGACTTACGTGCGCGCCGACGGCACGCGCGTGGCCGGCCTGGTGAGCATCAGCCTGCTGCGCAGCGCGCAGGGCGAGCCCAGCGGCTTTTTGGCCGTGGTGACGGACCTCTCCGAGCGCAAGGCGCTGGAGGAGCAGC
>NZ_BCTC01000212.1 GCF_001571085.1 Azohydromonas lata NBRC 102462
CAACCCGCTGGAAACCATCACCAACGACGACGCCGAGCTGTGCGTCCAGGCCTTCAACCAGTTGCTGGCGCAACTGCAGTAAGACCGCCAGCAAGCCACCACATCATCATGACCAAGCCCTACGCCCAGCTCGACGCCTGGATAGACGCCCACTTCGACGAGGAGGTGTCTTTCCTCCAGGAGATGGTCCGCGTCCCCACCGACACCCCGCCCGGCAACAACGCCCCGCACGCCGAGCGCACCGCGCAACTGCTCGCGGGCTTAGGCTTCGAGGCCGAAAAGCACGCCGTCCCTGCCGAGGAAGTGAAGGCCGGCGGCCTGGAAAGCATCACCAACCTGATCGTGCGCCGCCGCTACGCCGACGGCGGCCGCACCATCGCCCTCAACGCCCACGGCGACGTGGTGCCGCCCGGCGAAGGCTGGACCCACGACCCCTACGGCGGCGAGATCGAAAGCGGCCAACTGTTTGGCCGTGCCGCCGCCGTCAGCAAGAGCGACTTCGCCACTTTTACTTTTGCCGTGCGCGCGCTCGAAGCGCTGGGCGCGCCGCTCAAGGGCGGCGTGGAGCTGCACTTCACTTATGACGAGGAGTTCGGCGGCGAGCTGGGCCCGGGATGGCTGCTGAAGAAGGGCTTGACCAAGCCCGACCTCGCGATGGCGGCAGGCTTCAGCTACCAGGTGGTGACGGCCCACAACGGCTGCCTGCAGATGGAAGTGACGGTGCAGGGCAAGATGGCCCACGCCGCCATTCCCGACACCGGCGTGGACGCGCTGCAGGGCGCCGTCACCATCCTCAACGCGCTGTACGAGCAGAACCGGCTCTACAAGCAGGTGACGTCGCAGGTGCCGGGCATCAACCACCCCTACCTCAACGTCGGCCGCATCGAGGGCGGCACCAACACCAACGTGGTGCCGGGCAAGGTCGTCCTGAAGCTGGACCGCCGCATGATCCCCGAGGAGAACCCCGAGCAGGTCGAGGCCGACATCCGCCGCGTCATCACCCAAGCCGCGCAGAGCTTCCCGGGCATCAGCGTGGACATCCGCCGCATGCTGCTGGCCCGCGCGCTGCAGCCGCTGGCGGGCAACGCGCCGCTGGTCCATGCGCTGCAGCAGCATGGCCGCGAGGTGTTCGGCGAAGAGATTCCCACCTCCGGCACGCCGCTCTACACCGACGTGCGCCTGTACTGCGAGCACGGCATCCCGGCCGTGATCTACGGCGCGGGCCCGCGCACCGTGCTGGAGAGCCACGCCAAGCGCAACGACGAGCGTCTGGACCTCGAAGACCTGCGCCGCTCCACCAAGGTCGTGGCCCGCAGCCTGCTCGACCTGCTGAGCTGACCTGCCCCGCGCACCAGGCTTGGGCCGGCCCTGGCCCGCCCTGGTGCGCGGCGTGCCGCCGCGGGGCACGCGCGCCGCAGCGGCTGTCCGGCCGCCACCTCGCGCCGCGCGTGCATGCGGGCACGGATCATGCGATTGCATACACAACCGCATACCGGAGCCTTCATGATCCCGACCCCTTCCCGCCGTTTCGTCCTGACGCGCCTGGCCGGCCTGGCCCTGGCGTGCGCCGTGGCCGCTCCGGCCCTGGCGCAGGAGCGCGACGTGCGCTTCCAGCTCGACTGGCGTTTCGAGGGCCCCGCGGCCCTGTTCCTCACGCCCGCGGCCAAGGGCTACTTCAAGGCCGAGAAGCTCAACGTCACCGTGGACGCCGGCAACGGCTCGGGTGGCGCGGTCACCCGCGTGGCGTCGGGCTCCTACGACATGGGCTTTGCCGACCTGGCCGCCCTCATGGAGTTCCACGCCAACAACCCCACGGCGCCCAACAAGCCGGTGGCGGTGATGATGGTCTACAACAACACGCCCGCCGCGGTGCTGGCGCTCAAGAAGAGCGGCATCAAGACGGCCGCGGACCTGAACGGCAAGAAGCTGGGCGCCCCGGTGTTCGACGCCGGCCGCCGCGGCTGGCCCATCTTCGCCAAGGCCAACCAGGTGCAGAACGTGGCCTGGACCAGCATGGACCCACCGCTGCGCGAGACCATGCTGGTGCGCGGCGACATCGACGCCATCACCGGCTTCAGCTTCACCTCGCTGCTCAACCTGGAAGCGCGCGGCGTGAAGACGGAGGACGTGGTCATCCTCCCCTACGCCACCCACGGCGTGAAGCTCTACGGCAACGCCATCATCGCGGGCGAGGAGTTCCTCAAGAAGAATCCCGAGGCGGTGAAGGCCTTCCTGCGCGCATTCACCCGCGGCGTGAAGGACGTGGTGGCCGACCCGCAGGCGGCCATCGCCACCGTCAAGGCGCGCGACGGCATCATCAACGAGGCGCTGGAGCTGCGCCGGCTGAAGCTGGCCATGGAGCAAACCGTGCTCACCGCCGACGCCAAGGCCGAGGGCTTCGGCGAGGTCAACCCGGCGCGGCTGTCGCTCATGGCCAGCCAGGTCTCCGATGCCTACGCAACCAAGGCGCGCGTCGATGCCACGGCGGTGTGGAACGGCGCCTTCCTGCCCAGCGCGGCCGACCGCAACATCTTCGCCGCGGCCAGGAAGTGAAGCCCTTCGTCGAGTTCCGCCAGGTCTGGCTGGCCTACAACGACGCGCTGCTGGCCCAGGGCCAGTACGCGGTCGAGGACATCTCGCTGCAGGCCCGCCAGGGCGAGTTCATCGCCATCGTTGGGCCGTCCGGCTGCGGCAAGAGCACCTTCATGAAGCTGGCCACCGGCTTGCGCCGGCCCAGCAAGGGCACGGTGGTCATCGACGGCCAGGAGGTCAGCGGGCCGCTGAAGATCACCGGCATGGCCTTCCAGGCGCCCAGCCTGCTGCCCTGGCGCACCACGCTGGACAACGTGCTGCTGCCGCTGGAAATCGTGGAGCCCTGGCGCTCGTCCTTCCGCGCCCACCGCGCCGAGTATCGCGAGAAGGCCCGCGCGCTGCTGGCAGGCGTGGGCCTGGCCGGCTACGAGGACAAGTTTCCCTGGCAACTGTCGGGGGGCATGCAGCAGCGCGCGAGCATCTGCCGTGCGTTGATCCATGAGCCGCGCATGCTGCTGCTGGACGAGCCCTTCGGCGCGCTGGACGCCTTCACCCGCGAGGAGCTGTGGTGCACGCTGCGCGACCTGCAGGCCGCGCGCGGCTTCAACGTCATCCTGGTCACGCACGACCTGCGCGAGAGCGTCTTCCTCGCCGACACGGTGTACGTGATGAGTAAAAGTCCGGGCCGCTTCGTGGTGCGACGCGACATCGAGCTGCCGCGCCCGCGCGACCTGGAAGTGACCTACACCCCCGCCTTCACCGACATCGTGCACGAGCTGCGCGGCCACATCGGCGCCATGCGCAAGAGCGGCACGGCGCTGGCCCAGTGAGGAGCACCACGCCATGACCCCCTTGGACAAGAAA
>NZ_BCTC01000213.1 GCF_001571085.1 Azohydromonas lata NBRC 102462
AAGCGTTACCAGCGGCCCGCCCAAGAAAGGCCAAGGGCCCGCCGGATGTTCCGGCGGGCCCTGCAGAGGCGGCGCCTGGAGGCACCGCGCAGCGGGGGTCAGAAGCCCGACAGTGCGCCCAGCAGTTCCACCGTCACCGGCTCTTCGCCCAGCACGCATTGGCAGGCCAGGCGCGACTTGCTGCTCACGCCCACCATGGAATCCAGCTTGGCGTTTTCCGTGGGCGAGATGCGCGAGATGCCCTTGCGGCCTTCCTTCACGAAGATGTGGCAGGCGCCGCACTTGGCTTGGCCATCGCACTTGCTCTGCAGCGCTTCGCCGCCCGCGAGCAGCGCCTGCAGGATGGTCTGGCCGGCCGCGGCATCTATGACTTTGTTGGCGGGCAATACGGTGAGTTGGGGCATGGTCAGCTCCAGTGGTTGAGGGAGTCGTTCATGTGTGCACCCGGCAGCGCCGGGCACGTGGCAAACCCCGGCGAGGCCGGGAAAGTGGTTGCTTGCGGCCGAGCCGGCAGCGGCCCTAGGGCCAAAATTCGCGCAGCGGGTCCTCGCACAGTTCCTGCAGCGCCTGCATCAGCGTCACGCCGGCGCTCTTGAGCACCCAGCAGCCTTGTTCGTGGTCGCGCTTGTGCAGCAGCCAGCAGCCCAGGTTGGCGGGCAGCAGCCACGCCACGGGAATCTCGCCCCCGTCGGGGTCGACGTTGCGTGAGCAGTTTGGGCTGATCACCAGCCAACCCAGGCCCTCGCGCTGCACGCGTGGCTGCACGTAGCGGTAGCGCTTGCGCGAGCGTATGGCTCGGCGGATGCGCGCGCCGTCAAGCTCCACCACGCGGTTGCGCGCTGGGGCGACCTCCTCATCGAAGGCGGCGGCGTTCATGGCAGGCCGTCAGAGCAGGTGGCCGAGTTGCCCGGCACGCTCACCCAGTTGCGCGAGCACCTCGTCAGGCAGGTTGTCCAGCGTGCACAGCTCCTTGGCCCGCATGCCCACGCGTGTGCCGCTGTCCGGGAACTCCACGGCGTAGATGTAGAACTGCTGCAGGAAGGTGCCTATGGAGCGCACGTAGCCGATCTCGCCACGGTTGACCAGCACGTCGCCGATGTCCTTGCCGTTGTAGGTGCCGTCGTTGCGTATGACGCTGCGGCTGATGACGCGCTCGCCCATGGCATAGCGCGGCGGCAGCGCGATCTCGATGATGTCGTCGTCTCGGGCAATGTCAGCCATGGGTGCACTCCAGTTCAGCCTGGCGCGCGGCGGCCCGCTCGCGCACCTCGGGTTCCTCGTCGCTCAGCAGCCGCTCCAGCACATGGCCCAGGGCGCGGCCCGCGGCTTCCCAGCGAACGGTCCAGTCGCCGTCCGTGGCCAGTGCGTCCAGCAGCGGCGCGGGCAGCCGCTCGGCCACGATGCGCCGCACTTCCGGTGCCGCGTCTTCCACCATGCGCCACAGCGAGGGCATCTGCAGCCGGCGGGCCACTTCCAGCCGCACCTGCAGGTCCACGTCGTGCATCAGCAGCGGCAGCAGGGCCTCCGGCAGCCGCCGCGCGACGGTCTGGCGCACCTGGTAGTCCGGGTCCTTGAGCATGGAAGGCAAGGCGGTGGCTTCTATGCGCTGCGCCACGCGTATGCGCACTTCGCGGTGCGGGTCGTGGACCATGCGCAGCAGCAGCCGCTGCGGCACGCGCAGGGCGAGCTGCATGCGCACCGTTTCGTCCGGGTCGTCCAGCAGCGCGGGCAGGCGGAACAGCTCGGCATGGCGCGCGGCGATGGCGCGCACTTCGAAGTAGCCGTGTGCCAGATGCTCGTTGGCCAGCTCCGGCCAGGTGCGGAAGAAGCGGTCTATGCGGCGCGCATAGGCGTCCTGCATGCAGCTGCGGCCCGGCTCACAGCCGCCGCTGGCGCGCAGCCGCGCGTGCACGCAGCCGGCGCAACTGGCCTCGGTGATGGGCTCGCCCCGCCAATCGATGGATGGGATGTCGTCCGCCGTCAACTTCACTTGGGCCTCCATCTCGGGTTCCGTCAGGCGGGTGCCAGGCGGTTCCACGCCGCCGCGCCGGTGGCAACGGGCACGGGTGCGGGGTCGTCATCGTCGTCGTCGCCGCCGCGCAGGGCGCGCTGGCGCACGCCTTCAAGCAGCGCGGCGCCCACGCAGTCCTCGGGGTCCAGCGCGCGCAGCAGCGCCAGCGCGTCGCGGGCTTCCACGTCGTCGCCCAAGCGCAGGCTCAGGTAGGCGTAGCCCTTGAGGACGAAAAGGTAGAAGCGCGCGGAAGGATCGTGGCGCGCGCCGGGCAACGGTTGCGGGCGCACGTGGCGCCACACGCCGGGCAGGCGCAGCGCCTGGGCGCCGACCACCAGCGCCTGCCGCGCGACGTCGCGCGCCGCGTGCAGCCGGTGGCCGTAGAAATGGTGGCGGTACAGCGCAATCAGCACCGCCGGATGTCCTGGCGCCAGAGCCTGCGCTCGCATGAGCGCGGCCATGGCGGCAGGCGGGTCGGCGCGGCGCCGACCCGCCTCGGCCAGCGCTTCCTCGACGCCCGGCGGCAAGGCCAGGCCCAGGACGGCGGTGTCGAAGTCGGCTGCCGCGTCCATGCTCACATGCGCTTGATGGAGGACAGCGACACCGCGGCCTCGGCCGGCGGCGTGATCGCGTCGCCGCTGGAGCTGCAGCCGCAGGAGCCGCCCTTGGTGTTGGCAAAGGCGAAGCCGGACTGCAGCGGCGAGTCCACGTGGTCGATGGTCACGCCGTCCAGCAGCAGGCGGCTTTCTGCCGGCAGGAACATGCGCAGCCCTTCCACCGCCTGCTCGGCGTCACCGTCGCGCGGCGTGGCTTCCACGGTGAACTCGGCGGCGTAGCCCGAGCAGCCGCCCGGCTTGACCGTCAGGCGAAAGCCGCCTGCGGGCGTTTCGGAGAAACGCACCATGCGGCGCATGAACTTCAACGCCGCGGGCGTCAGGGTGAAATTGGGTTGAATCATGTTGGTTGACCTCAGGCCTTCTTGATGCAGCCGTCCACGGGGCACACCGCCACGCACTGCGGCGTGTCGAAGTGGCCCTCGCACTCCGTGCACTTGTCGGGATTGATGATGAAAGTGCCGCCCTTTTCGCGGATGGCATCGTTGGGGCACTCGGGCTCACAGGCGGAGCAGCCGGAGCACTGGGAGGCGATGATCTTGTAGGCCATGGTGGGCTCCTCTCTTCGGACAGGTTCTCGGACAGGACTTCGTGGGTGGAACGGTCAGGCCGCGGCTTCGGCGCCGCCGGTATAGGCACCCTGGCGGATGCGCGCGTCGCCGCGCGGCCGGTGGGTGATCTCGCCGCGGGCGATGCGCTGGCGGTACTCGCCGAACCAGCTCAGGGCGGCTTTCTCAATGAACTCATGCGCGT
>NZ_BCTC01000214.1 GCF_001571085.1 Azohydromonas lata NBRC 102462
CCGGCCGATTCGCCCATCAAGGACCTGAAGGGCCTGATCGCCGCCTCCAAGGCCGGCCAGGGCCTGAACTTCGCGACCGCCGGCACGGGCAGCACGCCGCACTTCGTGGCGGAGATGCTCAACCTCAAGGCCGGCGCCAAGATGCAGATCGTTCCCTACAAGAGCGGCTCCGAGGGCATGGCTGCCGTGGTGGGCAAGCAGGTGGACGTGACCTCCGAAGGCAGCCCCGTGGTGATGCCGCAGATCAAGGGCAACAAGCTCAAGCCCATCGCCTCGACCTGGAACCGCCGCATCGCCGCGCTGCCTGACCTGCCCACCGCCGAAGAGCAAGGCTTCAAGGACCTCGTGATCGGCCACTGGTCGGGCGTGTTCGCCCCCAAGGGCACGCCGGACGCGATCCTGGACAAGATGAACGCGGCGGTGAACGCGGCGCTTAAATCGCCTGAGCTGCGCGCCAAGCTGATCCCCATGGCCATCGACCCGCAAGGCGGTTCGCGCGAGGACTTCAAGAAGTTCCTGGCGACGGAGAAGGCGCGGCTGGCGCCCATCGCCAAGGCGGCGCAGATGAAGGAAGACTGAGGCGGCCCTTGACGCCGGCCGCAAGCGGGTCGGCCCCGCCCTCTACTTCGTCAGCCCCGCCCTCTACTTCGTCATCCCCGCGCAGGCGGGGATCCAGGCGGTCCCACGCCGGAACGTAAGCCGTCCTGCAGGCACGACGGCGTCGGTTCTCCCGCGCCCCTGCTCGCGGCCGGCTTGGGGACCGCCTGGATTCCCGCCTTCGCGGGAATGACGACCGTTTTTCTTGCCGCCTACCCCATAGCGCACGCAACAAGCTGCTCTCGCAGCAACAACACCACAACACCCGGAGACAAGTCCATGAACACCCTTTTCAAAGCATCCCGCCGCGCCTTCCTCGTCGCCGGCCTCGCGCTGGGCGTGGCCGCCTCGGCCATGGCCGGCGAGATCCGCGTGGTCAGCTCCGGCGGCTTCACGGCCGCGTACAAGGAACTGGTGCCGCTGTTCGAGGCCGCCACGGGCCACAAGGTCATCACGGCCTACGGCGCCTCCATGGGCAACGCGCAGGACTCCATCCCCAGCCGCCTGGCGCGCGGCGAGCAGTTCGACATCGTCATCCTGGCCGACGGCGCGCTGGACGCGCTGGCCAAGGAAGGCAAGGTCGTTCCCAACACCCGCGTGGACCTGGGCCGCTCGCTCATCGGCCTGTCGGTGCGCAAGGGCCTGCCCAAGCCGGACATCTCCACGGTCGATGCGCTGAAGAAGACGGTGCTGGAAGCCAAGTCCATCGCCTACTCCGCCAGCGCCAGCGGCACCTATCTCTCCAACGAGCTGTTCCCCAAGCTGGGCGTGTGGGACCAGATCAAGGACAAGTCCAAGAAGATCATGAGCGAGCGCGTGGGCACGGTGCTCACGCGCGGCGAGGCCGACGTGGGCTTCCAGCAGGTGAGCGAGCTGCTGCCCTTCAAAGACATCGAGTTCGTCGGCCCGCTGCCTGAAGAGGTGCAGCAAAAGGTGTTCTTCTCCGCCGGCCTGGCCGTGGGCAGCAAGGAGCCTGAGCTGGCCAAGCAACTCGTGAAGTTCCTGGCCTCGCCGGCGGCGGCGCCCATCATCAAGGCGACCGGCCTGGACCCCGTGGCGAAGTGAGGCGCTGAGCGCAACGCCATCACGAGAACAGCCATCACCGGGGACAATTGATGAACAAGAAAACGAAAGCGGCATGGGGCCTGGCGCTGGGCGCCGCGAGCATGGGCGGCGCTTGGGCGCAAAGCGGCGTGACGCTCAGCGGCATTGCCGACTCGGCTGTGCGCCACGTGCGCAACGAGGATCTGGGCGGCGTCACCTCGCTGGTCAGCGGCTCCAACGCCACCAGCCGCTTCATCTTCCGCGGCACCGAGGACTTGGGCGGCGGCCTGAGCGCCGGCTTCCACCTGGAAAGCGGCGTGGCGCTGGACACCGGCGCCAACACCACCGCCAACACCCTGTTCGACCGGCGCGCAACGCTGAGCCTGGCCAGCAAGCAGGCCGGCGAGCTGCGCCTGGGCCGCGACTACGTGCCCAGCTACACCAACTGGGTGCGCTTCGACCCGTTCAGCCACGTGGGGGTGGCGGCCTCGGCCAACTTCGTGTCCGCCACGCCGGTTGGGCCCATCAAGTCGTCCTTCGGCGCCTCGCCCAACACGACCACGCGCACCAGCAACGCCGTGCAGTGGCTGATGCCCGCCGGCTGGGGGGGCCTGGAAGGCGGCCTGATGTGGGCGTCGGACGAAAACGGCACCGCCGCCAATGGCCAGCACAAGGTCAAGGGCGCGCGGCTGGGCTATGCGGCCGGGCCGCTGGTGGTCTCAGGCGCCCTCACCCGCACCGAGAACAACCTCACCACCGCGGGCCACTTCGACGACCGCGTGATCGCCGCGCTCTACGACTTCGGCATGGTGCGCGTGTCGCTGGCCCTGCGCCGCTTCGAGCAGGCCGACGCCCGCCAGAACAACGTGCTGCTGGGCGCCTGGATTCCGGTGGGCAACGGCGAAATCAAGGCCTCGCTGCAGCGCGTGAGCTTCTCCGGCAGCGTGGGCGCCGCGTCGCTGGACGACAACCACGCCCGCCAGCTCGGCCTGGGCTACGTGCACAACCTCTCCAAGCGCACGGCGCTGTACGGCACGCTCTCGCACATCTCCAACAGCGGCGCGCTGGCCTACGCCATTTCCGGCGGCGCCAGCGGCTTGGCGGCGGGCGGCTCCTCGCGCGGCGTGGAATTCGGCATGCGCCACAATTTCTGACGGGCAACCAGGGCGGGCTTGAAAATGCAACCCGAAACCGCGTCCAAGCCCGCTCAATATCAAAACACCGGCCGCCACCAGCGCTTGCCAAATTGCTCCCAAGGCGCCCAAACAGGGCGCCTTTTTCATGGACGGCCGGATTCATATTTGGTAGCAATTCAGCCCCGCACCGGGTACTAACCCTAGGCAAGCTGACAGCAGACTGACAGCGCCCGCCGGAATACTTAAGTAAACGCACTGCAGTTCCCGGCGCGGTGCGAGATTCCAGATTCCAGATTCGCGCTTTTGCGAGCGGGATGGCCAGGTATTGAACAGTTATTGACCAAGTATTGGTTTCAATATCCTGCCGCCGTGAACACCTGATTTTCGTGACTTTCAAAAACCTGCGCGGCATTGGTTGCCGTGCTGCCTTGCCTCACCCTTTGAAGGAGATTTCATGCAAATCACCGGCATGCTTTACGGCGCGCAGTTATTGCGCCACGTCGATTTTCCGGCCGCGGAGGTTCTAGGCCCCGACGCTT
>NZ_BCTC01000215.1 GCF_001571085.1 Azohydromonas lata NBRC 102462
ACCTTGTTGATGATGCCGCCCTGCAGCCGGCACTTGAGCACGTGCAGCTCCGCCTCGCTCATGGTGCCCTTGAGCCCGAGCACGATGCCGGCATTGCCCATGGCTACCTCCGACACCAGACGCTGGAATCCCTCACGGTCGTCGGCATGAGCGCCCGATTGCCCCAGGTCGCCGTCGATGACGTGCACGCGCTCCAACGGCCAGCCCAGGGCCACCGCACGCTCACGCAGCGCGTACTGCCGCTTGGTGCTCTCCGTGTTCTCGAACACCTGGCGCAGCGAGGACTGGCGCACGTAGAGGAATGCGTCACGCCGCAGATGGTCGGCGCTGACATTCATGGCTGCATCAGTAGGCATGTTGCACCTGCGATTGGACTGCCAGCACCATGTTGGCCAGCTGGCGCACGAGCTGGCAGTCGCACGCGCTGGCTGGGGGTGAGGTCATGTCTGGCGCCACGTGTGCATGCGGCTGGCCCGCCATGCCGCTCGCAGCCAGAACACTCAGCCCGCGCCACAAGCCATGGAAGACGACGGCTGCCATCGCACGCGAGTCGGCATGCCCATGCAGCACCGCGGCGCGCAGGTCTTCGTAGACCTGTGTCGCATCGGCCGGCAGTGCCGGCCCGCAGGCGGCGACGCGGTGCCTCAGCGTTTTTTTATTCGGGCGGCACAGCGCTCGATGGTGCGCGGGTGCAACGAGATGCCCAGCTGCGACCGCACCAGCGAGACCAGCGCACGGGCCTGCAATGGACCGCCTTCGCTCTGACGTTGCTCGATGAGCGTCATCACGTCGGCGTTGACCTTGTGCGGCGTCTTGGGCCCGCGAGGGTGAGGGAGCAGTCCCGTGATGCCCTCGCGCTCGAACGCGGCCTCGGCCTGGTAGTACGTCGGCCGTGACAGACCGAACAGTGCCGCGGCCTCGGCCTTGGTCACGCCGTCCTCGCGGGCGTGGCGCAGCATCTCGTACTTCACCTGCACCAGGTCGTTGGGATCGAAGAAGCCACCGCTGCGGAACCACGGCGCTCGTACGGCTTGCGGCCGCGGGTTGAGCACCTTGTGCTCGTGCAGCCGCTGGATCTTCGCATCGGGCTTGAGCATCGATTAGTACTCCCGGGCTACGTAAACCAAGATATGCCGCCCCCTGCGGAAGTTCAACCATGAGGCGGGCATGGCATGAAGCCGTGCCCGCAGCAGTTGAACTCGCGACAGCACCCCACCTGGTGAGCGGCATCACGGTGCGGCGCATAAGCCTTTACACCTGCGGCGCAATTCCCTTGACATCGTCCGCACGCTTCCGGGCTTGCTCAATCTCGTCGACGAGCCGTGCAAGCGCGGCCAAGTCGTCGGCGCGCAGGAACGACCTGCCGTCCGCTGCCTGCGTGAACAGGTCGGGCTCGTCGACATCCGTCCACGACGCCAGCAACGAGCGCACGTGGCCTTCATCGTCGAAGAACATCACCCGGTCTTCGCCCCAGTTGATCTTGCGGGTGGCCAGAACGAAGCGCCGGCCGTGCCAGGGGTGGAAGGGATGCGTGACCTGGAATTCCATGCGCGCTTGACCACCTGCACAACGTGCAGCCGTGGACTCAGGAGAAGGGCGTCGTCGAGGCCGGGGTCAAATACCTGAAGGTCAACTTCCTGCCGCTGCGCGAGTTCCGCGACCTGGCCGACCTCAACGCGCAGGCCTGCGGCTGGGTGATGAACGAGGCCGGCCAGCGCGTGCACGGCACCACGCGGCAGAAGCCGTTGACGCTGTTCGAGCTGGACCGGGCGCACATGCTGGAGCTACCTGCCGTCGCGCCCGCCCTGGGCACCTGGCACCGCGTCACGGTGCACCGCGACTGCCACATCGCGCACGAGCGGGCGCTGTACTCGGTGCCGTTCACGCTGGTGGGCAAGACGCTGTGGCTGCGCGCCACCGACACGGCGGTGTTCGTCTACCACGAGCACCAGCTGGGGGCCACGCACCGGCGCGCGCAGCGCCCGAGCGTGCGCGACCACCTGCCGCCTGGGGCCCAGCTCTTCTTCTCCCACGACCGCGCCTAGTGCCTGCGCCAGGCGCGTGAGATCGGCACCGCGTGCGCCGAGCTCATCGAGCAGATGCTCACCGACCGCATCCTGGAGCGGCTGCGCGCCGCCCAAGGCGTGCTGCGCCTGCGCGACACCTACGGCGCCGAGCGGCTCGAAGCCGCCTGCGCGCGGGCGCTGCTGCATGCCAGCCCG
Source organism: Azohydromonas lata NBRC 102462 (assembly GCF_001571085.1). Taxonomy (GTDB): domain Bacteria; phylum Pseudomonadota; class Gammaproteobacteria; order Burkholderiales; family Burkholderiaceae_C; genus Azohydromonas; species Azohydromonas lata. The sequence continues at coordinate 2,223 of NZ_BCTC01000215.1, forward strand.
TTCTACCGCACGGTCAAGACCATCCTGGCCGGCGGCTACGACCGACAGCCGCTGAGCGTGGCCGAGCTCGGCCACGTGCACGCGCCCGGCGCGCGCTTCGTGCGCAGCGCGCAGCTGCTGTTCGACCCCGACGCTCCTCGTCACTGATCCACCTGGAGTGCTTGCCATGAACCCCATGCCAGTGCTGAGCCCGCACCTGAAGCAGCTGCGCCTGTCGGGCATCCTCGACTCGCTGGAGGCCCGTAACCGCCAGGCCATCGAGTCCAAGCTCGCCTACACCGAGTTCCTCGCCCTGTTGGTGGAGGACGAGGTCGCGCGGCGCGAGCAGAAGAAGTTCGTCACCCGGCTGCGGCGCGCCGCCTTCCGCAGCAGCAAGACGCTGGAGCAGTTCGACTTCGAGCGGCTGCCCCAGCTCAACCGCGCCCTGGTGCACGAGCTCGCCACCGGGCGCTACCTGGAGGAGAAGTCGCCGGTCCTCATCGTGGGCCCGTGCGGCACGGGCAAAAGCCACTTGGCCCAGGCCTTGGGCCACTGTGCAGTGCGCCAGGGCGTGGACGTGGCCTTCATGACCTGCAGCCAGCTCACCGCCTCGCTCAACGCTGCCCGCGCCACCGGCGGCTACGAGCGCCGGCTGGCCAATCTGGCGCGCGTGCCACTCCTGATCATTGACGACTACGGCCTCAAACCACTGCGGCCGCCGGCTGACGAGGACCTGCACGAGCTCATGGCCGAGCGCTACGAAAGCGTGACCACCATCGTCACCAGCAACCTCGACTTCCAGGAGTGGGATCAGGCCTTCCCGGCCAACAAGCTGCTGGCCAGCGCCACGCTGGACCGCATGCGCCACAACGCCTACTGCTTGGTGCTCGACGGCGCGAGCTACCGCATGCCGCGGCAACTCCCTACCGTCATGCCAAACCGGCTTGCCAGCGGCTCCAAGGCCGCCCAAGCTTGAGGCCGTCACCGGTGTCCTGAGAGCCCTTCGACGTGGCTCCTATATGCCGAAAAAGGCCGGCTCCTATATGCCGGAAAGTGACAGCCGGCGCGGCGCAAATCGCGCAGCACCGTCGGCCCAC
>NZ_BCTC01000216.1 GCF_001571085.1 Azohydromonas lata NBRC 102462
TTTCGGTCGGCGCCAACACCTTCTCGTCATAGACACAGCGCCCGTCGCGCTTGTGGCCCACCACCAGCCGCTTGGCCAGCTCGGAAAAATAGCTCTCTGACATTACGTGCCCATCTGCCTACGTGGGCACGTACCTTCTCAGCAGCCGCCTGGGTCCTCAAGGCGTGGTTATTTGACCGCTTACCGCGCTTACTGCGCTTGGTCCTTGATTCCATTGCACCTTTCCCTTCCTCAGGGCAAAGGTGTCAACACTGGGCAGGACGGGTCATCTGATGCAAAAAAGCCGGACATGCACGCATGCCCGGCTTTTTTTTCAACCGTGACGCCTGAGCCTGAAAAGCCGGCGTCGCCAGGAGCAATTACTCTTTGTTCTTAGCAGCCCAAGCAGCCATGCCGGTGCGGATTTCCTCGCGCGCACCCTCGGGGCCTTCCCAGCCCAGCACCTTGACCCACTTGCCCTTTTCCAAGTCCTTGTAGTGCTCAAAGAAATGCTGGATTTGCTTGAGGCGAAGCTCGTTGAGGTCCTCAGGCTTTTGCCAGTGGCTGTAAATGGGAAGTATCTTGTTGGTCGGCACAGCCAGCAGTTTGCTGTCGCCTCCGGCCTCGTCTTCCATCTTGAGGATGCCGATGGGACGGCAGGTCACGACTACGCCCGGGATCAGCGGGAACGGCGTGATGACCAGGACGTCCACTGGATCACCATCATCGGCCAGCGTCTGCGGCACATAGCCGTAGTTGCACGGGTAGTGCATGGCGGTACCCATGAAGCGGTCAACAAACAGCGCGCCGCTGTCCTCGTCCACTTCGTACTTGATCGGGTCCGCGTTCATCGGGATTTCAATGATCACGTTGAACTCTTCCGGTGCCTTGGCGCCGGGCGTCACGCTATGCAGGCTCATGCTTTTTCTCGACTGAAGGGAAACGCCCATTCTAAGTACGACGCTTGCCGCCGCCTGACTGGCTGGTGCACACGGACGCACCACAGCGGTGAGAAAAAAGACCGTCATGCGTGAACTCATCCCGTAGCATCACCCACGATCCCGTGGCTGATCGCTGCGGATCCGGGCCGAATTGATCGGCGTCGGGCAGTACCCAGGCGCCACAACGTCGCGAAGGGAGCATCTTTGATGTCAACCAACTGGGCGCTGATCATTGCGCTGGCCTGCGGGCTGGCGGCTGTCCTCTACGGTTTTGTGCAACGCAGTTGGATACTGCGGCAGGACAGCGGCAACGACCGAATGCGCGAGATCGCCAATGCGATACAGCAAGGGGCCGCGGCTTATCTCGCCAGGCAGTACAAGACCATCGCCGTCGTCGGCGTGATACTGGCAATTCTGATCGCCGTGTTCCTGAACGCCGCCACGGCAGCCGGTTTCGTTGCCGGCGCCGTGCTGTCGGGCGCCTGCGGCTTCATAGGCATGAACATCTCTGTGCGGGCCAACGTGCGCACGGCCCAAGCGGCCACGCAAGGCATTGGGCCCGCGCTCAACGTTGCGTTCAAAGGTGGCGCCATCACCGGCATGCTGGTCGTTGGCCTGGGACTGTTGGGGGTGGTGCTGTTCTTCTGGTTCATAACGTCCAACGGCAACGATGTCCCCACGCGCAGTCTGTCAGCCACGCTCAAGCCCATGCTGGGCTTTGCGTTCGGCTCATCGCTGATTTCCATCTTTGCCCGCTTGGGTGGAGGCATCTTCACAAAGGGCGCTGACGTGGGCGCCGACTTGGTGGGCAAGGTTGAAGCCGGCATCCCCGAGGACGACCCGCGCAACCCGGCCGTGATCGCAGACAACGTGGGAGACAACGTCGGCGACTGCGCCGGCATGGCTGCCGACCTGTTCGAGACCTACGTGGTGACTTTGATTGCCACCATGGCGCTGGGTGCGCTGATGGTCAGCGCCGCACCCATGCAAGCTGTGCTGTACCCGTTGGTTTTGGGCGGCGTATCCATCATTGCATCCATCATCGGTTGCGCCTTCGTCAAGGCATCGCCGCAAATGCGCAACGTGATGCCTGCGCTCTACAAGGGCCTCATCGTGGCGGGCGTGCTGTCGCTAGCCGCCTTCTGGTTCGTCACTGCTGCGCTCATACCGGACGATGCGCTTGGGCCCCGAACGCAGTTGCGTTTGTTCGGCTCCTGTGCCGTAGGCCTGGTGCTGACGGCAGCCATGGTGTGGGTTACCGAGTACTACACCGGGACCCAGTACAAGCCTGTGCAGCATGTGGCGCAAGCGTCCACGACCGGCCATGGCACCAACATCATTGCAGGGCTGGGTGTGAGCATGAAGAGTACCGTCTGGCCGGTATTGCTGGTCTGCGCGGCGATTACGTTGTCTTATCAACTGGCAGGGCTGTACGGCATTGCCATCGCCGCCACCGCCATGCTCAGCATGGCCGGCATCGTGGTGGCCCTGGATGCCTATGGGCCCATCACCGACAACGCCGGCGGCATCGCTGAAATGGCCGAGTTGCCCGCAAGCGTGCGCGACATCACTGACCCACTGGACGCTGTGGGCAACACCACCAAGGCCGTCACAAAAGGCTATGCCATTGGTTCGGCGGGATTGGCCGCTCTAGTGCTGTTTGCCGACTACACGCACGCGTTGGAGACACGCGGTATGGAGGTGCGATTTGATCTGTCTGACCCGCGAGTGATCATTGGCCTCTTCATTGGTGGACTGATTCCGTACCTTTTTGGTGCCATGGCCATGGAAGCCGTCGGACGCGCAGCGGGGGCTGTGGTTGAAGAAGTGCGACGGCAGTTCCGCGACATCCGAGGGATCATGGACGGCAGTGGCAAGCCTGAATATGGCCGGGCGGTGGACATGCTCACTGGGGCGGCCATCAAAGAAATGGTGCTGCCTTCGCTGCTGCCGGTCATCGTACCTATTCTCGTAGGTTTGTTTTTGGGTCCCAAAGCCCTGGGCGGCTTACTGATGGGAACAATCATCACGGGGTTGTTCGTGGCCATCAGCATGTGCACCGGTGGCGGCGCCTGGGATAACGCCAAGAAATATATTGAGGACGGGCATCACGGCGGCAAAGGCTCTGAGGCGCACAAAGCGGCCGTTACAGGCGATACCGTCGGTGATCCTTATAAAGACACAGCTGGACCAGCCGTAAACCCACTGATCAAAATCATCAATATCGTGGCGCTGCTTATTGTGCCGTTACTGCCGATGGAAACGGGCACCGCTACAGGCATGACGCCTCAAGGCATTTCAATCACCGCTGCATCCGCTATTGCGACGCAACCAGCAAAATAGAATTCC
>NZ_BCTC01000217.1 GCF_001571085.1 Azohydromonas lata NBRC 102462
GGGCCCGCACAACTGGCTGGTGCTGGTGCTGCTGATGCTGGCCGGCGCGCTGATCCGCCACAGCTTCGTCTCGCGCCACAAGGCGCATGTGCTAGGCAAGCGCACGCCCTGGGAGCACGCCGTGGTGGGCACGCTGACGCTGGCGGGCCTGGCCTTCTGGCTGGCGCCTCCCCCGCGCGGCGACGCGGCCCTGGCTGCCGTGCAGCAGCCCGCGGGCTTCCAGCAGGTGCGCGCGGTGGTGGAGCAGCGCTGCGTGCTCTGCCACAACGCCCAAGTGCAGAACAAGAACGTGGCGCTGCACACGGCCGAGCTCGTCAAGGCCCACGCGCAGGCCATCTACCAGCAGGCCGTGGTGCAGAAATCCATGCCGCTGAACAACGCCACGCAGATCACGGACGCCGAGCGCGACCTGCTCAAGCGCTGGTACGAGGGCGGCGCGCCGGCGCAGTAACCCCCTTTTCCAATCTGCACGCGACTTCCATCGTGGCCGCGCCCAGGTGCGGCGCCGCGAGGCCGCGCTTCATCCCTCAACCACCTTCTTCGACAAGCCATGGCCACTTCCCAGACCCATCCGGTGGATGAACGATTGCCCACCGGCCGCCTGGCCGCGCTGGGCCTGCAGCATGTGCTGGTGATGTATGCCGGCGCCGTGGCGGTGCCGCTCATCATCGGCCGCGCCCTCAAACTCAGCCCCGAGCAGGTGGCGATGCTGATCTCGGCCGACCTGTTCTGCTGCGGCCTGGTGACGCTGATCCAGTCGCTGGGTTTTGGCCGCCACTTCGGCATCCGGCTGCCGGTGATGATGGGCGTGACCTTCGCCGCCGTGGGCCCCATGGTGGCCATGGCCAACGCGCAGGGCGGCGTGGAGGGGGCGCGCGCCATCTTCGGCGCCATCATCGGCGCGGGGTTGATTTCCATGGCCATCGCGCCGCTGGTGAGCCGGCTGCTGCGCTTTTTCCCGCCGGTGGTGACGGGCAGCATCATCGCGGTGATAGGCATCAGCCTGATGCGCGTGGGCGTGGGTTGGGCCCTGGGCGGCCCGGCCAACCTGGCGCAGCAGGTGGACGTGCCCAAGCTCGTGGCCATGGTGGACGCGGCCAAGGCCGCGGCGGCCTCGGCGGCGGCCGGCGCCTCGGCGCCCGCGCTCAAGCTGGGCCCCATTCCCATGGTGGACAACCCCGCCTACGGCGCGCTGGACAACCTGGCCGTGGCCGGCTTCGTGCTGCTGGTCATCCTGGCCATCAGCCGCTTGGGTCGCGGCTTCGTGGCCAACATCGCCGTGCTGCTGGGCATCATTGCGGGCTGCGTGGTGGCCACGCTGCTGGGCAAGATGGGTTTCGACAAGGTGGCCAAGGCGCACTGGTTCGACGTGGTGACGCCCTTTTCCTTCGGCCTGCCCACGTTCGAGCCCGTCATGGTGCTGACCATGACGCTGGTGATGATCGTGGTGATGATCGAGTCCACCGGCATGTTCCTGGCGCTGTCGGACATCACGGGCAAGCCGATCAGCCGCGCGGAGCTGGCCGCGGGCCTGCGCACCGATGGCCTGGGCACCGTCATAGGCGGCGTGTTCAACACCTTCCCCTACACCAGCTTTTCGCAGAACGTGGGCCTGGTGGGCGTCACGGGCGTGAAGAGCCGCTGGGTGTGCGTGGCCGCGGGCCTGATCATGGTGGTGCTGGGCATGCTGCCCAAGATGGCGGCGCTGGTGGAGTCGGTGCCGGTCTTCGTGTTGGGCGGCGCCGGGCTGGTGATGTTCGGCATGGTGGCGGCCACGGGCATACGCATCCTGTCCACCGTCAACTACCAGGCCAACCGGCACAACCTCTACATCGTCGCCCTCTCCATTGGCGCCGGGATGATCCCGTTGGTGGCGCCGCGCTGGATGCAGCAGATGGCGCATGGCCTGCACCCGCTGCTGGACAGCGGCATCCTGCTGGCCTCCATCACCGCCGTGGCGCTGAACCTGTTCTTCAACGGCATGCGCAGCAGCGCCGGTGAGGCCGTGGCCGCCGCCAAGGCGCAGGACGCGCATGCCTGAGCCGAGGCGGCTTGACCGCCGGCGCCGCGGCGCCTAAATCCAACAACGGGCCCTGCGGGGCCCGTTGTCCTTGGCGGGCCCTGGCCTGGCGGCATGGGCCTTGCCCAGCGGTGGCAACGTCACTTTGCGGGAGAGTCGCATGCAGCAGGATCAGCTCAGGCAGCGCATCAACCAGGTCGAGCAGTGCGCGGAGGACGCCAAGCGTTCTTCGTATGGCAACACCGTGCCGGCCGAGGTGCGCGAGTGCGTGGACAAGATGTACTGGCAGGCGCGCCAGGCCCGCGCGGCCTGCAGCCCGCAATTGCAGCAGCAGGTGGCCGGGGTGGATCAATTGCGCGGCATGGTGGACGAGCTGCAGGAGTTGGGCGGCCGCGCGGTGCAGGCCTGCCGGGCCAGCGGCAACGTCGACCCGGCGCTGGAGAAGGCCGTGCAGCGCGCGCATGACGAGACGTCGCGGCTGCGCCAGCAGATGGGGTGAGGCTCGCTGGGAGCCGCCGCGCGGCCCCCGCCAACGAAAACGGGCTCCCGAAGGAGCCCGTTCTCATGTTGCCTCGACGCAGCGCTATCGCTGCCTCAGAACGACGTCCACTCGTCGCTGTCCGAGGTGCCGGTGCGCGCCGGCGGCGGCTCGGCGGCGGGCGGCGTGGAGCGGGGCAGGGTCTTGCGGCTGAAGTCCGGGCGCATCACGTTGGGGGCCGTCGCCAACTCCCTGCTGCCGGACGCGGACGCCATGGCGGTTTGAACCGGCTTGGCTTGCAGCGGCGCGGGCATGGCGGGCACCATGGCTTGAGCCGCCCGCGAGCCCATGGCGCCGCCATGGCTGTGCAGTTGGAACACGGCCACCGCGTGCACCAGTTGCAGCGCCTGCACCTTGAGGCTTTCGGCGGCCGCGGCGCTTTCTTCCACCAGCGCGGCGTTTTGCTGCGTGGCGTGGTCCATCTGCGTCACGGCGCTGCCCACCTGCACCACGCCCTTGCTCTGCTCGGCGCTGGCGGCGCTGATCTCGGCCATGAGGTCGGAGACGCGCTGCACGGCCGTCACCACCTCTTCCATGGTCTTGCCGGCCTCGTCGGCGAGTTGCGAGCCGTGCTCCACGCGGCTGACGCTGTCCGTGATCAGGCTCTTGATTTCCTTGGCCGCCGTGGCGCTGCGCTGCGCCAGGTTGCGCACTTCGCCGGCCACCACCGCGAAGCC
>NZ_BCTC01000218.1 GCF_001571085.1 Azohydromonas lata NBRC 102462
ACTGGCCCTGGTGCAGGCGCCGAACTGATTCTGGCGAAACCCGGGTCGAGCCCCGGGAAAATTCTTGAGGCTATTTAGTTGAGCCTGGCCGGCCACCCTGCGTGGTCGGCCGGGTTTTTGCTTTCTGACACGTCACTTGCAATTGGCGCGACCTTTATGCCGGCGCCATAAAGTCTTGCGCGCGCAAAAGCAAATTATCGCTACTTATCACAGATCAAGCACAACAAGCAAGCAAATAATCAAATTTCCAGGCTTATGGCTGGGAATTTGGTGTAATTCCCTGTATTCAGGCGGACTAAATTCCTGTGAAATTCAGGTTGCAGCGGCACTGCACTGGTGCAACCTGCACCGCCAAGTGGCCTCAATGTTTGATCACGGACACGGATGATGGTGCAAAAAACCCATCCAGGCGGCAAATCAAGGCGTTTCCAACAGTCTTTGAGGAGTTTGGCGTTGGCATAGGTCTTGCGCTTTGACCTGTGTCTACCCGGGGGCAAATTTGAAGTCCATGTCATCCGGGGTCTTCATTCGACGCTGAGACAACTTCGTCTCTCTACGAGCTTTCAAACCGCAACATATTCAGGTTGAAAGCTGTCAGTAGGGGCAAAGCAAGCGTCCAGTCGCACAGCAGTTCATCCGACGACAAAGGTCCCACGCCATGGTTGCATCCTCGATTCCCGATCCCAAGGTTAGGCATTTTGGTTTTTTGCTGCTTGAAAATTATTCGATGATTGCCTTCACCAACGCGGTGGAGGTGCTGCGCATGGCCAACCTTCTGAGCCGGCAGCCGCTCTATACCTGGACCGTGGTATCGGCCAATGGTTCCCAATCCGCCGCCAGCAATGGTTTGACGGTAGCGGATTCCGGCGATCTGCAGTCCCTGGATGCGTGCGACCTGGTATTTGTCTGCGGCGGCGTGGAGGTTCAAAAGGCGATTTCCGACAGCGTGGTCCAGGATTTGCGCCGCCGCGTCGCGCGCGGCCAGGCCCTGGGCGCGCTGTGCACGGGCACCCACGCACTGGCTGCCGCCGGCGTGTTGGACGGTTATCGCTGCGCCGTGCACTGGGAAAACCTGGTGGCGCTGCGCGAATCCCATCCCAAGGTGCATTTCGCCCTGGAAGTGTTCGTGATCGACCGCGAGCGCGTCACCGCCTCCGGCGGCATCGCGCCCCTGCACCTGATGATTCACATGGTCCGTGCCCACCACGGCAACAAGCTGGCCATGGCGATTTCGGAACAATTCATCGTCGATCGCGTGCGCGACCAGTCCGACCAGCAAAAACTCCCCCAGCCGGAATTCGTCGGCCCCGGCTACGAACACCTGGTGGAGGCGGCCGAGCTGATGTCGGCCAACATCGAGGAGCCGCTGACGCTGTCGGAAATCGCGGATGCGGCCGGTATTTCGCTGCGCCAGTTGGAGCGCCTGTTCCACCGCTACTACAACGTCACGCCCGCGCAGCATTATTTGACGCTGCGTTTGCGGCGCGCGCGGGAATTGCTGTCGCATACCAGCGCGCCCATCATGCAAATCACCGTCGCCTGCGGCTTCCAGACGGCTTCCCATTTCTGCAAGGCCTATCGGGCCCTGTTCGGACATTCTCCCAGCGAGCATCGCCGCCAAGGCGGCAGCCAGGGATTGGTGCACGTGGGCGTATCGGCAGATACCGGTGCCCGCCGCCCGCCGTCCAGGGCTGCTGTGAGCATGCCGATGTACGTGTCCTGACCCACCGTCATTTCCGCAACCAGCGAATCAAATCTCCAAGCCGCCCGCAAGGGCGGCTTTTTTATTTGTCTGCGCGGTGTGGGTACAAAAGGCTGGACATCTGTTGCCTGCCCATAAAAAAGGCCGCGACATTGCTGTCGCGGCCATGAACGTTGGGCGCTCTTGCCGCCCAATCACCCCGAGATATTCAGAAGGACGCCACGGCCTGCGGCTGGCCGCCCTTGAAGCCATAAACGCTCACCGGCGATGATTTCAGGTCGTGCTTGTCGGTGAAGGAATACTCGCCGGCCACGCCCTGGTAAGCGCCCTTGGCCAGGAATTCTCCCAATTTGCCGGGGTCGGTGGAGCCGGTTTTCTGCATGGCGTCGGCCAGCAGCATCGCGGCGTCATAAAAGGACACGGCGTAGGTCAGCGGGTCGCGGTTGTAGGCGGCCTTGTATTTGGCTGCAAAGGCGCGGCCGGCATCGGCCTGGCCCAATATCACGCCGGCTTGCGTGCACAGCACATTCCCGTCAGCCACGTTGCCGCTGAGCCGGCTGGTCTCGGTGGTGCAAATGCCGTCGCCGCCCAACAATTTGGCGTTGATACCCAGCGACACCATCTGGCGCAGCATGGGGCCGGCCTGCGAGGAATAGCCGCCATAAAACACCGCGTCCGGTTTGGCGCTGCGTATGGAGGTCAGGATGGAGGTGAAATCCGTGGCCTTGTCGGTGGTGAATTCCTGCTTCACGACGTTCATGCCCTGGCGCTTGGCCTCGGCCATGAACTCGGCCACCAGGCCCTGGCCGTAGGCGGTGCGGTCGTCGATCACCGCCACGTTCTTGGCCTTCATGTCCTTGGCGGCGTAGGCCGCCATGGCAATGCCGACCTGCGCGTCGTTCACGCCAACGCGGAACAGCCGCGGATAGCCCAATTGCGTCACCTTGGGGTTGGACGCCACGGTGAGCATGAGCATGCCCGCCTCGTTGTAGACACGGCCCGCGGGGATGGCCACGCCGGAGTTGTACGGGCCCACGACGTAATGGACCTTGGCGTCCGCCAGCACCTGCGCAACGGCCACGCCCTGGCGGGGATCGGCGCCGTCGTCCTGCGCCACCACCTCAAACGTCACCTTCTTGCCGGCCACCTGCACGCCCTTGGCGTTGAGCTCCTTCACCGCCAGCAGCAGGCCGTCGCGGTTGTCCACGCCGTAGGCCGCCTGGCCGCCGGACAGCGGGCCGGTGAAGCCGATCTTCACCACCTCCTGCGCTTGCGCGGCGAAGGATGCAGCGGCCAGCGCCAGCGGCGCGAGCAGGGTGGCGCACAGCGCCGCGCTTGACTTCTTGGGAGCTTGTTTCATGGCTGGAGTCCTCTCCTTGTGACGGTGACCGGGATCAGGCCGGCTGCAGATGGCGCTTGGTCGGCTCGGACGTTCCGGCCAGCAGCGGCGACAACACCGGATCGGCGCAGCGCCGCGGCTCCACGAGCTGCAG
>NZ_BCTC01000219.1 GCF_001571085.1 Azohydromonas lata NBRC 102462
CGCGTGGCGCGCGAGGTGGGCACCGAGGGCAAGCTCGGCGGCCAGGCCACCGTCAAAGGCGTGGCCGGCACGTGGAAGGACTTGACGGACTCCGTCAACTCCATGGCCTCCAACCTCACCAGCCAGGTGCGCAACATCGCCGACGTCACCACCGCCGTGGCGCAGGGCGACCTGTCCAAGAAGATCGAGGTGGACGTCAAGGGCGAGATCCTGGAGCTCAAGAACACCATCAACACCATGGTGGACCAGCTCCGATCCTTCGCCTCCGAAGTCACGCGCGTGGCGCGCGAGGTGGGCACCGAGGGCATCCTGGGCGGCCAGGCGCGGGTGGAAGGCGTCTCCGGCACGTGGAAGGACCTGACGGATTCGGTCAACTCCATGGCTTCCAACCTCACCAGCCAGGTGCGCAACATCGCCGACGTCACCACCGCCGTGGCGCAGGGCGACCTGTCCAAGAAGATCGAGGTGGACGTCAAGGGCGAGATCCTGGAGCTCAAGAACACCATCAACACCATGGTGGACCAGCTGCGCTCCTTCGCCGCCGAGGTCACGCGCGTGGCGCGCGAGGTGGGCACCGAGGGCAAGCTCGGCGGCCAGGCCGACGTGCAGGGCGTGGCGGGCACGTGGAAGGACTTGACCGAATCGGTCAACTCCATGGCCGGCAACCTGACCTCGCAGGTGCGCAACATCGCCGACGTGACCAAGGCCGTCGCGGCGGGCGACCTGTCCAAGAAGATCACGGTGGACGTGAAGGGCGAGATCCAGGAGCTGAAGAACACGGTCAACACCATGGTGGACCAACTCCGCTCCTTCGCCGCCGAGGTCACGCGCGTGGCGCGCGAGGTGGGCACCGAGGGCCGCTTGGGCGGCCAGGCGGACGTGCAGGGCGTGGCGGGCACTTGGAAGGACTTGACGGAGTCGGTCAACTCCATGGCCGCCAACCTCACGGTGCAGTTGCGCGACGTCTCCAAGGTCTCGGCCGCCATTGCCGGCGGCGACCTGACGCAGAAAATCACCGTGGACGTGCGCGGCGAGATCCTGCAGATCAAGAACGTGATCAACACCATGGTGGACCAGCTCTCGTCCTTCGCGGCCGAGGTCACGCGCGTGGCGCGCGAGGTCGGCACCGAGGGCCGCCTGGGCGGCCAGGCGCAGGTCAAGGGCGTGTCCGGGGTGTGGAAGGACCTCACCGACAACGTGAACTTCATGGCCGGCAACCTGACCTCGCAGGTGCGCGGCATCGCCAAGGTGGTGACGGCGGTGGCCAACGGCGACCTCAAGCAGCAGCTCACCGTGGAGGCCAAGGGAGAGATCGCCGCGCTGGCCGACACCATCAACTCCATGACGGACACGCTGGCCACCTTTGCCGACCAGGTGACCACCGTGGCGCGCGAGGTGGGCGTGGAAGGCAAGCTGGGCAACCAGGCCAAGGTGCCGGGCGCCTCCGGCACGTGGAAGGGCCTGACGGAGAACGTCAACCAGCTCGCGGCCAATCTCACGACGCAGGTGCGGGCCATCGCGGAAGTGGCCACGGCCGTGACCAAGGGCGACCTCACGCGCTCCATCACGGTGGAGGCGCAGGGCGAGGTGGCGGCGCTCAAGGACACCATCAACGAGATGATCCGCAACCTCAAGGACACCACGCAGAAGAACACCGAGCAGGACTGGCTCAAGACCAACCTGGCCAAGTTCTCGCGCATGCTGCAGGGCCAGCGCGACCTGGTGACGGTGGGACAGATGATCCTGTCGGAGCTGGCCCCGGTGGTGGGCGCGCAGCAGGCCGAGTTCTACGTGCTCAGCGGCGCGCCGCAGCAGGCCCGGCTGAAGCTTTTTGCCAGCTACGCCTCCAGCGGCCAGGGGCTGCACGGCAAGGAGATCGGCCTGGGCGAGGGCCTGGTGGGCCAGTGCGCGCTGGACAAGCAGAAGATCCTGCTGACCAACGTGCCCTCGGTTTCCTTCCGCATCGCCACGGCCCTGTCGGAGACCGCGGCGCTGGACGTGCTGGTGCTGCCCATCATCTTCGAGGGCCGCGTGCGCGGCGTGCTGGAGATGGCCTCGCTGCAGCGCTTCAACCCGGTGCACGAGGGCTTCCTGGACCAGCTCACCGAGTCCATCGGCATCGTCATCAACACGATAGAGGCCAACACCCGCACGGAGGACTTGCTCAAGCAGTCCCAGTCGCTGGCCCACGAGCTGCAGCAGACCAACCAGGAGCTGCAGGAAAAGGCCAAGTTGCTGGCGCACCAGAACCAGGAGGTGGAGCGCAAGAACAGCGAGGTGGAGCAGGCCCGCCAGGCGCTGGAGGAGAAGGCCGAGCAGCTCGCGCTGACCTCCAAGTACAAGTCGGAGTTCCTGGCCAACATGTCGCACGAGCTGCGCACGCCGCTGAACTCGCTGCTGATTCTTTCCGACCAGTTGTGCCGCAACGCCGAGGGCAACCTGACCTCGCGCCAGGTGGAGTACGCCAAGACCATCCACTCCTCCGGCAACGACCTGCTGATGCTGATCAACGACATCCTGGACCTGTCCAAGATCGAGTCCGGCACGGTGGCGGTGGACTTGTCGGAGCTGCGGCTGGACGACTTGCAGCGCTCGGTGGAGCGCAGCTTCCGCCACTTCGCGGACTCCAAGCACCTGGGCTTTGCCATCGAGATCGCGGAGGACGCGCCCGCGGCGCTGCTCACCGACGTGAAGCGGCTGCAGCAGATCATCAAGAACCTGCTGTCCAACGCCTTCAAGTTCACGCACCAGGGCCATGTGCGGCTGCGCATAGGCGCGGCGCCGCAGGGGTGGCAGCCGGAGAACGAAGAGCTGCGCCGCGCCGGGGGGCCCGTGATCGCCTTTGCCGTGTCGGACACGGGCATAGGCATTCCGGCGGAGAAGCAGCAGATCATTTTCGAGGCCTTCCAGCAGGCCGACGGCTCGACCTCGCGCAAGTACGGCGGCACGGGGCTGGGCCTGGCCATCAGCCGCGAGCTCTCCCGGCTGTTGGGCGGCGAGCTGCGCCTGGTGAGCGCGCCGGGCGAGGGCTCGACCTTCACGCTGTACCTGCCGCAGGCCTTCAACGCCTCGCGCGCCCCGCGCGGCGCGCACCGGCCGTCGGATGCGCCTGCCGCGGCGCTGCCCGCGCGCGAGGCCGCGTGGCCCGCGCCGCCGCGCAT
>NZ_BCTC01000220.1 GCF_001571085.1 Azohydromonas lata NBRC 102462
GCGATGCCCCAGAGCAGCAACCGCTCGGCCTCCTTGCGATACGCACGCTGCGTGGCCGGCGCCTCGTGCAACGCCAGCCACGACTGCACGGCCTCGTAGTCGTTGTCGGCCCGCAGCGAGCACGATGCGCGCGGCGCGCGGAAGGCGCCCTGGGTGCCATCGACATCGGCCGGCACGATGATGTGCTCCCAGGGGCGTACGTCGCCTTGCGGCGGTACGGCCACCAGCGCGCGGGCGCGCTCGGTGAGCTCGGGATGCGCGGCGAAGAAGCCTTCGATCTCTCTGGCCATCGCCGGACCCAGCCCGGCAATGCCGCTCCACCAGCGCCGGCGGCGCGGCACTCGCAGCGTGAGCTCGGCCAGCGTCCGGATGCCTGCATTGCGCAGGACCGTCGCCGCGCGCGAGGGAAGCCAGCGGCCCACGTCGTCGCCGATGAGCGGTTGCGGCTGTGGGGTGCTGCGCAGCGCTTCGACGGCCTGCGCAATGGCGCGCGCGGCCGCGGCGCCTTTGCGCGCCGTACCCGTGAAGAGCCGCGCCAGATCCTCGCGCTGGCGGCTGGCCGCAAAGGCGGCGAGCTGCCGGCGGATGTGGCCGATCACGGAGCGCGATGAGCCGCCGGTCGGCCGCCGCTCAGGGATGAAGCGCGCCACGGCGTCGCGCGAGGACAGGCCTTCGTGCCAAGCCCGCAGGGCGGACAGCGCCGCGGCATCGGGCAGCTCCAGCAGCGGCCGCTCCTGGGCGGGCTCGGCGGCGGACCGGCGCGTTTTCACGCCAGCCACTTTAGGCCTGCGACGGTACTGATCCGATAAAAGCGCTTATTTCCTTAGTATGGAGCAGTGGTGCGTTGCTCAGCCAGGCATCGCTCCGTCAACGGGCAGCAGACCCTGTCATCTACCTCCAAACCGGCAAGTCGCAGCTCAGGATGACACCGGACCGCCCAAGCGCAGCGTCAGCCGCTTTGCCGCCTCGCGCACGGCGTCCGTGAACTCCGGTTTCATCCGTTGCTCTGGCAACGTCAGCGTCAGCGCACCGGCGAGTTCACCTGCTGCATTCCACACCGGCGCGGAGATGCCGGTGAGCCCCGGCACGCGGTCACTGGAGAGCACCACGAAGCCACTCTGGCGGATCTCGTCGTAGATCCGGCCCTTGGCGCCACCAAAGGCCATCAGCACCCGTCCACCCGCACCCTTGTCCAGCGGCAGCAGGTCGCCAGCGCGGATGTGGTCGCGCAACAGGTGGGGCGAGTCCACGCGGTACAGGCACAGCCGCTGGTCGCCCTGCCGCACGTGGAAAGCAGCGCTCTCCTGTGTGGCGGCCACGAGTTCGCGCATCACCGGCATCACCTGCGCCTCCAGCGAGAACGAGGCGGCGTAGAGGGAGTGCAGCCGCGCCACTTCCGGGCCCAGTGCGTAGCGCCCGTCAGGCATGCGCTGCAGCAGCCGCACGTGCTCCAGCGAGGCCAGCAGCCGCAGCGCGGTGCTCTTGTAGAGCTGGGTGCGCTCCGACAACTCTGCCAGCGACAGGGCGTCCTCGCCACTGCGGAAGGCACACAACAGGCTCAAGGCGCGATCCACCGCTGCGGCGCCGCCAGGGGCGGCGTGCTGGTCGGCGACGGAAGCCACGGCGGCTTTTCTGGGCATTTCTCTCTTCTCGGCTGGTTCACAGGGGCTGCTTGGCCCGACCGGGCGACTTTATCCCGCGGCATCCGACGGGATTTGACGGTCCCGGGGTCACAGCTTAAGATTCATTCTACAGAACAGCGTTCTATCTTACAGAACTACGGAGACCGACAATGTCCTCGCCCTCTGTCCTCATCAGCGAAGTGGGACCGCGAGACGGCCTGCAGAGCATCTCGCGCACGATGCCCACGGCGGCCAAGTGCGCCTGGATCGATCGCCTCTTCGATGCCGGCTTGCGCGAGATCGAGGTCGGCTCTTTCGTGCCGGCCAAGCTGCTGCCGCAGATGGCTGACGTGGCCGACGTGGTGCGCCATGCGTTGACCAAGCCGGGCCTCACCGTGATGGCGCTGGTGCCCAACCTGCGCGGGGCCGAGGCCGCGCTGGCCGCCGGCGTGCACAAGATCTCCATTCCGCTCTCGGCCAGCGAGGCGCATTCACAAGCCAACGTGCGCAAGACGCGCGAGCAGGCGCTGCAGGACCTGCGCGCCATCGCCGCGCTGCGCCGGGAGCGCTTTCCCGGCGCGAAGGTCGAGGTGGGCATGTCCACGGCCTTCGGCTGCACGATCCAGGGCGCCGTGCAGGAGGACGAGGTGGTATGGGTGGCCGAGTGCGCCGTCGAGGCCGGCGTGGACGAGGTGGGCCTGTCCGACACCACTGGCATGGCCAACCCGGCCCAGGTGCGGCGCCTCTTCAACCGCGTGCGCGCGGCCATCGGCGAGCGCACCGGCGCGGCCCACATGCACAACACCCGTGGGCTGGGTTTGGCCAACTGCCTGGCCGCCTACGACGTGGGCGTGCGCACCTTCGACGCCTCGCAAGGCGGCCTGGGTGGCTGCCCCTATGCGCCCGGCGCCTCGGGCAACGTGGTCACCGAGGACCTGGTGTTCATGTTCGAGGCCATGGGCGTGCACACCGGCGTGGACCTGGAGCGCCTGGTGGCCGCGCGCGAGGCGCTGGCCGCGGGCCTGCCCGGCGAGGCGCTCTACGGCATGACACCTGAAGCGGGCCTGACCAAGGGCTTCGCCTATGCCGACGGCCGCCATCCCGGCGCCGAACGTCTGCTGAACCGCATTGAAAAGGACTGCGCATGAGCGAGCTCACTACCCCCGCCGCCACGACGGCGGGCACCCAACCTCTGCCCCTCGAAGGCGTGCGCGTCGTCGAGTTCACCCACATGGTGATGGGTCCCACCTGCGGGATGATCCTGGCCGACCTGGGTGCCGAGGTCATCAAGGTCGAACCGCTGGCCGGCGACAGCACGCGCCGGCTGCTGGGCTCGGGCGCGGGCTTCTTCTCCACCTTCAACCGCAACAAGAAAAGCCTGGCGGTGGACGTGAAGGACCCGCGCGGGCTGGAGATCGTGCTGCGCCTGGTGGCCGGCGCCGACGTGTTCAGCGAAAACTTCAAGTCAGGCACGATGGATCGGCTGGGGCTGGGCTTCGAGGCCCTCTCGAA
>NZ_BCTC01000221.1 GCF_001571085.1 Azohydromonas lata NBRC 102462
CCATGAGCATGACCGTTGAAGAGCGCAAGGCCGCCAACAAGGCCTTGATCGATGAAGTCCTGAAGGCCTATCCCGAGAAGATGGCCAAGCGTCGCGCCAAGCACCTCAACAACTATGAAGAGGGCAAGCCCGACTGCGGCGTCAAGTCCAACATCAAGAGCCTGCCGGGTGTCATGACCATCCGCGGCTGCGCCTACGCCGGCTCCAAGGGCGTGGTGTGGGGTCCGATCAAGGACATGATCCACATCTCCCACGGCCCCGTGGGCTGCGGCCAGTATTCCTGGGCCTCGCGGCGCAACTACTACATCGGCGTGACCGGCGTGGACACCTTCGTGACGATGCAGTTCACCTCCGACTTCCAGGAGAAGGACATCGTCTTCGGCGGCGACAAGAAGCTCGACAAGATCATCGACGAGATCCAGGACCTGTTCCCGCTGAACAAGGGCATCTCCATCCAGTCGGAGTGCCCCATCGGCCTGATCGGCGACGACATCGAAGCCGTGTCGAAGAAGAAGAGCAAGGAGCACGGCAACCACACCATCGTCCCGGTGCGTTGCGAAGGCTTCCGTGGCGTGTCGCAGTCGCTGGGCCACCACCTGGCCAACGACGCCATCCGCGACTGGGTCTTCGACGGCACGACCAAGAAAGAGCGCGAGTTCGAGAGCACCCCGTACGACGTCACCATCATCGGTGACTACAACATCGGTGGCGACGCCTGGTCCAGCCGCATCCTGCTCGAAGAGATCGGCCTGCGCGTGATCGCCCAGTGGTCGGGCGACGGCACCATCGCCGAGCTGGAGAACACCCCCAAGGCCAAGCTCAACCTCATCCACTGCTACCGCTCGATGAACTACATCAGCCGGCACATGGAAGAGAAGTACGGCATTCCCTGGGTCGAGTACAACTTCTTCGGCCCCACCAAGATCGCCGAGAGCCTGCGCAGCATCGCCAGCCACTTCGACGACAAGATCAAGGCCAACGCCGAGGCCGTGATCGCCAAGTACCAGCCGATGGTGGACGCCGTCATCGCCAAGTACAAGCCGCGCCTGCAAGGCAAGACCGTGATGCTGTACGTGGGCGGCCTGCGCCCGCGCCACGTCATCGGCGCCTACGAGGACCTGGGCATGGAGATCGTCGGCACGGGCTACGAGTTCGCCCACAACGACGACTACCAGCGCACCACGCACTACATCAAGGACTCCACGCTGATCTATGACGACGTGACCGGCTTCGAGTTCGAGAAGTTCGTCGAGGGCCTCAAGCCCGACCTCGTGGGCTCGGGCATCAAGGAAAAGTACGTCTTCCAGAAGATGGGCGTGCCCTTCCGCCAGATGCACTCCTGGGACTACTCCGGCCCCTACCACGGCTACGACGGCTTCGCCATCTTCGCGCGTGACATGGACATGGCCATCAGCTCGCCGATCTGGAAGCTCACGCAAGCCCCGTGGAAAAAGGCGGCCTGAGCAACACCTTCGTCATGCCCGCGTAAGCGGGCATCCACGAACGCCGGGATGCTCCCCGGCACTCGTGGACACCCGCTTTCGCGGGTGTGACGGAACTCATTGAGATCACGTCACTGGAGAGATTCAAATGCCCCAAAGCGCAGACCAGATCAAGGACCACGAGCTGCTGTTCCGCGAGCCGGAGTACCAGGAGCTGTTCGCCAACAAGAAGGCCAACTTCGAGTTCAACCACTCCGAGGTCAAGATCGCCGAGATCCGCGACTGGACCAAGTCCAAGGAGTACAAGGAAAAGAACTTCGCCCGCGAAGCGCTGGTCGTCAACCCGGCCAAGGCCTGCCAGCCCCTGGGCGCCGTGTTCGTCGCCAACGGCTTTGCCAAGACGCTGAGCTTCGTGCACGGCTCCCAAGGTTGCGTGGCCTACTACCGCTCGCACTTCTCCCGCCACTTCAAGGAACCCACCTCCTGCGTGAGCTCCTCGATGACGGAAGACGCAGCCGTGTTCGGTGGCCTGAACAACATGATCGACGGCCTGGCCAACGCCTACAACCTCTACAAGCCCGAGATGATCGCCGTCTCGACGACTTGCATGGCGGAGGTGATCGGCGACGACCTGGACGCCTTCATCAAGAACTCCAAGCAAAAGGGCAGCGTCCCGGCCGAGTTCGACGTGCCCTTCGCCCACACCCCGGCCTTCGTCGGCAGCCACATCACCGGCTACGACAACGCGCTGCTGGGCGTGCTCAAGCACTTCTGGGACGGCAAGGCCGGCACCACCGCGCCGCTGGTGCGCACCCCCAACGACAGCATCAACTTCATCGGTGGCTTCGACGGCTTCGTCGTGGGCAACATGAAGGAAGTGCGCCGCATTTTCGACCTCTTCGGCGTGCAGGTGAACATCATCTGCGACCCCTCCGAAGTGTGGAACACGCCCACCGACGGCGAGTTCCGCATGTACGAAGGCGGCACCACCAAGGCTGAAGTCGAAGCCGCGCTCAACGCCAAGGCCACCATCGTCTTCCAGGAGTATTGCAGCGAGAAGACCGCCAAGTACATCGCCGAGAAGGGCCAGGAAGTCGTGGCGCTCAACGCCCCCGTGGGCGTGGCCGGCACCGACCGCTTCCTCATGGCCATCTCGCGCCTGACCGGCAAGCCCATCCCGGCGCAGCTCGAAAAGGAGCGCGGCCAACTCGTGGACGCCCTGGCCGACAGCCAGGCCCACCTGCACGGCAAGCGCTACGCCCTGTACGGCGACCCCGACCAGCTCCTGGGCTACACCGAGTTCCTGCTGGAAATCGGCGCCGAGCCCGCCCACGTGCTGGCCACCAACGGCGGCGAGGACTGGGCCAAGAAGGTGCAGGCCGTCTTCGACGCCTCGCCCTACGGCGCCGCCTGCAAGGTCTACCCCAAGCGCGACCTGTGGCACCTGCGCAGCCTGCTCAACACCGAGCCGGTGGACTTCCTCATCGGCAACACCTACGGCAAGTACCTCGAGCGTGACTGCGGCACCCCGCTCATCCGCCTGGTGTTCCCCATCTTCGACCGCCACCACTACCACCGCTTCCCCACCTGGGGCTATGACGGCGGCCTGCGCGTGCTGACGATGCTGCTGGACGAGTTCTTCGAGACGCTCGACGCCAACACCAT
>NZ_BCTC01000222.1 GCF_001571085.1 Azohydromonas lata NBRC 102462
ACGCCGGGCACCATGTAGTCGGGCAAGGCCGCGCCCAGCCGCTCGCGCAGCGCAGCGCCGTCGATGGCCCGGCCCGGCTGGGGCGACACGTAGCCCACCAGCCGCGTGCCGCCCGGCCCCTCGCCGGCCACCACCACCGCCTCCCGCAACTCGGGCTGCGACAGCAACTGCGCCTCGATCTCCCCCAGCTCGATACGGAAACCCCGCACCTTCACCTGGTGGTCGATGCGCCCCAGGTATTCCAACTGCCCTTCAGCACTCCAGCGCACCAGGTCGCCCGTGCGGTACAGCCGCTCCCCGCCCGCCGTGGCAATGAATCGTTCGGCCGTCAGGCCCGCGCGGCGGAGGTAGCCCCGCGCCAGCCCCTGCCCCGCGACGTACAGCTCCCCGGCCACGCCAATGGGCACCGGGCTCAACCGCGCATCGAGCACCTGCAGCCCCAGGTCCGGGATGGCCACGCCCACCGGGCTGCGCTGCTGCGCCAGGTCCGCCGCGGTGATGCGCCGGTAGGTCACGTGCACCGTGGTCTCGGTGATGCCGTACATGTTGACCAGTTGCGGACACGCCTCGCCGTGGTGCTCGATCCAGCGGCGCAGCCGCTGCGGCTCCAGCGCCTCGCCGCCGAAGATCACCAGGCGCAGCGCCAGCGGCTCGGCGGCGTCGTCGTACGCCTGCTCCAGGCTGGCGAGCTGTCCGAAGGCCGAGGGGGTCTGGTTGAGCACCGTCACCCGTTGCTCTCGCAGCAGCTGCAGGAAATCCGCGGGCGAGCGGCTCACCCAGAACGGCACGATCACCAGCCGGCCCCCGGTGCACAGCGCCCCGAAGATCTCCCACACCGAGAAGTCGAAGGCGTAGGAATGGAAAAGGGTCCACGTGTCCTGCGCGCCGAAGCCGAACCACGGCTCGGTCGCCTCCAGCAGCCGGGTGACGTTGCGGTGGCACAGCTGCGCGCCCTTGGGCAGGCCCGTGGAGCCGGAGGTGTAGATCACGTAGGCCAGATGCTCGGCATGCACCGGCACGCGGGGGTCGGCGTCGGGCTCGCTCGCCAGGTCCAGGGCGTCGAGCTCCAGCACCTGCAGCGGCGCCACCACCGGCACCTGCGCCCGCACCGGGCGCTGCGTCAGCAGCAGCGAGATGCCACTGTCGGCCACCATGTAAGCCAGGCGGTCGGCCGGGTAGGCCGGGTCCAGCGGCACATAGGCGCCACCGGCCTTCAGGATCGCCAGGATGCCCACCACCATCTCGATGGAGCGCTCCACGGCGAGGCCCACCTTCGTTTCCGGGCGCACGCCCAGCGCGATCAGGCGGTGCGCCAGCCGGTTGGCTCGCGCGTTGAGCTCGCCGTAGCGCAGGCACTGGTCGCCGAAGACCAGCGCCACGGCATCCGGGTTCGCGCCCGCATGCCGCTCGACCAGCGCGTGCACCGGCGCCTCGCCGCGGGCCATCGGCCGGCATCGGCTCCATGCCGCCAGTTGCGCCCGCTCGGCCTCGCCCGGCAGCACCACGTCGCCCACCGCCTGCGCGGGCTGCTCCGCCAGCGCGCGCAGCACCGCCACGTAATGCCCGGCCATGCGCGCAATGGTCGAGGCGTCGAACAGCTCCGCCGCGTAGGCGAAGCTGCACGCCAGCCGCCCGTCCAGGCTTTCGCTCGTGTCCAGCGTCAGCTCGAACTGCGCCGCCTGCGCGCCGAGGTCGACCTCGCGCAGCGTCAGGCCGGGCAGTTGCTCCAGCGCCTTCAGGTCGCCACGCTGGTGGTTGAACGCGACCTGGAACAACGGATGGGTGCCCAGGCTGCGCGCGGGCTGCAGGGCGTCGACGAGCTGTTCGAACGGCAAGTCCTGGCACGCCTGCGCATCACGCGCCGCGTCCTGCGTGCGCCGCAGCACCTGCTCCAGGGTGTCGCTGTTGCCCACCACGGCGCGAAGCACCTGCGTGTTCACGAAGAAGCCCACCACGCCCTCGGTTTCCACGCGATGGCGGTTGGCGATGGGCACGCCCACGCGGATGTCCTGCTGCCCCGTGTACTGGCCCAGCAGCACCTGGAAGCCGGCGAGCAATGCCGTGAACAGCGTGGCGCCCTGGCCCTGCACCCGGCGGCGCAGGCGCCCGGCCAGCTCGGCCGGCAGCTCGAAGCCATGCCGCGCGGCGGTGTAGCGCCCGTCGGCACGCCTGGCATGGTCGGTGGGCAGTTGCAGCACCGGGTGCTCGGCGCCCAGGTGCGCCGTCCAGTACGCGAGCTGCCGCTGCGCCTCCCCGGCCTCCAACCAGCGGCGCTGCCACACCGCGTAGTCCGCGTACTGGACCGGCAGCGGCTGCAACGGCGCGGCCTCGCCCCGTCCATGCGCCCGGTACTGCGCCACGAGCTCCTGCACGAGGATCTGCATCGACCACCCGTCCGAGACGATGTGGTGCATCACCACCACCAGCAGGTGCTCCCGCGGCGACAGCCGGATCAGCCCCACGCGCAGCAGCGGACCTTCGCCCAGGTCGAACGCCGTGCCGCTCACGCCCTGCGCCGCTTCCCGCGCCCGCAATTCGCGCTCGCCCGCGGCGAAACGCTCCAGGTCGATCAGGCGGAAGTCGAGGTCGGCGCTCTCGCGAATGACCTGCCGGGCCAACCCGTCCGCGTCGGCACGGAACACCGTGCGCAGCGACTCGTGGCGCCGCACCAGCGCCACGAAGCCGGCCTGCACGGCCGCCACGTCCAGCTCGCCGTGCAGCATGAGGGCGCCGCTGATGTGGTACGCCGTGCTCTGCGGGTCCATCTGCCACAGGAACCACTGGCGCAACTGGGCATGCGAAAGGGCCAGCCCGCCCGCGCGCTGCGCGGGCCTGAGCGCGGGAATGGCCGGCGCCTGCGGCGCGTCACCCAGCGTCACGGCCCGCGCCAACCGGGAGAGGGTCTGGTATTCCAGCATCTGGCGTGCGCTGGCGCGCAAGCCTGCCTTGTGGGCGCGTGCCACCACCTTCAGGCTCAGGATGGAGTCGCCGCCCAGCTCGAAGAAGTTGTCCTGCCGGCCCACGCGCGCCACGCCCAACACTTCAGCCCAGATCGCCGCGAGCCGCTGCTCCACTTCCCCTTCAGG
>NZ_BCTC01000223.1 GCF_001571085.1 Azohydromonas lata NBRC 102462
ATGCGCAGCTATTCGCTGGGCGTCAACGCCTACGTGGTCAAGCCCGTGGAGTTCAAGCAGTTCATCGCCGCCATTGCCGATCTGGGCATCTTTTGGGCGGTGCTCAACGAGCCGCCCCCGGGCTCGGTCAAGACCACGCGCCGCGGCACCTGACCCCGGTGAGCGCGTGCCGCGGCCGTTGCGGGTGCGCGGCTTGCCAAGCTTCTCTCCAGGCGGGCGCGCTGCCCGCAGCTGCATTCGGTCCACCCCGTGGCCGGCGCCTGTCCAGGGCCGGCTGCCGGAGGGCCGCCAGGCGCATGGGCAACGCGCCGGCCCGCGGGCCGGTACGCCGCTTGCTCCTGCCTGCCCTTGCCCTGGCTGGAGTTTTGCCATGACCACCGATGCAGGCTGGCGCGCCCCGCGCCGCAGTCCCTTCCTCACCGGCGCGGCGCCGGAGCCCGTGCCCGGCGCTGACGGTCTGCGCAGCCCAAGCCGGCCGCTTTTCCCACCCGATGGACCCGGGGCCTGAGCCCGGGGTCTCCCCTGCGCGCGCCCCAGAGAAAGCTCGGCCCTGCCGGACAGGACGCTTGAAATCTTGTTCAGCCATGGACGCCACGCTGCCGCCTGACCTGGCCGACTGCGCCAACGAGCCCATACGCGTTCCCGGCGGCATACAGCCGCACGGACGCATGCTGGTGCTGGACGCCGCGGATGCCCACCTCGTGGCCTGCAGCGCCAATTGGAACGCACCACCGCCCCTGGACGACTGGCGCGAGCGCCTGGCGCCGCACCTGGCCGCGCTGCAGGAGGGCGAAGGCCCCGCGCCGCTGGGCTCGGTGACGCTGGAGGACGGCCGGCGCTGGGACCTCACCGGCCACCGCCTGCCGCGGCTGCTGGTGCTGGAGCTGGAGCCCACCGAGCACCCGCTGGGCCTGCAGGCGCCGGTGTACGCGCTGGCACGGCGCTTTCTGCCGCGCATGCAGGAGGCGCGCGACGTGCAGGCACTGCTGGCGCTGGCCGTGGAGGAGTTCAAGCGGCTCACCGGTTTCGGCCGCTGCCTGGCCTACCGCTTCGACGAGGAGGGCCACGGCGAGGTGCTGGCCGAGGCGCTGGACCAGGGCTACGACGCCTACCTCGCGCACCGCTTCCCGGCGGCGGACATTCCCGCGCAGGCACGGCAGCTCTACCTGCTCAACCAGATCCGCCTCATCCCCGATGCCCGCTACACGCCCGTGCCGCTGCGCTGCGTGGACGCGGCTTGGCAGCCGCAGGACATCGACCTGTCCTGGGCCGCGCTGCGCAGCGTCTCGCCGCTGCACCTGGAGTACATGCGCAACATGGGCACGCTGGCGTCGATGTCGGTGTCCATCGTCGTGCGCGGGCGGCTTTGGGGGCTGGTCTCCTGCCACGACCGCGACGCCCGCCACGTGCCGTTCGAAACCCGCGTGGCCTGCGAGCACCTTGGGCGGCTGCTGTCGCTGCAGATCGAGGCGCGCGAGGACCAGGCCGAGCTGGCGACTCGGCTGGAGCTGCGCCACATCACGCTGGAGATCATGTCGCACCTCACCGAGAGCGACGGCACGCTGCGCCAGCTCACCGCCGAGCCCGTGCTGCTGCGCCTGGCGCACGCCGGCGGCGCCGCCGTGGTGCTGGACAACGATTGCTGGACCCTGGGCGATTGCCCGCCCGCGCAGCGCATCCAGGAGCTGATCGGCCGCATCGCCCACCAGGGCCGCGAGATCTTCCACACCGACCGCTTGGGCGAGGCGCTGCCCGCCCTGGCCGTGGACCACGGCGAAGGCGGCCGCAGTGGCGGGGCCAATCCCGCCACGGCCGGCGTGCTGGCCATCTCCATCTCGCAGGTGCACAGGCACTGGATCCTGTGGTTCCGGCCGGAGGTGGTGCAGACCGTGCAATGGGCCGGCAACCCGCGCAAGGCGGTGCAGGCGGACGACGGGCGGCTGCACCCGCGGCGCAGCTTCGAGAGCTGGCGCGAGCAGTTGCGCGGGCGCTCGCTGCCGTGGGCGCCCAGCGAGGTGTCGGCGGCGCTGGAGCTGCGCCAGGCGCTCATCGGCATCGTGCTGCGCCGCGCCGAGGAGATGGCCGAATTCGCCACCGAGCTCGGCCGCGTCAACAAGGAGCTGGAAGCCTTCTCCTACACCGTTTCGCACGACCTGCGCGCGCCCATGCGCCATATCGCCGGCTACGTGGACCTGGTGCTGGACGCCGGCGAGGGCCGGCTGCTGGGCGAGCGCTCGCAGCGCTACCTCAAGCACGTCAAGGAGGCCGCCACCTACGCCGGCAGGCTCGTGGACGCGCTGCTGGACTTCTCCCGCATGGGCCGCGCCGCGCTCAAGCGCACCGAGATCGACACCGGCCTCATGGTGGCCGAGCTGGTGCGCGAGATGTCGCAGCAGCCGCCCTGCGAGCGCCAGGTGGTGTGGAAGGTCGCCCCCGGGCTGCCCAGGCTGTGGGGCGACGCGCTGCTGATGCAGGTGGTGGTGCGCAACCTGCTGAGCAACGCCTGCAAGTACAGCCGCGACCGCGAGCCCGCCGTCATCGAGGTGCTGCCCGTGCGCCGCCCCGACGGCGCGGGGCTGGAGGTGCGCGACAACGGCGTGGGCTTCCAGATGAAGTACGTGGACAAGCTCTTCGGCGTGTTCCAGCGCCTGCACCCGGCCGAGGAGTTCGAGGGCACGGGCATAGGGCTGGCCAACGTACGCCGCATCGTGGAGCGCCATGGCGGCAGCGTGTGGGCACGCGGCGAGCCGGACAAGGGCGCGACCTTCGGCTTCCTTCTGCCCTTGCGGGCGCGGGAGGGCTGATGCTCAAACCCATTCTTCTGGTCGAGGACGACGCGCGCGACCTGGAGCTCACGCTGGTGGCGCTGGAGCGCAGCCAGCTCGCCAACGAGGTCGTCATCGTCCGCGACGGCGCCGCGGCGCTGGAATACCTGCAGCGCGAGGGCGAGTTCGCCGCCCGCGCCGCGGGCAACCCGGCCGTGATCCTGCTGGACCTCAAG
>NZ_BCTC01000224.1 GCF_001571085.1 Azohydromonas lata NBRC 102462
CAGCACGACAGTGGCCGACACGACCGATGCGGTGGTGGACAACGTGGCGCCCACGGTGACGGATGCGCACATCGCCATCAGCGGCGCCACGGGCACGGGCGGTATCTACCGCATCGGCGACACGGTTACGGCCATGTGGACCGACACGGTCGCGGGCGACGCCAATGCGGACACTGTCGTCGGCGTGACCTTCGACTTCAGCCAGTTCGGTGGCGGCATGGCGTTTGCGGCGACCAACGGCAACGGTGTGTGGACGGCCACGTACACCATCGTGGCGGGCAGCATCGACGCCATGGGCCGCAACGTGACGGCGACAGTGACGGACAACGCGGGCAACGCCACGACGACGGCGGACACGGGCAACGCCACGGTGGACAACGTGGCGCCCAAGCTGTCCATCAGCAGCGACGTGGCGAGCCTCAAGGCCGGTGAGACGGCCACCATCACGTTCACCTTCAGCGAGGATCCGGGTGCCGGCTTCACGCTGGGCAACGTCTTGGTCGAAGGCGGCACGCTGAGCGCGATCAGCGGCACGGGACTCACGCGCACCGCAATCTTCACGCCCAATACCGGCATGGCCAGCGGCGTGGCCGGCATCACGGTGTCTGTTGGCGGCTACAGCGACTTTGCCGGCAACGCTGGTGCTTCGGCCGCCTTGCCCACCTTGAGCATGGACACCCTGGCCCCCGCGGCACCGGTGTTGACCTCCACGTCGCCGACCAATGCCACCGCGCCGTTGCTGCGCGGCACGGCGGAGGCCGGCAGCACGGTGGACGTCACCGTGGGTGGCGCCACCTTCCGTGTCACTGCCGGCAGCGACGGCCAGTGGACGCTGGATACGGCCGACGCACGGCTCATCACCCAGGGCCATTTCAAGCTGGGTGCCGATGGTGTGAAGGACGTGCTGCTGCGCAGCACCGATGCCGCGGGCAACAGCAGCGAGGACAGCAGCAAGTTCACGCTGGACACGACGGCGCCCACCGCTCCGACCGCGCTGCCGCTGATAGGCGGTGGCGCAACGGACGAGGATTGGCGCATCAACGGTTCCTGGGCTGCCCTCGCGGGCAGCGCCGACGCCGACGCCACGGTGACCGTGGACTGGGGCGATGGCGGGCCGATGGCCGTCGCCCTGCGCGAGGGCAGCGACTGGAGCGTGGACCGCCGCGACCTGGCCGAGGGCACCTACACCGTCACGGTGACCGCCACTGACGCCGCCGGTAACAGCACCCGCACGGTGCACACGCTGGTGGTGGACTGGACGTCGCCGACCGTGACTGCGGGCGCCATTCGGCTTTCCGGCGCCACCGGCACGAACGGTACTTTCCGCATCGGCGACACGGTGGTCGCCACTTGGGACAACTCCGCCACCGGTGACCACAACACCGAGGTCGTGTCGGCCGTGCTCATGGACTTCAGCGCCTTCGGCGGCGATCGGTTCGCGCAGGCCACGCTGGTCGATGGCCGGTGGACGGCGAGTTACACCATCGTGAGCGGCCTCAACGAGCAGTCCGACGCCCAGGTGCAGGTCACGGCCTGGGACCTGGCCGGCAATGCCGGTTGGGCCTCCCGCGCGGCCGCGGTGGACAACTTCCCGCCGGTGCTCTCCGACACGCATGTGTCGCTGGACGGGGCCACCGGCACGGGCGGCGCCTTCAAGATCGGCGATGTGGTTACGGTTTCGTGGACGCAGGGCGGCAGAGTGCCGGGTTTGGCGCTGGGTGCCGACGGTAGCGCGTATGTGGTGGTGGACTTTGCCGCCTTCGGCGGCGCACAGGTGGCCGCCACCTACGCCGATGGCGTATGGACCGCGCGCTACACCATCGTCGACGGCCGCATCGAGTCCGAGGGCTGCAGCGTCGCCATTGCCGTCACGGACACGGGCGGCAACGTGACCAAGGGCGAATTTGCCTTTGAGCCGGCCGTGGACAACGTGCGGCCCGTGCCGGTGACGCCCAGCCTGACGGTGGCCGAGAACGCGGCTGGTGGTCACCTCATTGGCGACCTTTCCGTGCCTGGGGCCGTGCGTTACGAGCTGGTGGACTACCTGGAAGGCAACTTCGAGATCGATCCGCAAACCGGCATGCTCAGCGTGTCGATTGCGCCGGCCTTGGATCACGAGCTGGCCGCCGAGCACTTCCTCACCGTGCGGCTGACTGACGCCGCGGGCAACACCGCCGATGCCCTGATCAGGATCGCGGTGAGCGACGTCAACGAGGTGCCGGTGCCGGTTGACGATACCGCCGAGGCCGCCGAAGCCGGTGGCGTGGCCAACGCCGCGCCGGGCGTGGATCCGCGCGGGAACGTGCTTGCGAACGACACGGACCCGGATGCCGGCGACACGCTGCAGGTGGTGTCGGTGCGCGCCAGCGACGGCGCCAAGTCCCTCCAGGTGAAGGTAGGCAGCAGCGCGGACGCCGGCGGCGTCGTGGTTCAGGGCCGCTACGGCAGCTTGATCATTGGTGCCGACGGCTCCTACGTCTACCGCGTGGACAACGCCAATGCGGACGTGCAGGCACTGCGCGCCGGCAGCGAACCCTTGACCGACGAGTTCCTCTACCAGATGGCCGACAGCGGCGGCATGAGCCCGGCCGGTGAAGTGGCGCTGACCGTGTCCATCAGCGGGGCCAACGACGAGCCCTTGCGCAGCCAGCTCATCGGCGAGCAGTTCGCCACCCAGGGAGCCGACTTCAGCTTCACCGTGGCAGAGGACACCTTTGCTGACGTCGATGAGGGCGACAGCCTGACCTGGTCAGCCGAGCTGATCGACGGTTCTGCGCTGCCATCCTGGTTGAGCTTCGACGCCGAAAGCCACACTTTCTTTGGCACGCCGGCCAACGGCGACGTGGGCGAGCTGCAGGTGCGGGTGACGGTGAGCGACACCGCCGGTGCAAACGTGTACGGCGACTTCACGCTTGCCGTGGCCAACGCCAACGACGATCCCACGGGCGGCGTCTACATCGGCGGCACGGCCGT
>NZ_BCTC01000225.1 GCF_001571085.1 Azohydromonas lata NBRC 102462
CGGCCGTGGCCACGCAGGCGGCGGCGGGGCTCACCTCCACGCTGCCCACGGGCGTGCTGGGCTACGAGTGGGATGCCGACGTGGACAACGGCGCACGCCCGCCGGGGCTGTTCCGCCTGTCGCAGACCAGCATCACCAGCAACGGCGTGCTGCAGGACAACGGCTCCACCTTCGGCAACGGCACGCTCACGCATGCGCTGACGATGTACCGGCACGCCGGCGGCGCGCGGGTGTTCGGCGCCGGCACCATCCAGTGGAGCTGGGGCCTGGACGCCACGCACGACCTGCCGCGCGGCACCAACGCCGCGGTGGACCAGAGCCTGCAGCAGGCCACCGTGAACCTGTTCGCCGACATGGGCGTGCAGCCCGGCGCGCTGCGCTCGCCGCTGGCGGCGGCCACGGCCTCCACCGACACCACGGCGCCCACGGTGGCCATCGCCGCCCCGGCGGCCGGCGCCAGCGTCGCCGCGGGCAGCAGCGTGACGGTCAGCGGCACGGCCGCGGACGTGGGCGGCCAGGTGGCGGGGGTGGAGGTGTCCACCGACGGCGGCAGCACCTGGCATCCGGCCACCGGCCGCACCACCTGGAGCTTCAACTGGACGCCCACGGCCACGGGCACGGCCAGCCTGCAGGTGCGCGCGGTGGACGACAGCGGCAACCTCGCCGCCGTGCCGGCCACCCGCAGCGTCACCATCACGCCGCTGGCCTGCCCCTGCAGCGGCTTTGCCGCCTCGGCCACGCCCGGCACAGCCAGCGCCAACGATGCGGATACCGTCAACTTGGGTGTGAAGTTCAGCGTGGACCGGAGCGGCAGCATCACCGCCGTGCGCTTCTACAAGGGGCCGGCCAACACGGGCACGCACGTGGGCGCGCTGTGGACCAGCGACGGCACGCTGCTGGGCACGGCCACTTTCTTCAACGAAACGGCCACGGGCTGGCAGGAGGCCGTCTTCGCCACGCCCATCCCGGTGAGCGCGGGCACGGTGTACGTGGCGTCCTACCGCGCGCCCAACGGCGGCTACGCGTTCGACGGCAGCTTCTTCACCAACGCCGGCGTGGACAACGGGCCCGTGCACCTGCTGGGCAACGGCGTGAGCGGGGGCAACGGCGTGTTTGCCTACGGCGGCAGCTCGGTGGCGTTCCCGTCGTCGAGCTACCTGTCCGCCAACTACTGGGTGGACGTGGTGTTCATGCCGGCGCCGTAAAGAAGCAGCGGCGCCCCACCCTGCGGCTCCCGCCGCCGGATGGGGCGCCGCAGTGATGCCGGCGCGCGGGCCTCTCAGTGCGCCAAGGCGGCGTCCATGAGGTCCACCAGGTCCCAGGCGTTCACGGCCGTGGCCGGCGGGTCGTCGCCCAGCACCACGCCCAGGGTGTTCACCCGCGTCATCAGGCGCAGCTCGCCTATGCCCATGCTCAGGGCGAGATTGGCGAAGAGCGCGCCGGGCACGTCGTCGGGGTCCATGTCCGTGACGGCCGCCTCCGGGACGTAGCAGGCGATGTCGAAGGTGCCCGCGCCCGCGGGGTTGGGCGAGGCCAGGAAGCGCACGTCCTGTACGCACACCGCGTGGCCCAGGAAGTCCAGCGGGCCCAGGCGTCCCGCCACCTCGCGCGGAATGGGCTGCGAGAAGGCGCACACCCGCATGCGCGGCGGCATGGCCGGCGCCGCGGCCACCAGCGCCTGCACGGCCTCTATGCCTTCGGGGTTGTGGTTGCAGCTGATGGCGATGCGCAGCACCGCACCGTCGTTGGCCGGCACCTGGTCCACGCCCACGCGCAGCAGCGGATCGATGTCGGCCACCGCGCTGCGCAGCGTGTCCACGATGCGGCCGATGCGCGTGATCGAGGGCTCGAAGTCCGCCGCCGTGGCAGAGGCATCGAGCACCGCGCACAGGTCCGGGCCGTGATCAGCCACCGTCGTCCAGAACTGCCGTGCCTTGTCTTGGTTCATGTTCACCGTCTTCGCAAGAGGGAACCGGGTTTGCACGCCCGGTCATGAGATCGAGGCTCCATGGTGGAGCCCGACCCCCACGACGGTCGTTACACCATTGTTACAAGGGGGAAATCAAGGCCGGCGGAGCCGGCCCGCCGCGCGTGCGGGGCCGGCCCTTGCCCCGTCAGAACACGAACAGGTCTTCCGCCTTGAGCACCGTGTTGGCGCCCAGCTTGGCGATGAGCACCGCGGCGCCGGCCTTGCTGCCGTCGGCGTCGTAGAACAGCTCCCCCGTGGACTGCTTGTAGATCAGCCGGTCGTCGGCCTCCGCTGCCTTGCTGCCCAGGCACAGCGCCCCGGGCGCGAGCTGGCCCACGGCGCCCAGTGCGGTGAACACGGCGTGGTCGAACTCCAGCTTGTCGTCCACCGACGTGAAGTCGGTGAGGGTGTCCGCGCTGGTGCCGCCGGCAAAGGCGCCGGTGAAGCGGAACGTGTCCTGGCCGCTGCCGCCGGTGAGCTGGTCCAGCCCCGTGCCGCCGACGAGCACGTCGTTGCCCGCGCCGCCGTTGAGCGTGTCGTTGCCCGCGCCGCCATACAGCGTGTCGTTGCCCGCGTTGCCGTCGAGCTTGTCGTTGCCGTTCTTGCCGTCGAGGGCGCTGTCGCCGCGGCCGCCGCTGAGCGTGTCGTTGACGGTGGCACCGTTGGCGTCGCCATTGAGCACGTCATGGGCGTATTTCACCGTGGCCGTGGCCGTGCTGGCGACACTCTCGGCAGCCTTGAAGCCGTCGGTGTACGAGACCTTGACCGAGAGGGCCTGGCCCACGTCCGCCTCCACCAGCTTGTAGGCACTGCCCGTGGCGCCGGTGATGGCGGTACCGCCGCGCAGCCACTGGTAGCTGAGCTTGCCCAGCCCGTCGGCGTCGGCCAGTGCGCTGGTCACCGCCGTGAGCGTCTGGCCTTGCTCGGCCGTGCCGCTGACGGTGACGCCGCCCGTAGGCGCGTCGTTGACGTTGGCCACCGCGG
>NZ_BCTC01000226.1 GCF_001571085.1 Azohydromonas lata NBRC 102462
CCGCCGCCGCCCCCGCCGCCGCCCGTGGAGGCGCCCAAGCCCGCCGCGGCCGAGCCGGCCGCCGACAGCGCCGCCAAGTGCGCGGTGCGCGTGCTCGAGCTCACGGTGGGCCCGCTGGATCATCCCGAGCAGGCCAACAACCTGGCCGAGCTGTTCGCCGAGATTCCCGACCTGGGCGTCCTCGAGCCGCTGGACGGGGGCCATGCCGCCGACGGCATGCGCCGCTTCAAGGTGCTGACCACCAGCGGCGACGACGAGCTGATGGACCTGTTCACCTTCCACGTCGCGCGCGAGGCGCTGCGCCTGGCGCCCATGCACGTGGGCTACGGCTTCCACGATGACGCCCCCGGTGCCCCGCCGCCGGAAACGCCCGACCTGGGCTACGGCTTCTTCGACGACGCCCCCGGCGTGCCCGACCTGGGCGAGATGCCCGCGCCCACCGCCACCGAGATGCACGAGGCCCCCGCCGCCGCGCCGGCCACGGCCGTGGTCGCCGCCGCGGGCACGGCGCCCGCCGCCACGCCGGCCGCAGCCTCGCCCAAGGCCGCCGCGCCGCGCGTGGACAAGGGCGAGTCCACCACGCTGCGCGTGTCGGTGGAAAAGGTGGACCAGCTCATCAACCTGGTGGGCGAGCTCGTCATCACGCAGGCCATGCTGGCCCAGAACAGCAAGCAGCTCGACGGCTCGCTGCACCAGCAGCTGGTCTCCGGGCTGGCGGCGCTGGAGCGCAACACGCGCGACCTGCAGGAATCGGTCATGTCCATCCGCATGATTCCGATGTCCGTGGTCTTCAGCCGCTTCCCGCGCATGCTGCGCGACCTGGAATCCAAGCTGGGCAAGCGCATCGAGATGCACACCCAGGGCGAGGCCACCGAGCTGGACAAGGGCCTGGTGGAAAAGATCACCGACCCGCTCACCCACCTGGTGCGCAACAGCGCCGACCACGGCATCGAGCTGCCGGCCGAGCGCCTGGCGCGCGGCAAGCCCGAGCACGGCAGCATCACCCTGGTGGCCAGCCACCAGGGCGGCAACATCGTGATCGAGGTGCGCGACGACGGCCGCGGCCTGGACCGCGAGAAGCTGCTGCGCAAGGCGCGCGAGCGCGGCCTGGACGCGCCCGACAGCCTCACCGACGCCGAGGTCTGGGGCCTGATCTTCGCCCCGGGCTTCTCCACGGCCGACGTCGTCACCGACGTCTCCGGCCGCGGCGTGGGCATGGACGTGGTCAAGAAGAACATCACGGCGCTGGGCGGCACGGTCGAGATCGACTCCGCGCCCGGCCAGGGCATGAGCGTGAAGGTCCGCCTGCCGCTGACGCTGGCCATCATGGACGGCATGAGCGTGGGCATCGGCGCCGAGTGCTACATCGTCCCGCTGGCCAGCGTGGTCGAGTCCTTCCAGGTCACGCAGGGAATGATCCGCGGCCTGGCCGGCGCCCGCGTCGTCGAGGTGCGCCAGGAGTACATGCCCGTGGTGGACATGCAGCGCCTGTTCAGCGTGCCGCGCCCGGGCAAGGACCAGCCCAGCGACATGATGGTCGTGGTCGAGGCCGACGGCGGGCGCGTGGCGCTGCTCGTGGACGAGCTGCTGGGCCAGCAGCAGGTGGTGGTCAAGAACCTGGAGGCCAACTACCGCCGCGTGGACGGCATCTCCGGCGCCACCATCCTGGGCGACGGCCGCGTGGCCCTGATCCTGGACGTCGGCGGCCTGGTGCGCCGCTCGCGCACCCGGCTCATGGACGGCCACGCCTGACGCGCGCGGGCCTTCAGGCATCAAGCAGTAAGCAGTTGGGGTACTCATGATCAACGCCTGGATACGGAGCTTTTCCATCCGCTTTCGCATGGTCGGCGCCATCCTCACGGTGCTGGCGCTGCTCGCTTTGGTAAGCGGCGTGGGCCTGTGGGGGATGGGCAGGCTCCACCGCGTGAGCGACGGCTTCATGGCGGGCACGCATGCCCGCACCATGGACGCCGTGGCCCTGGAGCGGCAGCTCGGCAACATCCGGCGCCATGAGAAGGACCTGGTGATCCACCTCGACTCGGCCGAGGCCGCGGCGCGGCACCAGGCCCTGTGGAACACCGCCGTGCAGCAGGCCACGCAAATGGCGCAGCGGCTGGGCCAGGGCTCCGCGGACGCCGGCGCCACCGCGGCTGCCGCCGTGGCCGGCGCCCTTGCCGACTACGCCGCCAAGGCCGCGCCGGTGCTCACGCAGGCCGCCGCCGGCGGCTTCGCGACCGCGGCGCTGGCCGACCGCGCGCTGGAGCCGGCCAAGACGCCCATACACGCCACCGAGGCCGAGGTGGGCAAGCTGCTCACCCACCTGAAGGCGCAGCAGGAGGCCGCCGCCGCCGAGCTCGCCGGCGCCTCCAGCCTCGCCCACCTGCTGTTTGCCGCGGCGGCGCTGGTGAGCGCGCTCGTGGTGGTGCCGCTGACGCTGGCCAACATGGCCTCCATCTGCGCGCCGGTGGCGCAGGCCCGCGCCGTGGCCGAGCGCATCGCCACGGGCGAGCTGTCGCAGGAGGTGCAGATCACGGGCAACGACGAGATCTCGGCGCTGCTGCGCTCGCTGGCGGGCATGCAGCATGCGCTGCAGTCGCTGGTCAACGAGGTGCGCCAGAGCGCGTCCTCGGTGCAGTTGGCCAGCTCCGAGGTGGCCGCGGGCAACAGCGACCTCTCCAGCCGCACCGAGCAGACGGCCTCCAGCCTGCAGCAGACGGCTTCGAGCATGCAGCAGCTCACCGTCAACGTGCGCTCCGGCGCCGACGCCGCGGCCACGGCCAACCAGCTCGCCTCCTCGGCCTCCGACGTGGCGCGCCGCGGCGGCGAGGTGGTGTCGCAGGTGGTGAGCACCATGGACGGCATACAGACCGCCAGCCGCCGCATCGGCGACATCATCGGCACGATCGACGG
>NZ_BCTC01000227.1 GCF_001571085.1 Azohydromonas lata NBRC 102462
CGGCGCCCTGACGCCTGCGCCGCCCGCGGCAACGGAGGCTGCGCCGCCGCGGCGATGGCGCCCTGCGGCCCCGGGCGGCGCGGCGCGCGCTCGGCAATGCCGTGAAGAATCCATTTCAGGTGCGCGAGCCGGTCCGCCGGCGGCTGGGAGCCGTTCAGGTGCCGGTCGAGCAAGTCCAGCGCGCGGGCCATGGCGGCTTCGCCGTAGCGCTCGGTGAGCGCGTCCACCTCGCGCTCGGCCAGGTGCAGCGAGAGGGCCCGATTGACGAGCGAGACGTCGACCGGCTGCTGCGCTTCGGCGGCGGCGGTGTGCGACTCGCGCGGGCTCACCTCGAACTGCACGTGCACGCCGTCGGCCTCCTTGTGCTCCACCAGCGTGATCTCGATTTCGCTGAGCTCGTTGATCTCGCGCAGGGCCGGGACGACCAGCTCGCTCTTGATCTTGCGCCACTCGCGCTGCTTGGCCTGCTCGCTGCCGCGCAGCACCGGCACCCACCAGCTCCAGTGCTGGCGCGCGGTGCGGCCGGTGGTCTTGTAGCGCACGCAGATCTCGTACAGCGCCACCGCCGCGTAGGTGCCCAGCCGCGCCACCGTCTCCAGGCTGATCTGCGCCCAGCGCTCGGGGTCCGTCATCTGGCGCCGTATGGCCGGCGGATACCACCAGCGCACCCAGTTGTCGCGGCCCACCTTGTACAGCTCCACCTGCGACACCAGCGTGAACATCAGCAGCCGCTCCGGCTCGCCGGCGACCACGACGTCCGCCGCGTCGCCGGCCTGCAGCGGCGTGTCGCCGACCGAGAGCTGCCGCCACTCGACCTTGGTCGTCATCATCTCGTCCAGGTAGCGCTTGAGCGAGCCGGCGGCGTTGGAGTCCGCGCCGAAGCCGCGCAGTATGGATTTGAGCGGCGCCGCGTAGCCCGTGTCGCCCGTGTCGCCCGCGCGCTGCGCCATGCGGCCCATCACGTTGTAGGCCTTGCGCGCCGTCACCGTCAGCGGCTTGTTGGCCGGGACGATGGCGATGATGGCCGTGGGCTTGCGAAAGACCTCCGCCGCCGGGAGCTGTGGAGTTGTCTGCAAGGCCTTGGACATGGGCGGCGAGTATATGTCCGGCACCCGCCGGACAGGCCCCGTCGCCGCTTTCAGGCCGTTGGGGACGCCGCCAGGTACCGGATAGTCAAAACCCTGGACATCCGGCCGGCCCTCCAAACGCTGCCGCCGGGGTTCCCCGTTCATGCCGGGCTCACTTATCCACAGGCTGGAGGCCGTCCAGGCCGGCCAGGGTCAAAAGGCTGGACAGGAAAGGTCAAGGCGCAGGACGCTTAAAGTCAGAACCCTGGACGCAAACCCGTGTCCACCTGGACACCCCATGGACGCAACCCATTGATTTACAACGATTTTTTTAATTATCCACAGGCCTAAAGGTATTAAAGAAGGTAAAGACTGCTTAAAGGAAAGCTTTATGAAGTCTTTTTTCAGTTTCTTCGTCCAGTGTTTTGAGCCTGTTTCTCCTCGAATTTTTTCTGTCGATCAGTTTTGAGGATCACTTCTACAATGCGACGCATCGCAACGAAAATTCGTGGGGAACGCTGTCTTGGAAGCAACTTTGCTGAATGATGACGATGGCATTTCGTTGGAAGCCATCGACGAGCAGGCCGAGCGGGTGAAGGCGGTGGTGGCGCAGATCCGCGGCACCATGCTGGCGCCGGATGCGCGCAAGCAGCCGCCGGTGTTCTCCAGCGGCGGGCTGGCGGAGCTGACGGGTTGGGACAAGTCCAAGGTGCTCACGCGCATCAAGAAGGGCGACCTGCCCACCGGCACCTTGTCGCCCAGCGGCGCGCGGCGCGAGTTCACGCTGGCCGAGGCCAGGCAGTGGGTGCGGGTGGCGCGCGAGGGCGACCTGCGCCCCGCGGGGGCCACGGCCGTCACCGTGTGCATTGGCAACTTCAAGGGCGGCGTCAGCAAGACCACCACCGCCGCCACCGTGGCGCAGGGCCTGAGCCTGGCCGGGCACCGGGTGCTGGTGATCGACTGCGACCCGCAGGGCTCGCTCACCACCCTCTTCGGCATCCTGCCGGACTCGGAGGTGGAGATTGCCGACACGGTGCTGCCCCTGTTCAAGGGCGAGCAGGCCGACGTGTCGTATGCGATCCGCTCGACCTACTGGGACGGCATCGACCTGGTGGCGGCGGCGCCCTTCCTGTTCGGCGCGGAGTTCACGCTGCCGGCGCGGCAGATGGCCAACCCCAACTTCGAGTTCTGGAAGGTGCTGGACCTGGGGCTGGACGCGGCGCGCGAGGACTACGACTTCATCATCATCGACACCCCCCCTGCCCTGTCCTACACCACCATCAACGCGCTGATGGCCGCCGACGGCATCGTCATGCCGCTGCCGCCCAATGCGCTGGACTTCGCCAGCTCCGCGCAGTTCTGGGATCTGTTCTCCGACCTGACCAACACGCTGATCCGCCAGCGCGGGGGCAACAAGAAGTTCAGCTTCATAGACGTGCTGCCCACCAAGGTGGAGAGCACCGACCAGACGGGGCTGATGGTCAAGAAGTGGATGGCCACGGCCTATGCCGACAAGCTGGTGCAGGTGGAGATCCCCAAGACGGCGGCGGCCAACACCTCGTCGGCCGAGTTCGGCACCGTCTACGACCACGTGGTCAACGCCAGCGCCCGCACCTTCAAGCGCGCCACCGAGGCCTACGACCGGCTGGTGGACCTGATCGAGGACCAGGGCCAGCTCTTCTGGACCAAGCAGCTCGAACAGCTCAACGGAGGCGCGCAATGAGCACCGGACGCAAGGAGCGCAAGGGCGACAACATCGCTTTCGTCCTGCCGCCGCCGCGCTCGGCGCGGCCGGCCGCGGGCACGCCTGCGG
>NZ_BCTC01000228.1 GCF_001571085.1 Azohydromonas lata NBRC 102462
TTAGAGAAACGGCGCCACCAGCAACCTGGTCTGCTCGGTGATGGCGCGAGCCACGTCAGGCACCAGGCGCTTGAGCCAATGGCGCGGCAGTGCGGCCGCACCGCAACGTGCACCGGCGAGCATGCCCACGAGTGCGGCGGTGGTGTCCGCGTCCTCGCCGCGGTTGGCGGCGGCCACGACGGCTTCTTCAAAATCCGCATGCTGCGTGAAGGCCCACAGCACCGTTTGCACCGTATCCACCACGTAGCCGCTGGCGCGGCCGGGATAGGGCTCGAAGCGGAACACCGGGTGCTTCTGCACCAGTTGCACCGCCTGCAGCGCCAAGGCCTCGGCATTCGCCCCGGCGAGTTGCAAACGCAGCAAATGTCCCAGCCCCAAGGTCGCTGCGTCGGAGTAGGGGTGGTTGTGCGTGAGGTGGGCCTGGGCCAGCGAGATGCGCTCGAAAGCCTCGTCGTCCCCCAAGGTGGCCAGGGCAGCGGGCAAGTTGCGCATCACGGCGCCGTTGCCGCCGTCGCCGTCGTTCAACGGCGTGGACAGGGCGCCCGTGCGAATGAATCGCTGGATGCCACGCCTGCAGGTGTTGCCGCAGTCCACCGGACGGCCGCGCCACCAGGCCACGAATGCTTCGGCGATGAGCCGCGTATCGCCGGGCTTGCCTTGGCGGCGGCCTTCCAGCAGCGCCTGGCCCAGGGCCAGGCTCATGGTGGTGTCGTCGGTGACCTGGCCGGGCGGCAGGTTGAGCCAGCCGCCACCGGTGATGCGCCGGTGCACGCCGCCCTGGTCCGAGAAGCGCAGCGCGATCTCGCGCGGAGTCATGAACTCCACGGTCGCGCCCAACGCGTCGCCCAACGCCAGGCCCAGGTAGGCCCCCAAAGCGCGGTCCAGCAGAGCACCGGGCGCACCGCCTTCATCAAACGCCATAGCTGGCCTCCACTTCGTAGTCGCCCCCCAGGGCCAGCACCTCGGACTCGCCTTGCAGCGAGCGCGTGTCCAGCAACCCGGGGACAAGAAGCAACTTGACCCTGGGCACTTGCGCGTACAGGAGCCAGTCGCCGAAACAGCCTGCCGTCTCGCGCGAAAGGCTGAAGGAAACAACGTTGTTGAGCCGCATGGTGCAGCGGCGCTCACGCAGCGAGCCGCCCACCACCTGCTCCTCGCAGCGCGTGCTGCCGCGCCACAGCGGCACGTGCGTGCCGGGCCCAAGCAGTTGGAAGCGCCACAGCATCCACTGGCAGAACTCGAACAGCAGGTCCAGCTGCTGGTGGATGTTGTTGTTGTGGTAGCGGCTGGTGGTCTTCTCTTCGAGGTAAGTCATCCACGCCGGCGAAGGGAAGCGCCGCAGCGGCGCCTTGTGAAAGCTGGGCACCAGGCCGAAGCGGCTCTCGGCCCAGCCCTTGAGCACGGCGCCGGCCGCCGCATTGGCGTCCATGCCCCAGCCCTGCAGCAGCTTCAGGTAGCTGGCCTTCCAGCGGCGCTGCTCCGACGGTGCCGCGCGCCCCGCGGGCTTGGCCAGGCCGAACACCAGCTCCATGTAGTGCTCGAAGATGCCGCGCGCCTCGGCGGCGCTGCCGCACTGGTCCAGCAAGGCAAAAAGGCCCGCGCTGGAAGCGCGGGCTCCTGCAATGCGCAGCCGCCTGGGGTGCGCATTGAATTCGGCGCTGCCCAGCAGCGGTGCCGGAATGCCGACCAGGTTGGTGGCATACCAGCGGGCCGGGTCGGCCTCTCCCGTCAGCAGCAGATCGTCCTCAAGCGCCGGCGGGAGGGACACGATGGCGTCAGACCGGACGGTTCTCGTTCGGGTTGCGCACCGGGCCCATGAGCTTGAGGCCTTCTTCGTAGGTGATGTTGTCGAAGGTCACGTCGAACTTCAGCGCGGCGTCGGCCACGGCGTCGGTCTTGCCGGCGGTGTCCAGGCGCTTGAGCTCGCTCTTTTCCAGGTACAGCAGTTCCAGCAGCTCGTTGTAGACGGTGGACTCGTCGATGGGCAGCACGTAGAACATCGCGCCGTTGTAGGCCACCTGGTACTTCTTGAGCAGGTCGATGTTGTTGCAGAACAGGAAGTACTTGCCGCCGGCGCTGAGTTGCTCGCCCAGCACTTCGGCCACGTCCTTGAGGTGCTCGAAGCTCAGCAGGTAGCCGGCGAAGAACGGCAGCTTGGAGTTGCCCTTCTCGGCGATGGCGATGACCTGGTCGCAGGTCAGCTCAGGCGGGCGGGCTTCGTCAGCCAGCTTGGGGGCGAAGCGCAGGGCCAGCTCGCCGCGGAAGCCCACGCGGCCCGGCTTCTTGGTAGCGGCCTTGAGCACGGGGTTCAGCAGCCGCCCTTGTGCCTCCAGGGGCGCCATGGCGGTGTCGGCCAGAGCGGCGGCGACGGGGGAAGCGGCAACGGTAGCGGTCATCAAGGACTCCGGTGGGTTGAGATGTGAATGGTCACGAGGCCTTGCGCAACATCAAGCGCACGCAAAGCCCTTGCAAGCCCTTATGCAACCCCCGTACCACCGCAAATCCCTCGCATACCAGCCCCGTGGCGCGGGGCCGCATGACGCAAAAGCGCCTTCCCGACAAGGCCAGCTCCGGCCTTTGTCGCCTTTCCGACATTCCCACCGGGTTTGTATGCGTTGCGCAACCGGCCCGGAGCGCATTGGAGGGCGCTTCCCTCTGAGCGACCACATGGCACGGCCATTGCGTAGGGCTGGATGCGCGGACCCCATGCCAGTCCCCCGAGGCGCTGCAGAAGAAGACCACAGGCACCTAAGGCTGCATTGAGATCGCGACGACGCCCACAGATTCGTCAACTTCTCGTTCAC
>NZ_BCTC01000229.1 GCF_001571085.1 Azohydromonas lata NBRC 102462
GCGGCCGAAGCCGAAAAGCGGGCCAAGGCCGAGGCGGACGACAAGCGCGCCAAGGCCGAAGCCAAGGCCAAGGCGGACGCCAAGGCCAAGGCAGACGCCGACGACAAGCGCCAGCAGGAGCTGGCGGCCAAGCTGCGCCAGCAGCAGATGGCCCGCATGATGGGCCAGGTCGGCGGCTCGGCCGACGGTCCCAGCGGCAACGGCGCGCCGGGCTCCAGCGGCAAGGCCGCGCGCGACAGCGGCCCCTCGGCCGGCTACGCGGGACGCATCGTCGCCCGGGTCAAGCCCAACATCGTCTTTGGCGACGACATCAACGGCAACCCGATGGCCGAAGTCGAAGTGCGCACCGCGCCGGACGGCTCCATCGTCGGCCGCCGCCTGGTGCGCAGCAGCGGCAACGCCGACTGGGACCAGGCCGTGCTGCGCGCCGTGGACCGCACCGGCGTGCTGCCGCGCGACACCGACGGGCGCGTGCCCTCGGCCATCGTCATCGGCTTCCGGCCGCGCGATTGACGAACCCCGCGCGGGCCCGGCCCTCAACCGGCCCGCGCGTGCCCTTCCCATCCGGGAAGGAGGCGCCCCCAGGGAAAGCACACCCACCTGCAATCGGTGAATTTGCTATTCCTGTAAACACGGGCCATCAAAAAATCGGCAAGTCGGCAAAAATGCGCACATGACCGCCGTCCGCTCCGCCACCGAAAACCCCGCTGCCGAAGGCGCGGCCGACCACTGCACCACGCTGGAAGTGGCCCGCTGGCTGGGCATGGCGGTGCGCTCCGTGCAGCTCATGGTGGACCGCGGCGAGCTGCAGGCCTGGAAGACGCCGGGCGGCCACCGCCGCATCTCGCGCAGCTCCGTCGAGCGCTGGCTGGCCACCCACCACAGCGGCTCGGCGCAGCCCGCGCCGCCCGCGCATCCCACGCTGCGCACCGTGCTGCTGATAGAGGATTCGGCGCACACGCAGCACCTGGTGTCGCTGCTGGTGCGCGAGCAGTTCCCCGAGGTGGAGCTGCACGTGGCTGACGACGGCATCGCCGGGTTGGCCATGGCCGGTGAGCTGCAGCCGGCGGTGCTGCTGGTGGACATCCTGCTGCCCGGCATAGACAGCGTGACGCTGCTGACCAGCCTGCGCACGCATCCACAGTTCGCGCGCAGCCAGCTCATCGTCCTGACCGCGCTGGACGAGATACAGCGCGCGCCCTACGCCTTCGCCCTGGCCGGGGTGCCCGTGGTCTACAAGGCCAGCCTCGTGGACGAGTTGCCGCCGCTGCTGACGGAACGCCTGAGCCGCGCCTCCTCGCTGCTACCCCTGCCCCGCTGAAGCGCCACGGCGTGCGCCGGCCTGCCGGCCGGCAATCCATGCCATTTCGTCATTTGGCAGCGCAATTTCAGCACTTTTGGATTGAAGTCACGCTTGCGTGGGCTGGCCACGTTGGAGGCAAGCACGGATGGCGCTGCCCTGTCCATTTGTGCACGGCAACGTCCGAGCTGCACATGTACTGCGGTTACAACCGGATAAGATTCAACGATTCCAGGAAGCAGTGTCACAGGCACCACCAGGAGAGCCCGCTTCCG
Organism: Azohydromonas lata NBRC 102462; assembly: GCF_001571085.1. Taxonomy (GTDB): domain Bacteria; phylum Pseudomonadota; class Gammaproteobacteria; order Burkholderiales; family Burkholderiaceae_C; genus Azohydromonas; species Azohydromonas lata. The sequence goes on from NZ_BCTC01000229.1 coordinate 1,576, forward strand.
GAAGCGATGCGCCGTCCGAGAAAGCGACAAAAAGCAACAAATTCCGGCGCAGTGCTCTACACACGCCGTAACAACGGCCGAACAAACACGCATGCGAAACACCGGACCCGTGACCGGCCGCGAGTACGTGTTGGAGGACGGCGTGACGCTGGTCTCCACCACCGACCTCAAGAGCCGCATCACCTACTGCAACCCGGCCTTCATCCAGGCCAGCGGCTACTCGCGCGATGAGCTGCTCGGCCAGCCGCACAACATGATCCGGCACCCGGACGTGCCGCAGGAGGCTTTCCGCGACCTGTGGGCCACCCTCCAGAAAGGCCGGCCCTGGTCGGCGCTGGTGAAGAACCGGCGCAAGAACGGCGACCACTACTGGGTGCAGGCCAACGTCACCCCGGTGCTGGAAAACGGCGTGACCGTGGGCTACCTGTCGGTGCGCGGAAAACCGTCGCGCGAGGCGGTGGCGCAGGCCGAGGCGCTGTACGCCAGCATGCGCGCCCATCCCCGGCGCTACGCGCTGCGCCACGGCACCTTGATCGAACGCACGCCGGCCGGCTGGGTGCGGCAGCTGCTGCGGCTGGACCTGGGCTCGCGCATCGCACTGGTGAGCGCGGGCTGCACGCTCACCAGCGGCGCGCTGGGCGCGGCCAGCCATTGGGCCGTCGGCCTGGCCGGAGCGCTGGGCATCGCGGGCGCGGCGGCGTGGCTGCTGCGGCGCATGGCGGTCAAGCCGCTGCGCCATGCCGTCACGGCCACCAACCGTCTGGCCGCGGGCCAGCTCGGCGGCACGCTGGCCGCGGCCGGCGACGACGAGGTCGGCCAGCTCATGCGCGGCCTCACGCAACTGGACATCAACCTGCAGGCCATCGTGGGCGACGTGCGCCGCGAGGTGGACGGCATACGCACCGCCTCGCGCGAGATTTCCGCTGGCAACAACCACCTGGGCTCGCGCACCGAGTCGCAGGCCACGCACCTGCAGCAGACGGCCGCCTCCATAGAGCAGATCGCCGTGACCCTGCGCTGCAGCGCCGATCACGCCGCCACCGCGCGCGGCCTGGCGCAGCAGGCCAGCGACGCGGCGCGCCAGGGTGGCGACTCCATGCAGCACATGGTGCAGCGCATGGGCGAGATCCGCGACGCGTCACACCGCATAGGCGAAATCATCCAGGTGATAGACGG
>NZ_BCTC01000230.1 GCF_001571085.1 Azohydromonas lata NBRC 102462
TGTCACGCGTCGGCGTAATCCGGCCATCCAGAGTCGGCATATACCGGCCAGCTTCGCCGGTGCCGAAGGACGTCTCGAACGAGACCGTTTCAGGGCTTATTTTGATGCGTTGACGGGCTTGTTTTGGGGTGCCTTCTTTGACGGCGGGGGCACCCGCGGATCACGGTACGAAGGCCCGATCAGCTCCAGGCAATACGCGTTGTGACGCAGCCGGTCGATCGTGGCCGAAGCCAGCAGCCGGTTGCAGGCGAAGGCCTGGTCCCATTCGTCGAAGTCGAGGTTGCTGGTGACGACGATGGGAGCCTGCTCGTAGCGCTCGGCGATGAGGTCGTGCAGGTCCTCGTCGGCGGGCGGGCGTAGTGGCTTCAGCCCGTAATCGTCAATGACCAGGAGTGGAACGCGCGCCAGCGCGGCGAGCTTGCGCTCGTAGCTGCCGGTGGCGCGGGCGGCGTTCAAGCTCTGCGTGAGCGCGGCGCAGGTGGTGAAGGCCACGTCCAGCCCCTGGCGCACTGCGCAGTGGCCCAGGGCCTGTGCCAGGTGCGACTTGCCGATACCGGCAGGTCCGACGATCAGGACGGGCGCCTTCTCGTTGAGGTACCGCCCGCTGGCGAGCTCGTGCACGAGCTGGCGGTTGAGCTGCGGGATGCGCTCGAAGTCGAACTGCTCCAGCGTCTTGGTGGTGCGGAACTGCGCGCGGCGCAGCCGCATCGAGAACTTCTTGCTCTCGCGCCGGGCGATCTCATCGCCCACGAGCATGGCCAAGAACTCGGTGTAGGCCAGCTTGCCTTCCAGGGCCTGGCGGTTACGCGCCTCCAAGGAGTCGAGGATGCCGGAGAGCCGCAGCTGCTTGAGTTGCGGAGCAAGCTCGGGGATGGGGTTGGGAAGCATGGTTTCTTCCTCGTCGGTGGGCAAGGCCGTGAACTTCAGGTGGCCCCGCGCGCACGGCCACGGCCTCGGGCGCCGTGTGCGCGAAGGCTTGATCAGTGCAGCGGTCCGATGTCGTCGAAGAGCTCGGCGGCCGAGCGCACGAAGCGCGCGCGGCCGTACGCCGCCGGCGTGGTGGCCTCGATCAGCGGCTGCAAGTCGGCGTTGCTGGCCAGGATCATCTTGACGGTGCGGTAGTACACGCTGCCGTGGGCCAGTGCCCGCGCGCAGGCGGCTTCGAGCCGTTGGGCCCCGTAGCGGCTGCCCAGTGCGAGGACACCCTGCGCGGCACGCAGCCGCTCGGCGATGCGGTCACTCAGCAGTTGCTCGACGAACTCGGTGCAGCGCGCGCCGACACGCCGTGCCTGCTGCAGGCACCAGCGCTTGTCGCGCGCGAAGAAGGCGCGGGCCTCGGGCGGCAGGTGGTCGTTGACGGTACGGCGCTCGCCCGGGCGCTGTGCGCGCACATGGGTGTACAGGTGCCGGTAGTCCTCGTACAGCGCCACGGTGGTGTCGGTGGCGCGCAGCCACAGCGTGTGACCCACCAGCGTGAACGGCACCGAGTACAGCGCGCGCTCGAACTGCACGTGGCAGTCGCGATGCACGACGACGCGGTGCCAGGTGCCCGAGTCCGGTGTCACCGCCGGCAGCGGCCGCAGCAGTGGCCGCTCCAGGGCGAAGAGCGCCAGAGGCTTTTGCCGTGTGGTGCCATGCACCCGCACACCGGCTTCTTCCATCACCCAGCGGCGTACTTGATCGTTCAAGTCGGCCAGGTCGCGGAACGAGCGCGTGGGCAGGAAGTTGGACTTCAGGTATTTGACTCCGTTTTCGACGACACCTTTTTTCTGCGGGTCCCGTGGAGGGCATGCGTCTATGCGGAAGCCCCAGCCCTCGGCGCACTCGCCATAGGCGCGCTGCACCAGGGGATCGTGGCGGCACGCGGTGACGATGGCGCATTTGGCGTTGTCCACCGTGATGCGCTCAGGCACCCCATGGAACCATTCGAAGGCCCGGCGATGGCAGCCCAGCCAGGTGGCCGAGCTCTGGTCCCACACGAACTCGACGTACTGGTGGCGGCTGCTGCACAGCGTCATCACGAACGCCCAGGTGCGCCGTAGCCGCCCGTCGGGGTGGCGCAGCATCGGTCCGGCGCCGAAGTCCACTTGCGCCGCCTCGCCCGGCGCGAACGACAGCCGCACCGTGACGTCGCGCGGCGCGTCCTTGCGCATGCGCTGCAGCATGCGCAGCACCGCCGAGTAGCTGCCCATGTAGCCGTGCTCACGGATGAGCGCGGCGTGAATGGCGCGGCCCTGCACGCCAGCGTCGAACCAGTGCTGGACCACTTCGCGCAGCGGCTCCACGGTGGAGACGGTGGACTTGGCGCGCCGTGGCGGGCCCAGCGCCGCGGCGATCGCCGCGTCGTCGGGCAGCTCGGCGCCGGCGTCAAGCCAGCCATGCCGCTGGGCCATCGCCCGCAGCGTGGTGAGCTTGTCGCGGCCCATAAGCCCTGTCCGGGCGATCTGGCGAACCGTGTCGCCCGCGCGCAGCCGCACAAGCACTTGTCGGTACTGGAACATCTCGATTCTCCTGCGTCCCACCTGGCGTACCTCCCACAAGCAAAAGCTCGGAAGGTAGCCATGGGGTCAGGTTCGAGACGCCCTGGGCGCCGGCCGTGGTGGCCGGTATATGCCGACGCTCGGCTGGCCGGATTACGCCGACTGCGCCGTGGCCGGTTTATGCCGGCTCCGCCGCTCAGCGACGCTGCCCGCAGCTGGCCGGATTACGCCGCCTCTGAAGTGGCCGGTATATGCCGCTCGCTGACA
>NZ_BCTC01000231.1 GCF_001571085.1 Azohydromonas lata NBRC 102462
AACCAGGAACAGGACGGATCCGGCGAGCGAGTGCCTAGGGCAAGAGGCCTTGTGCCTTGGACAAGGAAAAAACGCAGCTGCTCGCCGGATCAGGCGGCGAGCAGCCAGTTGGGGCGTTCGGGTGTTCCGGGCGGAGCCGATGAGTAAGGCACGCCGGCAGCGGGATGCTGGGGCGGCGCTGCATGCGCGCAGACGAAGACGGCCACGTCAGGCGGCAGCGACGGGCCACCCAGGTGGCAGACCGGGCAGTCGTTGTCGGCGATGCCCGAATCGGCCTGGGACTTTGCGCCGTCATCGGCCTGGGCCGACTTGTGCACGTGCACGTGGTGGCCGAAATGCTGGGCCGTTGGCGCCGTCTCGTGGCTGCAGTAGGCCGCGGCCGCGCTCCAGACGAACTGGAGCGGCAGCAGCATCAACAGCATGATGACAAGGCGGCGGCGCATGAAATTGATTATAGAGACTACAGGGTTGACGCGGGCATGCGGCGTGCCCGCGCTACCGTGCCACCCTTGATAGCAGCACCCGCGGAATGAGCCTGGATTGTCCGCACGTCTTCTGGCGGCATTGTCATTAAAAAGCTTGTAGCAAGTGTAGAGTCAATGAGCATTTGGAATGCCTGTAATGGTCAGACATGAAGATCGGTGAACTGGCCCAAGCCACCGGCACGCAGGAGGGGACGATCCGCTACTACGAGCGTGAAGGCCTGCTGCCGCAGCCTGCGCGCACGTCCAGCAACTACCGCGTTTACGGTCCCGAGCACGTCGAGCGGCTGGAGTTCATCCGGCAGTGCCGCAACCTCGACATGGCCCTGAACGAGATACAGGTGTTGTTGCGCTCCAAGGATGCGCCGCAGGACGATTGCAGCGCTGTGAATGCCTTGCTGGAGGCGCACATCGGCCATGTCGACCAGCGCATCCGCGAGCTGCGCGTGCTGCAAAAGCGCCTGAGAGAGTTGCGCCAACGCTGCAACCGGGCTCAGCCTGCAGGCGACTGCGGGATTCTCAACAGCCTTGCCCAGGCCAACAGTCCTGCACCCAAGCCGCGGCCACGGCCGCACAGCGCCTTGGCTGACGTTCACAAGCGAGCGCGCGAATGACTTGCCTGCTGTGCGCTGCGTCGGACCGTGCCGTACCCACGTGATTCGCGTTGATCGATGCTGGCTCCATACGGCGACCCAGTCGTGCAATGCAGGCCTCCACGCGAACGGCCCCAGGCGCAGCGCCTTGGAACGAAGCTGCCGGGCAATCCGTCCCCGCGTGGGCTGGAGACGGGGCAAGCGACAGCCCAGGATCTTGGCGCCATGCCGTTCGGGTTCGCTGCCTGCGCATGATTCCAGGCGGGTCAGCGCGGTGGCGCACACGAGCGCAGGCGAGGCCCGTGCGACCAACAGTCGGGCGTGCTACAGCCCTGCGGGCAGCATTCGTGTCGGCAACCATGCCTCGGTGCCGTCAGCGCGCAAGATCCATGACGGCGATCAGGCGGCTCGAAAGCGCCCTTGACCGCGCGCCAGCCTCATCGCCCGTGAACCATCGGTAACGGCTGCCCACAAACCATGTGGAGCCCTGAATCTCGACGAAGCGCACGTCGCCGGCTGCACCATCGATGTCCAGGTTCGATTGCGTTGCATCCCACCACAGGGCGAGCCGGTGCCTGCCGGCAGGCAGCCGGACCTGCACGAGACTCTCGGGCACCGTCGTGATCGGACCGGCACCATCCACGCTGACGTCCACCTGGTTCACGGCATCCGCCCATCGGTTTCGAACGATGAGGAGCGTCAGTGCGCCGGGCTCGGGTTCGAATCGCTTGACGTCAGCCTCCACCTGCTCGGACGGAATGGCGTGCAATGTGCAGGTGGATGTTGGACTCTCGCTGGCTCGGAAGCAATACCTGCCGGATGCGTCGATGTGCCTGGGCTGTGGCGAGGTACATCCCACCAGCAATGTCGCCGCGGCCAACAGCGCTGCAAACGTGCCCGTGCGTTGGAAGGTCATGGAGAGGGACTCCTTGTTGCGCCGTGACGGCGGCTGGCGCTGGCGTGCGGCGACAGTGCCCCGGCAGGTGGCCACGCCGGCCCGCGCGGCTGCCCCGTTCCGACGGCTGCCCGTTCCGACGACTGCTGCTGGCCGCAGCAGACCTGCACATGTCAGCCTCCAGCGGTCACTTGAACGCGAAGCGCACGTTGACGGCCTTCTTTCCCGGCAGCGTGACCGTGGCCACGGCCTTGGTGCCGGCACCTACCTTGAAGTTGCCCTGGGCTTGGAGCTTGTTGTCCCCCGCAGGCGCCAACGTCGTCTCGGTCTTGTCGCTGCCGCTGAGCAGTGTGAGCTTGCCGCTGGCGCCTTGCGTGGCTGCGGGCTTGCCATGGTCGCGCACGTAGAGGATGACGACATCGGCCTTGGCCACCAGCTCGAAGTCCATGTCGCTGGCCTCGACGACGACGCCGCCATGCATCGGCTCGTGGCCATGACCGTGCTCGTGCTCCTGTGCCGCCACGGCGGTGCCCAGGCAGGCCAGCAAGGCAGCAGCGGCCCAGATGCGGTTGAGTTTCATGAGAAGTCCTTTCGTTGAGCGCAGGGATGAAGAATGAAAAGGCCACCAAGCTCAGAAGGCCTCGGCATTGCCGTCGTCGACCAGCCGCTCGGCGTCGCGGCGTCCAAAGAGCCAGAACATGGCCGGAGTGAGGAAGGTGTCGAGCAAGGTCGAGCTGATCAGGCCC
>NZ_BCTC01000232.1 GCF_001571085.1 Azohydromonas lata NBRC 102462
ATGGCGCGACGATCAGGATGAGAGACGCGCGACAATCAAGATGAGAAAAACTGTCGCGGCGCGGTGATGATGCGCGCGTTGATTGACGCGGGCAATAGTTATTCGGCAGCTGGTTTGTCGCGCCGCGTCCGGCCGGCATTCCTCGGTGTCGCGAAGCTGGCCGGACGGCCCGGGCCTTCCTGCTTGCGCTGCAGTGCGGTGCGCCGCCGGTAGCTCTCGACGTTGAGTTCGAAGATGGTTGAGTGGTGGACCAAACGGTCAACCGCTGCGAGCGTCATGGCGGGATCGGGGAAGACCTTCCCCCACTCGCCAAATGGCTGATTGGCCGTAATCAGCAGCGAGCGTTGCTCGTAGCGGGCGCTGATGAGCTCGAACAGCACCGACGTCTCGGCCTGGTCCTTCGTGACGTATGCAAAGTCGTCCAAAATGACCAAATCAAAGCGGTCGAGCCGGCTGATTGCAGCTTCCAGGGCCAGCTCGCGACGCGCGACCTGCAGCCGCTGGACCAGGTCGGAGGTGCGGGCGAGCAGTACGCGCCAACCCTTCTCCAGCAATCCCAGGCCGATGGCCGACGACAAGTGCGACTTGCCGCCGCCGGGCGGGCCCATCAAGATCAAATTGGCGCCGTGGCGCAGCCAGCCATCGCCGGCGCACAGCGCCGCGACCTGCGCCTTGGAGATCATCGGCACGGCGTCGAAGTCAAAGTTCTCCAGCGTCTTGCCCGGCAACAGCCGGGCCTCGCCCAGGTGACGCTCGATGCGGCGCCTGTCGCGCTCGGCGAGCTCGTGCTCGGCCAGCGCATGATCAGCCGCGCCGCGGGCCAGCCTTCCTTGTCGGAGCGCTCGGCGAAGGACGACCAGATCTGCTTGAGCGCGGGCAACCGCAGCTCGTTGAGCAGCAGCGTCAGTCGCGTGGAATCGATGGCGTCGCTCATGCTTGCACCTCGGTGTGGCGATGGACCAGGGCTTCGTAGTCGCTCAGCGAGGCCAGCTGCACGCAGACTTCCGGCAGCCGCGCCGGGTCCGGCGCGAAGTGGGCGCGCAGCTCATTGAGGTTGGGCAGCCGGTGCTCGGTCAGGTATTGCTGCAGCAGCTGGCCCAACTGCGCCTCGCAGGCGCGCTCGTGCGCCATGCTCAGCAGCTCGACTATGGTCTTGCAGGCTGCGCGCGGCGGCAGCTGCTCGCACAGCCGCTCGAACGTCAGCCGGTAGGCCTCGCGAGGGAAGAGCTGCTCGCGGTAAACCAGGTTGAGCAGCGCCATGGGCTTACGCCGCAGCGCGTGGATGACGTGGCGGTAGTCCACGACATGGCCGTGGCGGCCATTGCCACCGGTGCGACCCCTGGCAAGCGTCATCAGCGCCGTGCCGCCGAGGAACACCTCCAGCCGGTCGTCGTACAGCCGCACGCGCAGCCGGTGGCCGATGAGCCGCGAGGGCACCGTGTAGAAGACCTTGCGCAGCGTGAAGCCGCATGCCGAGGTCACGTACACCAGCGTCTCTTCGTAGTCGCAGGTGCGCGTGGCCGGCAGCGGCTGCAGCACGGCGCGCTCCGCCTCGATGCGCTTGCCGTTGCGCGCGTTGTGGCGGCTGACGATCTCGTCGATGAAGCCCCGGTAGGCCATCAGGTCGGCGAAGTCGGCGCTGCCGCGCAACAGCAGCGCGTCACGGATGGCGCTCTTGAGGTGGCCGTGCGAGCTCTCGATGGCGCCGTTCTCGTGCGCGACACCGCGGTTGTTGCGGCTGGGCTGCATGCCGTAATGGGCGCACAGCGCGCCGTAGCGCGAGGTCAGGTCCTCGCGCGCCTTGGAGTCCAGGTTGCGGAAGGCCGCCGAGAGGCTGTCGCTGCGGTGCTCGCGTGGCACGCCGCCCAGGGCCCACAGCGCGTTCTGGAGGCCTTCGGCCAACGCGACGTAGCTCTCGCCGCCGAGGATGACGTGCGCGTGCTCGAAGCCCGAGCAGGCCAGCCGGAAGTGGTAGAGCCGGTGGTCCAGCGGCACGCCGCCGACCGTCACACCCAGGCTGTCCATCTCGGTGAAGTCGGACAGCCCCATGCGCCCGGGCTCGTGCACTTGGCGGAAGATGACGTCGTGCTCCTGGCCGTGCTGGGCGCGCCAAGTGCGGATGCGCCGCTCCAGGGTACGGCGCACGCTGCGGGTGAGTTCCGGGTGGCGCCGCATCATCTCTTCGAGCACCGCGATCGGCCGCACGCCGGGCGCGGCCTTGAGCAGCGGCGCCACCTCGCTGTCGAAGATCTCAGCCAGCGGATCTGGCCGGCGCCTCTCCCGAGGTGCCTGCTTCTGGGACGGCAGCCGCGGATCCTTCTCGATGCGGTAGGCCGTGGCCACGCTGATGCCAGCGCGCGCGGCTGCCGTGGGCAGCCCTTCGGTCAGTCTGAGCTTCATGTAAAGCCTCATCTGGTGGTCGTGGATGTGTCGTCCGGTCAAGGGCAGGCTCTCGGGAATCGAGATTCCTGCCTCATACCGGACCCACCGCGACCACCGACAAGGCCTACGGGAGGCCAACGCCGGCGCGCGCGGGGCCTGGCGGGTTCCGGGCTACGCCCTTCACCCGCCAGGCCCCGC
>NZ_BCTC01000233.1 GCF_001571085.1 Azohydromonas lata NBRC 102462
TGTCCCGGGCAAGACCGACTACAGCTACGACATCATCCGCTGATCCACAGCGGCACGACGGGCAGGGCAGGGGGCATCGGTACGCTCCCCTGTTCTCTCCTCAGGCCGGCGGGCCGCGCTGTGCGCAGCGGCCCGTCCGGCTGGTCCGAGATTCTTGAAGAGAGGTTGTGATGACACCGGTACTTGTCAAAACCACGCTCGATGGCCGCAAGGTCGAGGTGATCGGACGATACATCTGCCTGGACGGCCAGCCCGAGGCGGATTCGCTCGTCGCGATGGACGAGCACCCCAATCGCCAGGCGATATTGCGCTCCGTGCCCAAGGCCACCCATGTTGCCGGCCGGCTGCCGCTGACCATGGCCGAAGCGTCCGTGGCGCAGGCCGCGCTGCGCAAGGCTACCGACGAGTTTGACGGCACCCCGCACGCCGTCTCCGAGCGCCTGCGCAAAGCCGTATGGCAAAAGGTTTTTGCCGAAGGCGCCGAGTGATCGTCGTGCCCTTGCCCCATCGCCACGCCGGCGCCCAGCCGGTCGAAGTCAGAGCAATGCAGGAGGCACGGCCATGATTTTCGTTCTTGAGATTCCCCCGCAGGCCGAGCCCAGGTGCTGGTTTGCCTACGATGGCGACGACCTGCTGCGCAAGGTCGCGGCCGATGATGCGCTGCAGGAATGGGAGATCCACGACTGCGCCACGCCGCGCGAGTTGCTGGAGATGTTCGACGCCAGCCCCGAGACGGCGGGCGTGGCTGAGAAATACCCCGGCATTTGCGCCATGGCCGAGGAATACGGCTGGGACAAGCCGCTGTACCGCGCGGACCACCTGCAGGAGCCCGGCAGCTACCGGGAGGAGCCGGTGACGCCCCAGCAGGCCAGCGAGGCTGCGCTGCGTGCCCGCGGCGACTGCCGCATCTACTGGAGCGAGGCCGAAGCCACGGCCGCGTTCGAGCGCGCCAACGATCCCACCTGGGCAGGCTCCGGCTGGCGCGCCCGCTGGTCGCTGCGCGCACAACTCATCGCCACCGAAGTCCTGGCGGACGACCTCTGAGCGCCCCGGGGCGCCACGCCCCGGCTCACGCTGTGCACATCAAGGCGCCTTGTGCGGCCGCCGCGTGCGCGCGTAAATCCACACGTCCCGCGGCGTGGTGGAGACGTTGGGGTGCAGCGTATGTGCCACCAGCCGCCCCTCGCAGCTCAGGCCCAGCGCCTGCAGCAGGCGAATGGAAGGGGTGTTGTCCACGTCGCACAGTGCGTCCACGCGCCAGATGAGCGCCTGCTTGAACGCATGTTCCAGCACGGCCGACACGGCCTCGCGCATCAAGCCCTGCCCCTGGAATGCCGGCGCCAGCACGTAGCCCAGGCGCCAGTGGAACACCGGCGGCTCGAAGGACTGCGCCACCAGTTGCACCTGCCCAATCGGCCCCGCGTCGCCATGCGCCAGCATCCACGTGCACGCCGTGCGCTTGAGCCAGCGGGCATTGTCCCAGTCCAGCATGCGCTGCGTGAAGGCGACGTCGGCATGCGGCTTCCAGCCCAGGTAGCGCAGCGTGTGGGCGTCGCGGGCCCAGCGCTCGAACATCAGCGGTGCGTCGCCCGGCCGCGGCTCGCGCAACTGCAGGCGCGGCGTCTGCAGGGAGCGTGAGAGCGTGACGGCCGGGATGCTCATCGGCCCTGTCGCGCGGCGTCGGCCGCGTGCAGCAGCGACATCGTGACCTCGCTGCCGGTCTGCGCCTGCGGGTCCAGCTCGTGGAGCTTGGCCAGCAGCTCGCGCGCCATGTCGGCACGGTCGCTGCGCAGGTGTATGAACGAAAGCGCCTTGAGCGTGAACAGCCAGAAGCGCTGCGGCCCATCCTGGCTGAAGTCCACATGCGCCGCCGGCATGACGGCGCGCCAATCCTGCGCCAGGCCGCCCTGGCCCGCGGCCTCCTGCAGCCCGCGCCAGGCCGCGCGCTCGGCCAGCTCGAACTCGCGCCGCCCGGCGTGGTGCTTGTAGAGCGCGTAGTAGATGGCCAGGCAGCCGGGGGCCAGGGCCTGGGCCGTCCACAGCAGCGGCGAACGCTCGGCCGCCGGCGCCTCTGCGGCCTGGTGCAGCAGGTCGCGCACGGGGGCGGGAACGTCGCCGCCGAAAAATTCGTCTGAAGCAGTGCCTGTGAAAAGGTTCATGGTCTGGGCCTTGTGCATCATCAAGGGCGCCGCTCGCATGCATTTGCAGTGCCAATCATCGCACGCCCGCACGGGTACGCCGGCCGGCCCCGGAGCGTGCGTCGCACATGCGACAAAGCCGACAGAAGCGGTCGCGTTTGGGGCACGTCAAGGCGGCCTCGTGAAAACACCATTGTCCAAAAATAGCCTGTCACGCAGGCATTTCCCTGGGACAAGCCACTTGGCACGCTCCATGCGAATACCCGCTTGCAACGGTTGTTGCACAGGTGCCGATCTCTCTGGAAGGACGCGACAATGGCCAAGCATGCCAAGGAAAAGTTCGATGCGATCGTCGTGGGCGCAGGCGCGTCGGGCAAC
>NZ_BCTC01000234.1 GCF_001571085.1 Azohydromonas lata NBRC 102462
GGCGAGGTGCGCGCGCTGGCACAGCGCTCGGCCGCGGCGGCACGCGAGATCAAGGCCCTCATCGGCGGCAGCGTCGAGCAGGTGGAGGCCGGCAGCCGCCTGGTGAGCGAGGCCGGCAGCACCATGGACGAGATCGTGGCCCAGGTGCGCCGCGTGGCGCAGCTCATCGGCAACGTGGGCCAGACCATGCAGCAGCAGGCCGACGGCATCGCCCAGGTGCGCGACACCATGAGCCAGCTCGACACCCACACCCAGAACAACGCCGCGCTGGTGGAGGAAACCGCCGGCGCGGCGCAGCACCTGCGCGACCAGGCGCAGGCGCTGGAGAACGCCGCCGCGGTGTTCCGCCTGGAAGCCGGCGCGCACGACGCGCTGCCCCAGGCGGCCGCCCTGGCGCCCGCGCCGTCCAGCCCCAAGTCGCAGGCCACCCAGCTCATCGCGCGCGCGGCCCGCAACGGCGGTCCAGGCAGTTCCGGCAGTACCCGCAGCACCCGTGGCGGCGCCCTGCCCGCCGCTCCCGTGGCTTCCGTCACGCCCGCCGCGGCGACGGCGGCGGAAGATGCATGGGAGCAGTTCTAAAAATCGCCCTGTCCGCCCAAAGGCCCAGCGCCGGGCGGCAGGCCCCGAAGGTCCCCAGGCCCCTTGTCGGCCCAACATGCAGGAGTCACGCATGGATTTGATCAACACCCCCGCCCGCTCCACGGCCGGCGCCCTCCAGATGGCCGGCAACCGTGCCATGGCCGAACCGCGCGGCGGCGAATTCCTCACCTTCCGCCTGGGCCAGGAGGAGTACGGCATAGACATCCTGCGCGTGCAGGAAATCCGCTCCTACGAGCCGCCCACGCGCATCGCCAACGCGCCGGCCTTCATGAAGGGCGTGGTCAACCTGCGCGGCGTCATCGTCCCGGTGGTGGACCTGCGCCTGAAGCTGGGCTGCGACACGGCCGAGTACAACAGCTTCACCGTGGTGATCGTGCTCAACGTGCGCGGGCGCATCGTCGGCGCGGTGGTGGACTCGGTGTCCGACGTGATGCAGCTCAACACCGAGCAGATCCGCCCCGCGCCGGAGATGAACTCCACCGTGGACGCGAGCTTCATCACCGGCATCGGCGGCGTGGGCGAGCGCATGCTCATCCTCATCGACATCGAGGCGCTCATGAGCAGCGCCGACATGGGCCTCATAGACGCCGCACGCTGACGGCGCGGCGCGCCGGCTGCCCACCGCGCGCCGCCCTCTGGCGGCCGCGTGGGCGGGTGGCGGCGCCCGCCCACGGGTTATTCGTATTTCTCTTGGGCCGGCCTTCGCGCCTGCCCGCCTGTGCTCGCCTGCGTTTTTCATCGCGAACGCGGCAGCTTGTTCCCAAGGCTGGATCAGAGGGCACGCGTATGAAGTTCCTGAGCATCAAGTCCAAGCTGTGGCTGCCCACGCTGGCTATTTCAGTGGTCTTGGCCTTGCTCTCGGGCTTCACCGCCTGGCGCGGCGGGCACTTGCAGGCGCAGTTCGCGCAGGACACGCAGGCCCAGCAGCGCAAGCTGGAAATTGCCCTGCAGTGGAGCGGGCTCACGCAGGCCAACGCCACGCGGGTGCTGTCCACGCTGGCCGGCGACGCGACGGTGGCGGCCCTGTTCAAGCCCGCGATCGCGGCCACGACCAAGCGCATCAACGAGTTGCAGGCGTCGCTGGACGAGCTGGCCGGCACCGATGAGGAAAAGGCCGCGCTGGCGGCGGTGGCGCAGGCGCGCAAGCGCTACATCGCCGCGCGCGACCAGGCCGCCGCGCTCAAGCAGCAGGGGCAGGCCGAGCAGGCCATGGCCCGCCTGGCGTCGGACGTGCAACCGGCCATCACGGCCTATCTCGAAGTGCAGCAGGCCTTCGTGGCGCTGCAGCGCCAGCGCTCGCAAGCGCTGAGCGAGGCGGCCGAGGCGTCCATGCGCATGCTGGCCTGGACGGGCAGCGCCGTGACGGCCTTGGCCATCGCCCTCATGTGCGTGAGCAGCGCGCTGCTGGTGCGCTCCCTGTGCCGGCCGCTGAACGCGCTGGCCGCGATGGCCACGCGCATCGGCCAGGGCGATCTCACCGCGCGGGCCGACGTGGGCCGCCGCGACGAGATCGGCACCCTGCAGCAGGCGCTGGACGGCATGACGCAATCGCTGCGCCACCTCGTGGGCCAGATGCGCCAGAGCGCCAGCGACGTGTCCAAGGCCTCCGACGAGATCGCCCAGGGCAGCGCCGACCTCTCCGCCCGCACCGAGCACACCGCGGCCAACCTGCAGCAAACGGCGGCCAGCCTGCAGCAGGTCACCGATGCGCTGCGCGCGGGCGCCGAGTCCGCCGCCACGGCCAGCGTGTGCGCGAATTCGGCCTCCGAGGCGGCGCAGCGCGGCGGCGAGGTGGTGGCCCGCGTGGTCAGCACCATGGACGGCATCCAGAGCGCCAGCCACCGCATCGAAGACATCATCGGCACCATTGACG
>NZ_BCTC01000235.1 GCF_001571085.1 Azohydromonas lata NBRC 102462
AACGCAGGAAAAGTGCGGTTTTGGACCTTGCGACGCCGGCCCATGAGCTGACGGCCGGCTTGGGGCCCGCCTGGATTCCCGCCTTCGCGGGAATGACGGGTTGGGGGGCGCTGCGGGTCTGTCTCCGGCTGGCGCTTGCCCCTCTGCCCGGACCGCAGTGCGCCTTCGCGGGCATGACGGGTGAGGGTGCGAAGTGCGCGTGCCGGCGGGATGCCGGCGCGCGCCAACGGTCCCCGGGACGGCCCCCTGAACACGGTGTTAGACCGTCTAACACCTGCCGTTGGCCCGGGCCGTTGCCCCCGCAACGCGCCGCCTTTCGCTGGCCCTTGCGCCGCGCCTTACAGGTCCATGCGCGTGATCTTGGTGCCCTCTATCGTCAGGTTGTACATGAGCCCCGCGTTGGTGAGCGCGAAGGCGGCGACGTCGTTCTTGATGGTGGAGGTGTCGACTTCGCCGTTGGCGCCGATCTTGAGCAGGGCCACGGAGCCGTCCACGCCCGCCGTCCAGCCGTTGCTGTTGCGGAACTTGTCCAGCGCCTCCTGGGTGAGGAAGACGATGACCACCGCCTTGGACTGCGCCCCGGCCTGGAAGCCGAAGGAGCCGCTGGCGGCGCGGTAGTAGGCCTGGGAGCGCCCGCCCGCGCGCAGCACGCCCTCGCCGTACTCGCCGCCCACCACCAGGCCCGCGGCCAGGATGGAGGGGAAGATCAGCAGGCCGCGCGCCTTGGCGGTGAGCTCGCGCGAGCCGCGCACCTGCTCGTACAGGCGGCTGAGCGTGGCGTCGGCGTTGCTGTCGATGTCGCGGCGGTGCTGCTCGGGTGTTTTCTTGTCGCTGCCGCCGCGCGTGATGGCGCAGCCCGTGGTCGCCAGCACCAGCGGCACGGCCGCCAGCGCGCCGAGCATGCCGCGGCGGGCGGCGTTGGCCGGCTTGAGTTGGGCTTGGGCTTGGTCTGCAGGCAGGAGATCTTTGGTTTTCATCAGCATCCTCATGCGTTGCCACCGGCGAAGGCGCCGGCTCCGGCCGCGTTGGCCGGATCAAGCTTGCTTGGGTGTCCGCGCGGCCTGCCCGCAAGGGGCAAAAAGATTGCCCGCCGGCTGTCAGCCACCTTTCAAGCCCCAAGCCGTTGCCATGACCACCCCCGTGACCCTGCTGGGCGCCTGCGACCGCCACAACTTCGGCGACCTGCTGCTCGCGCGCGTGGCGGCGCGCCTGCTGGCGCCGCGCGGCGTGCGCTTTGCCGGCCTGGCCGCGCGCGACCTGCGCGGCTGCGGCGGCGTGCGGGTGGCGCACCTGGCGGACCTGCAGCCCGCCCCGGGCGAGCCGCCGCTGGCGCTGCTGCACGTGGGCGGGCAACTCGCCACCTGCAGCGCCTGGCAGGCCGCGGCCATGCTGCTGCCGCCGCAGGAGGCGCCCGCCGCCATCGGCTACTTCGCCCGCCGCCCCCTGGCGCGCCGGCGCTGGGTGCGCGCCACGCTGCGGCTGGACGACCACGCGCCCTACCTGCTGCCGCGCGCGCTGGCCGCCGGTTTCGCACCCGTCGTGGCGCTGGGCCTGGGCGGCGCCGGCCTGGAGCGCTGCCCGCGGCGCATGCAGGTGGAAGCCATTGAAAAGCTGCGGGCGATGGACCGCGTGGCCGTGCGCGACGCGCGCACGCAGGCGCTGCTGCGCGAGGCGGGCGTGGCCTCGCTGCTGTTGCCGGACCCAGCCGTGCTCACGGCGCGGCTGTTCGGCCCGGCGATCGCCGCGCGCGCCGCCCGCGGCGAGGTGGCGGCGCTGCGGGCCCGCTTTCCCGGCGGCTACGTGGCGGTGCAGATGGCCGCCGAGTTCGGCGACGACGCCACGCTGGACGCGCTGGCGGCTCAATTGGACGCCGTGGCCCGCCAGCGCAGCCTGGCGCTGGTGCTGTTTCGCGCCGGCGCGGCGCCCTGGCATGACGATGAAGCGGTGTTGAGCCGCCTGGCCGCGCGCCTGCGCGCGCCCTGCGCCGTGATGGCGTCCATCCACCTGTGGGACCTGTGCGCGTTGCTGGCCGGCGCGGCGGGCTGCTGCGGCAGCAGCCTGCACGCCCGCATCGTCGCCACCGCCTTCGGCCGCCCGCGGCTGACCCTGCTGCCGCCGCAGGGCGGGGCGGACAAGCACGCGGCTTACGTGCAGAGCTGGGAGCTGCCGGAGGTGCCGGGCTGCGTGGCGGTGGACGACGCCGCGGCGGCCTTGCGCGCGGCGCTGGACGTGGAGGCCGGCGCGCTGCGCGCACACGGTGGGGCGCTGGCGGCGGTTTTCATGGACGGGTTCGAACGGGAGTTCGCGGGGCTGGCCGGCTTTTGCGCCTCGTGAGCCGGCGCGTTTCGCCTCCGCCTCGTCATACGCCGCGAA
>NZ_BCTC01000236.1 GCF_001571085.1 Azohydromonas lata NBRC 102462
GGCCAACGGCGCGGGCCTGGTGATGACGGCCTTTGCCGGCACGGGCGCGATCTTCCTGGGCATGGCCACGCTGTCCACGGTGATCAAGCGCGACCTCACGTCCATGGGCAAGTGGCTGTTCATCGGCGCCGTGATGCTGATGGTGGCGGGCATCGCCAACATCTTCATCCAGTCCAGCGCGCTGATGATCACGCTGTCCGTGATGGCCATTGGTATCTTCTCGGCCTTCATCCTGCATGACCTCAAGCGCGTGCGGGACGGCCTGGAAACCAACTACATCACCGCCACCTTGGGTGTGTACCTGAGCCTGTTCAACGTCTTCCAGTCCTTGCTGGCCCTGCTGGGCATCACCAGCGGCAGCGACGATTGAGGGCGGCGGGCCTTTGAGCCACACGACGGAAATCTCCTGATGCAACTGCCTTACTCCACGCGCGCTCCCTGGTGGGCGCGCGCCCTGGCCGCCCCGGCGGCGATGCTGCGCACCCTGGCCCTGGGCGTGGCGGGCCTGTTCATGATGGCCTTCACGCTCGTGGCAGCCCTGGTGGGCGCTGCCATGGTGGTGGTGCTGGCGCTGGTGGCCAGGCGCCGCCTGCGCCAGGCCGGTGTGCGCTTCAACTGGCCGGGGCGCATGCCCGGCGGCGGCTCCGGTTTTGCCGGCAGCACCGGCACGGCGGCTTGGCGTGGCCGCGGTGAGCCCCACGGTGGCGAGGTGATAGAGGCCGAGGTGCGCGAAATCCGCGACCCGGCCCCGCGCCAGGGAGACCAGTGACCCGCCCGTGACCAAGGATCGCTGACGGCGCGGGCACACCGCCTGCCAGTGTGGCCAGACTGTCTCATCCCGGTACAGCCCGCCCAGCCCGCGGTGGAGTCGGTCACAATGGCTCAGCCCTTGACGGGATCCAGAGGAGGCAGCTTGATTCAATTACAGGCAACCATTCCGGACGGCATCAACTTCGAGGACTTGCGCCTGTCGCGGGACATCCGTGACGGCGCGGTGATCTTCGATCCGCATCCCATTGAAGCGATCTGCCAGGCCAGCGGCTTTGACATCGAGGAGATGGTCCAGGGCCCCGAGCCCATCGTGTGCGCGCTCATCACGGCCTGGTACGAGGAGCATCTGCGCCGCGGCGGCGCCCCCGACCCGGTGCAGGAAGACCTCATGGAGGAAACCCGCCTGGAGCAGGAACGCGGCGGCGGCTTCAGCTACGCGCCGGGCCACGCCTGAGGAGGCCTCGCGGGGCGCGGCGGCACGGGCCCAAAAGCGGCGACACTGCGCGCCTTGCGCAACTCTCCGTGCTCCACAGACATGAAGTCGATTGTTTCCCTCGCTGCCGTCCTGTTGTCGCTGGCCGGCGCCCAAGCCCAGGCCCAGGCCCCGGTTGAAACGCAGAAGCTGCCTTCCGGCGTGATCGTGGAGCACACCGTCCAGGGCCAGGGCGCGCAGCCCACGGTCTCCAGCGTGGTGCAGGTGCACTACCGCGGCACACTGGCCGACGGCAAGGAGTTCGACAGCTCCTTCAAGCGCGGCCAGCCCACCACGTTCCCGCTCAACCGCGTCATCCCGTGCTGGACCGAAGGCCTTCAGCAAATGAAGGTGGGCGGCAAGGCCAAGCTCACGTGCCCGGCCAACACGGCCTACGGCGCCCAAGGCATCCCCGGCGTCATTCCCGGCAACAGCACGCTGACCTTCGAAGTCGAACTGCTCAACGTCGCCACGCGCTGAAGGCGTTTGGCGGACCGGCGGGCCACGCAGGGCCCGTCGGCAAGCGGCCAACGCCCGGTTGAGCACGCACCAAAATTGACATAAGAGTGATTGCAGTGCTTTGAAGCCCTGTTTCATACCTTCCAGGCATGACGGCCCACTTTATCGGCATTCGACAGTGTGCTGAACACATGACAGCATTTGCGGCTTCCGCACCCTGTACCGATTCACCGCCCGCCCGCATGAACCCCGTCATCCCCGCCACCGCCCTTGCCGCTTCTCTAACCCTTGCCCACGCGAGCGCTCATGCCCAGGAGCCCCTGGTCGTTCGCATCGGCCACGTCGCCGCCACCAGTGGCGCCATCGCCCACCTGGGCAAGGACAACGAGAACGGCGTGCGCATGGCGCTGGACGAGCTCAACGCCAAGGGCGTGAGCATTGGCGGGCGCAAGGCGAAATTCGAGCTGCTGGCCGAGGACGACGCCGCCGATCCCAAGCAAGGCACCGCCGCCGCCCAAAAGCTCGTGGACGCCAAGGTCAACGGCGTGGTGGGCCACCTGAACTCCGGCACCGCCATTCCCGCCTCGCGCATCTACGCCGACGCCGGCATCCCGCAGATCGCGCCCTCGGTGACCAACCCCAAGTACACCGCCCAGGGT
>NZ_BCTC01000237.1 GCF_001571085.1 Azohydromonas lata NBRC 102462
CAGATTGACCTCACGGGCAGCGGCGACAACACGCTGGTGCTGCGTGCGGCCGACGTGCGCGACCTGGGCGGGCTCAACACCTTCAATGACGGCAACGGCTGGAGTGGGCTGGGCGCGGCCGTGCCGCGCCACCAGCTGGTGGTGCAAGGCGACGCGGGCGACGTGCTCAGCGCCGAGGGACAGTGGATGGAGCGCGGCGCCATCACCGTGGGCGGCCAGGCCTACCGCGTGTACGACGACAGGGCTGGCGCGCAGCTCATCGTGGACGAGGACGTCACACGCAACTTCACGGTGGAGGCGGCCAGCTGGAGCCTGACCGTCTCCGGCGGGGGCAGCGTCAACAGTGCGGGCGACGTCAACGGCGACGGGCTGGCCGATCTGATTGCCGCCACCGGCACAGGCCGCAGCTACGTGGTGTTCGGCCGCAGCGGCACGGCGGCGGTGGAGCTGTCGGCGCCGGGTGCGGGCAGCGCCATGGTGATCAACGCTTCGGGCGCGGGCGACTGCAGCATCGCCAAGGCCGGAGACGTCAACGGCGACGGGTTGGGCGACGTCATCGTGAGCACGGGTGCGGGCAATGCCTACGTGGTGTTTGGGCGCAGCGGCGCGGCGCCGGTGGAGCTGTCGGCGGTGGCCGCAGGCGATGGGGGCTTTGCGATCAGCGGCCAGAGCGCTGGGGAGCTGGCCGGTGCGGGCGTGGCCGCTGTCGGGGACGTCAACGGCGACGGGCTGGGCGACGTGCTCCTGGGCACGCGCACCGGGCGCAGCTACGTGGTGTTTGGCCGCAGCAGCCGCGCGCCGTGGGATCTGTTGGCGGTGGCCGCGGGCAGCGGCGGCTTCACCGTCAATGGCCAGGGCGAGGGGGAGGTCAGTATCGGCAGCGTGGGCGACGTCAATGGCGACGGCCTGGCCGACTTGGCCGTGGGCACCGCCGGCGGCCGCGCTTATGTGGTGTACGGCCGCAGCGGCACGGCACGGGTGGAACTGTCGGCCCTGGGCGCGGGCGGCTTGGCCATCAACGGTACGGACGTGGTCAACGTGAGCGGCGCGGGCGACGTCAACGGCGACGGGCTGGCCGACCTGATCGTGGGGGGCAATGCCGGCCGCAGCTACGTGGTGTTTGGCCGCAGCGGCGCGGCGGCGGTGGAGTTGTCGGCGCTCAGCGGCGGCAGCGGCGGCCTGGTGATCAACGGCCAGAGCTCGGGGGACCTGAGCATCAGCAGCGTGGCCGGTGTGGGCGACGTCAATGGCGACGGCCTGGCCGACATGCTGGTGGGCACGCAGGCGGGGCGTGCGTACGTGGTGTTTGGCCGCGGCGATGCGGGCACGGTGGAGCTCTCGTCGGCAGCAGCACAGGGCCAGGTCGGCTTCATGGTGCCAGGCGGCAGCGGCAGTGAGGGCGTGAGCGTCTCGGCGGCGGGCGACGTCAACGGCGACGGTCTGGCCGATTTGCTCGTGAACAGCGGAGGTCGCAGCTACGTGATGGTCGGCGGTATGGGGGGCGCATTCGTGCAAACGGCCGCGGGCGTGCCGGTGGCCGGTGCGGGCGACGACACGCTCACGGCCACGGCCACCAGCGTGCTGTATGGCGGGGCGGGCAACGACCGCTTCGTCATCGACGGCACGCTGGCTTCGGCACTGCAGCTGCCGCTGGGCGCTGGCGGCAACCTGGGCCAGCTCGCACGCATTGATGGCGGCGCCGGGGTGGACAGCATCGTGCTGGCGGGCAGCGGCATCACGCTGGACCTCACGCGCGTGGTCAACCTGGGCGGTGGCGCCAGCCGCATCGAGGGCGTGGAGAAGATAGACCTCACGGGCAGCGGCAACAACACGCTGACCCTGGCTGCGGCCGACGTGAGCGACCTGGGCGGACTCAACAGCTTCAATGCCGGCAACGGATGGTCGTGGCTGGGCAGCACGGTGCCACGACACCAATTGCTGGTGGACGGCAACGCGGGCGACGTGCTCAACGCCACGGGCATCTGGGTGGACCGCGGCGCCCTCAGCGTGGGCACACAGACCTATGAGGTCTATGACGAGCGGGCCGGCGCTGCGCAACTGCTCGTGGACAAGCGCATCACGCGCAACCTGAGCGCCGTGCAGCCGTCCGTGGAGCTGTCGGCGGTGGCCGCGGGCAGCGGCGGTTTCGTGATCAACGGGCAGGGCGGCGGCGATTACAGCGGCTACAGCGTGTCCAACGCCGGGGACGTCAACGGTGACGGGCTGGCTGACCTGATCGTGGGCGCACTGTTGAGCGATGTTGCCGGCCGTACCGATGCCGGCCGCAGCTACGTGGTGTTTGGCCGCAGCGGCGCGCAGGCGGTGGAGCTGTCGGCGGTGGC
>NZ_BCTC01000238.1 GCF_001571085.1 Azohydromonas lata NBRC 102462
GGGCGCGGCTCGTAGCCGTCCTTCTCGCGCACGAACACGGTCGGCTGCCCCTGCAGCAGCAGCACGGCGGCGTCGGGGACGCTGAGCACGCCGTCCCGGGTCTGTCCGGTCTCGATGCTGGCCGTGGCGAACATCTCGGGCTTGAGCCGCCCGTCCTGGTTGCCCACCTCGATGCGCGCGCCCACGGTGCGCGTGTCCTTGTCGAGCACGCCGGCGATGAAACTCACCTTGCCGGGGAAGCGCACGCCCGGATAGGCCGTGACGGTGACGCTGGCCGGCGCGCCCACGCGCACCTTGGCCAGCAGGTCTTCGGAGAGGTTGGCCTCGATCCACACGCGCGAGAGGTCTGCCACGGTGAACAGCGCATCGCCGGGCCCGGCGAGCTCGCCGATGGTGGCCTTCTTCTCGATGACGGTGCCGGCCAGCGGCGAGCGCAGCTCGAAGCTCGCGCTGGCCCGGCCGGCGCCCTGCGGCGACGCGCCCAGCAGCCGCAGCTTGTCCTCGGCCGCCCGCAACTCGGCACGCGACTTCTCCAGCTCGGCCTGCGCACGCAGGTAGTCCTTCTGCGGAATGATCTCCTCGGCCACGAGCTTGCTGGCGCGGTCGAAGTCGCCCTGCGCCACACGGTGCGAGGCTTGGGCCTGCTGGTAGGCGGACTGCGCTTCGCCCAGGGCCACGCTGTCGAGCACGGCCAGGGTCTGCCCGGCGCGCACCTGGTCGCCGAGCCGGGCCACGACCTGCGTGAGGCGGCCTTCAACGCGGGGCGCGACGTGGGCGAAGTGGTCCTGGTTGGCGCGGATGGTGGCGGTGACGGTGACGACGTCGGCCTGGACCTCGCGCTGCAGCGCCTGCACTTGCAGCCCGGCGCGCTGCGCCTCCTCGGGCGAGAGCTTGATCAGGGAGCCTTCCTCGACCTGCGACTGTGCCTTCTCGTCCTTCGCGGCGGGCGGTTCGTTCTTTGCGCCGCCGCAGGCGGACAGCAGGGCGGCCACGGACAGCGCCACGAGCGCTCGGCGGCCACCGGGTTGCATCAGTTTCTTCATGGTCTTCTTTCTCAAGGCTGGCCCGTCCAGCCGGCGGCGGCTTCGAGCTCGGCCCGGGTGGCGTGGTAGTCCAGCAAGGCGTCGATCAGGTCGCGGCGGGCGTCCAGGGATTGCCGGGAGGTGAGCAGCAGCTCCAGCAGCCCGATCTGGCCGACCTCGCGCGAGCGCAGCGACAGGCGCTCGTTGTCGGCCAGCGTGGGCAGCACCAGGCGCTGCAGCCGTTCCACGCGGACTTGCAGGCTCTGCAGCCGTGACCACAGCGCCTGCACCTGGGCGGGCGCGTCGCGCTCGGCGGCGCGGCGCTCCACCTGCGCCTGCGCCAGCTCGGTGCTGGCCAGGCCGATGCCCGCGGCGTTGTGCTTGAACAGGGGCAAGGGCACGGACAGCGTGACGGTGGTCAGCCGCTCGCGCGCGTCGAGCGGCCCCTCGCGGCCGACGTTGACGCCGACGGTGACGTCCGGATAGCGAGCGGCACGTTCGAGCCGCAGCCGCGACTGGGCGCTTTGCTCGCGCGCCTGCAGCGCCAGCAGCCGCGGCTGCGACAGCGCGGTCTGCAGCAGCTCGTCACGCGTGTACGCCAGGGGCGTGAGCTGCAGCTCTCCGGCCGCCCGCGGCAGCTCGCCGGCGTCGAGCTGCAGACCGGCAGCCAGGTCGGCACGCGCCTGCAGCAGCTGTTCCTGGATGCCGGCCAGCGCGTTGCGAGCGCGCTCGGCCTCGACCACCGCCACGTTGGCATCGAGTCGCGTGTCCTCGCCGGAGGCGCGGCGGCGCTCGATGGCACGGGCCGTGTCCTCGAACAGCCGCAACGCCTGGGTTTCCACCTCGACGCGTCGCTGCAGCGCCAGCACCCGGTAGAAGCGTTGCGACACCTCGGCGCGCAGCTGGCGCGACGCGTCGTCGATCTCCAGCCGCACTGCCGCGAGCGCTTCCTGCGCGGCCTCGCGCCGGTGGCCGCGCTGTCCGGCGACCTCCAGCGACTGCTCGATGCCGGCAGCCCATTCGCTTTGCCTCGGCGTGCCCGGTGGCGCACTCACGCGGCGGCGCGTGCGCTCGGTCCAGAGCTGGGGATTGCTCGCCAGCAACGCCGCGGCGTCGGTGGCCTGGCCTTCGGCCGCAGCGAGCTGCGCCTGCCTGGCTTTGAGCGCGGGGTTGCCGGCCTGGGCCAGCGCGAGCGCTTCCTGCAGCGTCAGGCTGCGCCCGGCCACGGTGGTCGTGGGCACGGCTTCTTGCGCCAGGGTCCAGCAAGGCGCCA
>NZ_BCTC01000239.1 GCF_001571085.1 Azohydromonas lata NBRC 102462
GGCCGCGGCTCGTAGCCGTCCTTCTCGCGCACGAACACCGTCGGCTGCCCCTGCAGCAGCAGCACAGCGGCGTCGGGGACGCTGAGCACGTCTTGCCTGGTCTGTCCGGTCTGGATGCTGGCCGTGGCGAACATCTCGGGCTTGAGCCGCCCATCCTGGTTGTCCACCTCGATGCGCGCGCCCACGGTGCGCGTGTCCTTGTCGAGCGCGCCGGCGATGAAGCTCACCTTGCCGGGAAAGCGCACGCCCGGATAAGCCGTGACGGTGACGCTGGCCGGCGCGCCCACGCGCACCCTGGCCAGCAGGTCTTCCGAGAGGTTGGCCTCGATCCACACGCGCGAGAGGTCCGCCACGGTGAACAGCGCATCGCCGGGCCCGGCGAGCTCGCCGATGGTCGCCTTCTTCTCGATGACGGTGCCGGCCAGCGGCGAGCGCAGCTCGAAGCTGGCGCTGGCCCGGCCGGCGCCTTGTGGCGACGCGCCGAGCAGCCGCAGCTTGTCCTCGGCCGCACGCAACTCGGCGCGGGACTTCTCCAGCTCGGCTTGCGCGCGCAGGTAGTCCTTCTGCGGAATGATCTCCTCGGCCACGAGCTTGCTGGCGCGGTCGAAGTCACTCTGTGCCACGCGGTGCGAAGCCTGGGCCTGCTGGTAGGCGGACTGCGCTTCGCCCAGGGCCACGCTGTCGAGCACGGCCAGAGTCTGCCCGGCGCGCACCTGGTCACCGAGCTTGGCCACGATCTGCGTGAGGCGGCCTTCCACGCGGGGCGCGACGTGGGCGAAGTGGTCTTGGTTGGCGCGGATGGTGGCGGTGACGGTGACGACGTCGGCCTGGGCCTGGGGCTGCAGCGCCTGGACCTGCAGCCCGGCGCGCTGCGCCTCCTCGGCCGACAGCTTGATCAAGGAGCTTTCTTCGGCCTGCGCCTGCGCCTTCTCGTCCTTCACGACAGGCTGCTCGTTCTTGGGGCCGCCACAGGCGGACAGCAGGGCAGCCGCGGCCAGCGCAACGAGCGCTCGGCGACCACCGGGTTGCATCAGGTTCTTCATGGTCTTCTTTCTCAAGGCTGGCTCGTCCAGCCGGCGGTGGCTTCCAGCTCGGCCCGGGTGGCGTGGTAGTCCAGCAATGCGTCGATCAGGTCGCGGCGAGCGTCCAGGGATTGCCGGGACGTGACCAGCAGCTCCAGCAGCCCGATCTGGCCTACCTCGCGCGAGCGCAGCGCCAGGCGCTCGTTGTCGGCCAGCGTGGGCAGCACCAGGCGCTGCAGCCGCTCCACGCGGAGTTGCAGGCTCTGCAGCCGAGACCACAGCGCCTGGACCTGGGCGGGAGCGTCACGCTCGGCGGCGCGGCGTTCCACCTGCGCCTGAGCGAGCTCGGTGCTGGCCTGGCCGATGCCCGCGGCGTTGTGCTTGAACAGGGGCAAGGGCACGGACAACGTGACGGTGGTCAACCGCTCGCGCGCATCCAGCGGCCCTTCGCGGCCGACGTTGACTCCGACGGTGACGTCCGGATAGCGCGCGGCACGTTCGAGCCGCAGCCTCGCCTGGGCGCTTTGCTCACGGGCCTGGAGCGCCTGCAGCCGCGGCTGCGACAGCGCGGCCTGCAGCAGCTCGTCGCGCGTGTACGCCAGGGGCGTGAGCTGCAGCTCTCCGGCAGCCTGCGGCAGCTCGGCCGCATCGAGCTGCAGTCCGGCGGCCAGATCGGCGCGCGCCTGCAGCAGCTGTTCCTGGATGCCGCCCAGCGAGTTGCGCGCACGCTCGGCCTCGACCACGGCCACATTGGCATCGAGCCGCGTGTCCTCGCCTGAGGCACGCCGACGCTCGATGGCGCGGGCCGTGTCCTCGAACAGCCGCAACGCCTGGGCTTCCACCTCGACGCGGCGCTGCAGTGCCAGCACGCGGTAGAAGCGTTGCGACACCTCGGCGCGCAGCTGACGCGACGCATCGTCGATTTCCAGCCGCACCGCCGCGAGCGCTTCCTGCGTGGCCTCGCGCCGGTGGCGTCGCTGCCCTGCAATCTCCAGCGACTGCTCGATGCCGGCAGTCCATTCTTTTTGCCGCGGCGCGCCGGGTGGCGCGCTCACGCGGCGGCGCGTGCGCTCGGTCCAGACCTGGGGATTGCTTGCCAGCAACGCCGCAGCGTCGCTGGCCTGGCCTTCAGCCGCCGCGAGCTGCGCCTGTCTCGCCCTGAGCACAGGGTTGCCGGCCTGGGCCAGCGCGAGAGCTTCCTGCAGCGTCAGGCTTCGCCCGGCCGCAGCTGTCGTGGGCATGGCTTCTTGCGCCAGGGTCCAGCCAGGTGCTA
>NZ_BCTC01000240.1 GCF_001571085.1 Azohydromonas lata NBRC 102462
CGGAAGACGAGATCCAGGCCCTCATCCGCCGCCACGGCCAGGTGTTCATCAAGCCGCTGTTCAAGGGCGGCGTGGGCAAGAAGGGCAAGTCCGGCCTCATCGGCCGCGCCACCGACCTGCGTACCGCGCTGGCCGAGAAGGAGCGCCTGTACTTCGCCGAGCACCGCCACGGCAACGCCACGGCCAAGGCCAACGGCGTGACCTTCGAAGGCGGCGTGCCCGCCGAGCACGAGGTGTACTTCGCCATCACCGACGACACCCGCTACCGCGCCCCGACCATGACGCTCACGCACCGCGGCGGCGTGGACATCGAGGAGCTGGACAAGAGCGAGATCGCCACCGTCCCGTTCGACGCCTTGACCGGTCTGAAGGCCTTCGTGGTCGCCAATGCACTGACCGACATCGGCGCGCCGAAGGAGATCATCTCCCCGCTGGTGCAGCACCTGCCCAAGCTGTGGGAGCTGATGCACCACTACGGCATGACCACGCTGGAGCTCAACCCGATCCGCATGCGCGTGGACGGCAGCGGCAAGCTCACGCCCGTGGCCTGCGACTTCAAGTGCGGTTTCGACCGCGACGACCCGCGCGTGGCACGCCTGAACCTGCCGCAGCACCTGTTCGCCGCGGACGTGGGCGCCTTCGAGCAGGAAGTCAACGAGCTGCGCACGCACCAGGGCCAGTCGGACGTGTTCGTGATCAACGAGCGCGGCACCATCCTGGCGCCCACCTTCGGCGGCGGCGCCAACTCGCTGGTGACCGAAGTGCTGGGCGAGGCGGCCAGCATCTCGTCGGACTTCGGCGGCAACCCGCCCTACGAGAAGATGAAGCAGGTGGCCAGGATCTGCTACCGGCACTTCCTGGCGCAGTCCAACGTGCTGTTCATCATCGGCGGCAAGTCCAACAACACCGACATCCACGAGACGCTGCGCGCCATGGGCGACGCGCTGCGCGAGCACTTCGCCACCCACGGCCCCACGCCGCTGTACGTGGTGGTGGGCCGCGGCGGCCCCAACCTCGTGCGCGGCTTCGGCGCCCTGGCCGACACCTGCGAAGCGCTGGGCCTGCCCTACCGCTTCTTCGGCTTCGACAGCGCGATCTCCGAGGTCGTGAACTACGCCAAGCGCATGGACGACTGGATGAAGGCCGGCGGCCGCGCCGCCATCGCTGCCCAACTGGGCCTCAAGAACGCCGCCTAAAGAGATCCAGGAGACACTTTCCATGCATGCACGAGGCATTTCCAGCTTCCCCTACTACGTAGGCATCAACTCCCTGGCCGACGTGGCCACGCGCGGCGACCGCGTGTGCGTCTTGAACATCCTGGGCGGCGAGTCGCGCCAGGTCACGCCCACCAGCCACGCCTTCTCCGGCGCCAACGTGGTGTTCGGCACCTCGCCCGGGCGCGGCGGGCAGGTGCTCAAGACCGCGGCGGGCAACATCCCCGTCTTCAACAACGTGCGCGAGGGCCTCAACGCCGGCTTGGAGTTCAACACCGGCGTGGTCTACCTGCCGCCCTCGGGCGTGCGCGACGGCGTGGCCGAGCTCATCCGCGTCAATCCGGGGCTGCGCAAGATCGTGATCGTCACGGAGAAGATCGCCGTGCACGACGCGCGCGAGATACGCGCCATGGCCCAGCAGGCGGGCGTGGACATCATCGGCGGCAACTGCCTGGGCGTGGCCGACTCCTGGAACCGCGTGCGCATCGGCGGCGCGCTGGGCGGCGATTTGCCCGAGGACTCGCTGCTGCAGGGCTCGGTGGCCATCTTCTCCAACTCCGGCGGCTTCACCACCACCATCGCCCAGTACCTGGCCAGCGAGGGCTGGGGCACGACCACCCTCGTGTCGTCGGGCAAGGACGTCTACATCCACTACGCGGCGCGCGACTTCGCGCACGCCTTCCGCAACGACGGCCGCTCCCGCGCCGCGGTGCTCTACGCCGAGCCCGGCGGCTACTACGAGCACGCCCTGGACTTCGGCAAGCCCGTGGTGGCCTGCGTGGTGGGGCGCTGGAAGTCCAAGCTCACGCGCGCCGTGGGCCACGCCGGCGCCATGGCCGGCTCCGGCGACAGCGCGCAGGACAAGGAGCGCTGGTTCATGGAGTCCCTGGGCGTGGACGCGCTCTTCACGCCGGAGAACCCGGTGGTGTCGCGCAAGGGCGCGGTGGTCACCAACATCGCCCACATCCCGGCGGCGCTCACGGCCGTGATGGCGCTCAGCGGCGCCAAGCCCGAC
>NZ_BCTC01000241.1 GCF_001571085.1 Azohydromonas lata NBRC 102462
GGCGGGCCGCTTCGACTACTTCAAGTCCGTGAGCCCCGCGGGCTGCTCGGTGGCCAACTGGGAATGCGTGCGCGGCACGTCCTACATGTTTCCCAACACGCCGCTGAGCGATGCCCAGGCCGCCCAGTACACCCAGGACGGCTTCGAGGTCGGCCTGCACATCAACACCAGTTGCGGCGACTTCACCGCCGCCTCGCTGGACGGCATCTACGCCACGCAGCGCGGCGACTGGGTGGCCAAGTACGCCAGCGTCCCGCCGCCCAGCACGCAGCGCCACCATTGCATTGCCTGGAGCGACTGGAGCACCGCCGCCGAAACGCAGCTCAAGTACGGCATGCGGCTGGACACCAGCTACTACTTCTGGCCGCCGGGCTGGGTGGACGACGTGCCGGGCCTCTTCACCGGTTCGGCCATGCCCATGCGCTTCATGAAGCTCGACGGCAGTTTCGTGGACGTCTTCCAGGCCGCCACGCAGATGACCGACGAGTCCGGCCAGACCTACCCCTACACCATCAACACCCTGCTGGACCGCGCGCTGGGCGCCGAGGGCTACTACGGCGCCTACGTCATCAACGCCCACACCGACGTGGCGCTCATTCCCGAGGCGCAGACCACGGTCACCGCGGCCCAGGCGCGGGGCGTGCCCGTCATCTCCGCGCGCCAGATGCTGACCTGGCTGGATGCGCGCAACGCGTCCTACTTCGCCGCCATGGCCTGGAATGGGAGCGCGCTCAACTTCAGCGTCTCGCGCGCCGCCGCGGCCACGGGGCTGCAAGGCATGCTGCCGCGCCGCTCCGGCAACGACGTGCTCGTCGGCATCGTGCGCGGCGGCACCGCCGTGCCGTTCACCCTCAAAGTGATCAAGGGCGTAGAGTACGCCTTCTTCGCCGCGGACACCGGCAGCTACACCGCCAGCTACGGCGTGGACACCAGCGGCCCGCTCGTCTCGTCCACGGTGCCGGCCGCCGGCGCCACGGGTGTAGGCATCTACGGCACCGCCAGCGCCACCTTCAACGAGGCGCTGGACCCGGCCTCCGTCAACACCACCACGGCGGAGCTGCGCAACGCGGCCAATGCCGTCGTGCCCGCGGCGGTGGCCTACAACGCGGCCAACAACAGCGTGACGCTCACGCCCTCGGCGCCGCTGGCGGGCTCCACCACCTACACCGTCACGCTGCGCGGCGGCACGGCCGACCCGCGCATCAAGGACCTCGCGGGCAACCCCATGGCTGCCAACGCGTCATGGAGCTTCACCACGGTGGCCGCCGCCAGCGTGCAGGACTGCCCCTGCAGCGCCTGGTCCAGCACGGCCACGCCCGCCAGCCCGTCGGTCAACGACCCGGGCGCGGTGGAGCTGGGCGTGAAGTTCCGCGTGGACGTGGACGGCGTCGTCACCGGCGTGCGCTTCTACAAGGGCACGGGCAACACCGGCACGCATATCGGCAACCTCTGGAGCTTGGGCGGCGCGCGGCTGGCCACGGCCACCTTCGGCAACGAGACGGCCAGCGGCTGGCAGGAGGTGCAGTTCGCCACCCCTGTGCAGGTGACGGCCAACACCGTCTACGTCGCTTCCTACTACGCGCCCAACGGCCACTATGCGGGCGACAACAATTTCTTCGCCAACACCGGCGTGGACAAGGCGCCCGTGCACCTGCTGCAAAACGGCGTGAGCGGCGGCAACGGGGTCTATGCCTACGGCAGCAGCTCCAGCTTCCCGTCGCAGACCTGGATGGCCAGCAACTATTGGGTGGACGTGGCCTTCACGCCGGCCAACGCCGGCCCGGACACCACGCCGCCCACCGTCACGGCCACCGCGCCGGCCAACAGCGCCACCGGCGTGGCCACCACGGCCAGCGTGACCGCCACGTTCAGCGAGGCGCTGGACGCCACCACGGTGAGCGCCGGCACCTTCGAGCTGCGCGATGCCAACGGCGTGCTGGTGCCCGCCGCGGTCAGCTACAACGCCGCCAGCCGCACCGCCACGCTGGCGCCCAACGCGACGCTGGCGGCCTCCAGCAGCTACACGGCCACGGTCAAGGGCGGCGCCGCCGATCCGCGCGTCAAGGACGTGGCCGGCAACGCGCTGGCCACCAGCCTGGCCTGGACCTTCGCCACCGCGGCACCGCCGCCCGGCTGCGCCAATCCCGCCAACGCCATCGTGGCCGAGAACTGCCTGGCCGGCAGCCCGGTCTCGGAGTGGGACATCAGCGGCGCGGGCGACAGC
>NZ_BCTC01000242.1 GCF_001571085.1 Azohydromonas lata NBRC 102462
GTTGTTGGACACGACGGCCCCGGCGCGCTGGGCCACCACGCTGTTGACGTAGTCGCCCTCGCTCACGCCGATACCCACGGCCAGCACCATCTGGATCCGCTTGGTTTCCCCCGCGTTGAAGTGCACGCCTTCCAGCGTGAGCTGGCGGCCCTGCAGCAGGGCGCGCGCGGGCTGCACCGGTCCGTTGGGCAGCGACTGCACCGTCAGCGATCCGTCCATGAACTTGAAGCCCGGCGGCAGCGCGTCCAGCACCAGCACGCCGCCCATGGACGCGGTGCCGGTGTAGCGCGCGGTGATGCTGTAGGGCACGGGCTCGCCCTTCTTCACCGTGAGCTTGGGCGAGGTCTTGCGCAGCTCGATGAGGTGGGTGGCGGAGCCGTCGGGGTCCAGCGGCAGGTGGTTGTTGACGATGCTCTGCGCCGAGCGGCCCGTGCCCGGGTAGGACATGCTCAGGAAGTACGGCGCCGTGATGGGCAGCGCCGGCCGGCCCTGCGGCGAGACGGTGCAGGGGTCGGTGCGGTCCTGGTCCTGCAGCGTGACGCCCGGCGCGGTGCAGTCCTGCATGCTCAGCGTGCCTTCCGCGGGCGGGATGAGCGAGGAGACGCGGTAGCCCGCCGGCGGCGTGACCGCCAGCGTGTACATGCCCGCCGGCGCGCTGGGCATCAGCATGAAGCGGTACTCGCCCGACGCCGGCGTCACCACCGTGTTGGTGCCTTCCAGCAGGTGCACCGCGGGGTTGAAGCCGGCGGGACCGGTGATGCGCACCGTGGCGCCGGCCACGGGGGCGGCGGACAGGCTGTCGTACACCACGCCGCCCGGATCCAGCGGCAGGTCCTGGTGGACGACGGCTTGCGTGAGGCCGGCGTAGAGCTTGATGGAGTCTGCGCTGAGGCTGCCCGCCTGGGTCGGCAGCAGGCCGCCGCTGCGGTTGAGCGCCGGGTCGGTGGGCCACACGCCGCCCACGAGGTGGCCTTGCAGGTTGCGGAAGCGCACCACGTGGCGTCCGGCCGGCACGTCGTTGAAGACGTATTCGCCCTGGCTGCCGCTGGTGGTGGTGAGCACCACCGTGGCGTTGTCCGTCGTGCACTGCGTGGGTGCGGGCGGACAGTTGGCCAGCTCCACCGTCCAGCCGGGGATGGCGATCTCGCTGGCGTTGGCCGAGGACGGGTTGTAGCTGCGGTTGTGATCGGCATCGAACCAGACGCGGCCACTCACCGACGAGTACGGGAAGGGGTACTGCAGCGTGACGCTGCCGCGGCCGAAGTTGTTGCCGCCCAGGGGGTCGGTACCGCCGTTGGTGTCCGTCGTGTCCAGGGTCACCAGCGTGGCGGTGTTGGTGAGCTTGTCGCCCACGTTGAGGTCGCCCGTGAGCATCACGGGGATGCGCACGTCGGCCGTGCCGCCGGCGGGCATCTGCGAGATTTCGCAGAGCACGGCGGTGCCACCGCTGACGCCGGAGCACGTGGGTGCCGCGGGCAGGAAGCTGCCCTGGGTGACCTTGAACACCGGCGTGCCGGTGAGCACCATGCCCGCGGGCAGCGTGTCGCTGAAGCGCACGCGCACAGCGGTTTCGGGCCCGTTGTTGGCAAGGCGCACGAGGAACTCGAATCTTTCCTCGGGCAAGGCCGTGGCCTTGGCCGTGGTCGTGCCGGGAGCAACCGCCACCTTGCTGAGCACCTGCACGTCCGCCTTGGGCGTGGTGGTGACGGTGACGCGGCCGGTGCCGTAGTTGTTGCCCGCGCGCGGATCGGCGCCGCCGCTGGTGTCCAGCGTGCCGGTGGTGACGATGCTGGCCGTGTTGGCGAACACGGTGCCCGCCGCCGGCGTGCCCGTCAGGCGCACGGAAATGCGCACCGTGGCCGTGCCGCCGGAGGGCATGCTCGTGATGCCGCAAGCCACGGCCGCGCCGCCGGCCGCGCCCGTGCACGTGGGCGCCGCCGGCACGAAGGTGCCCGCCGTCACCGTGAACACCGGCGCGCCGGCCAGTACCATGCCGCTGGGCAGCACGTCGGCGAACTGCACCGCCTGCGCCGCCTGCGGGCCGTTGTTGCTCACCGCCACCAGCCAGTCGAACGCCTCGCCGGCGACGGCGGTGGCCTTGGGCACGGATGTCCCCGAGGCCACGGCCGTCTTGCTGGCAACCTGCACGTCGGCCTGGGACGCGGCGCTGACGCTGCCGCTGCTGAA
>NZ_BCTC01000243.1 GCF_001571085.1 Azohydromonas lata NBRC 102462
AGCCGCTGCAAGGCATGCTGACGCTGGAAGAGGCGCTGGCCCGCGCGGTCCAGTACAACCTGGATCGCCGCACCCGCATGCTGGACGAGGCGCTGGCGCAAGGCCAGCTCGAAGCCGGCCAGTACGACATGCTGCCGCGCCTCATGGCCAATGCCGGCTACCGGCATCGCGACGAGGAGCTCATCACCCGCAGCCGCAACTTCAAGACCGGGGTGCTTTCGCCGTCCGATCCTTTCGTTTCCACGGCCCGCTCGGCCTGGAGCACGGACCTCAGCTTCACCTGGAGCCTGCTGGACTTCGGCCAGAGCTACTACGCCACCAAGCAGAACGCCGACCGCGTGCTCATTGCCAAGGAGCGCAAGCGCAAGGCGCTGCACATCCTGATGCAGGACGTGCGCACCGCGTTCTGGCGCGCGGCCAGCGCGCAGAAGCTTGCCGCCGAGGTGCGCGCCACGCTGAGCCAGGCCGCCGAGGCGCTGGACGATTCGCGCAAGGCCGAGGCCGAGCGGCTGCGCAACCCGCTGGATGCGCTGCGCTACCAGCGCCAGTTGCTGGAGAACGTGCGGCTGCTCGAAGCCATAGACCAGGAGCTGTCCACGGCGCGCATCGAGCTGGCCTCGCTGGTGAACCTGCCGCTGGCACGCGACATCCGCGTGGCCGAGCCCACCCAGCCGCTGAGCCGGCGCTGGCTGGACACGCCGGTGGAGCAGATGGAGGAGCTGGCCATCGCCCGCAACGCGGACCTGCGCGAGTCGTTCTACAACGCGCGCATTGCCGCCGACGAAACCCGGCGCGCCATGCTCAAGCTCTTCCCGGGCCTGTCCTTCAGCTGGGGCCCGCACCACAGCACCGACGAGTACCTGATCAACCAGACCTGGCGCGAAACCGGGCTGCAGCTGTCCTTCAACCTGCTGGGCGTGCTCTCGGCCCCGGCGCAGATGCGCATGGCCGATGCCGGCGTGGCCGTGGCCAACCACCGCCGCATGGCCATGCAGATGGCCGTGCTCACGCAGGTGTACGTGGCGCGCCAGCAGTACGCCAACGCACTGGCGCAGTTCGAGCGCTCGGACACGATCTGGAAGGTCGATGCCGACATCGCCAGCCACGTCGCCCGCCGCGAGCAGGCGCAGACCCAGACCAAGCTCGACCGCGTCTCCAACCAGACCGCCGCCATCCTGAGCCAGTTGCGCCGCTACCAGGCGCTGGCGCAGGCGCATGCCGCGGCCGGGCGGCTGCAGGCCTCGCTGGGCATGGAGCCCGCGCTGGAGCAGGGGCCGCAGGTGTCGCTGGCGCAGATGACGCAGTCGGTGTCGACCTCGCTCAAGCAGTGGGATGAAGCTGAACTGACGGCACTGCCCTCTCTGGAGCCGGCCGCCCTGGACAGCGCGCCCGCCGCCAAGTAACCAAGCAAGGAAGTACCTCATGAAGTGCAGTGCTCTCAGGGCGGTCGTGCTCGGGATTCTGGGTGGGGCAGCGCTGGTTGCGCCCGTTTGCGCGGCCGATGCAGTCAAGCCCGCGCCGCCGCCGTCCGTGGCCGCCGCGCCCGCGCCGCCCCCTGCAGGCACTGCGCCGTCGCTGGACAAGCGCGAGATCCGTGCCCAACTCATGCCGCGCCGCTACACCACGCTGGCTGCGGAGATAGGCGCCAAGGTCAGCCGGCTGCCGGTGGCCGAGGGTGGGCGCTTCAACGCCGGGCAGGTGCTGGTGGGCTTCGACTGCACGCTGCAGCAGGCGCAGCTCAACAAGGCCAAGGCCGCCCTGGACGCGGCCGACAAGACCTGGAGCGCCAACAAGCGCCTGGCCGAGCTCAACTCCGTGGGCAAGGTGGAGCTGGACGTCTCGGAGGCCGAGGTCGCCAAGAACCGCGCCGAGGTCGCCTCCAACCAGGCGGTGCTGGGCAAGTGCGCCGCCACGGCGCCCTTCGCCGGCCGCGTGGCCGAGCAGAAGGTGCGCGAGCAGCAATACGTCCAGGCCGGGCAGGCCCTGCTGGAGATCCTGGACGACTCCGTGCTGGAGCTGGAATTCATCGTGCCCTCCAAATGGCTGGCCTGGGTGGCGCCGGGCACGAGATTCGAGGTCGCCATCGACGAGACCGGGAAAACCTATCCCGCCAAGGTGCAGCGCATGGGTGCCAGGGTGGACCCGGTGAGCCAGTC
>NZ_BCTC01000244.1 GCF_001571085.1 Azohydromonas lata NBRC 102462
CCCGCTTTCGCGGGTGTGACGAGACTTCCATTGCCTGCGATTGCGAACCGACGTCAGAAGTCCTTGGCCAGGCGCAGCGCGTCGTAGATGGCGCCGTGGATGTTGTGCATCGACACGCCGTTGCCGATGCGGAACAGGGCGAACTTGCCGGCACCCAGCGGTTGCGAGAGCACCGGCTGGGGCTGCGAGGCGTACAGCGCGTCGATGTCGGTCTGGCCGTGGTTGAGCGAGCGCTCCTTGAGCTGCCAGTACAGCGACTCGTTGGGGCGTATGCCGTTCTCCACCACCACCTGGTCCACCACGCGCTCCTCCTGCACGTCGGTGTACTCGTTGCGCAGCACGGCGATGAGCTTGTCGCCTTCGCGGTACACCTTGTCCAGCCAGTGGTTGGGCGTGAGGATGACGCCCTGCGCGTACATGCGCCGGTAGAAGATGGGGAAGGTGGTGCCGCCCGTGTCGTCGGCGATCTTCACGTCCGGCGTGACCATCTCCACGAGGTGGCCGCGCGTGGAGATGAAGTCCGCCACGCCGGAGCCCGCGTGCGTGCTGATGCCGTCATAGACCAGCACGTTGCCCTTGGGCTCGACGCGGCCGCTGAGGATGTCCCAGCCCGAGACGGCCAGGCCCTCGGCCACGCCCCACTCCGGATTCTGGTCGGTGTGCGGGATGCCGCCGGTGGCCAGCACCACGATGTCCGGGCGCTCGTCCATGATCGCGGCCACGTCGGCCTCGGTGTTCATGCGCCGCTCCACGCCCAGCCGCGTGGTCTCCAGGTCGAACCAGCGGATGATGCCCGCCATCTGCTCGCGCTTGGGCGCCTTGGCCGCCAGGTTGACCTGGCCGCCCACCTGGGCCTGCTTCTCGAACAGCACCACGTCGTGGCCGCGCTCGCGGGCCACGCGGGCGGCTTCCAGGCCCGCGGGGCCGGCGCCCACCACCACCACCTTGCGCTTGGGGCCGGTGGTCTTGGCGATGACGTGCGGCATGGTGCGCTCGCGGCTGGTGGCGGCGTTTTGCACACACAGCACGTCCAGGCCGTTGTACTGGCGGTCGATGCAGTAGTTGGCGCCCACGCACTGCTTGATCTGGTCCTCGCGGCCGTCGCGGATCTTGATGACCATGTGCGGGTCGGCGATCTGCGCCCGCGTCATGCCCACCATGTCCACCATGCCCGCGGCCAGCAGCCGCTCGGCCTGCTGCGCGTCGCGGATGCTTTGCGCGTGCATCACCGGGATCTTCACCACGCTCTTGATGCCCGCGGCCAGGTGCACGAAGGGCTCCGGCGGCAGCGCCATGGGCGGCATGCAGTTCGCAAGCGTGTTGTGCGTGTCGGCGCCCGAGCCCACCACGCTCAGGTAGTCGATCAGCCCCGTCTCGCTCATGGCCTGGGCGATCTCCTTGAGCGTCTCGTGGTCCAGCCCGTCCTCGTGGAATTCGTCGCCGCACATGCGCAGGCCCACGCAGAAGTCGCGGCCCACCTCCTCGCGCACGGCAGTGAGCACCTCGATGCCGAAGCGCATGCGGTTGGCCAGCGAGCCGCCGTACTCGTCCGTGCGGAAGTTGCTGCGCGGGCTCCAGAACTGGTCGATGAGGTGCTGGTGGGCCGCGGAGATCTCGATGCCGTCCATGCCCGAGGCCTTCACGCGGCGCGCGGCCTTGGTGAAGTCCTTGACGATGCGGCGGATCTCCTCGATCTCTATCGTCTTGGCGTTGCCGCGGTGCACGGGCTCGCGCACGCCCGAGGGGCTCACCAGGTGCGGCCAGTCAAAGCCGTGCCAGGCGTTGCGCCGGCCCATGTGCGTGGCCTGGATCATGATCTTGGCGCCATGCTTGTGCATGGTCTCGGCCAGCTTGGAGAGCCCCTCCATCGTCTCGTCGCGCGAGAGGTTGACGGAGCTCCACCAGTCGCTGGGGCTGTCCTTGGCCACGGGGCTGGAGCCGCCGCAGATGGCCAGGCCCACGCCGCCGCGGGCCTTCTCCTCGTAGTAGCGGATGTAGCGTTCCCCGGGCATGCCGTTGTCGGCATAGACCTCCGCGTGGGCCGTGCTCACGATCCGGTTGCGGATCTTCAGCTGGTTGAGCTGAATGGGTTCGAAGAGGTGCGGGTAGCGCATGTCGGTACGGCGGTGT
>NZ_BCTC01000245.1 GCF_001571085.1 Azohydromonas lata NBRC 102462
GGCGACCAGATCGCCACCTTCCACGCCGTGGGCGTGGTCTGACACCAGGCCCTTCTGGTCAGGGAGACGACCATGTGCCCCGTCGTTGTCCTGAAAGCGCCGGCACCAGAGGGCGTTGTCGATCACGCCGCCTACGTGGCGCGCGGCGGTTATCGGCTGCTCAAGCGCTGTGTGGCCGGTGAGCTCGACGTCGAGATGGTGTTGCGCAGCGTGGGTGAAAGCGGACTGTTTGGCGCGCAAGGGCCGGCGGCAATGGAGTGGGAGCGCGTGCACCGCGAGCCCACGCCGCGGCTGATGGAGGCGTGCGCAGGGCAGGACGAGCGCAGCGGCGGCGACCGTGTGCTGCTGCAGCGCAACCCGCATCGCTGTTTCGAAGGCCTGTTGATTGCGGCTTGGGCGATGGGCGCATCGCACTTGCGCTTGATGCTGGTGCGCGGCGGCCATGCCGCGTTGCAGGCCATGCTGGCTGCGGAGTTGGTGAAGCTGCGCAGGCGCAGGCCCTACCCTGGCATGCCCGACATCGTGCTGGGTTGCTGCGATACACAACCTCGGTTTGAAGCCGGCATCTCCAGGCTGCGCCAGGGCATCGAAACGCTCTACTGGGTGCCGGATATTCTGGATGGCGGCGCTGAATGGTTTGCTGCGCAACGGATGCGGCCCAGGATGGAATTTGCCTGATCCTGACTGCCCAGCCATGAAACCCTCGGTTCTCAAACGACGGGGCGGAGCGCCTGGAGACGCAGTGGGCCGGGCCGGCGCTGGCTAGCATGTATGCGATGCTGATGCGCCGTGGATACCAGCCACGGATGTGCGAGGCCGGGGTTTTTGGCGGCGGCAACATGTTCCCCGGGTACCAAGGTGGTCCTGACGTCGGTGCGGCGAATGTTGCATGGGTCATGGACCGGCTTGCCGCCGACGGTGTGCGCGTGACGCACGTGGACGTGGGCGGCACCTGCTACCGAAAGCTGGATTGGACGGTGGGCGCCCGGAGCGTACGGGTGCAGTCCGTGCCGCTGGAAAATGGCTTCGTGGGCGTGCGTGCGCCGGTAGGGAGACGGTGGTGAGTATCGGCGTGTTTGTCGTGGACGATTCCGCGTTGGTCAGGCAGACGGTTGCATTCCTGCTGCAGGACCATGCCGAGTTGACAATTCTCGGCAGTGCCCCGAACCCCGTTCTGGCCGAGCCCATGATTCGCAAGTTGAATCCGAACGTGCTCTTGCTGGACGTCGAGATGCCGGGCATGGATGGGCTGACGTTCCTGCGGAAGATGATGGAGGTCATGCCCATCCCCACCGTGGTTTTCAGCACGCTGGCAACCGAGGGCAGCAAGGTGGCCTTGGAGGCGCTAGCCTTGGGCGCCGTGAGCGTGTTGGCCAAGCCGCGTCTGGGCTTGCGCCAGTACATAGAGGCATCTCGCCGTGAGCTCGTGCTGGCCTTGAAGACGGCGGCGCAGAGCCATCCGCGCGCGGGCCGCATTGCCAGGCCGGCGCAGGCGAGGCAAGCGGTGTCGCCCGTGCTTCACGCGCTCAGCGTCAACAAGCCCGTCGTCTTGGGCAGCAGCACGGGAGGGACGCAGGCGATCGAGCAGATTCTCACGGCGCTGCCTGCCGATGCGCCTGCCATGGCCATCGTGCAGCACATGCCTGAGAAGTTCACTGCGCTGTTTTCGCAGCGTGTGAACGAGCTGTGTGCCATGTCGGTTCGCGAAGCCCGCCATGGCGACCGCATGCAGCGCGGTACCGTGCTCATTGCGCCCGGCGGCAAGCACCTGTCATTGCGCAAGGCGGGTGGGCAGTACTATGCAGTGGTCACCGACGGTCCCACCGTCAATCGCCACAAGCCTTCCGTAGACGTGCTGTTTCGCAGCGCAGCCGAATGTGCGGGTGCGGATGTCTTGGCCATTTTGCTGACCGGCATGGGCGATGACGGCGCTCGCGGCATGAAGGTGCTGCACGATGGCGGTGGGCGCACGATTGCCCAGGACGAGGCCTCCTGCGTCGTCTTCGGCATGCCCAAGGAAGCCATCAAGCTCGGCGCCGTGGACGCCGTGTTGCCCCTGGACGCGATGGTCGAGGCGATCCTGCAGTTTGACGCGCGGGGCTGAGGCTCGCGGCGCTAGGG
>NZ_BCTC01000246.1 GCF_001571085.1 Azohydromonas lata NBRC 102462
CCTTTGCGCAGCAGCTTCTCGGCGCCCCAGGGGGCGGCGTCGAGCTTCATGCGCTTTTGCCGGTCGCCTTCGAACTTGCGCTCCACCCACATGAAGATCTCGGTGTAGACCGTCTGCGGGCAGGCGTAGCCGCACCACAGCCGCCCCGACACCGCGGTGAAGAGAAAGAGGGCGTAGGCCGAGATCATCAGCAGGGCCGACAGGTAAATCAGGTCCTGCGGGTAGAACACCAGGCCGAAGATGAAGAAGCGCCGCGCCCCCAGGTCGAACAGCAGGGCCTGGCGGTCGTTCCACATCAGCCAGGGCAGGCCATAGAACACCAGTTGCGTGAGCCACACCACGGCCCAGCGCCACTTCGCGAAGTGGCCGCTGACGGCGCGGGGATAAATCTTCTTGCGGGCCTGGTACAGCGAAATGACCTGCGTGGAGTCGTCCCCGGACTTGTCGGCCTGGGCCGGGGTGGAGGAAATGCTGTTCATGTGGATGCGCGGTCCTTGGACTGCGCGGCCGGCGCGGAAATGGGCCGGCCGCGACGCGGGGCGCGCGGCGGTGGTCCGCGGGCGCCGCGGCCGCGGGCCCCGTGAGCCCGCGGACCACCGCGTGGGCTGCAGTCTGCGGCAGCCGGCAGACGGCGCCTTGAGCAGCGTCAAGAAGCGGCTGGCTTGCCGGCCGGCCGCGGCCGCTGCAGCGCCTTCAGCCGTTGCGCTCCAGCCAGCCCTCCACGCGGCCGCGGCTGGGCACGCTGCCGGCATGCACCAAGCGGCCGTTGATGACGATGCCCGGCGTGCTCATCACGCCATGGCTGATGAGCGCGCCGAAATCGTTGGCTTTTTGCAGCGTGACGGGCACGCCCATTTCCCGCGCGACCGCGTCTATGAGCGCCAGCGTGTCGGCGCATTTGGCACAACCCGTGCCGAGAACCTTGATGTCCATGTCGGTTTCCTTGCTCGAAGCTTGGTGAAGCGTCCGCCGGACAGGGGCGACCAGCCCGGGCCACGGCATGGAGCTGGCTCGCGCGGCACGGACCGCGTGCGCGATGCGGGCGTTTGCAAGTCCTTCGCGCACGGCGTCGTCGATGTGGAGTTCGGACGGCAGCGCAAGGATGCTGGGAACAAGAAATCGGTTGCTGAGCGAAATCAATGTGTCCTATCGGTAAGGCTGGAATATGGGGAAAACCCCAGCATTCCACACGGATGGCGGGCGCTGCGAGCGACGCGTGGGCCCTGCGCACGGCCATCGTTCACCCCTGGCGCTGGCTGCTGCGCTGGAAGCGCGTGATAAGGGTTTGTTGGATCCGCTGCTCATCGGCCCTGAGGAGCGCATGCGCGCCATGGCCGAGCAGGCCGGGCTGTCGATGTAAGGCGTGCCGCTGGAGAACGTGGAGCACAGCCACGCTGCCGCAGCCCGCGCCGTGGCGCTGGCGATGATGGCCCTGCGCGGCCAGATCACCGAAGCGCGCGTGGACGGGCCGCTGGCCTTCGACAACGCCATCAGCCTGGACGCCGCGCTCACCAAGCACATCGCCTCCGCCATGGCCGGCAGCGTCGACGTCCTGCTGGTACCGGACCTGGAGGTCGGCAACATGCTGGCCAAGCAGCTCATTTACCTTGGCGGGGCCGACGCGGCCGGCCTGGTGGCGGGTGCGCGCGTGCCCATCATGCTCACCAGCCGTGCCGACGCGCTGCGCGTGCGCCTGGCTTCGGCCGCGCTGGCCCGCTTGGCGGCGGAGCGCTCACGCAACACTCTGTAGCGATGTCAATCACGCCTTCAGTGGACATCCCCCTGAAAAAATGTATACTCACGCCCCTTGCAAACGAAATCGAGCTTCAAACCCAAGCCCAAAAGCTGGTGCGTAAGAAGCGGGGTGAGTTTCGAGCCGGAAAGTCTTGAAATCCGGTGGGCTGCTGCAAAGTCAGTCCGCAGGGATGGAAAGGCTGGTCCGATGTACTTTGGCGTTGAATCGCCGGGGTATGTCGGCCGGATCAGGGAAACCTGCTCAACGTTGATCTGAAAAGACCAAGCGC
>NZ_BCTC01000247.1 GCF_001571085.1 Azohydromonas lata NBRC 102462
CGCCGTCGCCGCCGGCCTGCGCGAACAGCGCATCCATGCTGGCGGCGGCCGAGCCCTCGGTGGCCATCGCGTCCACCACGATGTCCGAACCGATCCAGACCTGCGCCTGCGCGCCGCTGGAAGCTTGTGCATAGAGCGCGTCGAACGTGGCGCTCGCGCCGCTGCTGCCCTCGGCCGTCACGGCAATGGTGCCGATGCCCAGCTGCGCTTGCCCACCTTCGCTCGCCAGCGCATACAGCGAGGACAGCTCCGCACTGGCCGTGCCCGCCGCGGCCTGGGCGGCGACCGACAGGGGAGCGGCCACCCAGCCCACGGCATTGGTGTCCTCGCCATTGGCCTGAACGTTCACCATGCCGAACACGGCCTGGGCGCCGCTGGCACCCTCGGCGTGCACGGCCGCGGCACCCATGATGCCCATGGCCGCGAATTGGGCACCGTCCGAGGCCTCGACCGTCAGCGCGCTCAAGCGGGCTTGCGCCATGTCCGCATCCGACAGCGCGCCCACGTTCAGGCCGCCCATCATGATCACGGCCATCGCGTCATCGCCCTCGGCGTGCACGAGCAGGCCATCTCCTTCGCCGCCCATGCCGGCCGTCGCCGTCCCTTGCGCGGCATGGGCCTCGATGCTGAGCGCGCCGATGCTCACGTTGGCCGCGCTGCCGCTGCCCGCGGCCCACGCGACCACGGCGTCGGCGGTGGCCCAAGCGGTCCCGGTGTCGGCCTCCGCCAGCACCGTCAGGTTCTCGTGCACTTCGACGGACGCGTGGGCCATGTCACCTTCGGCCACGGCAGCCACACCCGCCGCGTTCGGCAGGTCCATCGACATCATCAGCGAGACGTCCTGGACCGCGGCGCCCAAGTGGGCCGTGGCGCCGGTGGCGCCCTCCGCGGTGATCGTCACGTCGCAGGCCTGCACCTGGGCCGTGCCGCCCGCCGCGTGCGCCACCAGCGCACCGGTCGCCTCGGCCGAGGCTTGGGCGCTCACGTGGGCCGCCACGTCAAAGGCGCCGGCGCGAGCCAGCGCCTCACTCCCGTCGGCATCGGCGACCACGTACACCGCGGCCGAACCGTTGTCGCTGGAGTCCAGCGTCAGCGCCACGCGGTCGTTCCAGATGGTGTTGGTATCGGCGGTGACGAAGTTGTGATTCGGCTCCACCGAGGCCGCGGACACGATGCCGGCCACGAGGTGGCGGCTGCCCAGGGCACCCTCGGCGTTGATGTCCAGGCCGCCCGTGCGCACGACGCCCGTGACCTCGATGTTGCCCAGCTCGGTGCCGGTGTAGAGGTCGTACTCGTGGCGGTAGAGCGAGAGCTCGTCCACGTCGCCTTGCAGGCCGTGGGTCACCACGAACACGTCGGCGTCCGGCGCGCTGGCCTGCGGGTCGGTTCCCTCGTAGGCTCGGCGGGCCAGATTGAAGATCTGGCAGTTCTCCTCCAGCACCAGCGCCGGCAGCACCGTAAAGCTGCCCGTGCTGGCGCCGCTGGTGTTGCCGGCCCGGTCGGTGACGATGGCGCTGACCGCGTAGTCGCCGTCCACGGGCAGGTTGGCCGTGGGGATGACGACGCTCGCATGGCCGTCGATCACGTCCTGCGCGGTGACCGTGTGCTGGATCTGCACCGGCGTGTTGGTCGTCGGGTCGTCCACCGTCAGCGTGATGACGTCGCCCGCGCGCACGTCGGCGGCGAAGGGCACCACCACGGGCACGCCGCCGTCGGAGGTCAGCTCCTCGTCCATCACGCCGCCCGGCGCCTCAGGCACCACCAGGGTGCCCGGGGCCTGGACCTGCGTGTCCAGCGTGAAGCTGTAGGCCGTGTCGGCGTGGTTGCCGGCCGTGTCGGTGACGCGCACCACCAGGTTGTTCAGGCCCTCGGCGGCGGTGAAGCTGTTGCTCCAGGTCGTGCCGCCATTGGTGCTGTAGCTCACCGTGGCGCCCGATTCCACGCCCGTCACGGCCAGCGTGCCGACCTTGCTGAGGTGGTCCGTGGCA
>NZ_BCTC01000248.1 GCF_001571085.1 Azohydromonas lata NBRC 102462
GGGCATGCAGGCTCCGCGCGTGACGTTCCGCCAAGCCAGCTTCATCGAGTCGTCGATCAGCACATTGCAGGGCAAGCTCATCGCCGCCTCCGCCTTCGTCGCGGTGATCTTGTTCCTCTTCCTGGGCAACGTGCGCACGACGGTGATCGCGCTGGTGGCCATTCCGGTATCGATCTTCATCACCGCGCTGGTGTTTCGCTACTTCGGGCTGTCGATCAACACCATGACGCTGGGCGGCCTGGCCATCGCTATCGGTGGCCTGGTGGACGACGCGGTGGTGGGCATCGAGAACGTGATGCGCCGGCTCAAGGAGGACCGCAGCCGCCACCACGAGCACCGGCTGCACCCTATCGAGGTGGTGTCGCGTGCAACGATGGAGGTGCGCTCGGCCATCCTCTACGCCACCGTCATCATCGTGCTGGTGTTCGTGCCGCTGTTCGCGCTGCCGGGCATGGAAGGGCGGCTGTTCGTGCCGCTGGGCATCGCTTTCATCGTCTCCACGCTGGCAAGCCTCGTGGTGTCGGTGACGGTCACGCCGGTGCTCTCGCTGTAC
The DNA here is from genome assembly GCF_001571085.1 of Azohydromonas lata NBRC 102462. Classification (GTDB taxonomy): domain Bacteria; phylum Pseudomonadota; class Gammaproteobacteria; order Burkholderiales; family Burkholderiaceae_C; genus Azohydromonas; species Azohydromonas lata. The sequence continues at coordinate 554 of NZ_BCTC01000248.1, forward strand.
CTGCTGCCGCGCATGAAGTCGCTCGACCACGGTGACACCCGGCTGCTGGCCTGGCTCAAGCGCCGCTACGGCAGCGCGCTGCAGAAGGTGCTGAACCGGCCACGCGCCGCGGTGGCCGCGGGCGCGGTGGCGGTGCTGGCCGCGGCGGTGGCCGTGCCTTTCTTCGCCACCACGTTCCTGCCGCCGTTCAACGAGGGCACGCTGCTCATCGGCATGCGCCTGAATCCCGGCGTGACGCTGGCGCAGTCCACCGACATCGCGCGACAGGCCGAAGTGCTGGTCAAGCAGGTGCCCGAGGTCACGCACGTGGGGCGCCGCAGCGGCCGTGCCGAACTCGACGAGCATGCCGAGGGCGTGCACGTGAGCGAGCTCGACGTGGGCCTCAAGCCCGTGGGCGAGATCAAGCGCAGCATGCAGCAGATCCAGGCCGATATCCGCTCGCGCCTGGTGAACCTGCCCGCGGCCATCGCCATCGGCCAGCCCATCTCGCACCGCATCGACCACATGCTCTCGGGCGTGCGCTCGCAGATTGCCATCAAGATCTTCGGCGAGGACCTCGACACGCTGCGCGGCCAGGCCGACGTGCTGCGCAGCCGGCTGGCGTCGATTCCCGGCATCGCTGACCTTGAAATCGAGAAGCAGGTGCTCGCGCCGCAGATCAAGGTGCGCGTGGACTACGCGGCGGCGGCCCGCTACGGCGTGCCGGCGCCGCAGGTGCTCACGGTGCTGCAAAGCCTCGTGGAGGGCGAGAAGGTCACGCAGATCGTCGAGGGCGGGCGGCGCTTTGCGCTGGTGGTCAAGCTGCCGGAGGAGGCGCGCTCCACGCAAGGCCTGCAGGACATCCTCATCGAGACGCCCTCTGGCCGCATCCCGCTGGCCAAGATCGCCTCCATCGAGGACAGCGACGGCCCCAACCAAATCAGCCGCGACGACGGCAAGCGCCGCATCGTGCTGTCGGCCAACGCGCAGGGCCGCGCCCTGTCGGACATCGTGGCCGACATCCGCCGCGTGGTGGCCGAGACCAAGTTGCCCGAGGGCTACTTCGTGACGCTTGGCGGGCAGTTCCAGGCCCAGGAGGAGGCCTCTCGCCTGGTGGGGCTGCTGTCCATCGTCTCGGCCGTGCTGATGTTCGTCGTGCTGTTCAGCCGCTACAAGAGCTCCAAGCTGGCCCTGCTGATCATGGCCAACATTCCGCTGGCGCTGGTGGGCGCCGTGGTGGGGCTGTGGCTGGCCGGCCAACCACTGTCAGTGGCGGCCCTGGTGGGCTTCATCACGCTGGCGGGCATCTCCGTGCGCAACGGCATCCTCAAGGTCAGCCACTACATCAACCTCATGCGCTTCGAGGGCGAGAACTTCGACCACCGCATGATCCTGCGCGGCTCGCTGGAGCGGCTGAGCCCCGTGCTGATGACGGCGT
>NZ_BCTC01000249.1 GCF_001571085.1 Azohydromonas lata NBRC 102462
GCGCCGTCATCAGCACGGGGCTCAGCCGCTCCAGCGAGCCGCGCAGGATCATGCGGTGGTCGAAGTCCTCGCCCTCAAAGCGCATGAGGTTGATGTAGTGGCTGACCTTGAGGATGCCGTTGCGCACGGATATGCCCGCCAGCGTGATGAAGCCCACCAGGGCCGCTACCGACAGCGGCTGTCCGGCCAGCCACAGCCCCACCACGGCGCCCACCAGTGCCAGCGGGATGTTGGCCATGATCAGCAGGGCCAGCTTCGAGCTCTTGTAGCGGCTGAACAGCACGACGAACATCAGCACGGCCGACACGATGGACAGCAGCCCCACCAGGCGGGAGGCCTCCTCCTGGGCCTGAAACTGTCCGCCCAGCGTCACGAAGTAGCCCTCGGGCAGCTTGGTCTCGGCCACCACGCGGCGGATGTCGGTCACGATGTCCGACAAGGCACGGCCCTGGGCATTGGCCGACAGCACGATGCGGCGCTTGCCATCGTCGCGGCTGATCTGGTTGGGACCGTCGCTATCCTCGATGGAGGCAATCTTGGACAGCGGGATGCGCCCCGATGGCGTCTCGATGAGGATGTCCTGCAGGCCCTGCGTGGAACGCGCCTCCTCGGGCAGCTTGACCACCAGCGCAAAGCGCCGTCCGCCCTCGACGATCTGCGTGACCTTCTCGCCCTCCACGAGGCTTTGCAGCACCGTGAGCACCTGCGGCGCCGGAACGCCATAGCGGGCTGCCGCCGCATAGTCCAGGCGCACCTTGATCTGGGGCGCGAGCACCTGCTTCTCGATTTCGAGATCGGCGATGCCGGGGATCGACGCCAGCCGGTTGCGCAGCACGTCGGCTTGGCCGCGCAGCGTGTCGAGGTCCTCGCCGAAGATCTTGATGGCGATCTGCGAGCGCACGCCCGAGAGCATGTGGTCGATGCGGTGCGAGATGGGCTGGCCAATGGCGATGGCCGCGGGCAGGTTTACCAGGCGCGAGCGGATGTCGGCCTGGATCTGCTGCATGCTGCGCTTGATCTCGCCCACGGGCTTGAGGCCCACGTCGAGCTCGCTCACGTGCACGCCCTCGGCGTGCTCGTCAAGCTCGGCCCGGCCGCTGCGGCGCCCGACGTGGGTCACCTCGGGCACCTGCTTGACCAGCACTTCGGCCTGGCGCGCGATGTCGGTGGATTGCGCCAGCGTCACGCCGGGATTCAGGCGCATGCCGATGAGCAGCGTGCCTTCGTTGAACGGCGGCAGGAAGGTGGTCGCGAAGAAGGGCACGGCCACTGCCGCAGCCAGGACCGCCACCGCACCCGCGGCAACCGCAGCGCGAGGCCGGTTCAGGACCTTCTGCAGCGCGTTGCCGTAGCGGCGCTTGAGCCAGGCCAGCAGCCGGGTGTCGCCATGGTCGAGCGACTTCATGCGCGGCAGCAGATACAGCGAGAGCACCGGCGTGACCGTCACCGACACCACCAGGCTGGCCAGCGTCGAGACGATGAAAGCGATGCCCAGCGGCACGAACAGCCGCCCCTCCATGCCGGGCAACGCAAACAGCGGCACGAACACCAGCACGATGATCACGGTGGCGTACAGGATCGCCGAGCGCACCTCCATCGTTGCACGCGCCACCACCTCGATGGGATGCAGCCGGTGCTCGTGATGGCGGCTGCGATCCTCCTTGAGCCGACGCATCACGTTCTCGATGCCCACGACCGCGTCATCCACCAGGCCACCGATGGCAATGGCCAGGCCGCCCAGCGTCATGGTGTTGATCGACAGCCCGAAGTAGCGGAACACCAGCGCGGTGATGAAGATCGACACCGGAATCGCCACCAGCGCGATCACCGTCGTACGCACGTTGCCCAGGAAGAGGAACAGGATCACCGCGACAAAGGCCGAGGCGGCGATGAGCTTGCCCTGCAGCGTGTTGATGGAGGACTCGATGAAGCTGGCCTGGCGGAACGTCACGCGCGGCGCCTGCATGCCT
>NZ_BCTC01000250.1 GCF_001571085.1 Azohydromonas lata NBRC 102462
AAAATATCACAAATCACTCTACGATCAAGCCTTATCAGTCGAGGACCACGAGCAATTTGAGTACACCTATTTCACCTCGTCAGCTCCGTGCAACATCCAGCTATCTGGCTTGCTCTACCCAGATTACAGTTTTCAGGGAAAATTCCTCCAAAACCTCGGTGAACGAACCCGTCCGCTGGACTTGATAACTTTCTTTACAGCACCAACACCGAACGGTTGGGCATTTTGTTTTGCCTGGCACGAATCAAGCAGCAAAACATGCATTCCTCTTTTAGGCTCGCTAGCGGCGGGAATTCACTCCGGTGAAAGACCTCAAGATATACTGCTCCGCTTCTCTCTCTCATGCTGCGAAAATCATGCAATTCGAATTTCATGGTGGGACCAATTAAGCAAAGAACTTAAACGAGAAGCCATCGATAGAATGAATTTGATGGCAGACCCTACGATCCCAGTCCCTTACGACTATTTAAGATCTGGCTGCGAGGGAATTGCAAACTGGGAGTTCGACTATGTTCAAGCTTCTTTATAGGAATGTGCGTTTTGCAGTGGGCCCATAACTTGGCTTTCAACCGCACATTCGAACACGAATGTATCATTTTACGAAATTCCTATTAAATTCCATAATTATTCGACATCATAAATGCCTAACTTGCCGTTGCACCTGACAAATTTATTTCCGCCACCCCAAAAAACGCCGCTGCATCGGCTGCGTCGTTTTTGCCACGCTTTCTGCTCATCCGATAAGGCGCCAAAGTTTTCGGAACCATGACTCTGACGGCATGTCAAAACTTTATAAATTGCCGTATCCAGTAATTGGCACCCGAGCAGGCCTCCATGCTAATAGTGCATGAAAGCAATTTCGCAATACTCTCTATTAATTGATCTCTGCGTACCGAAGACCGCACCAGACAGCAGCACTCTGCACCGTCCACGCCGTGCAAGGCGAAAATATTCTTGGACATCTCCTTCCAATAGGTAACACGTTGATGTTTCGCAACTCAATCGTGGCACCACTTGCCGACTATCCCTACCGGCCATCCCGTAGGCACTCGACTCGGGATGGGATGTCTCTTTAATTCATTAGGTGTCGTGGAGACAGAGTGGACGCAAAGCTCGCCAAAGAACTCGGTTCAAAAATTCAAGAGCTTCAAGCCCTGATGGTCGCGTTTGTGACCGATGGACGTACTAGTGATCAACCGCGCGTATATCGCGAACTCTACGCGGACATAACTATAGAACTTGAGAAAGCAAAGTACGAAAACCCAAATCCACACAAATCGTTGGAGGTGTTCTACGCTCACTGCAAACTTCAGGATATGAAGAAATATGCAGAACGGAGAGCCTATGTGGAAGAATTGTATTCGGACGTTCTACTAGATCTAAAGCGAGTAGAACGCCATTTTCCAAGTCCAAAGAATTGGACTAAGGCAAATGACGTACTCACAGACGAACTATCGCCTGTTCGCACTCAGTGGCTAAAAGCAAAAAACTTCATTGTCTCCAAACCACCAGACTACGAGAACTCCATCAAGGAATCAATCAGTGCCGTAGAATCTTGTTTAATGGTGCTTTTGCGGGAGCCCAATGGAACTCTGGGCAAGATCATCAAGCAGGCAAAGCTTGACCCAGATATTGAGCGCTTAGTAAGTCAAGCCTATGGATATACCAGCAACAAAGATTTTGTTAGACATGGTGGAACTGAGGAATCGAAATTGACAAAGGCAGAGGCAAACTTCTTTCTTGATTTTTCGGCATCATCAATTGTTTACATTACAAACAAGCTTAAGCGCACAAACACCGGCGCCTAACCATTCGTTCGACCAAACTCAGCCATGCGGCCAATTGGCGACCATTCACAAAGTCATGCCCTGGCACCACTTGCCGACTATCTCTGCCGGTCATCCCGTTGGCACCCAGCTAGGGACGGGGATGTCCCTTTCATTCGCT
>NZ_BCTC01000251.1 GCF_001571085.1 Azohydromonas lata NBRC 102462
CGCGTCGCCCGCGCCGCTGATGTCCCATTCCGAGGCCGGGCTGCCCGTGAGGCAGTTCTCGGCCACGATGGCGTTGGCCGGGTTGGTGCAGTTGGCCGAGGGCGTGGTGCCGCCGCCGCCACTGCTGCCGCCCGGCGTGAAGGCCACGTCCACCCAGTAATTGGTGGCCTGCCAGCTCTGCGACGGGAAGGTGGAGCCGCTGCCGTAGGCATAGAGCCCGTTGCCGCCGCTCACGCCGTTTTGCAGCAGGTGCACGGGCGCCTTGTCCACGCCCGCGTTGGCGAAATAGCTGTTGTCGCCCGCGTAGTGGCCGTTGGGCGCGAAGTAGGAGGCGACGTACACGGTGTTGGCCGTCACCGGCACGGGCGTGGCGAACTGCACCTCCTGCCAGCCGCCGGCCGTCTCGTTGCCGAAGGTGGCCGTGGCCAGCCGCGTGCCGTCCAGGCTCCAGAGGCTGCCGACGTGGGTGCCGGTGTTGCCCGCGCCCTTGTAGAAGCGCACGCCGGTGACGACGCCGTCCACGTCCACGCGGAACTTCACGCCCAGCTCCACCGGGCCCGGGTCGTCGATCGAGGCATTGGCGGGCGCGGCGCTGGTGCTCCAGCCGCTGCAGGGGCAGCTCTGCACGTTGGCCGCGGCCAGGGTGGTGAAGCTCCACGATGCGTTGGCCGCCAGGGGCACGCCGGCCGCGTCCTTGATGCGCGGGTCGGCCGCGCCGCCGCGCAGCGTGACGGTGTAGGTGGTGGAGCCCGCCAGCGGCGCCGAGGGCGTGAGCGTCACGGCGCGGGTGGCCGCGTTGTAGGCCACGGTGGCGCTCACCAGGGCGTTGGCCCCGTCGCGCAGCTCCACCGTGGCGGTGGTGACGGTGGCCGCGTCCAGCGCCTCGCTGAAGATGGCGTTCACGCTCGTGTAGACGCTCACGCCCGTGGTGCCGGCCGCCGGGTTGGCGGTGATGACGGTCGGGCCGCCGCTGTCCACGCCGTAGGTGGCGACCCAGTTGCCGCTGTCCGCGGCGAAGAAGGCGTATTCCACGCCCTTGACCACTTTGACGGTGAAGGGCACGGCCACGCCGCCGCGCGTGAGGCCCACCAGCACGTCGTTGCCCGCGCGGCGCGGCAACATGCCCTGCAGCCCCGTGGCCGCGGCGGCACGCGAGACGCCGAAGCTCAGGCTGCTGCCGTTCCAGCCCAGGGCGCTGAAGTAGGAGTCGTTGCGCGCATCCACCCAGGTGAGCAACTGCCGCGCGGAGATGACGGGCACGCCCCGCGCCTGTGCCGAGGCCACCACGGTCTGGGCCTCGGGGATCAGGTCCACGTCGGTGTGTGCGTTGACGACGTAGGCGCCGTAGTAGCCCTCGGTGCCCAGCGCGCGGTCCAGCAGCGTGTCCACGGTGTAGGGATAGCTCTGGCCGGACTCGTCGGTCATTTGCGTGGCGGCCTGGAAGACGTCCACGAAGCTGCCGTCGAGCCTCATGAAACGCATGGGCATGGCCGAGCCGGTGAAGATGCCCGGCACGTCGCCCACCCAGCCCGGCGGCCAGAAGTAGTAGGTCGTGTCCATGCGCATGCCGTACTTGAGCTGCGTCTCGGCGCCGGTGGTCCAGTCGCTCCAGACGACGCAGTGATGGCGCTGCGTGATGGGCGAGGACACGCCGCCGAAGCGCGCCACCCAGTCGCCGCGCTCGCTGGCGTAGGTGGCGTCCAGCGAGGTGGCGTCGTAGTTGGCGCAGTTGGTGTCCACGTGCAGGCCGACCTCGAAGCCCTCCTGGTCGAACACCATGGCCTGGTAGGGGCTCAGCGGCGTGTCGGAGAACATGTAGGACGTGCCGCGCACGCATTCCCAGTTGGCCACCGAGCAGCCCGCGGGGCTCATGGACTTGAACCAGTTGAAGCGCCCCTC
>NZ_BCTC01000252.1 GCF_001571085.1 Azohydromonas lata NBRC 102462
AGACCGGCGCCGACATGCTCACCAAGTACAAGGAAACAGCCCGCGGCGGCCTCGCCGTGAACATCGTGGAGTGCTGAGCACCCCTTGCCTGCGGCAAGGGATTGCGTGCCCGGGAAGCCGCCCTGCGCCGCTTCCCGGGCGCCATCGAATGAGCTGATGGGACCGGCCCCCGACAACAACACAAGCGACAGGGAGGCGGCCGCGGCGCGGGCAAGGGGGGGCTCGTGGCGTGGCCTACACCAATGTGGAATTCCAAGCAGGGCGGCCTCTCGCGGCTGCTTTTTTCCCGGCTGTCGATCACGGCCCGCCTGCACCTGGGCTTTGGCGTCGCCCTGGTGCTGCTGCTGGCCGTGGGCGCGCTGAGCTGGCTGCAGACCAGCCTGCTGTCCGAGCGCACGCGTGTGCTGGTGGAGGAGGACGCGCGCCGCGAGTCCCTGGCCAATGACATGCAGATCGCCGTGCAGGACATGGTGATCGCGCTGGCCAACCTGTGCCTGACCGCGGAGCCGTCCGCGATCAAGGAGCTGCAAGGGGCCTTCGACGCCACGGTGGAGCGCTATCAGCAAGCCAAGGCGGCGCTGACCAAGCTGCCCATGCGCGGCGACAACCGGGGCTGGGAGGAGGCGCTCTCCAGCCTGAACGACTTCGAGCAGGGCGCGCTGCCGCCCTTCAGCCTGGTGGCCCGCATGGCCGGCGATGCCGACGTGCAGTTGCTCCAGTACTTCTATTCGACCCAGGTGTCGATTCCCCAGAAGAACTGGATGTTGAGCCTGAGCGAGCTGCGCAAGGCCATGGCCGACTCCATGGCCGCGGCGGCCCGGCAGTCCCGTGAGGACGCCCAGCGCTCGCAGTGGCTGACCGCGGCCATCGTGGCCGTTGCGGTGGCGGGGGGCGTGCTGTCGGCACTGCTGATCGCGCGCAGCATCAGCCGCCCCATGCGCCACGCGGTGGAGGTGGCCATGACGGTGGCCAAGGGCGACCTGTCGGCGGACGTCGGCAGCGAGCAGCGCGACGAGATCGGCGAGCTGCTGCGCTCCTTGGGCCGCATGCAGGAGGCGCTGCGCACGCTGGTGGGCGACATCCGGCGCAGCGCCGACAGCATCCAGCTCGCCTGCGGCGAGGTCGCGGCCGGCAACGCCGACCTCTCGCAGCGCACCGAGCAGGCGGCCGGCAACCTGCAGCAGACCGCCTCGGCCATGGACGAGCTCACGGGCGCGGTGCGGCAGAACGCGGAGTCCGCGGCCAGCGCCAACGACCTGGCGCTGTCGGCCTCGGAGGCGGCGCGCCGCGGTGGCGAGGTGGTGCAGCAGGTGGTGGCCGGCATGGCGGACATGGCGGCGTCCAGCCAGCGGATTGCCGACATCATCGGCGTCATCGACGGCATCGCTTTCCAGACCAACCTGTTGGCGCTCAACGCTGCCGTGGAGGCCGCGCGGGCCGGCGAGCAGGGGCGGGGCTTCGCCGTGGTGGCCGGCGAGGTGCGCGGCCTGGCGCAGCGCTCGGCCGCGGCGGCCCGCGAGATCAAGTCGCTCATCGCCGACAGCGTGCGGCGGGCCGACTCCGGCACCCGGCTGGCGCAGGACGCCGGCACCACCATGCAGGACATCATGGCCTCGGTGCAGCGCGTGACGCAGGTGCTGGACGGCATCAAGACCGCCTCGGCCGAGCAAAGCGAGGGCATCGCGCAGGTCAACGGCGCCGTGGTGCGCCTGGACGGCATGACGCAGCAGAACGCCGCGCTGGTCGAGCAAGGCGCGGCCGCCGCGCAATCGCTGCGCCAGCAGGCCCAGCGGCTGCATGGGCTGGTGGGCGTGTTCCACCTCGGCGGCTGAGCCCGCGGCCCGGG
>NZ_BCTC01000253.1 GCF_001571085.1 Azohydromonas lata NBRC 102462
GGGGCTGATCAGCTCGACGCTGCTCGACACCTTCCTCACGCCGGCCATGTTCTGGCTCTTTGGCCGCCGCGACGCCGAGCGGCTGGTTGATGACCGCAATGCCGAGGCCTTCTGACAACGCGATGCGTCTTCATTCTCCACCCCTGCGATACCCGAAAGGATTTCCCATGAAACTTCACCGCATCTGGGCTGCGACCGCCTTGCTGGCCTGCCTGGGCTCCGCCGTGGCGGCACAGGAGCACGAGCACGGCCATGGCCACGAGCCGATGCATGGCGGCGTCGTCGTCGAAGCCAGCGACATGGACTTCGAGCTGGTGGCCCGCTCCGATGTGGTCACGCTCTACGTGCGCGACCATGGCAAGCCCGCGAACACGCAAGGCGCCAGCGGCAAGCTCACGCTGCTCAGCGGCAGCGACAAGGCCGAGGCGACGCTGTCCCCCGCGGGGGACAACAAGCTCCAGGCCCAGGGCAGCTTCAAGGTGGGCGCCGGCACCAAGGCCGTTGCCACGGTCACGCTGCCGGGGAAGAAGGCCGTCAACGTGCGCTTCGCGCTCAAGTGACGGCCGGCGGCTGAGGTGGGCGGATCTGCTGCGGCTGATTGCGGCCGCAACGGATGGCTTCGCCGCCGGCGTGATCAACGGCCGGCGGGTTTGTGCCCCAAGCAGGTCATTCGCGCACCCGTTTGTGCACGTCGGCCATGGCCCTGTGCGACCGTGGTTGCGGCTTGGGCGCGGGACTGCCGGCGTGCGCCAGGCTGTTGAGAATGCCGCAGTCGCCGGCCGGCTGGGCCTGGTTGCAGCACTGGCGCAGCTCCCGCAGATGCTTCTGCAGCCCGCGCAGCTCGCGGATGCGCTCGTCGACGTGGCCGATGTGGGCGTCGAGCAGGGCATTGACGGCACTGCAGTCTTCCTGCGGCGCGTCCTTGAAGCGCAGCAGCACCCGGATCTCGTCCAGGGACATGTCGAGGTTGCGGCACTGGCGGATGAACGCCAGCCGCTCGGCGTGCCCGGGTCCGTACACCCGGTAGTTGCTGGGCGTGCGCGCAGGCTGCGGCAGCAGCCCCTCGCGCTCGTAGTAGCGGATCGTCTCCAACTGCGTGCCGGTGGTCTCGGCCAGTTCACCGATCTTCATGTCTGGGTCTTCGCGGGCATTGCCAATGCCCGTTGACTCTACACCTGCTACAGGCTTTCCAATGACGGCGCCAAGAGAAGACCCGCGCACGGTCCGGGCTCGTCCCATGACTAACCGGATCAAGGGCGGCCCGATGTCGCAGGCACGCCGCATGCCCCAATCAACCCTGTAGTCTCTATAATCAACCAGATGCGCCGCCGCCTCGTCATCATGCTGTTGATGCTGCTGCCGCTCCAGTTCGTCTGGGGCGCGGCCGCGGCGTACTGCGGCCACGAGACGGCGCCCACGGCCCAGCACTTCGGGCACCACGTCCACGTGCACAAGTCGGCCCGGGCTGACGACGGCGCCAAGGCCCCGGCCGACCTGGGGCTCGCCGACAACGACTGCCCGGTCTGCCACCTGGGGGGCCCGCCGCTGCCGCCTGGCGTGGCCGTGTTCGTCTGCACGCAGGCAGCGCCGCCCCAGCATCCCGCTGTCGGGGTGCCCGATTCGTCGGCGCCGCCCGGAACACCCGAACGCCCCAACTGGCTGCTCGCCGCCTGATCCGGCGAGCCGCTGCTTTTCTTTCCTGCCCAAGGCACAAGGCCTCTCGCTCACAGCGCTCGCTCGCCGGATCCATCCCGTTCCTGGTT
>NZ_BCTC01000254.1 GCF_001571085.1 Azohydromonas lata NBRC 102462
GCGCGTAGACCATCTTCAACTGGTCCGGCGTCCTGTCGGCAATCAGGCGCTGCACCTCGCCTTCCTGGCTGGCGTCGAGCCGGCGGTGCTCGCCGACCTTGCGGCCTCCCGCGGCGTCGTGCAGTCCCTGCGCACTCTTGGCCGCGTGGCGCTTGCAGATATCGAACACACCCGTGCGGCTCAGCCCCGTGAGCGCTGCGATCTCGTCGTAAGTGTGCTCAGCCTCGCGCAGCCGGATCACCTGCGCGCGCCTCTCGTGCCGCGCTTCGCGCGACAGTGATCTCATGTCCGTTGCCTTCATCACAGCGGAATCATGACGCGTCAAGATTTCAAGAACATTACTGCCGGCTCAATAGGCATCAGGGATTACGAGAAATTTAACCAAAGATCGGACAAGCTTGTCCGATTATCGGTGGAAACGAATGGCTCGATTGCACTACAAGGGCTCTCAAATACCTACAGTGCGCCCCATCGCGCCGGGGTGGCGCAAGTAGTTTGAGGGTTTTGTGCCCATGAATATTTCGGGAACGACGCGCGTGTTCATGGTGCTAGGCGACCCGGTGTCGCAGGTACAAGCGCCGCAGCTGTTCAACCCGATCTTCGAGCGCTATGGCATTGACGCGGTGTTGATGCCCGCGCAGGTGTCCCGTGCTGACCTGCCGGCCTTCTGCCGTGCCGTGCTGTCGGCCGGGAACATTGACGGGCTGTGGCTGACGATCCCGCACAAGCCGTTGGTGATGCCCCCGCTGCAGCGCTGGGACCGCCATGCCGAGCTGGCGCAGGCCGTCAATGCCGTGCGCCGCAACGCCGACGGCGGCCTGGAAGGCGCGCTGTTCGACGGGCGCGGATTCACCAAGGCGCTGCGCCACTTCGGCTTCGAGCCGCGCGGCCGGCGAGTGCTGCTCGTGGGTACTGGCGGCGCTGGAGCCGCCATCGCCGCCGCACTGCTCGATGAAGGCTTGGAACTGCTGGCCCTCAACGATCTCGGCGACCGGGCGGCGCAGCTCGCGCGGCTGCTGATGGCGCAGGATTCGGGCACCCGGGTGGCCGCTACTGGAAACGAACCGGCGGAATTTGACCTCGTCGTCAACGCCACGCCGCTGGGACTGCACGCGGACGATCCGCTGCCCTTCGACCCAGTCCGACTGGAGGCTGACGCCACCGTGGTGGACATCCTGATGAAGCCGCAAGGCACGCCGTTGCTGCGCGCCTGTGCCGCGCGCGGCATCAAGGCCCACCCGGGCTTCGAGATGCTGGTGCAGCAGGTGCCCGACTACCTTGACTTCTTCGGCTTCAGCGAGGTGGCGAGCGCCGTGCGGGCCGATCTTTCCAGCGTGCGTACGCTGATCCATGCGGCCTGAATGCCCGCAACTTTCACGTTCCCTATAGGAGACAACACCATGACTATGCGTCGCAATTTGCTGGCCGCCGCTCTCGCCGCCGCCTCGCTGCTCGCCGTCCCGGCCCAGGCCGCCGACATCCAGGCCCGCACCATCAAGTTCCCCGCGGCCAGCAACAAGGGCCATCCGCAGGTGATGGGCGTGGAGAAGTTCGCCGAGCTCGTCGCCCAGAAGAGCGGCGGCAAGCTGACCGTCAAACCCTTCCCCGGCGGCACGCTGGGCCCGGACGCGCAGGTGGTGTCGGCCATGCAGGGCGGCACGGTCGAGATGAACGTGATGAACGCCAGCCTGCTCGCGGGCAACGTCAAGGAGATGGCGGTCTTCGACTACCCGTTCCTGTTCAACAACGTGAAGGAGG
>NZ_BCTC01000255.1 GCF_001571085.1 Azohydromonas lata NBRC 102462
GGCGAGGTGCGCAGCCTGGCGCAACGCTCGGCCGAGGCCGCGCGCGAGATCAAGACCCTCATTGGGCAGAGCGTGGAGCAGGTCGAAAGCGGCTCCGCGCTGGTACAGGACGCGGGCCGCACCATGGACGAGATCGTCCAGGGCGTGCGCCGCGTCTCCGACGTCATCGGCGAGATCAGCGCCGCCGCCGCCGAGCAAAGCGGCGGCATCGGCCAGGTCAACACCGCCGTGGTCGAGCTCGACCGCATGACGCAGCAAAACGCCGCGCTGGTGGAGCAAAGCGCCGCGGCGGCGCAAAGCTTGAGCGAACAGGCGCAGCGCCTGAGCGTGGTCGTGTCGCGCTTTCGCACGGGGATGCACGACGCCATGGAGCCCGCAGCCGCGCCGCGCGCGCCGGCCGCCTCCATGACGCCGCGCGCGCCGGCGCAACGCCCCGCGCCCGCGCAGCCCTCGCCCGCGGTGCTGGCGCAGGCCGCGCTGGAGCGCGCCAGCCGTGCGTCGCTGCCCGGGGCCTCCAAGCCCGGCGCCAGCGGCGAGAGCGACTGGGAAAGTTTTTGAAAAGAGCGGATGACGATGACGCGTTCTTGCCCAACGCGCCCGTGTGCTTGCTTCCGCAACACAACGCCCCGGGCATGAACGACGATTCCGAGAACCCCTGATGTCACTTTCCACGCTTTCCCTGGCAGCCCGGCTGCGCCTCATGGCGCTGGCCGTGACGCTGGCCTTGCTGGGCCTGTCGGCCTACACGGGCTTCGCCTTCCACGCTTCGGCGCTGGAGATGCGGCTGAGCGCCACGCGCGCCGTGGTGCAGCAGTCGCTGACCATTGCGCAGCACTGGCAGTCGCAGGAGGCCGCGGGCAGCCTGTCGCGCCACCAGGCGCAGCAGCGCGCCATAGAGGAAATCCGCGCCATCCGCTACGACGGCAAGGAATACGTCTGGGTCAACGACATGACGGCGCGCATGGTGGCCCACCCCATCAAGCCCGAGCTCGAAGGCCAGGACCTCTCGCAGAGCAAGGACCCCAGCGGCAAGCGGCTGTTCGTGGCGTTCGTGGAGACCGTGCAGCGCGAAGGCGCGGGCTACGTGGACTACCTGTGGCCCAAGCCCGGCGCGCAGGACCCCGTGCCCAAGCGCTCCTACGTCGCGGGCTTCGCGCCCTGGGGCTGGGTGCTGGGGTCGGGCGTGTACGTGGACGAGGTGCGCGCCGCCGCGCTGCGCTTTGCCATGGCCAGCCTGGCCACGGCGCTGGTGCTGGGTGCGCTGGTGCTGGGGTTTGCGCAGCTCATGGCGCGCGACCTGCAACGCCGCATGAAGGGCGCGCTGCACGTGCTGCAGGCCATGGCCTCGGGTGACCTGGCGCAGCCGGTGACCGCCGGCCGCCCCGACGAGATAGGCCGGCTGCTGCAGGCCATGGAAGCCATGCGCGGCGGCTTGGGCCGCATGGTGGCGCAGGTGCGCCGCGGCAGCGACGGCATAGGCAGCGCCTGCGCGCAGATCGCCAGCGGCAATGCCGACCTGGCCAACCGCACCGAGCTCACCGCCGGGCGGCTGCAGGACAGCGCCGCGAGCATGAACGAGCTGGCCGGCGGCGTGCATGCCAGCGCCGATTCGGCCGCCAGCGCCCACACCCTGGCCGCCGGCGCCGCCGACGTGGCCCAGCGCGGCGGCGAGGTCGTGCACCGCGTGGTGGCCACCATGGACGAGATCCACGCCGGCTCGCGGCGCATCGCCGAGATCACCGGCGTGATCGACGG
>NZ_BCTC01000256.1 GCF_001571085.1 Azohydromonas lata NBRC 102462
CCCGGACAACCGGCTGGTGGCCGACGCACTGGAGGCCGACTGGAACGCACGGCTGCGCCAACTCGACACGTTGCAGCAGGAACACGAACGCCGGCAGGCAGCCGACCAAGCTCTGCTGCAGGAGCCTTCGCGCCAGCGGATCGTCGATCTGGCACGGGACTTCCCACGCCTCTGGATGGATCCACGCACGAGCGCCGTGGAGCGCAAGCGAATGCTGGGGCTGCTCATCGAGGACGTCACGCTGGTATCGGGCAAGCAGGTCAACTTGAGCATCCGCTGGCGTGGTGGCCGCACACAGAGCCTGCAGGTACTCAGAGCCCCGCCGATAGCGCAGATTCGCAAGACCCAGGCGAACGTCGTGCAGATCATCGACGGCCTACTGGAGACATCCAGCTACGAGGAGATCGCCGCCAAGCTCAACGAGCTCGGACATCGCAACTGGCGTGGCGACCTCTTCACGAAGAAGAAGATCAACGCGGTCTGCCATGCCTACGGACTCAAAGGCCGCTATGCCCGACTGCGAGAGCGAGGACTGCTGACCAGCGCTGATGTCGCCAAGCAGTTAGGGGTAACCGTCGACATGGTCAATACGCTGGCTCGCCAGGGGCAGCTCAAGTGCCACGTCTACGGCAGCAAGCGCCAGCGTCTCTATGAGCTGCCGAGCGACATCCAAGTCGTGCACGACGTGGGCGGTCAGTACCGCTCGTGCCCCGTGCATCTCATTCCTGTTCAACAAACTGAACAAGGTGCATCATGAAGCCTACGCCTTCTTGGGCGGGTCGCCTGGGGGGCATGGGTCGATCCGGAAGCCCCAGCCTTCGGCGCACTCGGCGTAGGCGCGCTGCACCACCGGGTCGTGGATGCAGGCCTTGCTGATGGCGCACTTGGCGTTGTCGATGACCAGCCGCCTGGGCACCGCGGTGAACCACTCGAAGGCGCGGCGGTGGCAGCCCAGCCAGGTCGCCACCGTCTGGTCCCAGACGAACTCGACGTACTGGTGGCGGCTGAAGCACAGCGTCATCACGAACGCCCAGGTGCGCCGCACAGTGTCGTCGGGGTGCAGCAGCTTCGGCCCGGCGCCGAAGTCCACCTGCGCCGCCTCGCCCGGCGCGAACGCCAGCGGCACGGTGGCCGCCGGCGGCGTCTCGCCGCGGATGGAGACGATCATCCGGTACAGCGAGGAGTAGCTGCCCTGGTAGCCGTGGTTGCGCTTGAGCGCGGCCAGGATGGCGGTGCCGGGCACCGACTGCTCCAGCCACTCCTGGATGCGCTGGCGATGCGACTCCAGGCTGGAGACGGTGCTGGCGGCCTGCTTGGGCGCCGCCAGCGCCGCGGCGATCTGCTCTTCCTCGGGCAGCGGCGCCTCGGCGTCGAGCCAGCCCTGCACGACGGCCAGCGCCCGGAACTCGCCGAGCTTGCGCCGGCCCATGGCGTGGCTGCGTGCAAGTTCCCGGTCGGACGCGCCCCGCCGGATCTGCGCCAGCACGGATCGGTACTGGAACATCTCGATTCTCCTTCGGCCCATCGCTGCCTCCGTGCATGCCTGGTGTGGCATGCACTTCAGCACCGACGCGGCCGGGCTCAGATCGAGGTGTCCATCAGCCCTGGGGGCTCCTATATGCCGAAAACGAAGTGGCTCCATTACGGCGGAAACCGCGTGGCTCCATGACGCCGAAAACGCCGTGGCGCCTATACGGCGGAAAGTGACA
>NZ_BCTC01000257.1 GCF_001571085.1 Azohydromonas lata NBRC 102462
ACGGGGACGCTGACGCTGAGCTATGGCGTCAGCGACGGCGCAGCCGTCACGCCGGCCACGCGGGTGGTGGCGGTGGCCGCAGCCAACGTGGCGCCCGCACTGGGCGGCGCGCCGGCCGTGCTGGCCGCGGCCCGCGCGGGCATCTCCTTCACGCTGACGCAGGCGCAGTTGCTGCAGGGCTTCACGGACGCCAACGGCGACCTGCTGTCGGTCACCGCGCTGGCCGCGGACCACGGCACGGCGGTGCGCAACGCCGACGGCAGCTGGACCGTCACGGCCGCGGCCGGCTACACGGGGGCGCTGACGCTGAGCTACGGCGTGGGCGACGGTGCGGCCGTCACGCCGGCCACGCTGGTGATGGCGGTGGCCACGGCCAACGTGGCGCCGGTGCTCAGCGGCGCGCCGGCGGTGCTGGCCCAGGCCCGCGCGGGCCTGTCCTTCACGGTGACGCAGGCGCAGCTGCTGCAGGGCTTCACCGACGCGGACGGCAACCTGCTGTCCGTCACGGCGCTGGCGGCGGACCACGGCACGGTGCTCCACAACGCCGACGGCAGCTGGACCGTCACGGCCGCGGCCGGCTACACGGGGGCGCTGACGCTGAGCTACGGCGTGAGCGACGGCGTGGCCGTCACGGCGGCCACGCGCGTGGTGGCGGTGGCCGCGGCCAACGTGGCGCCAGTGCTGGGCGGCGTGCCGGCCGTGCTGGCCGCGGCCAGCGCGGGCGTGTCCTTCACGGTGACGCAGGCGCAGCTGCTGCAGGGCTACACGGACGCCAACGGCGACCTGCTGTCTGTGACGGCGCTGGCGGTGGACCACGGCACGGTGGCGCAGAACCCCGACGGCAGCTGGAGCGTCACGGCCGCCGCTGGCTACACGGGAGCGCTCACGCTGAGTTACGCCGTCAGCGACGGCCACGCCAGCACGGCGGCCACGCGCGTGGTGGCGGTGACCGTGGCCAATGCGGCGCCCGCGCTCAGCGGCCCGGCCACCGTGCTGGCCGAGGCCACCGTCAACGTCTCCTTCACGGTGACGCAGGCGCAGCTGCTGCAGGGCTATACCGACGCGGAAAGCGAGGCGCTGTCCGTCACGTCGCTGGCGGCCGACCATGGCACGGTGGTGCGCAATGCCGACGGCAACTGGACCATCACGCCTGTGGCCGGCTACAGCGGGCAGCTGCGGCTGAGCTACCGCGTCAGCGACGGCGTGAACAGCACGTCGGCCATCCTGGCCGTCCAGGTGGCCAAGAGCACCAGCGGCTTCGCCATCACCAACGTCACCGGCAGCCAGGGCGGCAGCGGCTACAGCGTCAGCGGCGCGGGCGACGTCAACGGCGACGGGTTGGCCGACCTGATCGTGGGCGTCCCCAACGACGCGGCCGCAGGCACCAATGCCGGCCGCAGCTTCGTGCTGTTTGGTCGCACCGGCGCCGGGACGGTGGACCTGTCCGCGCTGGCCGCGGGCAGCGGGGGCGGCTTCGTCATCAACGGCCAGGCCGCCAACAGCCAAAGCGGCTACAGCGTCAGCGGGGCGGGCGACGTCAACGGCGACGGGCTGATGGACCTCATCGTCGGCGCGCCCACGTACGGCACCAACGTGGGCCACAGCTACGTGGTGTTCGGCCGCAACGACGCGTCGGCCGTGAGCCTGGCGGCGGTGGCCGCGGGCAGCGGCGGCTTCGTCATCAACGGCCAAAGCAACTA
>NZ_BCTC01000258.1 GCF_001571085.1 Azohydromonas lata NBRC 102462
TCAGAAGGTGTGAATGAATCCCCCTGCCGCTTGGACAATGGGCGCATGAGTGATGCGTCGTCCGCAGCAGGGGGTGAACAGGGCCAGTCGAGCCTGTTCGGTGAAGGGGAGCTGCCCACAGGGCAGGCCGTGACGGCCCAGCCCAAGGCGGCGGGCGCTGGCGAGCCGCGGCTGCTGCGCGCGCAGCGCGATCAGGTGGAGTTGCGCCCGTATGAGCTGGACGCGCTGCTGGCGCCAGAGCATCCCGCGCGCAGCGTCTGGGCCTTCGTGCAGGCGCTGGACCTGGCGCCGCTGTACGCGGCCATCAAGTCGGTGCGCGGCGGCGCCGGGGCGCCGGCCACGGACCCGGCGATCTTGGTGGCGCTGTGGCTGTGGGCCCACATCGACGGCGTGGGCTCGGCGCGCGAGGTGGCGCGGCTGTGCGAACGCGACGACGCGTACCGCTGGATCTGCGGCGGTGTGGGTATGAACCACCACAGCCTGTCGGACATGCGCACGCAGCACACGGCTTGGCTCGATGCGCAGCTCACGCGCAGCATGGCTGCGCTGATGGAGCGCAAGCTCGTGACACTCAACGTCGTGGCGCACGACGGCATGCGCGTGCGCGCCGCAGCCAAGGCCGCGAGCATGCGACGCAAGGAGCGACTGCAGCGGCTGCATGAGCTGGCCCAGGCGCAGTTGCAAGCGCTCAAGGCCGAGTTGCATGAGGACGCCGGCGCGAGCTCGCGGCGCAAGCAAGCGGCCCAGGAGCGTGCAGCGCGTGAGCGCGAACAGCGCCTGGCGCAGGCGCTGGCCACCATCGACAAGATCGAGCGGCTGCGCCCGCCCAAGAAGGACAAGAAGGACAAGAAGGCCAAGGGCCGCGACCACGACGGCCCGCCGCCGCCCGGTGCCAACGCCACTGCGCCAGCGCCCAAGCCCGAACCCGAGCCGCGTGTGAGCACCACCGATCCCGAGGCGCGCGTGATGAAGATGGCCGACGGCGGGTTCCGTCCCGCGTTCAACGCGCAATTCGTCGTGGACGCGCCCACGCAGCTCATCGCTGCAGTCGGTGTGACCAACAGCGGCAGCGACATGGGCCAGATGGTGCCCATGCACCAGCAGTTGGTGCAACGCTACGGCCATGTGCCCGAGCACTGGTTGGCCGATGGTGGCTTTACGAAGCTGCAGGCCACCCAAGCGCTGCATGCCCAGGGCACCCAGGCCGTGGTGCCCCCGCCCAGCAGCCGCAATCCAGCTATCGACCCCTTCGCGCCCAAGGACAGCGACAGCGCCGCGCTGGCGCAATGGCGCGGCCTCATGGGCAGCGATGACGGCAAGGCGCTGTACCGCCAGCGCGGCGCCACGGTGGAGTGCGCCAACGCTCAGCTGCGCCGCCGGGGCTTGCAGCAGTTCAACGTGCGCGGGCTGCTCAAGGCGCAGGCCGTGCTGCTGTGG
Source organism: Azohydromonas lata NBRC 102462 (assembly GCF_001571085.1). Taxonomy (GTDB): domain Bacteria; phylum Pseudomonadota; class Gammaproteobacteria; order Burkholderiales; family Burkholderiaceae_C; genus Azohydromonas; species Azohydromonas lata. Next base: position 1,438 of record NZ_BCTC01000258.1, read on the forward strand.
CACGCGCTGGCGCACAACCTCATGCGCATGCGCTCCTTGGGCATCGCCTTCGCAGCGAGCTGAAGCCGCGCCCGGGCTGCGGCGTGCGAGCTGCAGCGCCTGCCACAGCGCCGGCAGCTCCCTGTGCCTGGTATAGCGGCCTGGGTGAACGGACCGCGGGCGCCTGCGGCCCGTCCGCATGCCATCGCGGCTGCTCACATCAGCGCCGTCCAGCAGGTCCCGCAAAGGCCAATCGTTCACAGCTTCTCA
>NZ_BCTC01000259.1 GCF_001571085.1 Azohydromonas lata NBRC 102462
GCCAGTTGCATTTTCTGAAAACTTCAATGAAAGCTTTCGGATTGAATGCCCATTCTTTTGAAAAGAGATCCCGATGAGCGATGGATAGTGCTGTGACATGTTCAATAAATTTGTCATAGTCAGCTTTTTCCATGGGGGAGGTGTTTCTGGCGCTGGTTTCTATTAGCCATTTCCATCTTTTGTTTTGATTTTCTGCATTCCATTCGCATGGAATTTTGCATATTGTCTTGTGCATCTGGTGTGCAATGTGATCCTCTCTTAAGGCGGCCAATCCTTCTATAGGGTTTATTTCGCCGTCGCCGTCCAGATCAATTAACGATTTGAGTGTCTGTGAATCGCAGTGGGCATCATTATTGACGTTGTCTGTAATCAGTCTCCATTTTTTCCATTGTGGAAAGTCGGCGTCGCTGAATTTGCGTACGTTGGCAGCATTGAGATTAACCCACCCCTTTCCGTTTGTATAAGGTATTTCTCGCCAGTGGGGTAGGTCTGCGGGGAGTAAGGTATCTGGGCCAATAATGCGTCCAAAACGCAGGATCTCCATAATTGCGCTCGGTGCTGGTTGAGTCGCAGTTTTGTAGCTTTTGCTGATGGTTGCGCAACTTTCATGAATTTTGTATTCCGCTCCTGATTCGATAATCGGCGATCCAACAACTATACCCTGAGGCGTGTAGCTCGTGACATGGACATCCCCGCGTCGACCTGATTCACCAATGCCGCCAGCGTATCGCATGCCAATTACCATGGGGTCGGTGGTTCGTGTTAAAGGCTGCAATGCGATAGGAGTTGCAGGCAAGGGCGTGCCAGCCGGAGCCGGCTTTTGAGCCACTGCGCTGTTGAGTAAAGGGCGTTGGCTATAAATTGGGGTGTCGATGGGTAGGTAAAAATATATTTCGCCAAAAACTGCGTCCAGACGCCCATCGCGGTCGACTGGCAAACTTCCTGAAATCCGGCCTATGAGCTTTCTTAGGTTCTCTTCGTCACATCGAATTTCAAAATGAATTAGATTGGCCTGTCCGTAAATATATCCAGCTTGGCCAAGTTCATCTTTTCGCCAGATTGGCTGATTCTGCCTTGCCGTGGTTCTGATGCTGTAGAGGTGATGATATATGGAGTAAAACTGAACTGAAGTCGTTTGTCCATGGTTGTTAATGCCAATTTCTGTTTCGTGCCTTATTATAATTGTCCCATCGCTGGTATATCCGCCGCCGTAGCAAAGCGGGTGCTGCGAATCATTTGTTTTTGTCGGTTCACGCACAAACACCACAGTTCCATCTGCAATCGCCCGAACGGGTTCAGGGGTTGTGCCATTTAGCGGCGCGGTCAAATGCACCCCTCCATGCCAGTCAAAATTTGCGCTTACAGGATAGGCGCCAGCGCCAGGACCTCCGCACGCCATCGCAACATTCAGCCACTGCTCCTCAGTCAAATCGCCGCGCGGTGGCAAAAAAGGTGGGCTGATCAACATATCAAAGAGAAATCCTTCTCATGGTTGAAAATGTCAGCGTGCCGCGTGGCATCAGCGGCATCTGGTAGTTGAAGTGGGCGGCCCCCACAAAACTCCTCATCCCCGCCCGCATCGTCAACGTCCCCGGCGCCACGAATTCCACATTGCCGGCTTCCAATATCAACCCCGCCCCG
>NZ_BCTC01000260.1 GCF_001571085.1 Azohydromonas lata NBRC 102462
TCGACGTGGTGGGGTGGGACAGGCCCTTCAAGGCCTGGATGAAGCAGACGCTGGCCACCAGGTACAGCAGCGTCACGAGGTTCATGCTCATCGCGTGGCCTCCTGGGGCAGTTGCTTGGGTGCTTCAGCGGCCGGGGCCTTCTTCTCCTTCTTCCTGAACATCTCCAGCATGCGCCGCGTCACCAGGAAGCCGCCGAAGACGTTCACCGCCGCCAGCGCCACGGCCAGCACGCCCATGGTCTTGCCCAGGCCGGTCTCGGTCAGTGCCGCGGCCAGCATCGCGCCCACGATGACGATGGCGGAGATGGCGTTCGTGACGGCCATCAGCGGCGTGTGCAGCGCGGGCGTCACCGTCCACACCACGTGGTAGCCCACGTAGATCGCCAGCACGAAGACGATCAGGTTGACGATGGTCGGTGTGACGGCATCCATGGCAGTTCCCTTTGCGGTAGGAAGAGGCGCGTACTCAGACCGCCTTGATTTGCTGGATGCGATTACCCTCGCCCAGCAGCACCAAGCGCGGCTTGTAGGCACGGGCAGCCTCCTCGCTCATGGGTGCGTACGTGCAGATGATGAGCAGGTCACCGACATGCGCCTTGCGGGCAGCAGCGCCGTTGAGGGATACGATGCCCGAGTCCGGCGGAGCCGGAATGATGTACGTGGAAAAGCGCTCGCCGTTGTTGACGTTGTAGATCTCGATCTTCTCGAACTCACGCATGTCGGCTGCCTCGAGCAGGGTCGCGTCAATCGCGCAACTGCCCTCGTAGTGCAGATCAGCTTCAGTGACGGTGGCGCGGTGCAGCTTGGCACGCAGCATCAGGCGGTTCATGTAGATCTCCTGGTCATCTGTCCATTGCGGCTCATCAGGCATGCCGCCACGATGTCGTCGTCCAGCGGCACGTTCACGGCCGCGGCGTCCTTGGGCAACACCAGCTTCAGGAAGTCGAGCACGTTGCGCGCGTAGAGTGCAGAGGCGTCTGCCGCCACGAGCGTGGGCAGGTTGGTCTCGCCCACGATCGTCACGCCGTGCCGCACCACCGTCTGCCCGGGCTGTGTGAGCGCGCAGTTGCCGCCATTGGCTGCAGCCAAGTCCACGATCACCGAGCCCGGCTTCATGGACTGCACCATCTCCGCGCTCACCAGCTTGGGCGCCGGACGGCCCGGGATCAGCGCCGTGGAGATCACCACGTCGGCCTGCGCCACGCGCTTGGCCACTTCCAAGCGCTGGCGCGTGAGCCAGCTCTCGGGCATCGGGCGCGCGTAGCCGCCCACTCCTTCCGCGGCTTCCTTCTCCTCGGCCGTCTCGTAAGGCACGTCGATGAACTTCGCACCCAGCGACTCCACCTGCTCCTTCACCGAGGGGCGCACGTCCGAGGCCTCGATCACCGCGCCCAGCCGCTTGGCCGTGGCAATGGCCTGCAGCCCGGCCACGCCCACGCCCAGGATCACCACGCGCGCGGCCTTCACGGTGCCCGCGGCGGTCATGAGCATGGGAAAGAACTTCTGATACCGGTCGGCCGCGATGATCACGGCCTTGTAGCCGGCGATGTTGGCCTGGCTGGAGAGCACGTCCATGCTCTGCGCGCGCGTGGTGCGCGGGGCGGCCTCCAGCGCG
>NZ_BCTC01000261.1 GCF_001571085.1 Azohydromonas lata NBRC 102462
CCCACCCCTTTCAAGGTCCGTTGATCAGTCAATGCGACCGCGGGCCAGAACACGGGCCGTGGCGACATGGCGCGAGGCCTCGCGATGGCTGACGTAGTGCTTCTTTGCCACGGGCTTGGCCCCGCGGCGATGGCGGCGCAGTTGCGCGGGCTGGACATGCGCCGCGATGTCCAGCAGCGCCTGCGCCAGCGCCGCAGCATCGAGCCGGTCGTAGGCATCCCACGCCTGCGGCTGCACGGCCACGAGCATGCCCGCGTAGTGCGCCCGGACCTCACTGGCCAGGTAGTACAGCGAGACATCCTGCACATCGACCAGTTCGCTCGCATGGCGCGCATGCACAGCCGCCTGCAGCACCGCGAGCACGTTGTACGCCAGCACCGCCACGCCAAAGGCCAGCAGCGCCGCACGGGGCTGTCCCAGGCTGGCGACTTCGCTGTGCAGCACGGCCTCCAGGCGCTGGAACATCGACTCGATGGACCAGCGCCGGCGGTACAGCCGTGCGATCGTGCCGGCGTCCATGTCTCGGGCATCGAGGTTGGTCAGCAGCCGCACCACCGTGTCGCCGTCCTCGGTGGGCACGTCCAGCGCCAGCTCGATGCGCCGCAGCGCCCGGGGCTCGCCGTGTTGGCCCTCGGGCGGGGGCAGTTGCACCGGCTGCTCCGCGACCGTGCCCGTATCGATGCGCCCGCATGGGCGCAGCGGGCCGCACGGCGTGGGGTGTGCGTTGATGCCGTGCTCGCGCACGATGAAGCTGGCCCCTTGTGCGGCCCAGCCGCCCAGGATGGCGCGAGTGCTGAAGTTGCAGTCGGCCAGCCACAGCTCGCCGCGCTGGGCCTGCTGCAGCAGCGGCGCCACAAGCAGCCGCTCCTGCACATGGGCGTCCTCTGCCGGCACCACATCCACCACCAAAGCGCTGTCGGGGTCGAACACCACCAGCGACTGCCCCGGCAGTGCCGCGCCGCGGTAGCCGCGCAGCGGCTTGATGCGCCGCTCGCTGCCCGCCAAGTGGCTGCCATCGAGGATGCGCACGCGCCAGCCCGGGGCCAGTGCCGGCTTGCCGTGCTGCAGCTGTGCCATCACGGGCGCCAGGCGCTGGGCGCTGCCGGCCACGAGCGCGCGCACCAGCGCCGGCTCGGTGCCATTGACCTTGTCGTACAGCGCCGTGATCGACACCGGCAGCGCCGCGCCGGCGGCCTGTGCCGCCGCGTGCAGCGACGGCCGCAGCCCCACGGCCACCAAGCTCATGAGCTCTACCGTGGTCGAAAACAGCAACTCGCGCACGTACTGGTGCTCCGCGTGCTGGGCGAACACCTCATCGATCCAGGCCGCATCGAGCGTGTGCTGCAGCGCCAGCCGCGCCATGAGCGTTACGGGACTGTGGTGCGCAAAGCGCTCCACGACAGCATCCACTACCGTCATCGCACACCTCCGCTTGACCTTGCGGCTCACCGCAAGTGTCAGCGGCCCGGTATGCGAGCACCTTGAAAGGGGTGG
>NZ_BCTC01000262.1 GCF_001571085.1 Azohydromonas lata NBRC 102462
CGGGCGCATAGCGCTCGGGAAGGTGGGCCGCCGCGTGATTGAGGCGGCGTTCGATGGAGGAGACCTTGCCAGCGATGGCGGCGTGGTGCTGTTGCGCCAGGTCGATGAACGCATTGGGCTCACGCGCGCGGCAGCGCGCGTATTCGAAGACGGGCGCCGCCAAGCCAGCGTCACGCACAGCGTGCGCGACATGCTCGCGCAGCGCGTGTACGCACTGTGCTGCGGCTGGGAGGACGTGAGCGACCACAACGTGCTGCGGCGCGACTTGGCGCTGCAGACCGCTGTAGGGCGTGTGGACGATCTGGCATCGGGCCCGACGCTCAGCCGGCTGGAGACGGCGGCCACGCCAGCCCATGCTGCCGCGCTCAACGGCGTGCTTGTGGAGCAGTTCATCGCCGGCCACGCACGCGTGCCGAAGGAGTTGGTGCTCGACATCGACGCCACCCATGTGCCGCTGCATGGTGAGCAGGAACGAGCGCACTTCCATAGTTACTACGACAACTACTGCTACTTGCCGCTGTACGTGTTCTGTGGGCAAGACCTGCTGGCGTGCGTGCTGCGCCCGAGCAGCCGGGATCCGGCCAGCGTGCTCAGCGCGCTGGTGAAGCTGCTGGTGCAGCGGCTGCGCCAGACCTGGCCCGGCGTGCGCGTGATCGTGCGCGCGGACTCGGGCTTTTGCCGCCCGCAGGCACTGCGGCGCTTCGAGCGCTGGGGCGTGGATTACGTCATTGGGCTGCAGAAGAACTCGGCGCTGCTGCAGCGCGTGGCACTGGCCGAGTTGTACCTGGCCGACGCCTACAAGGACAGCGCCACCAAGCAGCGCCTCATCGGCGAGTTCAGCTATGGCGCCAAGACCTGGGGCCGCGAGCGCCGTGTCGTCGCGCGGCTGGAACACGATGCGCGCGGAGCCAACCCGCGCTTCATCGTCACCAGCCTCACCGGCCACGCTGAAGTGCTCTACGAGCGGCTGTACTGCGCCCGCGGCGAGGCCGAGAACCGCATCAAGGAAGCGCAACTTGACCTATTCGGCCGTCGCGCGAGTTGCCACAAGTACCACGCCAATCAGTTGCGGCTGCTGCTCGCAGCCCTGGCCTACACGCTCATGATCAAGCTGCGCTGCTTGGGGCTGCAGGGCACGGAGTTGGCCCAGGCCTGTAGCGCCACCATCCGCATCCGGCTGCTCAAGATCGGCGCGGCCATCGTGCGCAACACGCGTCGCGTGCGGCTGTTCCTGGCCTCACACCACCCGCTGCAGCACGTCTTCGAAGCCGCAGCGCGAGCCCTGGCCAGCCCCTGACCCCAGCCGAGTGCTGTCCCCGGCACGCTGATGAACAACGGGGGAAAGGGGGTGGTACGTCCGCTGCCTGCAAAAAGCTCCAGCGCCACGGCTGGGCCACCTCATCACTGGCCCAGCCTGGCCCCCAACCTCGCCAACGGCAGCACCTCAGTGCCTTGGTGAAAGATCCGGG
>NZ_BCTC01000263.1 GCF_001571085.1 Azohydromonas lata NBRC 102462
CGCTGATGGACCAGGAGCGCCGCCTCTACCGCCTGGAGGCTGAGGACGAGGCGCTGGCCACGCTGCGCGTCGAAGCCTGGGTGGCCGAGGAGGCGCTGGACGAGCCCGGCCGCCTGGAGATCTGCTGCCTTGCCGACGATCCGCGCCTGGACCTGGACGCCCTGCTGGGGCGGCCCGTCACGCTGGTGACGCTGCTGGCCGACGGCCGCGAGCACCGCCGCGGCGGGCTGGTGGACATGGCCATTGCCGAGGACTGCGACGGCGCCCTGGCCCGCTACCGCCTGATCGTCCGCCCCTGGCCGTGGTTCCTGTGCATGGGCGCGCGCAGCCAGGCCTGGCAGGAGCGGCGCTGCGTGGAGATCGTGGACAGCCTGCTCGCGCGCTACGCCACCTGGGCGCGCTGGCGCTGGAGCCCGTGCGTGCACGAGCACCTGCAAGGCGCCCACGCGCAAGGCGTGCGGCCCTACACCGTGCAGTACCGCGAGACGGACCTGGACTTCATGTCGCGGCTGCTGGCCGAGGACGGCATCGGTTACCGGCTGCAGCACGGCACCGCCGGCATGGAGCTGGTGTTCTTTGCCGACAGCCGGTTTTCCAGTCCGCAAGACCCGTCCTCCGAGCGCGCCCCCATCGCCTTCCAGCACGCCGCCGCGCAGGACGGCGCCGACACCCTGCAGCGCCTGGACGGCCACGCCCGCGCCGCGGTGGACACGCTCTCCACCCTGGGCTGGTGCGAGGCGTCCGGCCACGGCGTGGGCCTGCACATGCCGCCGCCGGCACACCGCGGCGGGCCCCAGGCACCCTCGCTGGAGAGTTACGACGGCCCCGGCGCCGCGGCCTTCGCCACCCACGCCCAGGCCGAGCGCACGCTGCGCCTGGTGCACGAGGCGATGGACGCCCGGCGCACCGGGTGGCTCGGCCAGGGCGTGGTGCGCAGTTTCAGCGCCGGCACCACATTCCGGCTGGACGCGCCGCTGCACGACCTGGACAGCGGCGAGCCGCTGCGCGAGGCCTGCCTGCTGCTCACGCGCGTGCTGCACGTGGGCGTGAACAACCTGCCCGCGCAACTCAGCCGCGCGCTGCTGAGCCGGCTGGGCCAGGAGCCGGTGCTGCCCGTGCACGCGATCCCACCGGACCTGCTGGCGTGCGCCCGGGAGCGCGGCTACGCCAATGCCTTCGAGGCGATCCACGCCGACACGCCCTGGCGCCCGCTGCGCCCGGACGCGGACGGTCTGCGCACGTTCAGCAAACCCGACCCCGGCTTCCTGCTCGCCACCGTGGTGGGCCCCGACGGCAGCACCGCGCCGCGCGGCGCGGACGAGGTGCACACCGACCGGCTGGGCCGGGTGCGCATCCGCTACGAGTTCCAGGACGGCGAGGACGCGGCCGAGGGCAGCAGCCTCTCCAGCTGCTGGGTGCGCGTGCAGCAGCCCCTGGCGGGCTCCGGCGGCCAGGGCGCCATGGGCG
>NZ_BCTC01000264.1 GCF_001571085.1 Azohydromonas lata NBRC 102462
GTGCCATTTTTGCCGGGTTCGGCCACACGGTGGCGCTCAAGCGCGACGGCACCGTGCTCGCCTGGGGCTATAACGACCTGGGCCAAATCAACGTCCCCGCGGGCTTGAGCGGCGTTCGAACGATCTCCGCCGGGTGGGACCACACGGTGGCCCTCAAACGCGACGGCACGGTGGCAGTCTGGGGCTGGGCCGGAGCGTTGCCATCCACCTCGTGGCAAGGCCTCATGGCCATCGAAGCCGGACGCGGACACACGCTGGCACTCAAGAGCAGCTATCGCTTCGGCGGCTTCCTTGATCCGGTGAACGCGCTGCCGGTGGTCAATACCGTCCCCGCGGGCACGGGCGTGCCGGTGAGCTTCCGTCTGGGCGCTGACCAGGGGCTGGACTTCTTCAGCAGCGGCTTCCCCGTCTCGCGCTGGGTGCCATGCCGTGCTGGCGCCAACGCAGACGAGATCGAGCACACCGTGCCGGCCAACAGCAGCAGCTTGCGCTATGACGCCGGGACGGGCATCTACACCTATGTTTGGAAGACCGACCCCTCCTGGTCAGGCCAATGCCGACGGCTGATCCTGCGCTTGGCCGACGGCATCGAGCACACGGCCCTGTTCCGCTTCAGGTAGAGCGCCTTGTATCTTTCAAAGCGAGGTTTCGGACCGGCTCACGCAGCCCGAAGCGTCTCTGGGTTGATGTTATTGAGACGGCACTAACGAACTTGACGCTGCCGGCACTCAACGATGCTTGTTCCACGAGGGAAGACGGGCTGCATACATTCAAGTTCGTTGATGCCGGCTCAATAGAAGCCCGCCGCTGAACACTGGACGCGTGAGCCGGACCGTCCTCTCTTGCAGCCCGAACGGTTGTAGGAACTCGCAGTTCGCATAGTGTTGGTGCCGGGACAGAATTGAGCCGTATTCCATCAACTTGCCGACAAAATGCTGAGCCAGACGCTGGATTGAAAGTCGTTGTCCGCACAAGCAATTTCGCACTCCGTGGTGGCGAAGTACCCAGTCGGCATGGTGGCTCATTCTGGTGGTGGCGCTAACAGCGATTGGGCGGCAGTTCGCATCGAAATCACGCGTCTGAGCTGCATCCATCCCGCAATGCGGTATGCCAGGGCGTCGGACCGGTCGGCTCCTTGAGCTTGGCAACTTGTTCAGCGTTGCCCTAAACACCGGCAGATGTTTTCGCCGGGGGGCGGTCATGGCGGTAGCCCCGGTATTCGCAGCGCCAGCCTATGGGGCGAATGCCCGGTTCCGTCCTGAGCCGCTGTTCGTCCAGCGGCGATGCCGTTTGCACGGCCATGTCCGTCGCAGTGCCTGCTTCCCGTACGACCTAGCATGGTTGCAATGGCACCGGTAAGGCGTGCGCATCCTTGATCACTTGGGCGCTGAGCCTGTCCCCGCGGCGGGGCGCTATTGAGCCGGCATCAAC
>NZ_BCTC01000265.1 GCF_001571085.1 Azohydromonas lata NBRC 102462
GCTCGGCGCGGCCGGCCGCGGGCACGCCTGCGGCCGAGCCGGCGGCCGATGCGGCGGCGGGCTATGCAGCCGCGCCGGCCGCGCCGGCGCTGGTGGCCTCGGAGCGGCCGCCTATCGTCCCGCCGCTGGCGCCGGCCAGCGGGGTGCGGCCCAAGACGGGGCCGGGGCTCACGACCATGGAGATCCTGGACAACGCCACGCTGCGCGCCCGGGTGAGCGAGCTGGAGCAGGAGGTGCAGCGCCTGGCCGGCGAGCGCGGCGCGCTGCTGCTGGACGCGCGCGAGATCGCCCCCAGCCGCTGGGCCAACCGCCATGCCGACTCCTTCCGCGGCCCGGACTTCGAGGCGTTCAAGACCGAGATCCTGGACGCCGGCGGCAACGTGCAGCCCATCATGGTGCGGCCGCTGGAAGCCAGGGCGGGCGAGGGCGCGGCGCACAAGTACGAGGTGGTCTTCGGCCACCGCCGCCACCGCGCCTGCCTGGAGCTGGGCGTGCCGGTGTCGGCCGTGGTCAAGGCGCTGGATGACCGCGAGCTCTTCGGCTACATGGAGCGCGAGAACCGGCTGCAGCGCGGGCTGTCGGCCTACGAGCAGGGGCACATGTACCGCCGCGCGCTGGACGAGGGCATGTTCCCCTCGCTGCGCCAGCTCGCCGGCTTCATTGGCCGCGGGCCCGGGGACGTGTCCAACGCGATGCACGTGTCGCAGCTGCCGCAGCAGGTGCTGGACGCCTTCGCCTCGCCCAACGACATCCAGTTCCGCTGGACCAAGAAGCTCAAGGACGCGCTGGACCGCAACCGCGACGCCGTGCTGGCCGAGGCCGTGAGCGTCAGCGGCGACACGCTGCCCGCGGCCAAGGTGTTCAAGCGCCTGGTGGCCGCGGCGGGGCCGGAGGGTGTTAGACCGTCTAACACCCCCGCGGCGGCGCCGCCGGCGGCCCACGTCCCTTACGCCGACGACCGCGTGATGGACCTGGGCCAGCGCCGCCGCGCCGCCATCCGCTGCGACGGCGAGCGCACCTACATCGAAGTCGACGCCGCCGTGCTGCCGCCACAGCGCTGGCTGGAGCTGGAAGAGGCGCTGCAAAAGATGCTGGCCGACGGCTGAGGGGTGAAGCGGCAGCGGGGTGTTAGACCGTCTAACACCCCCCGCGCCGTTGGCGCCGGGTGACGCCAGATCCCGGATGAATTCGAAGCGGCTCCTGGTGGGCCGCTTTTTTCATGGGCGGGGGGTGTTAGACGGTCTAACACCCTGGACTGTCGGCGCCGCGCAGGGGGCTTTGAGGAAGTGCAGCAGCGGGGTGTTAGACCGTCTAACACCCCTGGCTTCGGCATTCGGCAGCGCGGAAATTTGTGGCGGCCTGACGCCTGTCGCCAGCCAGGGCGTCGCACCCACTGCCTCGTCATTCCCGCGCAGG
>NZ_BCTC01000266.1 GCF_001571085.1 Azohydromonas lata NBRC 102462
CCAAGGAGCGCACGGCATGAGCAACTCCGTGTTGAAAGTCAGCGGCGTGAGCAAGCGCTTCGGCGGCCTGCAGGCGCTCTCCGATGTGGGTATCGACATCCGCGCCGGCCAGGTCTATGGGCTGATCGGCCCCAACGGCGCCGGCAAGACCACCTTCTTCAACGTCATCACCGGTTTGTACACGCCCGACACCGGCACGTTCGAGCTGGGCGGCGCGCCCTACAAGCCGGCGGCGGTGCACGAGGTGGCCAAGGCCGGCATTGCCCGCACCTTCCAGAACATCCGCCTCTTTCCCGAGATGACGGCGCTGGAAAACGTGATGGTGGGCCGCCACGTGCGCACGGGCTCCGGCCTCGTGGGCGCGGTGTTCCGCACCAAGAGTTTCAAGGACGAGGAAGCCAGGATCCGCGCCCGCGCCCAGGAGCTGATGGACTACGTGGGCATCGGCCGCTACGCCGAGTTCAAGGCGCGCACGCTGTCCTACGGCGACCAGCGCCGCCTGGAGATCGCCCGCGCCCTGGCGACGGACCCCAAGCTCATCGCCCTGGACGAGCCGGCCGCCGGCATGAACGCCACGGAAAAAGTCGTGCTGCGCGAGCTGATCGACCGCATCCGCAAGGACGGCCGCACCATCCTCATCATCGAGCACGACGTGAAGCTGATGATGGGCCTGTGCGACCGCGTGACGGTGCTGGACTACGGCAAGCAGATCGCCGACGGCACGCCCGCCGAGGTGCAGAAGAATCCCAAGGTGATCGAGGCCTACCTCGGCGCCGGCCAGCATTGAAGGAGCAGGCATGACGACAAGCAACACCATGCTCAAGGTCAACGGCCTGAAGGTGGCCTACGGCGGCATCCAGGCCGTCAAGGGCATCAGCTTCGAGGTGCAGCAAGGCGAGCTCATCAGCCTCATCGGCGCCAACGGCGCGGGCAAGACCACGACCTTGAAGGCCGTGACGGGCACGCAGCCCATGGCCGCGGGCGACATCGAGTTCCTGGGCAAGCCCATTCGCGGACGCGGCGCCTGGGACCTGGTGAAGGACGGCCTGGTGATGGTTCCTGAGGGGCGAGGCACCTTCACGCGCATGACCATCACCGAGAACCTGCAGATGGGCGCGTTCATCCGCAACGACCGCGAGATCGAGGCCGACATCGAGAAGGTGTTCACCTTGTTCCCGCGCCTGAAGGAGCGCCGCGCGCAGCTCGCCGGCACCATGAGCGGCGGCGAGCAGCAGATGCTGGCCATGGGCCGCGCGCTGATGGCGCGCCCCAAGCTGCTGATCCTGGACGAGCCCTCCATGGGCCTGTCGCCCATCATGGTGGACAAGATCTTCGAGGTCGTGAACGACGTGCACCGGCAGGGCATGACGGTGCTGCTGGTGGAGCAGAACGCCAGCC
>NZ_BCTC01000267.1 GCF_001571085.1 Azohydromonas lata NBRC 102462
TTCTTCAGGTCCGAATGCGTGGGCGCGCCGAGGCTGTTGTCCAGCATCACGAAGTAGAAGGACGCGCCTATCCAGGCCACGGCGGTGATGACGTGGGCCCAACGCAGCAGCAGGTTGGCCCAGTCGATGAGGTAGGAAACGTCCATCGGTGAACAGCGGAAGAAGGGCCGGCGCTTGGGACAGTGCCGGCCTCTTCCCCTCACCACAGCGGGCTCTGTGAGGAGCGAACGTCGCAACCTGATGCAGGCCCTCGCTGTGCGAGGCGCCCGCGCGGGCTCCGCGGCGACGTGAACAAACTGTATACAGACTGGTGCGCCAAGCGGACCGTGTTTTCCCGGACCGCCCAACGACAAGACTCGATTGTTTGCAAGACCCGGGCCAGGCAGTCGCCAGCCTCCGCAGCCTGCTGAAGCCTCCCTCGAACGTGGGTTTTCCAGGCTCACGGCGGTGCACCACGCACCGCCGTGAAGCACATGGAGCCGTCGTGGTGCATGCACTCCGGTAGGGAATTGCCGAGCATTTCGTGCGCTCTTGTGTATACACTTATGCGCACACTTTCACCGCAGCGCCCAAGCCGAGGCGGGCACCCCGCCCGCGGCGCCAGCGGCAGGACGACGATCCCGGAGACGCCATGCACCCCACGCTCACCCTCTCAAGCCTCAACGCCGCGCCCCAGGCCGAGTTCACCGCGCTGCTGGACGGCGTGTACGAACACTCGCCCTGGATCGCCGAAAAGGCCTGGCAACGCAGGCCTTTCTTGAGCCTGGCGCATCTCAAGCGCGCGCTGGTGGACGTGCTGCACGAGGCTGGGCGTGAAGCGCAGCTTGGGCTCATACGCGCCCACCCCGAGCTGGCCGGCAAGGCCATGGTGGCCCAGTCGCTCACGGCCGAGTCCACCCACGAGCAGGGCAAGGCGGGCCTGACCGACTGCACGCCGGCCGAGTTCGACAAGCTCCAGCGCCTGAACGCCGAGTACAACGCGCGCTTCGGCTGGCCCTTCATCATGGCCGTGCGCGGCCCGCGCGGCACCGGCCTGCACCGGCGGCAGATCATCGAGACCTTCGAGCGCCGCCTGGCCCATCACCCGGACTTCGAGTTCGCCGAGGCGCTGCGCCACATCCACCGCATTGCCGAGATGCGCCTGAACGACAAGTTCGGCTTCACGCCCACGCTGGGCAACCAGGTGTGGGACTGGGCCGAGCAGCTCGCCCAGCACAGCGAGCAGGACGGCGCCCTCACCGTCACCTACCTGACCGAGCCGCACCGCGCCTGCGCCCGCCAGCTCGCCGACTGGATGCGCCAGGACTGCGGCTTCGACGACGTGGGCATCGACGCCGTGGGCAACGTGGTGGGCATCTACCACGGCAGCGATCTGGACGCCAAA
>NZ_BCTC01000268.1 GCF_001571085.1 Azohydromonas lata NBRC 102462
GGGGTGCGAAGCGCCTGGGCTTACGGGCTGCCAACGACAGCCCACTGTTCCCAAACAGCCGTGCGCCTTCGCGGGAATAACGAACGAGGGTGCGAAACGCCTCGGCTTTCAGGCTGCCAGTAAAACCAATTTCTCCGGACGACACTGGACTCTCGCCCGGAGACCGCATTATTTTTTTCAGCCTGTGCTTGGTTGGGCAATGTGCGGTTTATTTCCGCTCGCGCGGGAAATACAAAAATGCCTACCCCGGCCTTCGCCGGGATGACGGTCTGTTCCCCGCGCCAGTGGGAACAAAAGCCCGGCGGCGCTCAGTGCGCCAGGGCCGCAGGCGTGTTGAACAGCGCCATGTCGGCACTGGTCATCAGCCGCTCGATGTCCACCAGGATGAGCATGCGCTCGTCCAGCGAACCGATGGCCATCAGGTGCTCCGCGGACACGTGGGCGTTGAAGTCCGGCACGGGCAGCATCTGCGCCGCGCCCAGCGTGATGACGTCGCACACGCTGTCCACCACCATGCCCACCACCCGGTTGCCAATGCTCAGCACGATCACGACGGTGAATTCGTCGTAGCGCGGCGACGCCAGCCCCAGCTTCACCCGCATGTCCACCACCGGGACGATGACGCCGCGCAGGTTGATCACGCCCATGACGAAATCCGGCGCGTTGGCAATGCGCGTGGGCGCCTCGTAGGAGCGGATCTCGCGCACCCGCAGGATGTCTATGCCGTACTCCTCGCCGCCCAGCTTGAACGCGAGGAACTCACGCCCGGCGCCCTGGGAGGACGGCGGTTGCAAGGCCTGGGCATGCGCGACGCTGGAGCCCGGCACGGTCGTCAATGAAGTGTTTTGCATGTCGGTTTCTCCCGCTCAAAAGGACTGCCAGTTGTCGGCATCGCCGCCGGCTTCGGCCATTTCCGGCCTGGGCAGCGCAGCCGCCGGCTTGGACGTGACCTTGGGCGTGAAGCCCGGCCGCCCCGCCTTGCCCTGCGCCGCTGCGGCGCGCGGCTTCACGGCCATGGCGGGCTGGTAAGGCCTCGCTTCGGACACGAACGCGGCGGCTTCGCCCTGGCCCTGGGCCAGGCGGAACACCGACACCGCCTGCACCAGGCGCTGCGCCTGCGTGCGCAGGCTCTCCGAGGCACCGGCGCTCTCCTCCACCAGGGCCGCGTTCTGCTGCGTCACTTGGTCCATCTGCGTCACGGCCTCGCTGACCTGCGCCACGCCGCGGCTTTGCTCGGCGCTGGCGCTGTTGATCTCGCCCATGAGGTCGGTCACGCGGCGGATGGAGGTCACCACCTCGGCCATCGTGGCCCCGGCCTCGTTGGCCAGGCTGGAGCCCTGGCTCACACGCTCCACGCTGTCCGTGATCAGGC
>NZ_BCTC01000269.1 GCF_001571085.1 Azohydromonas lata NBRC 102462
GGCTCTTCTAAATTTCAAGTGGGTTGCCGGGCATGAGGGTTGACCGCGGTGAAGTCCAACTTGCCGGCGATCAAGAAGATCACGGTCTTGATGGTTGACATGCGGGTGAAGCCTCGGGCGCGGCGCTTGGCGGCCTGGAACAGGCCATTGAGGGCTTCGATGAAGCCGTTGGTCTGGCGGGTCTGAGCCCAGGCCACGATGCCCTCAAGATGACGGCGCACCATTGCGGCCACGACCTTCATCGGTTCGACCTTGGAGCGCATCACGCAGCGGCACCAATGCAGCAGCATGGCGCGCACGACGTTGATCTGTTTGCGCTCCAGGATCTCGCGCAACTGCTCCTTGTAGAGCCAGGCGCGTGCCGTGCGCACGCTCGCCATCCGGGCGATCAGGCCGTCGAGCTCCACGGCGGCCTCGGGCTTGAGACGGTCGCGGTCCTTGAGCAGCGTCCAGCGCATGCCCTTAAGGGACTTGTCGCTGCGCTGCTCGATGCGCCGCATCTTGTCCACCGCGGCATTGGCATGCCAGACAACGTGGAATTTGTCGAACGTGATGCGCGCGTTGGGCAGCTGCTCGCCCACGCCCTTGATGAACGCGGGCGACATGTCGATGCTTACCGACTTGATCTGCTCAGACGGGCAGCCGTGCTCAGCAAGCTCGGCAGCGATCGCGGCAATAGCCTTGGCATTACGCCCGGTGGTCACGCTGAGCACGCGGCGCTTGACGGCATCAGCCGCCAGCGTGATGTAGTCGTGGCCGCGGGCACGCGAGGTCTCGTCGATGGCCAGCGCGGTGACGTCGCTGAAGTCAGCCTCTTGCAGCGCCAGCGCGACGTATCGCTGGCAGATCGCCATCACCCGGTGCGGCGAGATGCCCACGATGCGCGCCACCGCCGCAAACGGCATCTCAGGTGCGAGCATCAGCACCAAGGCCTCGAACAGCAGCGTGAAGCCCGACAGGCGTCCGGCAAACGGCGGCTTGACCAACTGCACCGAGCCGCCGGGCAGCTTCACCCGGGGCGTGCGCACTTGCAGCAGGCACTCGTGCTGGAAGAAGTTCAGGTGCCGGTACGTCTTGGTGACGGTGTCGTGGATCGGGTGCTCACCAGGCACACCCTCCACAGCAAAGCGAGAGCCGACAGCAAAGTCGATAGCCACCGTCAGCACCTTGGCCGCCTCATCGAACTGCACACCCTTCACAGACCACGGTGCAGTGATTCCCAGCGCGGCTTCGAACAACTTGTCGTGCATTCCAAACGTACCCGTATCGCGATGGCCGGTGCGTCAGCACGCTTCATCGACCATCGCCTTCATCCTCAATCCCAGCCAGTCTACCCACTCGAAATTCAAGAGAGGC
>NZ_BCTC01000270.1 GCF_001571085.1 Azohydromonas lata NBRC 102462
AGCGGTCCACCGGCTCGATGCCGGCGGCCAGCAGCTCGTCGCGCGGGCAGGCGCCGATCTTGGACACCAGCACGGCGTGGCAGTCGTTGATGGCGTTGACGATGGAGGGCAACTGTTCGTCCTCGCCGAAGCCGCCCTGGCAGTACAGGTCCACGCGGCGGTGGCCGACGAAGGTGGCCTGCGCCTTGGAGACTTCGAAGATCTGGAACTCGGTGGCGTGGCCGAAGTGCTGGTTGACCTTGCCGTGGCCCTCGGTTGCCACGGCAACCAGCACGGCCATGTCCGCGTCCACGCCGTCGTCCGCGGCGGCCTCGGCCAGCGCGGACTCCTTGGCCGCGTGCTGGGCCTGGCGCTCGCCCTCGACGCTCTCCTGGTAGGCGCGGCGCTTGTCGAGGTCGTAGACGATCTCCATCTGCTCAATCTTGTCCAGCGTGAACTCGTCGGAGCGGTCCTCGCCCAGCAGGCCCACGGCGTCGGCACGGCACTGGCGGCAGTGGCGCATGAGGTTGGCGCCGCCCATGCAGGCGTCCTGCACGGCCTTGAGCTCCTGCGCCGAGGGGCCGCGCTGGCCGTTCAGGCCGAAGTACGTTCCATGCTCGGCCTCGGAGATGAGCGGCATGATGTTGTGCAGGAAGGCGCCGCGCTTCTTGACCTCGCGGTTCACTTCGATGAGGTGCTCGTCGTTGATGCCGGGGATGAGCACCGAGTTGATCTTGGTGAGCACGCCGCGCGCGGTGAGCATCTCCAGGCCCTTCATCTGCTGCTGGTGCAGGATGCGGGCGGCCTCCAGGCCGGTGACGCGCTTGTGGTCCCAGAAGATCCACGGGTAGATCTTCTCGCCGATCGCGGGATCAACCATGTTGATGGTGATCGTGACGTGGTCGATGTTGTACTTGCAGATCTCCTCCACCATCTCCGGCAGCGCCAGGCCGTTGGTGGAGAGGCACAGCTTGATGTCCGGGGCCTGCTCGGCGAGCATGCGGAAGGTGTCGAAGGTCTTCTTGGGGTTGGCCAGTGCGTCGCCGGGGCCGGCGATGCCCAGCACCGTCATCTGCGGAATCTCGCTGGCCACGGCCAGCACCTTCTTGACGGCCTGCTCAGGCGTGAGCTTCTGGCTGACCACGCCCGGGCGCGACTCGTTGGAGCAGTCGTACTTGCGATTGCAGTAGTTGCACTGGATGTTGCAGGCCGGGGCCACGGCCACGTGCATGCGGGCGTAGTGGTGGTGGGCCTCTTCGGAGTAGCAGGGGTGGTTCTTGACCTTGTCCCAGATCTCCTGCGGCATGTCCTCGGGGCCGGCGGAGGAGCCGCAACTGGCCTTGCCGGCGCCGCCGGTGCTGCCGCAACCACCGG
>NZ_BCTC01000271.1 GCF_001571085.1 Azohydromonas lata NBRC 102462
TTACGCGCGCACCGACACGTCCGTCACCGGGCAGGCGCTCAAGATCATGTCGGCCAAGCCCGACGCCGTGCTGGTGGCCGGGTCCGGCACCCCCGCGGCGCTGCCGCAAAAGACGCTCAAGGAGCGGGGCTTCGCCGGCAAGTTCTACCAGACGCACGGCGTGGCCAATGCCGACTTCCTGCGCGTGGGCGGCAAGGACGTGGAGGGCACCTTCCTGCCCGCCGGCCCGGTGCTGGTGGCCGAGCAGTTGCCCGCCTCGCACCCGGTCAAGAAGAGCGCGCTGGCTTATGTGGGCGCCTACGAGGCGGCCAACGGCAAGGGCACGGTGTCCACCTTCGGCGCGCATGCCTGGGACGCCGGGCTGCTCATGAGCAGCGCCGTGCCTGTGGCGTTGAAGAAGGCGCAGCCCGGCACGCCGGAGTTCCGCGCCGCGCTGCGCGACGCGCTGGAAGCCACCAGCGAGCTGCCCGGCGCCCATGGCATCTTCAGCATGACGGCCAACGACCACCTGGGCCTGGACCAGCGCGCGCGCGTGATGGTCAAGATCGAAGGTGGTGCCTGGAAGTATCAGGGCAGCGCGCAGCCCTGATTGCCTCCTTCGCGGGGACGGCGCGGCGACCGTGCCGCCTGTCCTGCGCAGGGCTTACGGCCTGTTGCCGTTGGTTATGATCGACCGGATGTTCACCCGGCTGCGGCCGGACGGTGGGCAGTCTTTTGCAGTCCCGCTGCCGCCCAAAGTGGCCGGCGCGGCGCGCTGCTCTCCTGCACCGCGCTTCATCCCGGCATCGACATACCACGGCAAGCCGTGCGGCGGCCTTGCGCCGGCGCAAGGCGAGCGCGGGCCTTTTCCCCTTGAAGGAGTGAGTCTCATGAACAAGCGCTTCCGGCTCGCGGCCGTTGCGGCCGCGCTGCTGGCCGCCACGCTGGCGCAGGCCGACATCAACGTCGGCGTGAGCGTTTCCGCCACCGGCCCCGCCGCCTCGCTGGGCATCCCGGAGAAGAACACCATAGGCCTGCTGCCCAAGACCATCGCGGGCCAGAAGGTCAACTACTTCGTGCTGGACGATGCGACCGACACCACGGCCGCCGTTTCCAACGCGCGCAAGCTGGTGAGCGAGCACAAGGTGGACATCCTGCTGGGCTCCACCACCACGCCCAACACGCTGGCGATGACGGACGTTGCGGCCGAAACCCAGACGCCGCTGATCTCCATGGCCGCCAGCGCCCGCATCATCGAGCCCATGGACGCCAAGCGCCGCTGGGTGTTCAAGACGCCGCAGAACGACATCGCCATGTCGCTGGCCATTGCCGAGCACATGGCCGCCAA
>NZ_BCTC01000272.1 GCF_001571085.1 Azohydromonas lata NBRC 102462
CTGGCTCTTCCTCATTCTCTGTGACGGGGATCAGTTCGGGTGCAGGACGCGGATTCGCATCAGGTCAAGTTTGGCTCTCCCGTACATCTGCCGCTTGAGGTACTTCAGCCGGTTGATCTGCCCCTCAACCTGCCCGCTGCTCCATGGAGAACTGAAGGCAGCTCGCACGGCCAACAGATCCGCCTCAAGCCCGGCCGCGAAGCGCTGCAAGTCTGGCATCGGGCAGGTGAGCGCCTGGGCCAGCCAACGATCGAATCCGTCGAGATCACGACTGCGCGCGAGGCCGAACAGCCGAAGCGCCAACTCACGGGCTGCGGCGACCGTCGGCTCGATGCGACAAAGAGTTTCGACGAAGCGTTCCCGGTCGCTACGCTCGGTCTGCGCGAGCTGGCCCTCCTGCCAACCCAGCAACCAGGCGCAGGCCCGCCGTGCAGACGGCGCAGAGATCGTGCGCACCGCGGCCGCTGTCGGCTGCAGCTTGCTGTCCTCAGGCGCAGCGGTGCGTAGTTGCGCAAAGGCATCGCGCACGATGCTGCGCCCGCCGGTGAAGCCGCGAGCGCGCAGCTCGCGCCAGATCTGCATGGCGTTGCGGCAGCCTTCAGCAGCGCGTGTGGCCATGTACTGCTGATGGGCGTCAAGCAGGCTGGGAGCGCGAGCACGCTGCGCCCGCTCGGGGAACGCATCGGCGTGCACGAAGCCCCGCACGGTACGACGGTCGAGGTTCATGGCCAGACCAATTGCCCTGATCGACTCACCGGCCTTGTGGCGACGCACCGCCTCTTCGTAGCGGGCCAGCCGACATTCCCGGCGTGCGTTGCTCTGGCGCTGCCAAGCCTTGAGGAGTGGTTCGGTCGGCACGACGTCGGCAGGCCTGGTGGACTCCTCGGCCGGAGTGGCCTCAAGTTGCAGCGTCTCGCTCGCCTGCCGGGCGGCTTCCTTCAACTTACCCGGGCAGCGCAGCAGCACCCGCTCGAAGGCATCGCGCAGGTTCGCCAGCAAGTGCCAGCGGTCCGCCACCTGCTGGGCGCCGGGGGCGGCGGTGTGTGCTGCATCGGCGTAAGCGCCGCCTCGGTCACGGGCGATGACCTCAACGGCAGGCTGCTCCTTCAGCCAGGCGACGACGGTGGCTGCGTCGCGTCCGGCCAGCAGTTCAATCGGACGCTGCTTCTCCAAGTCAACGACGATCGTGCCGTAGCGGTGACCGCGAGCAATCGCCCAGTCGTCGATGCCGATGACCACAGGTACTGTCGTGGGTGGTGGACAGCCGG
>NZ_BCTC01000273.1 GCF_001571085.1 Azohydromonas lata NBRC 102462
GCTCGCGCAGCACGTCGTCGCCCTCGGGCAGCGTCGGCCCGTTGGCGCCTTCGAGCACCATGCGGGCCTGGATGCGGTTGGCGCGGGCGGCGTCGATCTGGCCTTCCAGCGCGGCGGGGATGAGGATGTCGCAGTCCACGTCCCAGAAGCTTTCGGCGTCAACGGCCTCGCCGTCCGGGTGCGCGGCCACGCCGCCGCCGCCGGACTGCACGGCGCGCAGCTTGTCCAGATCGAAGCCCTTGGGGTTGACGCGCGTGCCGGTGTGGTCCTGCATGGCGACGACCTTGCAGCCCGCGGCCACGAACAGCTCGGCCGCCGTGCTGCCCACGTTGCCCAGGCCCTGCACGGCCACGCGCGCACCCTGCAGCGACAGCCCGATGCGCCGCGCGGCCTCGCGCCCGGTGACGAACACGCCGCGGCCCGTGGCCTTCACGCGGCCCAGCGAACCTCCCAGGTGAATCGGCTTGCCCGTGACCACGCCAGTCGCGGTGGAGCCGATGTTCATGGAGTAGGTGTCCATCATCCAGGCCATGACCTGGGCGTTGGTGTTTACGTCCGGCGCGGGGATGTCGCGCTGCGGGCCGATGATCAGGCCGATCTCGCTGGTGTAGCGCCGGGTCATGCGCTCCAGCTCCTTGATGGACAGCTGCGACGGATCGACGCGGATGCCGCCCTTGGCGCCGCCAAAGGGCAGGCCCACGGCCGCCGTCTTCACCGTCATCCACGCGGAAAGAGCCATCACCTCCTCCAGCGTCACGTCGGGGTGGAAGCGTATGCCGCCCTTGCCCGGGCCGCGGCTCAAGTTGTGCTGCACCCGGTAGCCCTCGAAATGGCGCACGCTGCCGTCGTCCATTTCGATGGGCACGTCCACGATCAGCGCGCGCTTGGGCCGCTTGAGCGTTTCGACCCACTTGGCCAGGTGGCCGATGTAGGGCACCACGCGGTCCACCTGCGAAAGGTAGGTGGCCCAG
The DNA here is from genome assembly GCF_001571085.1 of Azohydromonas lata NBRC 102462. Lineage (GTDB taxonomy): Bacteria > Pseudomonadota > Gammaproteobacteria > Burkholderiales > Burkholderiaceae_C > Azohydromonas > Azohydromonas lata. The sequence continues at coordinate 972 of NZ_BCTC01000273.1, forward strand.
GGGCTGTGCGGCGCTGTGCCGACGAAGGACAAGGGAGTGGACACGTCGTTCATGGAGTCTCCTGGCTGAAATTTGAAAACCAAAGAAGCAGCACGGCCCGCGAGGGGCTCTTTTTCTCAAACGTCAAACGCATTCCGGGAGCAGGCGCCCCGCTCGTGGGGGCGCGACAGCGCGGACGCACGGGCGTGCGCCGGCCTGGCCGCGGGGCGCAAGAGGGCCCGCGGCATCGAGAGGTGGAGAGGGAGAACGCAGGGACGGCGCCGCGTGCCGCGCCGTCCGTGGCGCAGC
>NZ_BCTC01000274.1 GCF_001571085.1 Azohydromonas lata NBRC 102462
TGGCCACGCGCAAGGTGGAGTTGCCGCCGCTGGAGGGTTTCACCTTCGAGGGCTTCCGCAACCCGGACGGCTCGGTGGGCACGCGCAACCTGCTGGCCATCACCACCACCGTGCAGTGCGTGGCCGGCGTGCTGGAGCACGCCGTGCAGCGCATCCGCCAGGAGCTGCTGCCGCAGTTCCCCCACGTGGACGGCGTGGTGGGCCTGGAGCACGGCTACGGCTGCGGCGTGGCCATCGACGCGCCGGACGCCGTCATCCCCATCCGCACGCTGCGCCACATCTCCATGAACCCGAACTTCGGCGGCGAGGCGCTGGTGGTCAGCCTGGGCTGCGAGAAGCTGCAGCCGGAGCGGCTGCTGCCGCCGGGCAGTTTTGCCATCCGCGACCTGCGCACCGGCCAGGCCACGGAGCCGGCGCTGGACGTGGTGACGCTGCAGGAGCACGACGGCTTCACGGCCATGCTCGACACCATCGTGGCCCGCGCCCGCGTGCACCTGCAACGGCTGAACGCGCGCCGGCGCGAGACGGTGCCGGCCTCGGAGTTGATTGTTGGCGTGCAGTGCGGCGGCTCGGACGCCTTCAGCGGCGTCACCGCCAACCCGGCCGTGGGCTTTTGCGCCGACTTGCTGGTGCGAGCCGGCGCCACCGTGATGTTCTCGGAGACCACCGAGGTGCGCGACGGCGTGGCGCAGCTCACCGCGCGCGCCGCGACGCCGGAAGTGGCGCAGGCCGTGATCCGCGAAATGGCCTGGTACGACGAGTACCTGCAGCGCGGCAGCGTGGACCGCAGCGCCAACACCACGCCGGGCAACAAGAAGGGGGGCCTGTCCAACATCGTGGAGAAGGCCATGGGCTCCATCGTGAAGTCCGGCTCGGCGCCGATTGCGGGTGTGCTGTCACCCGGCGAAAAGCTCAATGGGAAAAAGGGGCTGATCTACGCAGCCACGCCGGCGTCGGACTTCATCTGCGGCACGCTGCAGCTGGCCGCGGGCATGAATTTGCACGTCTTCACCACCGGCCGCGGCACGCCCTACGGGCTGGCGGAGGTGCCGGTGATCAAGGTGGCCACGCGCTCGGACCTGGCACGGCGCTGGCACGACCTGATGGACGTGAACGCCGGGCGCATCGCCGACGGCGAGGCCACCATCGAGGAAACGGGCTGGGAGATGTTCCGCCTGATGCTGGACGTGGCCAGCGGCCGCAAGCAGACCTGCGCCGAGCGGCTCAAGCTGCACAACGCGCTGGTGTTGTTCAA
>NZ_BCTC01000275.1 GCF_001571085.1 Azohydromonas lata NBRC 102462
GGCCACCCTCGTGGACAAACTCAAGAACGAAGCCAAGGTGATCTGAGCCTCGCAGGCAAGGCATTTGTAGGAGGCCCGCTTGCGGGCCGAATTGCAGCCGACCACGGGTTCGGCCCGCAAGCGGGCCTCCTACCGGCGGCAACACAGGAGATTGCTATGACGGCATTGGTTATTGCCGAACATGACAACGCGGCGCTCAAGGCCGCGACTTTGAACACCGTCACCGCCGCAGCCGCCTGCGGTGGCGAGGTACACGTGCTGGTGGCCGGCGAGAACGCCGCCGCCGTGGCCCAAGCCGCCGCCCAAGTGCAGGGCGTGGCCAAGGTGCTGCACGCCGACTCGCCCGCGCTGGGCAAGCAGCTCGCCGAGAACGTCGCGGCCCAGGTGCTGGCGGTTGCCGGCGCCTACAGCCATATCCTGTTCCCGTCCACCGCCGCGGGCCGCAACGCCGCCCCGCGCGTGGCCGCCAAGCTCGATGTGGCGCAGCTCAGCGACATCACCAAGGTGGATGCGCCCGACACCTTCGCGCGTCCGATCTACGCCGGCAACGCCATTGCCATCGTGCAAAGCGCCGACCCGGTCAAGGTCATCACGGTGCGCACCACCGGCTTCGACCCGGCGCCCGCCACCGGCGGCAGCGCTGCGGTGGAGACCGTGGCTGCGGTGGCCGACAGTGGCAAGAGCAGCTTCGTCAGCCGCGAGCTGACCAAGAGCGACCGCCCCGAGCTGACCGCCGCCAAGATCATCGTGGCGGGCGGCCGCGCGCTGGGCTCGGCCGAGAAGTTCGCGGAAGTGCTCACACCGCTGGCCGACAAGCTCGGCGCCGCGCTGGGCGCCAGCCGCGCCGCGGTGGATGCGGGTTACGCGCCCAACGACTGGCAGGTGGGGCAGACCGGCAAGATCGTGGCGCCGAGCCTGTACATCGCCTGCGGCATCAGCGGCGCCATCCAGCACCTGGCCGGCATGAAGGACTCCAAGGTCATCGTGGCCATCAACAAGGACCCGGAGGCGCCGATCTTCTCGGTGGCCGACTACAGCCTGGAAGCCGATGTCTTCGAGGCGGTCCCGGCACTCAGCGCATCGCTGGCCTGAGCCTTTTCGCGTTCAACCCTCAAGGGCCGTGCCGTTGCAGCACGGCCCTTTTTTCACCCGCATTTCGTCAAACCGATGACTTCCGAAGAACTCGTCCAGCGGTATGGTCCGCGTGAAGTGATGGACTACGACGTGGTGATCGTCGGCGCCGGCCCCGCCGG
>NZ_BCTC01000276.1 GCF_001571085.1 Azohydromonas lata NBRC 102462
GGTGTTGGAGACGTCGCCTGCGGCGCGGCGGGCCACGGCGCTGTTGACGTAGTCGCCCTCGCCCACGCCGACACCCACGGCCAGCACCATCTGGATCTTCTTGGTCTCGCCCGGAGCGAACCGCAGGTTCTCCAGCGTGAGCTGGCGGCCCTGCAGCAGCGGGCGGGCGGGCACCACGGCGCCGGCGGTGAGCGTCTGCACGGTCAGCGACCCGTCGAGGTACTTGAAGCCCGGCGGCAGCGTGTCCACCAGCGACACGCCGGCGACGGTGCTTGCGCCCGTGTAGCGCGCGGTGATGGTGTAGGGCACGGGGTCGCCCTTGTTCACCGTGAGCTTGGACGTGGTCTTGCGCAGCTCGATGAGCGTGGCCAGCGCGCTGATGCGGTCCAGCGGCAGGTGGTTGTTGACCGCGCTCTGCGCGCCCGCGCTGGACCCCGGGTACTGCAGGGCCAGGAAGTAGGGCGCGGTGATGGGCAGCGCCGGCCGGCCCTGCGGCGACACCAGGCAGGGATCGACGCCGTTGACGTCGTCCAGCTTCAAGCCGGGGGCCGTGCAGGTGGCCATGTCCAGCGCCGAGGCCGCGGGCGGCAGCAGCGTGGAGTTGCGGTAGCCCGCCGGCGGCGTGACGCTGAGCTTGTAGGTGCCCGCGGGCGCCGAAGGCAGGAAGAAGAACTGGTACTCGCCCGTGGGGCCCGTGACCAGCGTGGCGGTGCCGCCGAGCAGGTGCGCCGCGGGGTTGAAGCCGGCGGGACCGTCGATGTGCACGCCGGCACCGGCCACGGGGCGGGCGTCCAGGCTGTCGTAGACCACGCCACCGGGGTCCAGCGGCAGGTCCTGGTTCTGCACCACCTGCGGCAGATCGCCCTCGATGCTGATCCAGGGCATGCCGGCCTTGGGCGCGTTGCTGCCCTGGTTGATCAGCGGGTCCGTGGGCCAGACGCCGCCCACCACGTGGCTCTGCGGGTTGACGAAGCGCAGCCTGTAATTGCCGGAGGTCACGTTGCCGATGCTGTAGCTGCCGTCCTGCGCGGTCGTCGCCGTGGCAACGATGCGGGTGTCCGCCGCGCCGCAGCCCGTCCCGCCATCGGCGCAGGCCTGGAGCTGGACCGTCCAGCCGCCCATGGTCGGCTCGCCCGCGTCATAGGTGCGGCTGTGGTTGTTGTCGCGCCAGACGCGGCCGGTGAGCGTGGAGATGACGTTGCGCAGCTCGCCGAAGTAGTAGTCGCCCTGCG
>NZ_BCTC01000277.1 GCF_001571085.1 Azohydromonas lata NBRC 102462
GGATGGAGGTCGTGGGATGGGACAGGCCCTTCAAGGCCTGGATGAAGCAGACGCTGGCGACGAGGTACAGCAGCGTGACGACGTTCATGCTCATCGCGCACCCTCCCCGCTGAGCTGCTTGGCGCCTTCGGCCGCGGCCGGCGCCTTCTTTTCCTTCTTCTTGAACATCTCCAGCATGCGCCGGGTGACGAGGAAGCCGCCGAAGACGTTCACCGCGGCCAGCGCCACGGCCAGCACGCCCATGCTCTTGCCCAGGCCCGTTTCCGTCAGCGCCGCCGCCAGCATGGCGCCCACGATGACGATGGCCGAGATGGCATTGGTCACGGCCATGAGCGGCGTGTGCAGCGCGGGCGTGACGGTCCAGACCACGTGGTAGCCGACGTAGATGGCCAGCACGAAGATGATCAGGTTGATGATGGTGTGTGAGACTTCCACGGCTTACCCCTTTCTGGTGATCTGTCCGTCGCGCGCCATGAGGCAGGCGACCACGATGTCGTCGTCCATGGGCACGTTCACGGCGGCGGCGTCCTTGGGCAGCACCAGCTTCAGGAAGTCCAGCACGTTGCGCGCGTAAAGGGACGAGGCATCCGCCGCCACCAGCGCAGGCAGGTTGGTCTCGCCGACGATGGTCACGCCGTTTTGCACCACGGTCTGCCCCGGCACGGTCAGCGCGCAGTTGCCGCCGTTGGCCGCGGCGAGGTCCACGATCACCGAGCCGGGCTTCATGGACTGCACCATCTCGGCCGACACCAGCTTGGGCGCCGGGCGGCCGGGAATCAGCGCGGTGGAGATCACCACGTCCGCCGCCGCCACGCGCTTGGCCACTTCAGCGCGCTGGCGCGCCAGCCAGCTCTCAGGCATGGGCCGCGCGTAGCCGCCCACGCCTTCGGCCGCTGCCTTCTCCTCGGCCGTCTCGTAGGGCACGTCGATGAACTTGGCGCCCAGCGACTCGACCTGCTCCTTCACCGAAGGGCGCACGTCGGACGCCTCGATGACGGCGCCCAGCCGCTTGGCCGTGGCGATGGCCTGCAACCCCGCCACGCCCACGCCCAGGATCACCACGCGCGCGGCCTTCACCGTGCCCGCGGCCGTCATCAGCATGGGGAAGAATTTCTGATACCGGTCGGCCGCGATGACCACGGCCTTGTAGCCGGCGATGTTGGCCTGGGAGGAGAGCACGTCCATGCTCTGCGCGCGCGTGGTGCGCGGCGCGGCCTCCAGCGCG
>NZ_BCTC01000278.1 GCF_001571085.1 Azohydromonas lata NBRC 102462
AGCCGGTGCACCGGCACCGTGGGGTCGAAGCAGGCCCGGCGCGCTCCCCACGCCTGCAGCGTCTCACGTTCGGCCGGGCCCAGCAGGCCGAGCTCGCAGACGGGCTGTGCAGGCTGCGTGTCCAGTGCCTCGGCCAGACCCGGGAGCGCGGCCAGCATCAGCCCGCAGATGCGCTGGGCGTCCACCGTCTCGTGGATCTGCGCCACCAGCTCGAAGCCCTCGCCCAGGTCATCCACCGACAAGCCGAACGGGTAGTTGGTGCGCTCCTCGCCGCCCAGCGATTCCATGCCTGCCCAGGCCGCGGCCGCCGCGGCGTCTTCCGGCGCGTCGGCCTCGGGGCTGTAGCGGTAGTTCAGCAAGGCCGAGAACAGCGGCACGCCGCCGGGCAGCGCACTGCAGCGCTGGGCCAGCGACAGCTTCGCATGCTCGTGGTGCAGCAGGCCCGTCAGGGTCGCCTGGGTGTCGCGCACGCAGGCGGCCACGCTGCGCCCACCCAGGCGCACCCGCAGCGGCAGCGTGTTGATGAACAGGCCCAGCGCCCGCCCGGCCTCCTCGCCGCCTTGCATGCGGCCGAACAGCACCGTGCCGAACACCACGTCGTCCTTGCCGGTCGTCTTGCCGAGCACCAGCGCCCAGGCCAGGTGGAACAGGCTCGCCGCGCTCACGCCATGGCGCTGCGCCAGCCGGCGCAGCCGCTGTGCCAGCGGCAGGTCCAGCCGCCGGCGTGCTTCCTGCACGCGCGTGCCGTTGCCCTGCACATCCAGCAGGCCGAACGGCGCCGTCGGCTCGTCCACGTCGCCCAGCATCCGGCGGAAGAACGCCTCGTGCTCGGCCTGGCTCACGCCCAGCCGGGCCTGCGCCACGTAGCGGCGGAACGGCACCGGCGCGGGCAGCTCGCTGTCGCGGCCCTGCTGGATCAGCGTGATCTCCTCGATCAGCAATGCCAGCGTGGTGTGGTCCAGCACCAGGTGGTGGCTCGGCAGCTGCAGCAGCCAGCGCTGGCGCGCCGCGTCATGCACCGCCACCGCGCGGATCAGCGGCGCCCGGCGAAGGTCGATGCGGTAATGCGCCGGGTCCACGGCAGCAGCCAGGCGGGCCGCCAGGTCCGGCGTGGGCGTGTCGCCGGCACCGGTCTCGTACAGCCACTCCAGCGCCAGCACGGCCTGGCGCTGCACCACCTGCACCGGCTCCGGCAGCCCTT
>NZ_BCTC01000279.1 GCF_001571085.1 Azohydromonas lata NBRC 102462
TGAACTTCACGATCGAGAAACTGGCCTACCGGCCGCTGCGCAACGCGCCGCGCCTGGCCCCGCTGATCACGGCCATGGGCATGAGCCTGCTGCTGCAGACGCTGGCCATGATCATCTGGAAGCCGAATCCGAAACCCTATCCCCAACTGCTGAGCACGGACCCGATCGAGATCGGCGGCGCCGTCATCAGCGTCACGCAAATCCTCATCCTGGCCATCACGGCCATGGTGCTCGCCGGGCTGCTGTACCTGGTGAACAAGACCAAGCTGGGCCGCGCCATGCGCGCCACGGCCGAGAACCCGCGCGTGGCGGCCCTCATGGGCGTGCGCCCGGACTGGGTGATCTCCGCCACCTTCATCATCGGCGCGGCGCTGGCCGCCTTGGCCGGCATCATGTGGGCTGCCAACTACGGCACCGTGCAGCACACCATGGGCTTCCTGCCGGGCCTGAAGGCCTTCACGGCCGCGGTGCTGGGCGGCATCGGCAACCTCGCCGGGGCGGTGGTGGGCGCCATCCTGCTGGGCCTGATCGAGGCCATCGGCGCGGGCTACCTGGGCGACCTCACCGGCGGCGTGCTGGGCAGCCACTACGCCGACATCTTTGCCTTCATGGCGCTGGTGCTGGTGCTCACGCTGCGCCCGCAGGGCCTGCTGGGCGAGCGCACGGCCGACCGCGCCTGACGCCACAGGGGAGAAACACATGAAGAACAAGCTTGTCCTCTTCCTGCTGTCGGCCGTGGCGCTGATCGCGCTGCCGCTGGTGGCGCAGGAGTTCGGCCAGGGCTGGGTGCGCATCATGGCGCTGGCCCTGCTGTACGTGATGCTGGCGCTGGGCCTGAACATCGTGGTCGGCTACGCCGGCCTGCTGGACCTGGGCTACGTCGCCTTCTACGCCGTGGGCGCTTACCTCTACGCGCTGCTGGCATCGCCGCACCTGTCGGAGAACTTCCCCGCCTTTGCGGCCATGTTCCCGGACGGCCTGCACCTGCCCATCTGGCTCATCGTGCCCTTGGCTGCCGCGGTCGCGGCGGTCGCGGGCATCGTGCTGGGCGCCCCGGTGCTGCGCCTGCGCGGCGACTACCTGGCCATCGTGACGCTGGGCTTCGGTGAAATCATCCGCGTCTTCATGAACAACATGGAGTACCCGGTCAACATCACCAACGGCCCGCGCGGCATCAGCCAGATCGA
>NZ_BCTC01000280.1 GCF_001571085.1 Azohydromonas lata NBRC 102462
AACCGGTGCACGGCTTGCGCGTCGGCGTGGCGCTGCGCGTTCCCGCCCCACGCCGCCAGGTCGGCCAGCTCCTGTGCGGGCAACGACGCCACCTCGCACACCGGCTGCGTCCCCGCCCCAGCCAGCGCCCGCACGATGCCCTCCAGCGCCGCCTGCATGAACCCGCAAACGCGCCGCGCCGCCACCGCCTCGTGAACCTGCGCCACCAGCTCGAAGCCCTCACCCTGGTCGTCCACCGACAGCGTCACCGGGTAGTTCGTGCGCTCCGCGCCGCCCAGCACCTGCAGCCCCGCCCAGGCCGACGGCTTGTCTTCGTCCGCGGCCTCCTGCGGCCGCTGGGTGTAGCGGTAGTTCAGCAAGGCCGAGAACAGCGGCGTGCCGCCCGGCAGCGCACTGCAGCGCTGTGCCAGCGACAGGTTGGCATGCTCGTGGTGCAGCAGTTGCGTCAGCGCCGCATGGGTCTGTGCCAGGCATTGCGCCACGCCGCGTTTGCCAAGGCGCACCCGCAGCGGCAGCGTGTTGATGAACAGGCCCAGCGCCCGCCCGGCGCCCTCGCCGGCCTGCATGCGGCCGAACAGCACCGTGCCGAACACCACGTCGTCCCGGCCCGTCGCCTGGCCCAGCGCCAGCGCCCAGGCCAGGTGGAACAGGCTCGCCGCGCTCACGCCATGGCGCTGCGCCTGCTGGCGGATCTGTGCCGCCAGCGCCGCCTGCAGCGGCAGGCGCGCCTCCTCGATGCGGGTGCCGTCGCCCTGCACATCCAGCAGGCCGAACGGCGCCGTCGGCTCGTCCACGTCGCCCAGCATCTGGCGGAAGAACGCCTCGTGCTCGGCCTGGCTCATCCCCAGCCGGGCCTGTGCCACGTAGCGGCGGAACGGCACCGGCACGGGCAGCTCGCTGTCGCGGCCCTGCTGGATCAGGGCGATCTCCTCGACCAGCAACGCCAGCGTGGTGTGGTCCAGCACCATATGGTGGTTGGGCAACTGCAGCAGCCAGCGCCCGCGGCGCGCGTCATGGGCCGCCAGCGCGCGCACCATGGGCGCCTGGCGCACGTCGATGCGGAAGCGGGCCGGATCGACCTGCGCATTCAGGTGCTGCTCGACATCCTCCTGCGCGTCCACCTGCAGCCATTGCAGCGGCAAGGCCGCGTGGCGCTGCACCACCTGCACCGGCTCCGGCAGCCCCT
>NZ_BCTC01000281.1 GCF_001571085.1 Azohydromonas lata NBRC 102462
CCGGCCCCGCGTGCACCCAACTGCTGGCCTGGTTCGGCGCGGACGTGATCAAGGTCGAGCGCCCGGGCTCCGGTGATGTCACGCGCAACCAGTTGCGCGACATCCCTGATGCCGACGCGCTCTACTTCACCATGCTCAACAGCAACAAGCGCTCGCTGACGCTGGACACCAAGACCTCCGACGGCAAGGAAGTGCTGGAGAAGCTGATCAAGTGCTCCGACGTGATGGTGGAGAACTTTGGCCCCGGTGCGCTGGACCGCATGGGTTTCACCTGGGAGCGCATCCTGGAGCTGAACCCGAAGATGATTCTTGCCTCGGTCAAGGGCTTCAGCGACGGCCACCACTACTCGGACCTCAAGGTCTACGAGAACGTGGCGCAGTGCGCGGGCGGCGCCGCTTCCACCACGGGCTTCTGGGACGGCCCCCCGACCGTGAGCGCCGCCGCTCTCGGCGACTCCAACACGGGTATGCACCTGGCCATCGGCATCCTGACGGCGCTGCGCGGGCGGGACAAGACCGGCCAGGGCCAGAAGGTGGCTGTCTCCATGCAGGACGCCGTGCTGAACCTGTGCCGTGTCAAGCTGCGCGACCAGCAGCGCCTGGAGCGCGTGGGCTACCTCAAGGAGTATCCGCAGTACCCGCACGGCACGTTCAGCGACGTGGTGCCGCGCGGCGGCAACGCCGGCGGCGGCGGCCAGCCGGGCTGGGTGCTCAAGTGCAAGGGCTGGGAGACGGACCCCAACGCCTACATCTACTTCACGGTGCAGGACCATGCCTGGCCCCCGATCTGCCGCGCGCTGGGCCGCCCGCAGTGGATCGACGACCCGGCCTACAACACGCCCGATGCGCGCCAGCCGCACATCTTCGAGATCTTCAAGACCATAGAGGAGTGGCTGTCGGACAAGACCAAGTACGAGGCGGTGGACATCCTGCGCAAGTTCGACATTCCGTGCGCGCCGGTGCTGTCGATGAAGGAGCTGGCGGTTGACGAAAGCCTGCGCGCCAGCGGCTCCATCGTGGAAGTGGACCATCCCAAGCGGGGCAAGTACCTCACGGTGGGCAGCCCCATCAAGTTCTCGGGCCTGAAGCCCGAGATCACGGCGTCGCCGCTGCTGGGCGAGCACACCGACGAGGTGCTGGCGGAGTTGGGCTATGAC
>NZ_BCTC01000282.1 GCF_001571085.1 Azohydromonas lata NBRC 102462
TTGGCCTGGGCGTGCGGGCCGAGGAGCGGGTGGGCATCGCGGTGGAACGCTCCATCGAGATGGTGGTGGGCATCCTGGCGATCCTGAAGGCCGGCGGCGCCTATGTACCGCTGGACCCGGCCTACCCGGCCGACCGCCTGGCCTACATGGTGGCCGACAGCGGCATCGGGTTGCTGCTGACGCAAAGCCACCTGCAGGTGCCGGGTACCGAGGCGCTGGCCGTGCTGGCGCTGGATACGCTGGACGCCGCGGCCGAGCCGGCCACGGACCCGCAGGTGCCGGTGCATGGTGAGCAGCTGGCCTACGTGATCTACACCTCCGGCTCCACCGGGCGGCCCAAGGGGGCACAACTGTGCCACCGCAACGTGACACGGCTGCTGGAGGCGACCGAGCCGTGGTTCGCGTTCGGACCGCAGGACGTGTGGACGCTGTTCCACTCGTATGCCTTCGACTTCTCGGTATGGGAGATGTTCGGTGCGCTGTGCACCGGCGGGCGCCTGGTGGTGGTGCCGTTCTGGGTCAGCCGCTCGCCGGAGGACTTCCTGCAGCTCCTGCGCACGCAGCGGGTGACGGTGTTGAACCAGACGCCATCGGCTTTCGGCCAGCTGGTCCACACGCCCGGGCTGGCCGGGGTGGAGGACCTGGCGCTGCGCACGGTGATCTTTGGTGGCGAGGCACTGGAGCCGGGCAGCCTGAGGCCCTGGCTGGAGCGGTTCGGGGATGAGCGGCCGCAGTTGGTCAACATGTACGGCATCACGGAAACGACGGTGCACGTGACGCACCGGCGCATCCGGTGGGCGGACCTGGGGCCGCAGCAGCGCAGCCCCGTCGGCGTGGCGATCCCGGACCTGGGGCTGCAGATCCTGGATGCGCAATTGAACCCGGTGCCCATAGGCGTGGCCGGGGAACTGCACGTGGCGGGCGCGGGACTGGCGCGGGGCTACCTGCAGCGTCCGGGACTGACGGCGGAGCGCTTCATCGCCACGGAGGGCGGGGAACGGCTGTACCGCACGGGCGACCTGGTGCGCTGGAGTGGCGAGGGACAGCTGGAGTACCTGGGGCGCATCGACCACCAGGTGAAGGTGCGGGGCTTCCGTATCGAGCTGGGGGAGATCGAGGCGCAGTTGCTGGCGCAACCCGAGGTA
>NZ_BCTC01000283.1 GCF_001571085.1 Azohydromonas lata NBRC 102462
TTGATCGCCGCGCAGGCCGCGCGCGACGCGGGCAACGCGCCCAACGCCATCATGGCCACGGCGGCGGCCATCGTCGGCCCCAAGCGCGTGGAGCGCGCCCTGGCCTGCACGCGCACGCTCATCGAGCTGTTCCTGGGCTCGGGCCTGAAGGACGGCAGCCAGGAAGGTTTTGACTGCTCGCGCCTCAAGCTGGACGAAGCCCAGCGTGCCCTGTTCACGCAGCGCGCGGATGAGGCCAAGGACACGCACCCCAAGGCCATGCTGCAGGCCGTGCGCAAGCGCAAGGTGAAGTCCGTCTTCCTGGACTTCCTGCTGGCGCAGGACATCGCGCTGTCGCGCGACGCCATCCTGGCCGCCATCTCCGTGACCATCGCTTGGGGCCCGCTGCTGCGCAAGCGCATCAGCCGCCTCACGGCCGAGACGCTGCCGTGGTACTTGCGCCTCTACGGCGTGATGGTGGGCTCCACCATTCCGGCCGAGAAGCACCAGTGGGGGTCGCTGGCGGGCATCTCGCAGGCCGAGCGCTACGGCAGCTGGACCATGGCCGACCTGTGCGCCCTGGCCATCAGCGGGCGCAAGCCCACGGCCGAGCAGGCGCTGCCGCTGCAGATGCTCATTGGCCTGCTGGTGTCCAACGGCCCGGGCTCCATCTCGGCGCAGGGCGCCAAGGGCGCGGTGTCGGCCGACGGCCCGCAGACGCCCCAGCGCGTGCAGATCAACAAGGCCATGGTCGGCTTCCTCACCCACACCGGCTACAGCCACGGCGGCAACGGCTTCGAGGGCATGGCCTTCCTGCTGGAGCAGTTCAAGGGCTGCAAGCTGCAGGACCCGTCGGACCCGAACCACGGGCTGGACCTCAAAGCCATGGCCGCCGCGTTCGCCAAGGCCTACAAGGTGGAGAAGCGCGCGGCCAAGGAGGCGGGGCAGGAGTTGCGCGCCCTGCCCGGCGTGCACCACCCGGTGTTCAAGGGCAAGCCGGTGAACGTCGATCCGCGCGAGCGCTTCATTGCGCAGTACATGCAGGAGCACGGCCGCTACAACGTCTTCCACGCCTTCTACCGCGAGCTGGCGCAGGCGCTGTACGACGTGGGCGCCACGCCCTACGTGTTCTGCGTGAACGTGGACGCCGTGATCGCCGCGCT
>NZ_BCTC01000284.1 GCF_001571085.1 Azohydromonas lata NBRC 102462
AGTTACGAGCTCAACGTGGAGTCCGGCTACGGCCAGGCGCTGTGGGAAGCCGTGATGGCCGCGGGCGCGGACTTCGACATCACGCCCTACGGCACGGAGACCATGCACGTGCTGCGCGCGGAGAAGGGCTTCATCATCGTGGGCCAGGACACGGACGGCTCCATGACGCCGCACGACCTGGCCATGGGCTGGGCGGTGAGCACCAAGAAGAAGTACAGCTTCCTGGGCCAGCGCTCGCTCTCGCGCAGCGACACCACGCGCGTGGACCGCAAGCAGCTCGTGGGGCTGATGCCCGAAGACCCGGCCACGGTGCTGGCCGAAGGGGCGCAGGTCATCGAGGACCCCAATGCCCTCAACCAGCTGCCCGCGCCCATGCTGGGCCACGTCACCAGCAGCTACCACAGCCCGGAGCTGGGCCGCTCCATCGCCATGGCCGTCGTTCGCGGCGGCGCCAAGCGCGAGGGGCAGCGCCTGTACGCCATGGCGCGCGGCCGCGTCACGCCGGTGAAAGTGGTGTCTTCCGTCTTCGTCGATCCCAAGGGGGAGCGTCAACATGCCTAAGCAAGACCTGAACATCGCGGCCGACGCGCTGCGCTCGCCGCTGGCCCACCTGCAGCCCGGCAACGCCGGCAAGGGCGCGACGCTCACCGCTGCGGAGCTGCCCAACCTGGGCTACCTGGTGCTGCGCGGTCGCGCGGACGACGTGGCCTTCATGAGCGGCGTGGCCGGCGTGCTGGGCGCGCCGCTGCCCACGCGCCCGCGCTCGGTGCTGCGCTGCGCCGCGGGCGTGGTGCTGTGGCAGTCGCCTGATGAATGGTGGCTGCTGTGCGCGCGCAACCAGCGCGACCGGCTGCTGGGCGCGCTGGAAGAGGCGCTGCAGGGCTGCTTCGCGCAGGTGGCCGACAACAGCGGCGGCTTCACGGCGTTGCGCCTGGCCGGAGCGCAGCACATGCAACTGCTGCACCACCTGAGCCCGTATGACTTCGGCGCGCTGGCGGTGGGCGACTGCGTCTCCACCGTCATGAGCAAGGCCAGCTTCACCGTGCTGCGCAGCGACGCGCAGGGCGTGGCGCTGGTGTTCCGGCGCAGCTTCGCGGACTACATCTGGAAGCTCATCGAGCGCACGGCGCGGCCCTACGGG
>NZ_BCTC01000285.1 GCF_001571085.1 Azohydromonas lata NBRC 102462
CCTTCTTCTCGGGGATGTCGAGATTGACGTGCTTGAGCGCGAGGAAGTTGCCGTAATAGAAGCGCAGGTCCCGCACGGAGAGCTTGGCTTTCTCATGGGCGGGCAGCGCGTAATCGAGCACGGCCCTTTTTTCAGCGACGGCAGCGGTCATGGTGTGTGTCAATGCTTTTGCCGCAGCAGCACGCGCGCGGCGATGTTGAGCGCGAGCACGCCCAGCGTGATGAGGAAGACGCCCGCCCAAGCCAGCTCCTGCCAGTTCTGGTAGGGGCTCATGGCGAACTTGAAGATGGTCACCGGCAGGCTGGCCATGGGGTCGGAGAGGTCGGCGCTCCAGAACTGGTTGGACAGCGCGGTGAAGAGCAGCGGCGCGGTCTCGCCGGAAACACGGGCCAGCGCCAGCAGCACGCCGGTGAGCACGCCGGAGCGTGCGGCCTTGAGCGTGACGTCGCCAATCACCTTCCACTTGGGCGTGCCCAGGGCGTAGGCCGCCTCGCGCAGCGCGTTGGGCACCAGCGAGAGCATGTTTTCCGTGGTGCGCACGACGATGGGAATGACGATGAGCGTGAGCGCCAGCACGCCGGCCCAGCCGCTGAAGCCCTTGGTCGTGGCCACCACCACCGAGTAGACGAAGAGGCCGATGACGATGGAGGGCGCCGACAGCAGGATGTCGTTGATGAAGCGCGTGGCCGCGCCCAGCAGGCCCTTGCGGCCGTACTCGGCGAGGTAGATGCCGGCCATCACGCCGATGGGCGTGCCGATGAGCGTGGCCAGGCCGACCATGAGCAGCGAGCCCATGAGGGCGTTGGCCAGGCCGCCGCCCTCGGACTGCGGCGCGGGCGTCATCTGCGTGAACACGTGCAGCGACAGCGCGGGCAGGCCCAGGCGCAGCGTCTCCCACAGGATCCAGATCAGCCAGAACACGCCGAAGGCCATGGCGGCCAGCGCCATGGCCAGGGCGATGGCGTTGACGCGCTTGCGCGCGCGGTGCTTGGCCAGGCGGCGGTCCGGCGCGGTGGTGGCGGGCGCGGTCGGGGTGGGGGACATGGGGGCGTTCACGTGCGCGCTCCTTCATGGCGCTGCAGCCGCTTGAGCAGCAGGCGCGACAGGACCAGGATCACGAAGG
>NZ_BCTC01000286.1 GCF_001571085.1 Azohydromonas lata NBRC 102462
GCTGCCCGCACGGCAGCCGGAACCCGCTGCCGGCATCGCTATCGAATCCCCTCATGCCCGCTCCACGGGGCGGGGCCAGAATGCTTTCGACTACGACCCCTCGCGGCACATGGAAAAAATCTGGTTGAAGCAGTACCCCGAAGGCGTGCCGGCGGAGGTGGACACGGCCTTGTACCCGTCCCTGGTGGCGCTGCTGGAAGACGCCTTCCAGCGCCACGGCGCCCTGCCGGCGTGCACTTTCATGGGCACGGCCTTCGACTATGGACAGCTCGACGAGCTGTCCATGACGTTCGCATCTTTCCTGCAGGCGCAAGGCCTGGGCAAGGGCGACCGGGTAGCCATCATGCTGCCCAACACGCCGCAGTACCTGGTGGTGCTGGCCGGGGCGCTGCGTGCGGGCTGTATCGTCGTCAACGTCAACCCGCTCTACACCGCGCGCGAGTTGGAACACCAACTGCGCGACGCCGGCGCCCGCGCCATCGTGGTGCTGGAAAACTTCGCCGCCACGCTGGAGCACGCGCTGCCCAAGCTGCCGCAGTTGCGCACCGTGGTGCTGGCGGCCATGGGAGACCTGCTGGGCTGGCTCAAGGGCGCACTGGTCAACCACGTGGTGCGCCGCGTCAGGAAGATGGTGCCGCCCTACTCCGTGCCCGGCGCGCTGCGTTTCAAAGATGCGCTGGCGCAGGGCCGGCGCCAGGCCTTCAAGCCCGTCGAGATCGGCCCCGACGACGTCGCGGTGCTGCAGTACACCGGCGGCACCACCGGCGTGAGCAAGGGCGCGGTGCTGCTGCATCGCAACCTGGTGGCCAACATCCTGCAGTCCGAGGCCTGGTACCGGCCGGCGCTGCACCGCATTCCGGCCGGCGAGCAGGTGGGCGTGGTGTGCGCGCTGCCCATCTATCACATCTTCGGTTTTTCAACGATCGCGCTGCTGACGCTGCGCGTGGGCGGGCGCGTCATCCTCATTCCCAATGCACGCGACCTGCCCGCGCTGCTCAAGACGCTGTCCAAGGAGCACTTCCACAGCTTCCCGGCCGTCAACACCCTCTTCAACGCGCTGGCCAACCACAAGGACTTCGCCAGCGTGGACTGGAGCCGCCTCGTGATCTGCGTGGGCG
>NZ_BCTC01000287.1 GCF_001571085.1 Azohydromonas lata NBRC 102462
TTATTGAGCCGGCACTAATGAACTTGAATCAGGCGGCATAGCGAACCGGCTCGTGCTCGAAATAGCTGCGGATGCGATCGGGCTGGCGCTGCACGCTGCGCAGGTGCTGCGCGGTGGCCTTGACCAGTTGCAGCTTCGTGCGCGCCGGCGCCAACTTCGTGACGGCCTGCTTCAGGTCCGCGTTGGCCATTTCGTCGGGATTGAGCTCGGGGCTGTAGCTTGGCAAATAGAACACCTCGATGGCTTCACGGTGCTTGGCCAGCCATGCTTTGACGGGCTTGGCATGGTGGACGCGCAAGTTGTCCACGATCAGGAAGATTTTCTTGGGCGCGCCCTTGATGAGTCGGCGCAGGAAGTCGATGAAGATGGTGGCGTTGAGCGCGCCATCGAAGATCTTCCAGCGCATCTGGCCGCGGTTGGTGACGGTGGAGATGACCGACAAGCCATGGCGCTTGTTGTTCACGCGCACCACCGGCGTCTGCCCCTTGGGAGCAAAGCCGCGGCCACGCACGTCATCACTGCGCAGCCCGCTCTCATCGCCCCAGTGGATCTCAGCGCCTTCGGCCTTGGCGCGCGTGGCGACGACGGGGTAGTCCTCTTGCAGCCACTTGCGCACGGCCGCGGGCGACTGCTCGTAGGCCTTCTTCATGGGCTTTTGGGGCGTGAAGCCCCAGCGTGACAGGTACAGCCCCATCGTGCGCACGGGCAGCCGGATGCCAAAGCGCTGCTCGATGAGTTGTGCCACTGCTTGGCGCGTCCACAGCGCGTAGACCATCTTCAACTGGTCCGGTGTCTTGTCGGCAATCAGGCGTTGCACCTCATCCTCCTGGCTGGCGTCCAGCCGGCGGTGCTCGCCGACCTTGCGCCCGCACTCGCCATCGTGCAGTGCTTGAGCACCCTTGGCCGCGTGGCGCTTGCAGATGTCGAACACGCCCGTACGACTCAGGCCCGTAAGCGCTGCGATCTCGTCGTAGGTGTGCTCCGCCTCACGCAGCCGAATGACCTGCGCGCGCCTCTCGTGTCGCGCCTCGCGCGACAGCGACCTCATGTCCATTACCTTCATCACCGCGCGATCATGACGCGGCAAGATTTCAAGAACATTACTGCCGGCTCAATA
>NZ_BCTC01000288.1 GCF_001571085.1 Azohydromonas lata NBRC 102462
CTTTCCTCTCCGGGATGTCGAGATTGATGTGCTTGAGCGCGAGGAAGTTGCCGTAATAGAAGCGCAGGTCCCGCACGGAGAGCTTGGCCTGCTCGTGTGCAGGCAGCGCGTAGTCGAGCTCGGTTTGTTGGGCGACGGCGGCGTTCATGGTGCTTGTGTGTCAGTGCTTTTGCCGCAGCAGCACGCGCGCGGCGATGTTGAGCGCGAGCACGCCCATCGTGATGAGGAAGACGCCCGCCCAAGCCAACTCCTGCCAGTTCTGGTAGGGGCTCATGGCGAACTTGAAGATGGTCACCGGCAGGCTGGCCAGCGGCTGCGTCAGGTCGGCGTTCCAGAACTGGTTGGACAGCGCGGTGAAGAGCAGCGGCGCGGTTTCGCCGGAAACGCGTGCCAACGCCAGCAGCACGCCGGTGAGCACGCCGGAGCGCGCGGCCTTGAGCGTGACGGCGCCGATCACTTTCCACTTGGGCGTACCCAGGGCATAGGCCGCCTCGCGCAGCGCGTTGGGCACCAGCGAGAGCATGTTCTCCGTGGTGCGCACGACGATCGGGATGACGATGAGCGTGAGCGCCAGTACGCCGGCCCAGCCTGAAAATCCCTTGGTGGTCGTCACCACCACCGAGTAGACGAAGAGGCCGATGACGATGGAGGGCGCCGACAGCAGGATGTCGTTGATGAAGCGCGTGGCGCCGCCCAACCAGCCCTTGCGCCCGTACTCGGCGAGGTAGATGCCGGCCATCACGCCCACGGGCGTACCGATCAGCGTGGCCAGGCCCACCATGAGCAGCGAGCCGAACAAGGCGTTGGCCAGGCCACCGCCCTCAGATTGCGGCGCGGGCGTCATCTGCGTGAACACTTGCAGCGACAGCGCGGGCAGGCCCAGGCGCAGCGTCTCCCACAGGATCCAGACCAGCCAGAACACGCCGAAGGCCATGGCGGCCAGGGCCAGGGCCAGAGCGACGGCGTTGGTGCGCTTGCGCGCGCGGTGCTTGGCCAGGCGGCGTGCGTCCAGGGACAAGGTCGTGACAGTCATGGGTTTCATGCTCATGCGCGCGCTCCCTCGCCCTTCTTCAGGCGCGCCAGCAGCAGCCGGGAAAGCACCAGCACCACGAAGG
>NZ_BCTC01000289.1 GCF_001571085.1 Azohydromonas lata NBRC 102462
GGGCAACGCTGAATAAGTTGCCGTTTTCAACGAGCCAAGACGGTGGGATTCCGCGATACGGAATGGAGGCAGTCCAGGTGCGCGCTTCAAGGCGAATGGCCTGCCAATCACTGCCATCGCGGCGCCGCAGCCGCGCTCGGCGCCCATTTCGGGCGCACTCATGCCAAGTGCGCCCGGGCCAGGTAGATGTTGGCCAGCCCCAGCGCGACGAACGAGCGCGTGGCGTTCTTGGCCAATCCGCGGTAGCGGGCTTTGCTGAAGCCCCACAACCGCTTGACCACGGCGAACACATGCTCCACCCGGGCGCGCACCTTGGACTTGTTGCGGTTCTTCGAGCGCTGGGCTTCGTCGATCTCTGCGCCCCTGCGCACACGCTGGTTGGTGAAGTCCTTGGCCTGCGGCGCTCCGGCCTGGATCAGCGCCTTCTGGCTGGCGTAGGCACTGTCGCCATAGACACGCCGCTCGTTGCCGTGCAGCAGCTGCGGCAGCGGGTGCTTGTCGTGCACGTTGGCCGCCGTCACCACGGCTCGGTGTGCCAGCCCGGTGCGGCTGTCCACGCCGATGTGCAGCTTCATCCCAAAAAACCACTGCTGTCCCTTGCGCGTTTGGTGCATCTCGGGATCACGGGCCTTGTCGGCGTTCTTCGTCGAGCTCGGCGCGCCAATGATGGTGGCGTCCACGATCGTGCCGGTGCCCAACTTCAGTCCACGTGCCTGAAGCACCTGGCCGACTGCAGCAAACAATTGTTCGCCCAGCCTGTGACGTTCCAGCAGACGGCGAAACTTCAGCAGCGTCGTGCCGTCGGGCACGCGCTCGCAGCCCAGATCGATGCCCACCAAGCGGCGCAGCGCCGTGCTGTCCAGCAGCGCCTCCTCGCAGGCATCGTCGGCCAGGTTGAACCAGTGCTGCACGAAGTACATGCGCAGCATGCGCTGCAGCCCGATGGGCGGGCGACCGTTGCCGGCCTTGGGATAGTGCGGCTCGATCACCGCGCACAGCTGCGGCCACGGCATGATCTCTTCCATCGTCGCGAGGAAGACGTCGCGCCTGGTCGGACGACGGTAGCGCTCGAATCCGGCTTCCTGGTCGGCGG
>NZ_BCTC01000290.1 GCF_001571085.1 Azohydromonas lata NBRC 102462
CCGATGGCGCTGACCATCACCTTCGCCATGGCCGGCTCGCTGCTGCTGTCGCTCACGCTGGTGCCGGTGCTCGCCGCGCTGATCCTCAAGCCCAAGGAGGAGCGCGACACTTTCCTGGTGGCGCGGGCCAAGCGGCTGTACCTGCCGCTGCTGGACTGGGCCCTGGAGCGCAAGCGCCTGGTGGTGGGCTCGGCCGTCGTGCTGCTGCTGGCCTCTCTCGCACTGTTCCCGTTCCTGGGCAAGGAGTTCATGCCGCAGCTGCAGGAGGGCTCGATCATGTTCCGCGTCACCGGCATCCCCTCCACGTCGCTGGAGGAGTCGATCCGGGTGTCGAAGGCGGTGGATGGCGAGCTGCGCCGGCAGTTCCCGCAGGTCAAGACGGTGCTGGCGACCATCGGCCGCGCCGAGAAGGGAGAGACCGCCGACGTCAACTACATGGAGGTGCTGCTGGAGCTCAAGCCGCAGGGCGAGTGGCCGGAGAAGCTGTCCTACACGGCCCTCGGGCGCCAGATGCAGGAGTCGCTGGAGGAGACCGTGCCCACGGCGGTGTTCGGCGCGACGCAGCCGATCCAGATGCGCGTGGAGGAGCTGATCTCCGGCGTGCGCGCGACGCTGGCCTTGAAGCTCTACGGCGAGGACCTGGGCACGCTGGACCGGCTCACCGGCCAGATCCAGTCCGCGCTCAAGACCGTGCCCGGGGTGGCCGATCTCGCGGCCGAGGCCAACAAGGGCAAGCCGCAGCTCGTGGTCAAGGTGGACCGCCCCGCGGCGGCCCGCCTGGGGCTCAACGCCGACAACATCCTGGAAGTGGTGCAGTCGGGCATCGGCGGCAGCACCGTCTCGACGCTGATCGAGGGCACGCGCCGCTTCGACATCGCGGTGCGCCTGGCCGACGACTACCGCTCGTCGCCCTCGGCCATCGCCGCGATTCCCATCCGTACCAGCAGCGGCGCCCTGGTGCCGTTCTCGCAGGTGGCCAGCATCGAGCTCGACGAGGGCTACTCGTTCGTGCGCCGCGAGGCGCTGCAGCGCTACGCGGTGCTGCAGATGGACGTGCAGGGACGCGACGTGGACAGCTTCGTCAAGGAGGCC
>NZ_BCTC01000291.1 GCF_001571085.1 Azohydromonas lata NBRC 102462
CCCATGGCGCTGACCATCACCTTCGCCATGGCCGGCTCGCTGCTGCTGTCGCTCACGCTCGTGCCGGTGCTCGCGGCGCTGATCCTCAAGCCCAAGCAGGAGCGTGACACCTTCCTGGTGGCCCGGGCCAAGCGGCTGTACCTGCCGCTGCTGGATTGGGCCCTGGAGCGCAAGCGCCTGGTGGTGGGCGCAGCCGTCGTGCTGCTGCTGGCCTCGCTCGCCCTGTTCCCGTTTCTGGGCAAGGAGTTCATGCCGCAGCTGCAGGAGGGCTCGATCATGTTCCGCATCACCGGCATCCCCTCCACCTCGCTGGAGGAGTCGATCCGGGTGTCGAAGGCGGTGGATGCGGAGCTGCGCCGGCAGTTTCCGCAGGTCAAGACCGTGCTGGCGACCATCGGCCGCGCCGAAAAAGGCGAAACCGCCGACGTCAACTACATGGAGGTGCTGCTGGAGCTCAAGCCGCAGAGCGAGTGGCCGGAGAAGCTTTCCTACACGGGGCTCGGGCGCCAGATGCAGGAGTCGCTGGAGGAGACCGTGCCCACGGCGGTGTTCGGCGCGACTCAGCCGATCCAGATGCGCGTGGAGGAGCTGATCTCCGGCGTGCGCGCGACGCTGGCCCTCAAGCTCTACGGCGAGGACCTGGGGACGCTGGACCGGCTCACCAGCCAGATCCAGTCCGCGCTCAAGACCGTGCCGGGCGTGGCCGACCTCTCGGCCGAGGCCAACAAGGGCAAGCCGCAGCTCGTGGTCAAGGTGGATCGCCCCGCGGCGGCACGCCTGGGGCTCAATGCCGACGACATCCTGGAGGTCGTGCAGTCGGGCATTGGCGGCAGCACCGTCTCGACGCTGATCGAAGGCACGCGCCGCTTCGACATCGCGGTGCGCCTGGCCGATGAGTACCGCTCATCGCCTTCGGCCATTGCCGCGATTCCCATCCGCACCAGCAGCGGCGCCCTGGTGCCGTTCTCGCAGGTCGCCACCATCGAGCTTGACGAAGGCTACTCTTTCGTGCGCCGCGAGGCGCTGCAGCGCTACGCGGTGCTGCAGATGGACGTGCAGGGCCGTGACGTGGACAGCTTCGTCAAGGAAGC
>NZ_BCTC01000292.1 GCF_001571085.1 Azohydromonas lata NBRC 102462
CGCGCAGCGCGGCGTGCCAACAGGCTTCACGCCAGCACCTGGGTACGCATGGATCCCGGCCTTCGCCGGGATGACGGCGGTTTCTTAAACCTACAGCCCTGTGCGGCGACCATTGCGTTTTCCCCGAACAGCAGTGCGCCTGCGCGGGAATGACGGATCGGGGATGCGCTGCGGGTCGGCCATCGGCTGGCGCTGGTTTAGCTTCACTTGCGCCGGTTCGACTTCGGGGCCGGTGGGTGTTAGACCGTCTAACACCCCATGCCGCCGGCGTCAGCTTGCGGTCGCCGGGTTTCATCGTGGGTTTCGGCGGGCCGCTTTTCTTCAGCAGGACGGGTGGATGGCGGCCTTTGCCGCGATCTCCACCGGGGTGTTAGACCGTCTAACACCCAAGCATCAGCATCTGGTCACCTGGATATTTGGCGGCTTGGCGTTTCCTGTTGGGCAGGGCGCCGCGCCTCCTACGTCGTCATGCCCGCGAAAGCAGGCATCCACAAACACCCAGGTGTCACGTTCAAACCGTATTGCCCAGGGCCGGCGCTGACGCGCCAGCACTTCGGCCGTCGTGGATGCCCGCTTTCGCGGGCATGACGAGTCAATGTGCGCTGAGCCTTTGTTGAAAGGCTGATGCACGGTGGCGTTGGGTTGCGGCGGCCGCCAAGGGTGTTAGACCGTCTAACACCCCAGGCTCCGGCGTCCGGCCGCTCGGTCATTTGGCGGCTTGGCGCCTCCCGCCAGCCAGAGTGCCGCACCCGTTACCTCGTCATTCCCGCCTGCGCGGGAATGACGGGTCAGGGACGCGCTGCGGGTCGGGCATCGGCTGGCACTGGTTCAGCTCCACCTTGTGTCGGTTCGCATTCCGGGCCAATGGAGGTGTTAGACCGTCTAACACCCCAGGCTTCGGCATCCCGTCGCCCGGGCATTCGTCGGCTTGGCGTATCCCACCGGTCAAAGCGCTGCGCCTCCTATACCGTCATGCCCGCGAAAGCGGGCATCCACGAACACCGAGGTGTGGCCTTCGAACGGCACCGCTCCGAGCCGGCATTGGCGCGCCAGCACCCTGGCTGGCGTGGATGCCCGCTTCC
>NZ_BCTC01000293.1 GCF_001571085.1 Azohydromonas lata NBRC 102462
TCGCCGGTGCCGACAAGCCGCCGGCCGAGGCCCCCGCCGCGCCGGGCGCGGCCTCCGGGGCGGCCGCGGCCAGCCCGGCCGCGGACTTCCCGCCCGGCGGCCTGGCGGCGCTGGCGCGCTTCATCGAGACCAGCGTGCCCGAGGGCGAGCGCGCGCGCGTGTCGGAGGTACTGCTGCGCATCCTCAACGGCAGCCTGTTCGAGCTGGCCAACCTCAGCCGCGAGCGCGCCGGGCTGGCGCCGCTGGCGCCCAACGAGAAGACGCAGGCCTTCATGACGCAGGCCGTGGTCTCGCTCTCCGACAGCTTCTTCTATCCCGTGCCGGTGCTGCTGCAGCTGGAGGACTTCCGGCAGGTGCAGGCCAGCGTGTTCCAGCTCGCGCGCGCGCCGGGCAAGAAGCTCGTCTACCTCGGCGCGATCCTGCTGATCCTGGGCGTGTTCGCCATGCTGTACGTGCGGGAGAGGCGGCTGTGGATCTGGGTCGAAGCGCAGGATTCGGGCTCGCGCATCACCACGGCCCTCTCCACCACGCGGCGCACGCTGGACGCCGACACCGAATTCGAGCTGCTCAAGAAGGCCATCCTGAAGGACGCTGCCGCATGAACACCGCCGCCTCCCCCACCAACACCACCACCTTCACGCTCGGCCGCAGCCACCCGCTGGCCGGGCGCAGCCTCTACGACTGGCTGTTCGCCCTGCTGGCCGTCGCCGGCGCCGTGTTCGCCTTCGCCCGCTACGGCGACGCGATGGACGTGTACGAGAAGGGCATCCTCATCGGCAGCGTGCCGGCCGTCATCTGGATGGGCTGGTTCTGGGGCCCGCTGCGCACGCTGATGCTGGGCGTCACTGCCGCCACGCTGCTGGCCATCTCGCTCTACAGCCGCACGCCCGACGCCTTCGGCGCCGACCTCGCGGCTGGCGAAAAGGTGTTCCTGCTGAAATATTTCCTTTCCAGCCAGAGCGCGATCCTGTGGATGTCGGTGCTGTGCTTCATGAGCACGGTCTTCTACTGGATCGGCTTCGCCGGGCGCGGCCAGGACAACGTGGCGCAGCGCCTGGGCTCGAAGATCACCTGGGCCGC
>NZ_BCTC01000294.1 GCF_001571085.1 Azohydromonas lata NBRC 102462
TCGGCCTGGGCGTGCGGGCCGAGGAGCGGGTGGGCATCGCGGTGGAGCGCTCCATCGAGATGGTGGTGGGCATCCTGGCGATCCTCAAGGCCGGCGGCGCCTATGTGCCGCTGGACCCGGAGTACCCGGCCGACCGCCTGGCCTACATGGTGGCCGACAGCGGCATCGGGTTGTTGCTGACGCAAAGCCACCTGCAGGTGCCGGGTACGGAGGCGCTGGCCGTACTGGCGCTGGACACCCTGGACACCGCGGCCGAGCCGGCCACGGACCCGCAGGTGCCGGTGCATGGTGAGCAACTGGCCTACGTGATCTACACCTCCGGCTCCACCGGGCGGCCCAAGGGCGCCGCCAACCGCCACCGCGCGCTGCACAACCGCCTGGCATGGATGCAGCAGGCTTATGCACTGGGTGCCGACGACACGGTGCTGCAGAAGACCCCGTTCAGCTTCGACGTGTCGGTGTGGGAGTTCCTGTGGCCGCTGATGGCCGGCGCGCGCCTGGTGGTGGCCCGGCCGGGAGACCACCGCGACCCGGCACTGCTGCTGGCGCTGATCGTGCAGCAGCGGGTGAGCACGCTGCACTTCGTGCCGTCGATGCTGCAGGCGTTCCTGGCGCACGAGGGCATCGAGGCCTGCACGAGCCTGCGGCGCATCGTGTGCAGCGGGGAGGCGCTGGCGGCCCAGATGCAGAACGATGTGTTCAGGCGGCTGCCCGGTGTGGGCCTGTACAACCTCTATGGTCCGACCGAGGCGGCCATCGACGTCACGCAGTGGACCTGCCGGGACGACGGGCGCAGCCAGGTGCCGATTGGGCGGCCCATCAGCGAGACGCAAACGCGGGTGCTGGATGGGCGACTGAACGAGGTGCCGATGGGCGTGGCCGGTGAGCTGTACCTGGGCGGGGTGAACCTGGCGCGGGGCTACCTGCATCGTCCGGGGCTGACGGCGGAGCGCTTCGTGGCCACGGCGGGCGGGCAGCGGCTGTACCGCACGGGCGACCTGGTGCGCTGGAGTGCCGAAGGGCAGCTGGAGTACCTAGGGCGCATCGACCACCAGGTGAAGGTTCGGGGGC
>NZ_BCTC01000295.1 GCF_001571085.1 Azohydromonas lata NBRC 102462
GCCGCCGCCTACACCATGGCCAAGGCCGGCCTGAAGGTGCTGCAGATCGAGCGCGGCGAGTACCCCGGCAGCAAGAACGTGCAGGGCGCCATCCTGTACTCCAACGCGCTGGAAAAAATCATCCCGGACTTCCGCGATGACGCGCCGCTGGAGCGCCACATCATCGAGCAGCGCATCTGGGTGCTGGACGACAAGTCCTTCGTCGGCACGCACTACCGCAGCGACGACTACAACAAGCCGCCCTACAACCGCTACACCATCATCCGCGCGCAGTTCGACAAGTGGTTCTCGTCCAAGGTGCGCGAGGCCGGTGCGCTGCTCATCTGCGAGACCACCGTCGAAGAGCTGCTCATGGACGGCAAGCGCGTGGTGGGCGTGCGCTGCGACCGCATCGGCGGCGAGGTGTATGCCGACGTGGTGGTGCTGGCCGACGGCGTGAACTCCACGCTGGCGCGCAAGGCCGGGCTGCACGGCGAGATCAAGGCCGACAACGTGGCGCTGGCGGTCAAGGAGATCCTCTTCATGCCCGAGGAGGTCATCCAGCAGCGCTTCAACATCAAGGACGAGGAGGGCGTGGTCATCGAGATGATGGGCACGGTCACCGAGGGCATGGTGGGCACGGGCTTCCTCTACACCAACAAGGACTCGCTCACCATCGGCATCGGTTGCATGCTCTCCGACTTCAAGGCCAACCCGCAGCGCACCGCACCTTACGCGCTGCTGGAGAGGCTCAAGAAGCATCCGAGCATCGCCCCGCTGATCGAGGGCGGCGAGATGAAGGAGTACGCCGCGCACCTCATCCCCGAGGGCGGCTTCCACGCCGTGCCGCAGGTGTACGGTGACGGCTGGATGATCGTGGGCGACTCCGGCGGCTTCGTGAACGCCGCGCACCGCGAAGGCTCCAACCTGGCCATGACCACGGGCCGCCTGGCCGGCGAGACCGTGATCGCCGCCAAGGCCGCGGGCAAGGACATGTCGGCCTCGACACTGTCGGCCTACAAGAAGTCGCTCGACGAGAGCTTCGTCATGAAGGACCTGCACAAGTACCGCGACATGCCGCAGGTGCTGCACA
>NZ_BCTC01000296.1 GCF_001571085.1 Azohydromonas lata NBRC 102462
AGGGCACTTCGGCTTCCGCCAGCAGCACGTTCATGTGCCCCGGCATGCGCCCGGCCACCGGGTGGATGGCGTACTTCACCGTGATGCCCTTGTGCGTGAGCTTCTCGGCGAGTTCCTTCACCGCGTGCTGTGCGCGCGCCACGGCCAGGCCGTAGCCCGGGACGATCACCACCGTCTCGGCGTTGCCCAGGATGAAGGCCGCGTCGTCGGCGCTGCCGCTCTTGACGCTGCGCTGCTCCGTGCTGCCTTGCGTGGCTGCAGCCGCGTCCCCGCCGAAGCCGCCCAGGATCACGTTGAAGAACGAGCGGTTCATGGCCTTGCACATGATGTAGCTCAGGATCGCCCCGGAGCTGCCCACCAGCGAGCCGGCAATGATCAGCATCGAGTTGTTGAGGCTGAAGCCGATGCCCGCGGCGGCCCAGCCCGAGTAGCTGTTGAGCATCGACACCACCACCGGCATGTCGGCCCCGCCGATGGGGATGATGATCAGCACGCCCAGCACGAAGGACAGCGCCAGCATCACGAAGAACGCGCTCCAGCTCTCGGTGAACATGAACACCAGCCCCAGCGCGATGGTGGACAGGCCCAGCACGAGATTCAGCAGGTGCTGCCCCGGGAACACCACCGGCGCGCCCTTGAACAGGCGGAACTTGTACTTGCCCGAGAGCTTGCCAAAGGCAATCACCGAGCCGCTGAAGGTGATGGCACCGATGGCCGCCCCGAGGAACAGCTCCAGCCGGTTGCCCGCCGGGATCTGGCTGCCCTTGGCGGTGATGCCGAAGGCCCAAGGTTCTGCGACGGCCGCCACGGCGATGAACACCGCGGCCATGCCGATCATGGAGTGCATGAAGGCCACGAGCTCGGGCATCTTGGTCATCTGCACGCGCTTGGCCATCACGGTGCCGGCGCTGCCGCCCACCAGCAGCCCGATGAGCACCCACACCAGCCCGGAAGCGCCGGCGGTGCCCAGGTCCTCCGCCAGTTTCAGGATCAGCGCCGCGGTGGTCACCACCGCGATGCCCATGCCCGTCATGCCGAAGACGTTGCCGCGAA
>NZ_BCTC01000297.1 GCF_001571085.1 Azohydromonas lata NBRC 102462
AAGGCACTTCCGCTTCGGCCAGCAGCACGTTCATGTGGCCGGGCATGCGGCCGGCCACCGGGTGGATGGCGTACTTCACGTTGATGCCCTTGTGCGTGAGCTTCTCGGCCAGCTCCTTCACGGCGTGCTGCGCGCGGGCCACGGCCAGGCCGTAGCCGGGCACGATCACCACCGTCTCGGCGTTGCCCAGGATGAAGGCCGCGTCGTCGGCGCTGCCGCTCTTGACGCTGCGCTGCTCGGTGCTCCCCTGGGTCGCTGCCGCGGCGTCACCGCCGAAGCCGCCCAGGATCACGTTGAAGAACGAGCGGTTCATGGCCTTGCACATGATGTAGCTCAGGATGGCGCCTGAAGAGCCCACCAGCGAGCCGGCAATGATCAGCATGGAGTTGTTCAGGCTGAAGCCGATGCCCGCGGCGGCCCAGCCCGAGTAGCTGTTGAGCATCGAGACCACCACGGGCATGTCGGCGCCGCCGATGGGGATGATGATCAGCACGCCCAGCACGAAGGCCAGCGCCAGCATCGCGAAGAACGCCGTCCAGCTCTCGGTGGCCATGAACAGCAGGCCCAGGCCGATGGTGGACAGGCCCAGCACCAGGTTGAGCATGTGCTGGCCCGGGAACACCACCGGCGCGCCCTTGAAGAGGCGGAACTTGTACTTGCCCGAGAGCTTGCCGAAGGCGATCACCGAACCGCTGAAGGTGATGGCGCCGATGGCCGCCCCCAGGAACAGCTCCAGCCGGTTGCCCGCCGGGATCTCGCCGCCCTTGGCGGTGATGCCGAAGGCCCAGGGCTCGGCCACGGCGGCCACGGCGATGAACACCGCGGCCATGCCGATCATGGAGTGCATGAAGGCCACGAGCTCGGGCATCTTGGTCATCTGCACGCGCTTGGCCATGACGGTGCCGGCGGTGCCGCCAGCCAGCAGGCCCACGAGCACCCACACCAGCCCGGAGGCGCCGGCGGTGCCCAGGTCCTCGGCGAGCTTCAAGATGAGCGCCGCGGTGGTCACCACCGCGATGCCCATGCCCGTCATGCCGAAGACGTTGCCGC
>NZ_BCTC01000298.1 GCF_001571085.1 Azohydromonas lata NBRC 102462
ACCATGCTGATCGACCTGCATGCACACGCGCCCCATCCGGGCTACTACAACCAGCACCCGCACTGGGGGCCGTTCTTCGAGCAGCACAGCGACGGCGACGTCAAGCTGCGCGTGGGGCACTGGATCCTTGGGCTGGGCTCGCCCGAGCGCAAGGCCGCGGTGCGCTCGGGCCAGGGCCTGCAGCTCGAGGAGTACCTCGCGCGCTGGGCCGACCCCAAGAACCGCCTGGCGGGCATGGACGCCGCGGGGCAGAACGCGCAGGTCGTGTCGGTGCCCTCGCACTGCTACATGTACTGGGCCGACCCGGAGTTCAGCGTGCGCTTCGCGCGCAAGGTCAACGACACGCTGGCCGAGTACTGCTCGGGCGCGCCCGATCGGCTGATGTTCTGGGCGCACGCGCCGCTGAACGCGCCGCACGAGGCGGCCAAGGAGCTGCGCCGCGCGTGCACGCAGCTCGGCGCCAAGGGGCTGGTGGCCGGCGGGGCCAACTTCGGCGGGCTGGAGTACGACTCGCCGCAGCTGGACGTGGTGTGGGCCACGCTGTGCGAGCTGGACCTGCCGATCTTCGTGCACGGCTACAACCAGTCGGTGACGTGGGGGCTGCAGGCCAACCACGACAAGTACGAGACCACGGCCATCGTGGGCATGAACTACGACGAGACGCGCTGCTTCTGGTACCTCGTCAACGGCGGGGTGCTCGACCGCTTCCCCAAGCTGAAGGTCTACATCACGCACGGCGGGGGCTTCGTGCCCTACCAGCTCGGGCGCCTGGCGCAGACCAACCGCAACCTGGACGTCACGCACAACAAGCGCCCGGTGCTGGAGTACATGAAGAACTTCTACTTCGACGTGGAGCTGCACGAGCTGCCCATGCGCCAGGCACTGGTGGACATCATCGGGGCGGACCAGGTGGTGTATGGCAGCAACTTCGGCGGCTCCGATGCCGTGCGCCACGACCTCACCGAGGGCCTGCGGCTGTCGCAGCAGGACCTGGACAAGATCCGCTGGAAGAACG
>NZ_BCTC01000299.1 GCF_001571085.1 Azohydromonas lata NBRC 102462
AGCATCCAGGGCTTTGCCACGGACATCAGCGTCAACCGCGGCGGCACGGTGAGCTTCAAGGTCAACACCACGGCCAGCAGCTACCGCTTCGACATCTACCGGCTGGGCTGGTATGGCGGCGCCGGCGCGCGCAAGGTGGCGACGGTCAACCCGTCGGCCACGCTGCCGCAGAGCCAGCCGTCCTGCCTGACGCAGCCCGGCAGCGGCCTCATCGACTGCGGCAACTGGGCCGTCTCCGGTTCGTGGACCGTGCCCTCGACCGCCGTCTCCGGCATCTACATCGCCCGCCTGGTGCGCAACGACACGGGTGGCGCCAGCCACATCGCCTTCGTGGTGCGCAATGACGGCTCGGCCGCCGACATGGTGTTCCAGACCTCGGACACCACCTGGCAGGCCTACAACAACTGGGGCGGCAACAGCCTCTACCAGGGCGGGCCGGGCACCAGCCCGTCGCGCGCCTACAAGGTCAGCTACAACCGGCCGTTCAACACGCGCACGGTGGACGGCGGCCAGGACTGGATCTTCGCCAACGAGTACCCCATGGTCCGCTGGCTGGAGGCCAACGGCTTTGCCGTCACCTACGTCAGCGGCGTGGACACCGACCGCAGCGCCACCGTGCTGCAGGGCCGCAAGGTGTTCCTGTCGGTGGGGCACGACGAGTACTGGTCCGGCCAGCAGCGCGCCAACGTGGAGGCCGCCCGCGCCGCGGGCATGCACATGGCCTTCTTCAGCGGCAACGAGGTGTTCTGGAAGACGCGCTGGGAATCCAGCATCGACGCCTCCGGCACGCCCTACCGCACGCTGGTGTCCTACAAGGAGACGCATGCCAACGCGCGCATCGACCCCACCGGCATCTGGACGGGCACCTGGCGCGACGCGCGCTTCTCGCCCCCGGCCGACGGTGGCCGGCCGGAGAACGCGCTCACGGGCACGCTGTTCATGAACAACGACACCGGCGTGTACTACGGCATCACCGTGCCGCCGGCCGAGGGGCTGCTGCGCCTGTGGCGCAACA
>NZ_BCTC01000300.1 GCF_001571085.1 Azohydromonas lata NBRC 102462
CAGCGGGGCGGGCGACGTCAACGGCGACGGACTGGCCGACCTCGTCGTCACGAGCAAGGTGGACGCGGGCCGCAGCTATGTGGTGTTCGGCCGCAGCGCCACGGCCACGGTGGACTTGAACGCGGTGGCCGCGGGCAGCGGCGGCTTTGCCATCCACGGCCAGGCCGGGGGCGACGGCAGCGGCTGGAGCGTGAGCGGCGCGGGCGACGTCAACGGCGACGGGCTGGCCGACCTGGTGGTGGGCGCGCCCGGCGGCGACACGGCCGCGGGCGCCGACGCGGGCCGCAGCTACGTGGTGTTCGGCCGCAGCGGCACGGCCGCCGTGAGCCTGGCGGCGGTGGCCGCGGGCGAGGGCGGCGGCTTCGCGATCAACGGCCAGTGCGCCGGGGAGTTGAGCGGCTGGAGCGTGTCCAGCGCGGGCGACGTCAACGGCGACGGGCTGACGGACCTGATCCTGGGCGCGCCCAACGGCGACACGGCCGCCGGAACCCATGCCGGCCGCACCTACGTGGTGTTCGGCCGCGGCGACGCGGCGGCGGTGGAGCTGTCGGCGGTGGCCCAGGACCAGGGCGGCTTCGTCATCGAGGGCCAATGCGCCGGCGAGGGCAGCGGCTGGAGCGTCTCCGGTGCCGGGGACCTCAACGGAGACGGTCTTGCCGACCTCATCGCCGGCACCCACGTGGTCTTCGGCAGCACCGTGGGCCTGTTCTACAACACCCTGGTGGACCAACTCGGCACGGCCGGGGCGGACGCGCTCAGCGACGGCGGCACGGCACAGACCCTGGTGGCCGGCGCGGGCGACGACCTGCTCACGGCCACGGCCGCCAGCGTGCTGCATGGCGGCGCGGGCAACGACCGCTTCGCCGTCGGCGCCGCCATGGTCGAGGCACTGCAGTCGCCGCTGGGCAGCGGCGGCAACCTGGACCGGCTCGCACGCGTGGACGGTGGCACGGGGCTGGACACCATCGCGCTCTCCGGCGCCGGCCTCACGCTGGACCTCA
>NZ_BCTC01000302.1 GCF_001571085.1 Azohydromonas lata NBRC 102462
GGCACGCTCCCGCGTCGAGCGTCGGTACGAGCGCGCCACGCGCTCCACCGTCGAGCGGTCCTCGGCACTGAGTTGCACTGGATGCTGCTTGGCTGACATGACTGTCTCCCGGCTGCTAGACCCAGCTCAGACCCCACTGCGCAGCAAACGTTTCATTGCTACGGCGGCAGAGCACTAGCCTGATTATCAGGATCAGCAAGATCGCTGCATTAGTTGTGTAGTATCGAATTTGATACTATTGAAGAATGAACGCCGCTGCGAAGCTCCTGGAGGCCATGCGCCACAACCCGCGCGACTGGTCCATGGAGCAGTTGCTGACGGTGGCGCGGCGCCACCACCTCGAATGCCGCAGCAGTGGCGGCAGCCACCAGGTGTTCTCGCATCCGGCGGTCTCCGACATCGTGACCGTGCCCGCTCACCGACCGATCAAGGCCATCTACGTCAAGCAGTTCGTGGCCCTCGTCGATCGTATCCAGGGAATTGAGTCATGAGCGACGTCAAGCACATCCAGCCTGTTCTCGCGCCGTATCCCTTCGAGGACTACGCGCGCCTCGTCAGCCATCTCAGCGAGGACGATGGTGGTGGCTATTTGGTGACGTTTCCCGATCTGCCCGGCGTCATGGCCGACGGCGACAGCGTCGAGGACGCCTTGCACAACGCCCGCGATGCCTTCGAGTCGGCCATAGCCGCCATGGTGGACATGGGCCGAGACATCCCGGCGCCCAGCTTCAAGCCCGACGACGTGGCCGCCCCCGAGCTTTCGGGCAAGTTCGTCACGCGGGTGCCCAAGAGCATCCATGCACAGCTCGCACGCTGCGCGCGCGCCGAAGGGGTGTCGCTGAACTCGCTGGTGCTGGCCTTGCTTGCCGAAGGACTCGGCCGGCGCAGCGGGCGGCCCTGACGCGCTGCACCGCTGCGTGGGCGGCGTATTGCTGCGCATGCGCTGCCGGTGCCCTAG
>NZ_BCTC01000303.1 GCF_001571085.1 Azohydromonas lata NBRC 102462
GTCGTCGCGGCAGCTCCACTGCGTGACGTGGATCGTCGCCTCGGTGGGACCGTACAGGTTCTGCAGCGACGCGCCTTCGAGCCGCCGCAGCGCCTCGCGCTGCGTGGCCGCGGGCATCGCCTCCCCGCCGCAGATGATGTAGCGCAGCCGCGTGCGCCCCTCTATTCCTTCGTGCGCCAGGAACGCCTGCAGCATCGAGGGCACGAAGTTCAGCGTCGTGACCTCGTGGCGCTGGATCAGCTGCACCAGCCGCTCGGGGTCGCGCTGGTCGCCGGGCTGCGCCACCACCAGCTTCACCCCCGTCGTCAGCGGCCAGAACATCTCCCACACCGACACGTCGAAGCCGAACGGCGCCTTGTGCAGCACCGTGTCGGCTTCGGTCAGCCCGTAGCGCTCCTGCATCCACGCCATGCAGCTCGACAGCGCCGCGTGGCGCACCGCCGCCCCCTTGGGCCGCCCCGTGGAGCCCGAGGTGTAGATCACGTAGGCCAACTGCTCGCCATGCACCGGCACGTCCGGGTCGCGGGCCGGCTGCGCACTGACGTCCTCGGTGTCGAGCTCCAGCACCGGCAACCCGTCCGGCACCGGCACCCGCTCGCGCAGGGCGCTGTCCACCAGCAGCAGCGTGATGCCGCTGTCCTGCACCATGTAGCCCAGCCGCTCGCGCGGGTACTCCGGGTCCAGCGGCACGTAGGCGCCCCCGGCCTTGAGCACCGCCAGGATGCCCACCAGCATCTCCACCGAGCGCTGCGCCGCGATGCCCACGCGCTGCTCAGGCCTCACGCCCAGCGCCATGAGCCGGTGCGCCAGCCGGTTGGCCCGCGCGTTGAGCTCGCCGTAGCCCAGCGTCGCCTCGCCGAAGACCAGCGCCGGCGCCGCGGGCGTGCGCCGCGCATGGCCCTCGATCTGCCGGTGCACCGCCGCCGCCCCGGCATGGCGCCGCGTGTTGGCGCTCC
>NZ_BCTC01000304.1 GCF_001571085.1 Azohydromonas lata NBRC 102462
CGATGGTGGCGTCGAAGCGCTGCTGCAGATGCGCTTCTTCGAGGCTGCGCACCGCCTTGTCCTCGGCCTCGCGGCCCATGGTGTCCATCGCCTGCGTGTACATGGCAAATCACTCCTGCTGGTTCGGTTGCTTGGTGTTGGGCGCCGCGACTTCAGCCCTTTGGGCGGCGATCGACCACGCGGCGCGCCTTGCCGGTGAGGGTGCGCTCTATGGAGCCGTTCATCAGCACCTCCACGCGCGTGGAGATGCCCACCAGCGTCTTGACGCGGTGCTGCACCCAGCGGGCAATCTGTTCCACGTCGGCGGTCGCCATCGCGGCGACGCCGGGCTGCAGCTCGCAGCGCACCAGCACCTCGTCCAGCAGGCCCTTGCGCTCGACCTGCACCTGGTACTGGCCGGAGAGCTTCTCGTGCTGCAGCACGATCTCCTCGATCTGCGTCGGGAAGACGTTGACGCCGCGGATGATCAGCATGTCGTCGCTGCGGCCGACGATCTTGCCCATGCGCCGAAACGCCCTTGACGTGGGCGGCAGCAGCCGCGTGAGGTCGCGCGTGCGGTAGCGGATGATGGGCAGCGCTTCCTTGGTCAGCGAGGTAAAGACCAGCTCGCCCTCCTCGCCGTCGGCCACCGGCTCGCCGGTCTCGGGGTTGACGATCTCGGGATAGAAGTGGTCTTCCCAGATGGTCGGCCCGTCCTTGGACTCGACGCATTCGCTGGCCACACCCGGGCCCATCACTTCCGACAGGCCGTAGATGTCCACCGCATCGATGCCGGCCTTGGCCTCGATGTCGCGGCGCATGGCGTCGGTCCACGGCTCGGCGCCGAAGATGCCCACCTTCAGGCTGCTGTCGCTCGCGTCCAGCCCCTGGCGCGTGAACTCCTCGATGATCACCTGCATGTAGCTGGGCGTGACCATGATGATGT
>NZ_BCTC01000305.1 GCF_001571085.1 Azohydromonas lata NBRC 102462
AAGCTGCACTACGGCGACCTCACGGACTCCACCAACCTCATCCGCATCGTGCAGCAGGTGCAGCCTGACGAGATCTACAACCTCGCGGCCATGAGCCACGTGGCGGTGAGCTTCGAGACGCCGGAGTACACCGCCAACGCCGACGGCATCGGCACGCTGCGGCTGCTGGAGGCCGTCCGCATCCTGGGCCTGGAGAAGAAGACGCGCTTCTACCAGGCCTCCACCAGCGAGCTCTACGGCCTGGTGCAGGAAGTGCCGCAAAAAGAAAGCACCCCGTTTTACCCGCGCAGCCCCTACGCGGTGGCCAAGCTCTACGCCTACTGGATCACGGTGAACTACCGCGAGGCCTACGGCATGTACGCCTGCAACGGCATCCTCTTCAACCACGAGAGCCCCATCCGCGGCGAGACCTTCGTCACCCGCAAGATCACGCGCGCCATCGCGCGCATCGCGCTTGGGCTGCAGGAGTGCGTGTACCTGGGCAACCTGAGCGCGCTGCGCGACTGGGGCCACGCGCGCGACTACGTGCACATGCAGTGGCTGATGCTGCAGCAAAGCCAGGCCGAGGACTTCGTCATCGCCACGGGCCAGCAGTACAGCGTGCGCGAGTTCGTGCAGCGCGCCGCGGCCGAGCTGGGCATCACGGTGCGCTTCGAGGGCGAGGGCGAGCAGGAAGTGGGCATCGTCGAGGCAGTGGCCGGCGACAAGGCCAAGGTCAAGCCCGGCGAGGTCATCGTCAAGGTGGACCCGCGCTACTTCCGCCCCACCGAGGTCGAGACGCTGCTGGGCGACCCGAGCAAGGCCAAGGCCAAGCTGGGCTGGGAGCCCACCACCAGCTTCGAAGCGCTGGTGCGCGAGATGATCACCAGCGACTACGACGCCGCGCGGCGCGACAGCCTGGTCAAGCTCGCGGGCTTCCAGG
>NZ_BCTC01000306.1 GCF_001571085.1 Azohydromonas lata NBRC 102462
ATGGGCTTCGAGTTCATCGAGTTCGCCTCGCCCACGCCCGGCCTGCTGGAGCCGCTGTTCGAGAAGCTGGGCTTCACCCTGGTGGCCAAGCACCGCTCCAAGGACGTGCTGCTCTACCGCCAGGGCGACATCAACTTCATCGTCAACAACGAGCCGCAGAGCGTGGCCTCGTACTTCGCCGCCGAGCACGGCCCCTCGGCCTGCGGCATGGCCTTCCGCGTGAAGGACTCGCACAAGGCCTACAGCCGCGCGCTGGCGCTGGGCGCGCAGCCTGTTGAAATTCCCACGGGGCCGATGGAGCTGCGGCTGCCGGCCATCAAGGGCATCGGCGGCGCGCCGCTGTACCTGATCGACCGTTTCGAGGACGGCAAGAGCATCTACGACATCGACTTCGAGTTCCTGGACGGCGTGGAGCGCCACCCGGCGGGCCACGGCTTCAAGGTCATCGACCACCTCACGCACAACGTCTACCGCGGGCGCATGGCGTATTGGGCGGGCTTCTACGAGAAGCTCTTCAACTTCCGCGAGATCCGCTACTTCGACATCCAGGGCGAGTACACGGGCCTGACCTCCAAGGCCATGACGGCGCCGGACGGGATGATCCGCATCCCGCTCAACGAGGAATCCAAGAAGGGCTCCGGCCAGATCGAGGAGTTCCTGATGGCCTTCAACGGCGAGGGCATACAGCACGTGGCGCTGCTTACCGACGACATCCTGGCCAGCGTGGACGCGCTGCAGATGGCGGGCATCCCGGTGATGACGGCGCCCAACGACATCTACTACGAGATGCTGGAGGAACGCCTGCCCGGCCACGGCCAGCCGGTGGAGGAGCTCAAAGCCCGCGGCATCCTGGTGGACGGCACCACCCGCGACGGCAGCAAGCGGCTGCTGCTGCAGATCTTCTCGCAGTCCCTCATGGG
>NZ_BCTC01000307.1 GCF_001571085.1 Azohydromonas lata NBRC 102462
AGGCATGCCGCTCGCTGCGACCTTCGCCTTCGGATTTCGAGGCGGAGGTTGTCATGGCACGCCGACGGCATGAACTCTCTGACCAAGAGTGGGCGCTGCTGGAGCCGCTGCTGCCGCAGTTGCAGACACCCGGGCGCCATTACCGTGATCACCGCACCGTGCTCAACGGGATGCTGTTCCGGCTCAACACGGGCATTCCGTGGCGTGACCTGCCCGAGCGCTACGGGCCGTGGCAAACCGTCTACTCGCGATCACGGCGCTGGGCGCGCACGGGCGTCTGGGACCGCATGCTGCAGACACTTCAAACGCAATTGGACGCCGCAGGCAGCATCGACTGGTCGCTGTGGTGCGTGGACGGCTCCAATGTCCGCGCGCACCAGGCAGCCGCCGGGGCGGGAAAAAAAACCGCTGCCACACGAGCCCGACGATCACGCCCTCGGGCGTAGCCGCGGCGGCTGGGGCACCAAGCTGCACCTGGTGACGGATGGGGCTGGGTTGCCGCTGGCAGTCAAGGTCAGCGCCGGCCAGGCCAACGAAGCGCCATACGCCAAACCGTTGTTGGACTCTGTGCGTGTCTGTCGCCCCAACGGTACGGTGCGTCAGCGGCCCGAGCGCGTGGCCGGCGACAAGGGTTACAGCCATCGTCACATCCGCCAGTGGCTGCGCCAGCGCCACGTCACGGTCGTGATTCCTGAGCGGCGCGACCAAGTTGCCCATCGCCGCGGGCGCCCGCCGAAGTTCGATGCCCAGCAGTACCGGCGGCGCAATGTCGTCGAGCGATGCGTTGGCTGGCTCAAACAGTCCCGCGCCGTGGCTACGCGCTTCGAGAAGCTGGCCATCCACTACGTTGGAGGCGTCAAGCTGGCGATGATCCGCCAGCACCTTCAACTGGCCTTATCAAACACAACCTAG
>NZ_BCTC01000308.1 GCF_001571085.1 Azohydromonas lata NBRC 102462
ACACTGGAGCACTTCAATGGCAAAACTTCGCCAAATCGCCTTCTACGGCAAGGGTGGCATCGGCAAGTCCACCACCTCGCAGAACACGCTGGCCGCGCTGGCCGAGATGGGTCAGAAGATCCTGATCGTCGGCTGCGACCCCAAGGCTGACTCCACCCGCCTGATCCTGCACGCAAAGGCCCAGGACACCATCCTGTCGCTGGCCGCCGAAGCCGGCTCGGTGGAGGACCTGGAAATCGAAGACGTCATGAAGATCGGCTTCCGCGACATCCGTTGCGTGGAATCCGGTGGCCCGGAGCCCGGCGTGGGCTGCGCCGGCCGTGGCGTGATCACCTCGATCAACTTCCTGGAAGAAAACGGTGCCTACGAAGGCGTGGACTACGTGTCCTACGACGTGCTGGGCGACGTGGTGTGCGGCGGCTTCGCCATGCCCATCCGTGAGAACAAGGCCCAGGAAATCTACATCGTCATGTCCGGCGAGATGATGGCCATGTACGCGGCCAACAACATCTCCAAGGGCATCCTGAAGTACGCCAACAGCGGCGGCGTGCGCCTGGGCGGCCTGGTGTGCAACGAGCGCCAGACCGACAAGGAGTTGGAGCTGGCCGAATCGCTGGCCAAGAAGCTGGGCACCACGCTGATCCACTTCGTGCCGCGCGACAACATCGTGCAGCACGCCGAGCTGCGCCGCATGACCGTCATCGAGTACGCCCCGGACAGCAAGCAAGCCGCCGAGTACCGCACCCTGGCCAACAAGGTCCACGCCAACGCCGGCAACGGCGTGATCCCCTCGCCCATCACGATGGACGAGCTCGAAGACCTGCTGATGGAGCACGGGATCATGGACGCCATCGACGAGAGCCAGGTCGGCAAGACCGCCGCTGAGCTCGCCGCCTGAGTCT
>NZ_BCTC01000309.1 GCF_001571085.1 Azohydromonas lata NBRC 102462
CCACCGTGGCGTCAAAGCGCTGCTGCAGGTGCAACTCCTCGACGCTGCGCAGCGTCTTGTCCTCGGCGGCCTCGCGGCCCTGCGTGTCCATGGCTTGGGTGTACATGGCAGCTCCTGCGGATGGGGTTTTCAGCCCTTGGGGCGGCGGTCTATGACGCGCCGCGCCTTGCCGGTGAGGGTGCGCTCTATGGACTCCGGCACCAGCACCTCCACGCGCGTGCTGATGCCCACCAGGGTCTTGATGCGCTGCTGCACCCACTGCGCGATCGCATCGGTTTGCGCGGGCGCCAGCGGGCCCAGCATGGGCTGCAGCTCGCAGCGCACCAGCACCTCGTCCAGCAGCCCGTCGCGCATGACTTGCACCTGGTACTGGCCGGAGAGCTTCTCGTGCTGCAGCACGATCTCCTCGATTTGCGTCGGAAAGACGTTGACGCCGCGGATGATGAGCATGTCGTCCGAGCGGCCGACGATCTTGCCCATGCGCCGGAACGCGCGTGACGTGGGCGGCAAGAGGCGCGTGAGGTCGCGCGTGCGGTAGCGGACGATGGGCAGCGCCTCCTTGGTCAGTGAGGTGAACACCAGCTCGCCCTCCGCGCCGTCAGGCAGCACTTCGCCGGTGTCGGGGTCGATGATCTCGGGATAAAAGTGGTCTTCCCACACCACCGGGCCGTCCTTGGACTCGATGCACTCGCTGGCCACGCCCGGCCCCATCACTTCCGACAGGCCGTAGATGTCCACCGCGTCAATGCCGGCCTTGCCTTCGATCTCGCGCCGCATGGCCTCGGTCCAGGGCTCGGCGCCGAAGATGCCGATCTTCAAACTGCACTCGCGCGCATCCAGCCCCTGGCGCGTGAACTCCTCGATGATCACCTGCATGTAGCTGGGCGTGACCATGATGATGG
>NZ_BCTC01000310.1 GCF_001571085.1 Azohydromonas lata NBRC 102462
GAGCCTGTTAGGCACCCGGCTCTTGCGCGTCAACGGCATGAGGCAACATCAGGCACGAGTAGGCCACCAAGTGCATGCCTGCCAGCGTGGACTGCAGCCGCTCGTAATCACGTGCCAAGCGCCTGAAACGCGCAGCCCATGCAAAGCTGCGCTCCACGACCCAACGGCGCGGCAGCAGCACGAAGCCGCGCCGGGCCTGGGGATGCTTGATGACGCTGAGCGTGATGCCGTGCTCCGCAGCGGCCTGTGCAGCTTGTGCGCCCGTGTAGCCCTGATCCACAAAGGCCAGCTCCACCGAATCCCCAGTGGCGTGCTGGATCTGCCGCGCCAAGTCGGCAACTTGTGCGCGGTCTTGCTCGTCAGCGGGCGTGACCTTGAGCGCCAGCAAATGCCCCAGCGTGTCCACCGCCACGTGCACTTTGGAGCCGCGCTTGCGCTTGGCCCCGTCGTACCCCGCCCGTGGCCCGCTCTCAGGCGTGGATTGCAGCGTGCGGCTGTCAAAGATGGCTGCCGAAGGATCAGCTTGGCGCCCAGCGGCTACGCGCAATACGCAGCGCAGGTCGTGGACCATGGCCTCGAAGACACCGGCAGCAAACCAGCGCTGGGTCTGTTGGTACACGATGGCCCAGGGCGGCAAGTCGTGGGCCATCATGCGCCACGACCCACCGACCTTGACGATATAGCGCAGCCCGTTGAACACCTCGCGCAAGCTGTGGCGTCGCTGCACGCAGTCCTCAGGCATGAGCGCCAGGTACGGCATCACCAACGTCCATTCCTCATCGGTGACGTCGCTCGGGTAGGGCTTGCGCTTGGCTTGGGCAGATCCAGTCATCTGCCCTACATGGGGTCAACCAGCTCAGTTCCTAACAGGCTCT
>NZ_BCTC01000311.1 GCF_001571085.1 Azohydromonas lata NBRC 102462
GGGTTTTAGGTCAGCCCGTTGATCAGGCCGTTGATCAGGCCTCGATGGGCGTGACGGTGAACACGCAGTGGTCGTGTCCTTCGGCCGCGCAGCGGGTTTCCTCGCTGTGGGTCTTCCAGGTCTTGCCGGTGTCCTGGCCAACCCAGTCCATGGCGCCGGAGAACCAGCCGGCGAAGAGGTAGCAGACCTTGTCCTTGGTCACCGGCACGCCGGCGATGCCCTGGGCCAGGACGAACACCGAGTGATCGAGCTTGATGCGCGCGTGGCCGGTGTTGGCGTCCACCTCGTCGAAGGAGAACAGGCCCCAGCCACGCTGAGACAGCCGCTTGAGGTAGTGCTCGTACACGGCCAGGCCGCGCAGGCCATGCGTCTTGGCTTCCTGTTCGCACCAGAAGTAGGCCGAGCGGTAGCCGGCCTTGTAGAGGCTTTGGGCGTAGGTGTCGCGGCCGATGGCGGCCTCGGCTTCCACGTGGTTGTTCACGAAGAAGTGCCGGGGCACGTAGATCATGGGCAGACCGTCGGTGGTCCAGATGCCGGTGTCCTCGGCAACTTCGATGGGCAATTGCGGATTCATGTTCAGGCTCCCCACACTTCCTTGAAGACTCGCATCCAGTTGCCGCCGATCACCTTCTCGATCTTGCGGGTGGACCAGCCGGCATGGACCATGGCGCTGGTCAGGTTGGGCATTTCGCCGATGGTGCGGATGCCCACGGGGTTCAGCACCGTGCCGAAGTTGGTGAGGCGGCGGCCGCGGCCCTTGTCGTGCGTGATGTGGTCGAAGAAATCCTGGCCGTAGCCCTGGGTGTGGTCGGTGCCCACGCCCACGCAGTCCTCGCCCACGAGGTTGATCACGTAGTCCAGGG
>NZ_BCTC01000312.1 GCF_001571085.1 Azohydromonas lata NBRC 102462
GCCCTCGGCCGCCACGAACTCGTACACGCCCGCGGGGCAGTAGCGGCTTTCCGGCCCGGCGAACTTCGGCAGGTTGATGCGCACGGGCACCGTCGCGTCCTTGAGCGTGAGGTGCGCGGGCTGGTTCTCCTCGTGGTTGGTGTTGCTCACGAACACCGAGGAGAGCCGGTCGAAGGTCAGCTTGCCGTCCGGCTTGGGGTACTCGATCTTCTGGAAGTCCGCCGCCGGGCGCAGGTTGACGTGGTCGGGCAGCTTGCGCTGCAGGGTCCAGGGCGGGTTCTTCATGCCCAGCTTGGGCAGCAGCCACTGCTCCACGCCGGTCATGAGCGTGGCGGTGGAGCGGCCCTTCTTGAACCACTGCTTGAAGTTCTTGGCCTGCTGCAGCTCGGTGAACAGCCAGCTCTTCTCGAAGGCCTCGGGGTAGGCCGCCAGCTCGTCGCCGCTCCTGCCCGCCTGCAGCGCCTCGAAGGCGCTTTCGGCGCACAGCATGCCGGTCTTGATCGCCGCATGGCTGCCCTTGATGCGGCTGGCGTTCAGGAAACCCGCGTCGCAGCCCACCAGCGCGCCGCCGGGGAACACGGTCTTGGGCAGCGACAGCAGCCCGCCCGCGGTGATGGCTCGCGCGCCGTAGGACAGCCGCCGCCCGCCCTCCAGGTGCTTGCGCACTTGCGGGTGCATCTTGAAGCGCTGGAATTCCTCGAAGGGCGACAGCCAGGGGTTCTGGTAGTCCAGGCCGACCACGAAGCCGATGGCTATTCTGTTGTCGGCCGCGTGGTAGATGAAGGAGCCGCCGTAGGTGTCGGGCTGCAGCGGCCAGCCCGCGGTGTGCA
>NZ_BCTC01000313.1 GCF_001571085.1 Azohydromonas lata NBRC 102462
TACGCCAATCTCCTCACGGCCACGCGCGCGCAGCTGGACTTGCTGGACCAGCGCGCGGTGCACGACTTCCTGGCGCGCGAGCGGCCGGACTACGTCTTCATCGCCGCGGCCAAGGTCGGCGGCATTCAGGCCAACAACACGCAGCGCGCGGACTTCATCCACCAGAACCTGGTGATGGAAGCCAACCTCGTGCACGGCGCGCACCTGGCCGGCGTGCAGCGGCTGATGTTCCTGGGTTCGAGCTGCATCTACCCGCGCGACTGCCCGCAGCCCATCCGCGAGGAGTATTTGCTCACCGGCCCGCTGGAGCCCACCAACGAGCCCTACGCCATCGCCAAGATCGCCGGCATCAAGCTGTGCGAGAGCTACAACCGCCAGTTCGGCCGCCAGTACGTGAGCGTCATGCCCACCAACCTGTACGGGCCCAACGACAACTACGACCTGGCCAACAGCCACGTGCTGCCCGCGCTCATCCGCAAGGCGCACGAGGCCAAGCTGCGCGGCGACGCCGAGTACGTGGTGTGGGGCAGCGGCACGCCCAAGCGCGAGTTCCTGTACGTGGACGACCTGGCCGACGCCTGCGTGCACCTCATGGAGCAGGGCTGGGACGGCGAGCTGGTGAACATCGGCACCGGCGAGGACGTGACCATCCGCGAGCTGGCCGAGACGGTGATGCGCGTGGTGGGCTTCGAGGGGCGCATCGTCTTCGACGCCTCCAAGCCCGACGGCACGCCGCGCAAGCTGCTGGACGTGAGCCGGCTGGCCGCGCTGGGCTGGCGCGCGCGCACCCCGCTCGAAGACGGCATACGCCTGGCCTACGACGCC
>NZ_BCTC01000314.1 GCF_001571085.1 Azohydromonas lata NBRC 102462
TAGATTTTTCCGCGCTGCTTCAGGCGGCTGAGCGTCTCCGCCGTGAGATTGAGAAAGGATGCCAATTCCTTGCGCGGAATCTGCTCATTGATCACTGGATGCTTGCGCATGAAACGGTGCACGCGGCCCGGCGCGTCCAGCAGGTGCAGCGTGATGGTGTGCGCCATGATTTCGCTCATCACGCGCATCACGTGGTACTCGAACACCTCCTTGAACTTCGGGTGCCGGTCCATGAACTCGACCCACTTGGGCATGGGCAGCTTGGCCACGCGGCCCTTGACCACCCCGATGATGCTGTAGGGCGTGGGTGTGTTCAGCCGCCAGGCGGCGTAGCTGGTCTCCATGTCGTCCGCGCCCGCGAAGCGCAGGATCATCTCCTTGGCGTCCGCGTTGGTGACGGCGCGCTTGAGCACGCCTTCAAGCACGAAGTACTGCTCCATCTCGTGCACGCCCTGGTGCAGGAGGTAGTCGCCCTTGTTGAAGTCGCGCACCTCCAGCAACGCCCCCAGTTCCTCGCGCTCGGCGTCGTTCAGGTCCTTGAGGACGACGTTTTGCCTGAGCTGCACATGGATCACGTTGCGCTGACGGTGGTTCGCCACGGAAGAAATCACTGCAGCCACTGCACATCACCCCGGGTATTTACTGACCTGGCCGATTGACCGCAGTCAACGGCGCTTTTGAGGCGCGATTTCTACCATGGCTCGCCAGGAAATCACCGATTTCCACCGATTTGACAGCAGGAGCGTGACCATGACGAAACCCCTTGAAGGCATCCGCATCATCGACTTCACGCACGTGCAGG
>NZ_BCTC01000315.1 GCF_001571085.1 Azohydromonas lata NBRC 102462
GTTCGGCGATCACTGCAGCGCCCGAGCACCCGGCCGGAATGCACGTCCAGCGCGGCAATCAAAGCCTGCGTGCCGTGGCGGATGTACTCAAACTCCCGGCGGCGTGCACGACCGGGCCGCAGTGCGCGGTCGGCATGCTTGCGCTCGATGGCCTGGATGCCGGTCTTCTCGTCGATGCTCAGCACCACCGAGCCCTTGGGCGCCTGGCGGTAGAGCTCGCAGATGGCATTGACCTTCTCGCGAAACTGCGGGTCGGGACTGTGCAGCCACTGCTGCACGCGGTGCGGGCGGATATCACCGGCTTGCAAGATGCGCTGCAGGTGACTGCGGCTGATGTGCGGCACCACGCCTTGCTGCATCGCACGCTCGCACAACTCGTCCAGCGTCGGTGTGCTGCGGCCTTGGACCTCGGCCGGCTCACACGCCAGGGCCAGCAGTTGCAGCCGCTGCGCCTCACCGATGCGCCGTGGTCGGCCGGGACGCTGGACCTCACGCAAGCCGGCCGTGCCTTGGCTGGCGACGCGGCCGCGCCACTTCGACACGCTGGGCAGCGACATCCCCAACGACGCCGCAATCGCCGCCGTCGTCTGGCCCTCGTGAGCCATCAGTGCGATCTTGGCCCGCACGACATCGCGCTGTGGCGCGGTGCTCTGGCGCACCAATGCTTCCAGCGCGTTGCGCTCCTTCTTCGAAAGCTTGACGAATTGTGCTTGGCGGCCTCGTCCCATGGGGCGCGGAGCTTACATCACGGACTTTTATAAGAAAGCTATTTGCAGGATGTCGTA
>NZ_BCTC01000316.1 GCF_001571085.1 Azohydromonas lata NBRC 102462
CCGACGCAAGCACGTCGCCGGTCAGCGACGCCGCGCAGTCCGATCTCGTGGCGCTGAACAAGGGCTCTATCGTCCTGGTGGCCGCCGGGTCCGTCACGCTCAACGATGGCAGCAGCAACGGTGGTGTGGCGGGGCTGTCCGGCATGGCAGTGAGCGCCACGGGCACGGCCTCCATCCTCATCCAGGCCACGAGCGGTGACTTGGTCGTCAACAG
Organism: Azohydromonas lata NBRC 102462; assembly: GCF_001571085.1. Lineage (GTDB taxonomy): Bacteria > Pseudomonadota > Gammaproteobacteria > Burkholderiales > Burkholderiaceae_C > Azohydromonas > Azohydromonas lata. The sequence continues at coordinate 215 of NZ_BCTC01000316.1, forward strand.
CGACGTTGCCACCGGCACGGGCCAGATCACGCTCAAGGCCGCGGGCAACGTGCTGCTGGGCAGCGCCACGGCTGTGGGCGTGGACGTGAGCACGGCCAGCACGGGCACCGTCTCCATCGATGCCGAGGGTGGCGCGCTCACCATGGCAGGCGACGCCTGGGTCATCGCCACCGACAGCAGCGCACGCCTCAATGCCGCCACGACCATGACCGTGGGCAACGTCACGGCGGCCAACGTGAGCCTGGTGGCCGATGCGGGCGCCATCCTCAACGCCGCGAACAGCACGAAGAACGTCTCGGCGAACGTGCTGCGCTTGCAGGCCGACGGCGCCATTGGCGCGGCCGACCGTCACCTCACGACGGCCGTGAGCGTTCTGACGGCTCGCAGCAATGGCAACCTCGGCGCAGGCATCTACGTCAGCGAGGACGATGCCGTGACCGTGGGCACCGCGGGTGTGCTCGCGGTCGAGCTCGGCAGCAACGGCATGACGAGCGCCGCTGCCGATGCCGACCAGTCGGACCTGGTGTCGCTGAACAACGGCCATATCGTGTTGGTGGCCGGT
>NZ_BCTC01000317.1 GCF_001571085.1 Azohydromonas lata NBRC 102462
GAGCGGGGCGGGCGACGTCAACGGCGACGGTCTGGCCGATCTGGTCGTCACGAGCAAGGTGGACGCGGGCTGCAGTTACGTGGTGTTCGGCCGCAGTGGCACGGCCGCGGTGGACCTGGCCGCGGTGGCCGGGGGCGTTGGCGGTTTCGCCATTCAAGGCCAGGCCGGCGGCGACGGCAGCGGCTGGAGCGTGAGCGGGGCGGGCGACGTCAACGGCGACGGGCTGGCCGACCTGGTGGTGGGTGCTCCCTACGGCGACCCGGCCACGGGCGCCGACGCGGGCAGCAGCTACGTGGTGTTCGGCCGCAGCGGCACGGCCGCCGTGAGCCTGGCGGCGGTGGCCGCGGGCGACGGTGGCTTTGCGATCAACGGCCAGGCGGGCGGCGACAACAGCGGCTGGAGCGTCAGCGGGGCGGGCGACGTCAACGGCGACGGCCTGGCCGACGTGATCGTGGGTGCGCCCTATGCCGACCCGGCCGCCGGCGTCAATGCCGGCCGCAGCTACGTGGTGTTCGGCCGCGGCGACGCGGCGGCGGTGGAGCTGTCGGCGGTGGCCGAGGGGCGCGGCGGCTTCGCCATCGCCGGGCAGCTCGCAAACGACACCAGCGGGCTGAGCGTTTCGGCGGCCGGGGACGTCAATGGCGACGGCCTGGCCGACCTGATGGTGAGCGCACCCAATGCCGCCGTGGGCACGCGGCTGGGCGCCGGGCGCAGCTACGTGATCTTCGGCAGCACGGGCGGGGCATTCCACCAGA
>NZ_BCTC01000318.1 GCF_001571085.1 Azohydromonas lata NBRC 102462
TCACCTACCAGTGGCTGCGCGATGGCCAGGCCATAGAAGGCGCCACGGGCGAGCGCTACACGCTCACGCAGGCCGACGTGGGCAAGGGCATCACGGTGCGCGCGTCCTACGTGGACCAGTTCGGCCATGCCGAGAGCCGCACCAGTGCGGCCACCGCGGCGGTGGACAACGCCAACGACGCGCCCACCGGCGGCGTCACCCTCTCCGGCACCGCCGCCATCGGCCAGGTGCTGCGCGCCGAAAGCACCATCGCCGATGCGGACGGCATGGGGACGCTGCGCTACGGCTGGTGGTCGTCGGCGGACGGACAGACGTGGACCCGCATCGAGGGCGCCACGGGCGAGAGCTTCACCCTCACCGGCGCCCAAGCCGACCGCATGGTGCGCGTCGAGGTCAGCTACGTCGACGGGCATGGCACGACGGAAACCGTGAAGAGCCTTGCCACGGCCAAGCTGCCGCCCATCCCGGTGCCGCCGCCTGCCCCGACGCCTCCCGTACCCGTCAACCCGCCCGTGCCTCCAGTGGTACCACCGGTGCCGGTGCCGGTGCCGGTGCCGGTGCCGCGCGATACGGGCGACAGCACCGGGTTCTTGCCGCCCAATTCGCCGCTGGGCAATCCGACCGTCAGCCACTTCACGGGGGGCGACGCGACGAACGCCGGCAACCCGGGCACCAACCTGCCGTCCCAGCCATCCGGCCAGCAGGGAGGGCAGCAGGGCAGCCAGCAAGGC
>NZ_BCTC01000319.1 GCF_001571085.1 Azohydromonas lata NBRC 102462
GCCAGCAAGGCCAATGCTGTGCCCAATATGTAACGCATTGAGCATGGATGCTTGGTCGGTGGACAGATCGGGATAAGACTTCATCTTTTCCATTACTGTCGCTGCATTTTCTTTTACAAACAATTCGCGGCAGATGCACCTGTAGGCATATAGAGCTACTTGCTTTTTATTCCGGCTTAGTGGTTGGTTGTCAATGGGCTCGAACAGGGCGTTGTCGTGATGCTTGCAAAACCCCGCGAAAGTGGAGGCTTGTTTTATACCTATTTTTTTTGGCTCGGCGAGTCCATTTGTTTTATTTAGCGTGGATAAGTCAGCATTTAAACGATATACGTGCCCCTCTTCCGCAATTAAATGGAGTTGGCCTTTGTTTTGTATGGAATGCGCAGATATTATTTCGTTGCAGCGTACGCCGCTAGAGTGATGTAGGCATCGGCCACGGTTGCTTTGCCGCTTTGATTCGCGCTGAAATTCTCCAATGAAACTCATTGCGTTGCCTGACAAATGCTAAGGTAATACCTAGCGAATAAGCTAAGGCCGTACGCTAGGGAAAATGTGTGTTATGGCTGTCGTGGAGTTGAGCGGCCTGCGCGGCTTTTCGTACGGATCCGCTCGAACGCACGGTTAGGGAATCGTCTTATCCGTAAAAACATGTTTGGCTTGACAGCGCTTTAGAAGGCTAACGGTTTCCTTGTAGTGAACGGAAACGTCTTCTTT
>NZ_BCTC01000320.1 GCF_001571085.1 Azohydromonas lata NBRC 102462
TCCTTGCGGCCCTGGTTGCTGAGGCAACAGGTTGGCGCCTGGGTTGCCGACGTTCATCGGCTCACCCACCGTGATCGTGCTGAGGCTCGGGAGGCTCAGCGGCGAGTTGGACGGCAGGAACCTGGTGTTGTCGCCCGCATCGGCCGGTGCCGGTGGGGCCGGCGGCACGACCGGCAGCGCGGGCGGTGCAGGCGGGTTGACCGAAACAGGAGGCGTCTGAGGCGGCGGCACCGGGATGGGCGGCACCTTGGCCGTCGCGTCACTCACCACGACTTCCTTCGTGCCCTGCCCGTCCACGTAGCTGACCTGGGCGCGCACCATGCGGTCGGCCAGATCGGCCGTGATGACGAAGCTCTCCCCCGTGGCCCTCTCGATGAGAACCCAGGTCTTCCCGTCCGCCGACGACCACCACGTGACGGTGGGTGTCCCCATGCCGTCCGCATCGGCGACGGAGCTGCGGGCGTGCAGCACCTGGCCGATGGCGGCGGTGCCGGAGAGGGCCACGCCGCCGGTGGGCGCGTCGTTGGCGTTGTCCACCGCCGCGGTGGCCGCACTGGTGCGGCTTTCGGCATGGCCGAACTGGTCCACGTAGGACGCGCGCACCGTGAGGCCCTTGCCCACGTCGGCCTGCGTGAGCGTGTAGCGCTCGCCCGTGGCGCCTTCGATGGCCTGGCCATCGCGCAGCCACTGGTAGGTAA
>NZ_BCTC01000321.1 GCF_001571085.1 Azohydromonas lata NBRC 102462
GCTCTTTAAAAACATACAGCCGATAAGCGTGGGCGTTCGAGTGGCTTCGTGAGGTGCCTCAATGGGGTTCGTGACCTTCGGGTTGCAGATCCTGAGGCTCTTGATTGAGCTTCGAACGCTCAAGGTAGGAATTTGAAGTTTTTCTTCGGATTTCCTTTGAGCAGTAATTTTCAAGATCGAACTGAAGAGTTTGATCCTGGCTCAGATTGAACGCTGGCGGCATGCCTTACACATGCAAGTCGAACGGTAACGGGCCTTCGGGTGCCGACGAGTGGCGAACGGGTGAGTAACGCATCGGAACGTGCCCAGTGGTGGGGGATAGCCCGGCGAAAGCCGGATTAATACCGCATACGACCTACGGGTGAAAGCGGGGGACCTTCGGGCCTCGCGCCATTGGAGCGGCCGATGTCAGATTAGGTAGTTGGTGGGGTAAAGGCCTACCAAGCCGACGATCTGTAGCTGGTCTGAGAGGACGACCAGCCACACTGGGACTGAGACACGGCCCAGACTCCTACGGGAGGCAGCAGTGGGGAATTTTGGACAATGGGCGCAAGCCTGATCCAGCCATGCCGCGTGCGGGAAGAAGGCCTTCGGGTTGTAAACCGCTTTTGTCAGGGAAGAAATCTTCTGAGCGAATACCTCGGGAGGATGACGGTACCTGAAGAAT
>NZ_BCTC01000322.1 GCF_001571085.1 Azohydromonas lata NBRC 102462
AAATGGTGCCGGAGGTGGCGGTGGACCTGCCCTTGGACGAAGCGGAGGCCGTGGCGGTTGCGGCAGCACCGGTCGAGCCGGCCGGCGACGGCGCGGCCTTGCCGTGCTCAGGCGGCGGCCAGATGCCGCGGGGGCGCGACAGCATCACGCCGATCATGGCCAGCGCAATCAGCAGTTGACGCAGGATGGCGGCGTCCAGCCGGCCGCCCGTCATCTCCTGCAGCGGGCCCGCGACGTAGCGCAGGATCTCGGGCAGCGCCGACAGCGCCACCGCACCCAGGATCACGCCGGGGATGTGGCCGATGCCGCCCAGCACGATCATGGCCACGATCATCACGGACTCCATCAGCGAGAAGGATTCCGGCGAGATGAAGCCCTGGAAGGCGGCGAACATGGAGCCCGACACGCCGCCGAAGGTGGCACCCATCGCGAAGGCCAGGAGCTTCATGTTGCGCACGTTGATGCCCATGGCCTTGGCGGCGATGTCGTCTTCGCGGATGGCCATCCAGGCGCGGCCGATGCGGCTGTTTTCCAGGCGGTGGCAGATCACCACGGTCATGACGACCAGCGCCAGGAACAGGTAGTAGTACAGCGTCACCGGGGCGATCGTGAAATCGCCAATCGTCAACGGCTTGCCGAAGCTGAAGCCGAAGATGTGCATCGGA
>NZ_BCTC01000323.1 GCF_001571085.1 Azohydromonas lata NBRC 102462
TTCAGCCGAAGCGGCCGGTGATGTAGTCCTCGGTGTCCTTCTTGCGAGGCTTCATGAACAGCTCCGCGGTCGGACCAAACTCCACCAGGTCACCCAGGTACATGTAGGCCGTGTAGTCCGAGCAGCGCGCGGCCTGCTGCATGTTGTGCGTGACGATGACCACGGTGTAGTCGCTTTTGAGCTCGTGGATGAGCTCCTCGATCTTGCCGGTGGAAATCGGGTCCAGCGCCGAGCAGGGCTCGTCCAGCAGCAGCACTTCGGGGCGGATGGCGATGCCGCGCGCAATGCACAGCCGCTGCTGCTGGCCGCCGGAGAGGCCCGCGCCGCTTTGGCCCAGCTTGTCCTTGACCTCGTTCCACAGCGCGGCCTTGCGCAGCGCCCATTCGACGCGCTCGTCCATCTCCACGCGCGGCAGGTTCTCGAACAGCCGCACGCCGAAGGCGATGTTGTCGTAGATGGACATGGGAAACGGTGTGGGCTTCTGGAACACCATGCCGACCTTGGCGCGGATGAGGCTCACGTCCAGGCCGGAGGTGAGGATGTCCTGGCCGTCCAGCAGGATCTGCCCTTCGGCACGCTGCTCCGGGTAGAGCTCGTACATGCGGTTGAAGGTGCGCAGCAGCGTGCTCTTGCCGCAGCCCGACGGGCCGATGAAGGCCGTGA
>NZ_BCTC01000324.1 GCF_001571085.1 Azohydromonas lata NBRC 102462
GGTTCCAGGTATGGCGCCAGCAGGGTGGTGACGAGTTCGGCGGTTTGCTTCAGGTCGGCTGCTGGGGCCGGCAATGGCTCCCAGCGACCGGTGTGACTGTGAAACGCGGCCGTGTACTTGTTGCGGGCGACTTCGGTCAGGCGCGCCACGGTCTCGACGGTGTCGTCACGGTGCATCTGGATCAGCAGATGCTTGCCGTAGGGACGCACGTGAGCGGCAGTGTGGCCGGTGAGTTCAGCGAGGTAACGCTGTAACTCAGCGGCGGCGGCTTGGGCGAAGGGTGCGGGCATTGCGGGGGACCTTCTTGGGTTCGCCGGTTTGCAACTCGAAGCCGGCGAACGTCCATTTGAACGGCTTGGGCGAGACGTTGCGCTGTGCGATGAAGGCCTCGGTGCGCTGGCGCAAATGCTGCGTGGAAGTATGGCTGGCGTGGCGCAGCACGCGGCGCGTGTAGATCCCGAACAGCAGCTCGATCTGGTTGACCCAACTGGCATGCAGCGGCGTGAAGTGAAAGACGAAGCGTCCGCCGTGCCGGGCGTTGAAGTCGGCCCACACTGCCTGTGCGCGGTGCGTGTTCAGGTTGTCCCAGACGACGTGCACGGTGCCCGACGGATACGCGCACGCCACCTCTTCCATGAACGCCACCAAGTCGGCCTGT
>NZ_BCTC01000325.1 GCF_001571085.1 Azohydromonas lata NBRC 102462
AGCTCATCAGCTTCCCGCTGGAGACCACCATGAACGGGCTGCCGGGGGTGGAGTCGGTGCGCTCCACGTCCAGCGCAGGGTTGTCCTTCCTCTATGTCACCTTCGACTGGAACACGGAGATCTTCCGCGCCCGGCAAATGGTGTCCGAGCGCCTGGCGTCGATGGAGGAAGGGCTGCCCGCGGGCGTGGTCCCGCGCATGGGCCCCATCAGCTCGATCATGGGCGAGATCATGCAGATCGCCATCCCGATCGACACGTCCAAGGTCACGCCCATGGCCGTGCGCGAGTACGCCGACTGGGTGCTGCGGCCACGGCTGATGGCGATCCCCGGCGTGGCGCAGGTCATTCCGATCGGTGGCGAGGTGCGGCAGTTCCAGGTCCAGCCCGACACGCGCCGCATGGCCGACCTGGGCATCTCGCACGACCAGCTCGAATCCGCCCTGCGGAACTACTCGTCCAACACCTCCGGCGGCTTCCTGGAGCTCAACGGCCGGGAGTACCTGATCCGCAACCTGGGTCGCACCTCCAGCTTGGACGATCTCAAGAACCTGGCGCTGACGGCCCGGGACGGCCAGCCGATCCTGCTGCGCCAGTTGGCGCAGGTGGCGTTCGCCCCGGCGATCCGGCGCGGCGACGCAGGCTTC
>NZ_BCTC01000326.1 GCF_001571085.1 Azohydromonas lata NBRC 102462
AACTCATCAGCTTCCCGCTGGAGACCACCATGAACGGCCTGCCGGGGGTGGAGTCGGTGCGCTCCACTTCCAGCGCCGGCCTGTCCTTCCTCTACGTCACCTTCGACTGGAGCACGGAGATATTCCGGGCACGGCAGATGGTGTCCGAGCGCCTGGCGTCCATGGAGGAAGGGCTGCCCGCCGGCGTGGTCCCGCGCATGGGGCCGATCAGCTCGATCATGGGCGAGATCATGCAAATCGCCATCCCGATCGACCCGTCCAGGATCACGCCCATGGCCGTGCGCGAGTACGCCGACTGGGTGCTGAGGCCGCGGCTGATGGCGATCCCTGGCGTGGCGCAGGTCATTCCCATCGGCGGCGAAGTGCGGCAGTTCCAGGTCCAGCCCGACACGCGCCGCATGGCGGATCTGGGCATCTCGCACGACCAGCTCGAATCGGCTCTGAGGAACTATTCAGCCAACACCTCGGGCGGCTTTCTGGAGCTCAACGGGCGCGAGTACCTGATTCGCAACCTGGGCCGCACCTCCAGCCTGGATGACCTCATGAACCTGGCCCTGACGGCCAGGGACGGCCAGCCGATCCTGCTGCGCCAGTTGGCGCAGGTGGCGTTCGCACCGGCAATCCGGCGCGGCGACGCGGGCTTT
>NZ_BCTC01000327.1 GCF_001571085.1 Azohydromonas lata NBRC 102462
GGGCCGCAGCTTCGTGGTGTTCGGCCGCAGCGGCGCGGCATCGACGCTGGAGCTGTCGGCCGTGGCCGCAGGCAGCGGCGGCTTTGCGATCAACGGGCAGTACGCGGACGACTACAGCGGCTGCAGCGTCAGCGGCGCGGGCGACGTCAATGGCGACGGCCTGGCCGACGTGGTGATTGGTGCCCAATATGCCTCGCCCGGCGGACTCAATAAGGCCGGGTGCAGCTACGTGGTGTTTGGCCGCAGCGGCACGGCGTCGGTGGAGCTCTCGGCCATCAGCGCGGGTATCGGGGGCTTCGCCATCAAGGGACCGTCCACACTCGACTACAGCGGCTGCAGCGTCAGCGCCGCGGGTGACGTCAACGGTGACGGGTTGGGCGACTTGATCGTGGGTGCTTACAGCGAGGACGTGGGCGGGCGTATTGACGTAGGCTGCAGCTATGTGGTGTTTGGCCGCAGCGCCTCGACGGCAGTGGAGCTGTCGGCGGTGACCTTGGGCCGGGGGGGCTTTGCCATCAACGGCCAATGCGGGGGCGACCGTAGCGGCTACAGCGTCTCGGCCGCGGGCGACGTCAACGGAGATGGGCTGGCCGACCTGATCGTGGGTTCGGAGCTGGGT
>NZ_BCTC01000328.1 GCF_001571085.1 Azohydromonas lata NBRC 102462
GTCATTCCGCCGTCCATCGGCTTCGTGATCTTCGGCGTGGCGGCCAACGTGTCGATTTCCAAGCTGTTCCTGGCCGGCATCGTGCCGGGCATCCTGATGGGCCTGTCCATCGCCATCGCCTGGTATTTCGTGGCCAAGCGCGAGAACATCCAGCCCCCGCCCAAGGCGAGCTTCAAGGAGCAGCTCGCGGCACTGCGCGAATCGCTGTGGGCGCTTGGGCTGCCGGTGATCGTGATCGTGGGCCTGAAGATGGGCGTCTTCACCCCGACCGAAGCCGCCGTGGTGGCCGCCGTCTACGCGCTGCTGGTGTCCATGCTGATCTACCGCGAGATGAGCGTCAGGCAGCTTTACGAGGTGTTCGTGAGCGCCGCCAAGACCACGGCCGTGATCATGTTCCTGGTGGCCGCGGCCATGGTCAGCGCCTGGCTCATCACGGTCGCCGACATCCCCAGCCAGATGATTCAACTTCTGGAACCCTTCATGGGCAACCAGACGCTGCTGCTCATCGCCATCATGCTGCTGGTGATGGCCGTGGGCACCGCGATGGACATGACGCCCACCATCCTGATCATGACCCCGGTGCTCATGCCGGTGGTCAAGGCCGCGGGCATAGACCCGG
>NZ_BCTC01000329.1 GCF_001571085.1 Azohydromonas lata NBRC 102462
CGGGGTCGATCCCGGCCTGCTTGATCACCGGCATCAGCACCGGCGTGAGGATCAGGATGGTGGGCGTCATGTCCATGGCCGTGCCCACGGCCATCACCAGCACCATGATGGCGATCAGCAGCAGGGTCTGGTTGCCCATGAAGGGCTCCAGCAGGCTGATCATCTGGCTCGGAATGTCCGCCACGGTGATCAGCCAGGCCGACACCATCGCCGCGGCCACCAGGAACATGATCACGGCGGTGGTCTTGGCCGCGCTCACGAACACCTCGTAGAGCTGCTTGATGCTCATCTCGCGGTAGATGAGCATGGACACCAGCAGCGCGTAGACGGCGGCCACCACGGCGGCCTCGGTGGGCGTGAACACCCCCATCTTCAGGCCCACGATCACGATCACCGGCAGGCCCAGCGCCCACAGCGATTCGCGCAGCGCCGCAAGCTGCTCCTTGAGGCTGGCCTTGGGCGGGGGCTGGATGTTCTCGCGCTTGGCGACATACCACCACGCGATGGCGATGGACGCACCCATCAGGATGCCGGGGACGATGCCGGCCAGGAACAGCTTGGAAATCGAGACGTTGGCCGAGACGCCGAAGATCACGAAGCCGATGGACGGCGGAATGAT
>NZ_BCTC01000330.1 GCF_001571085.1 Azohydromonas lata NBRC 102462
CAAGGGCGTGGACGGCGAGATGTGGGCCGTGCACGGCGGCGGCTTCTACCACTCCAACAAGTACATGGTGGCGCCCAAGTGGCTGCCGCTGCCCGAGAACCTGCACTGGTCGTACTGGGAGAGCTACTCGACGTGGCTCACGGGGTTCGGCCTCTTCACGGTCCTGTACCTCTTCAACGCCGGGACCTTCCTGGTGGACAAGAGCGTGCACGACTGGTCCGCGGGCGCGGCCATCGGTGCGGCGCTGGGCTTCCTCGCGGCCTTCTGGCTGCTGTACGACGGCATCTGCCGCACGCTGGGCCGCAGGAAGAACGGTGACCTGATCGTCGGCGTGCTGGTCTTTGCGCTGGTGGTGTTCGCGGCCTGGCTGGCCTGCCAGCTGTTCGCGGGCCGCGCGGCCTTCCTGCTGGTGGGCGCGATGATGGCCACGTCCATGAGCGCCAACGTGTTCTTCTGGATCATCCCCGGGCAGCGCACCGTGGTGGCGCAACTGCGCGCCGGGCAGCCCGTGGACCCGGTGCACGGCCAGCGCGGCAAGCAGCGCAGCGTGCACAACACCTACTTCACGCTGCCGGTGCTGATCGCCATGCTGTCCAACCACTACGGCTGGCTGTACCA
>NZ_BCTC01000331.1 GCF_001571085.1 Azohydromonas lata NBRC 102462
CCCCATGCACTTCTTCGGCTTCAGCTTCGGCAAGCCGTTGATGATCGGCGACTACACCATCGCCCCCGTGGCGCTGTACTACTACCTGTTCCTGGCGCTGGTGGTGCTGACGGTCATCATCTGCCACCGTCTGGAGAACTCCCGCATCGGCCGCGCCTGGATGGCGATTCGTGAAGATGACATCGCCGCCAAGGCCATGGGCATCAACGTGCGCAACATGAAGCTCCTGGCCTTCGCCATGGGCGCCACCTTCGGCGGCGTGTCGGGCTCCATGTTCGCGGCCTTCCAGGGTTTCATCTCGCCGGAATCCTTCTCGCTGATGGAGTCCATCATGATCGTGGCCATGATCGTGCTGGGCGGCATCGGCCACATCCCCGGCGTGATCCTGGGCGCGGTGGCGCTGTCGGCGTTGCCCGAGATCCTGCGCTACGTCGCGGGCCCGCTGCAGGAGATGACGGGCGGACGCCTGGACGCCGCCATCCTGCGCCAACTGCTGATCGCGCTGGCCATGATCGGCGTGATGCTCTCGCGCCCCCGTGGCATCTGGCCGCCGCCTGAGCACGGCAAGGCCGCCCCGGCGCCGGCCGATGCCGGCAAGTCTTCCGCCACGGTCA
>NZ_BCTC01000332.1 GCF_001571085.1 Azohydromonas lata NBRC 102462
GCGCCCGCTGCGCCGCGGCGCGCCTGGTGCTGGCGCCGCAGGCGCCCCGCTGCACCGACTCGTGCCCTGAGCGGTAGACCGGCCCAACCAAGCCGGCGCTGGCGCTGGCGCCGGCGCCCGCTGCGTCGTGGCGCGCTTGATGATGGTGCGAAAGGCGCCGCGCTGGGCCAGCCCATGCCCCGGGCGGTGGACCGGCTCAGCCGGGCCGGCGCCAGCGCCCGCTGCGCCGTGGCGCACCTGGTGCTGGCGCCGCAGGCGCCCCGCCGCACCAGCTCGTGCCCCGAGCGGTGGTCCGGCTCAGCCGGGCCGGCGCCAGCGCCTGCTGCGCCGCGGCAAGCCTGGTGCTGGCGCCGCAGGCGCCCCGCTGCACCAACGCGTGCCCCGGGCGGTTGACCGGCTCAGCCGGGCCGGCGCCAGCGCCCGCTGCGCCACGGCGCGCCTGGTGCTGGCGCCGCAGGCGCCGCGCCATCTCGTGCCCCGGGCGGTGGTCCGGCTCAGTCGGGCCGGCGCCAGCGCCTGCTGCGTCGCGGCGCGCCTGGTGCTGGCGCTGCAGGCGCCGCGCCGCACCAACGCGTGCCCCGGGCGGTTGACCGGCTCAGCCGGGCCGGCGCCA
>NZ_BCTC01000333.1 GCF_001571085.1 Azohydromonas lata NBRC 102462
CATCCTGCCCGGCGGCTTCAAGGTCAAGCGCCGTGCCGCCTCGTTGCACGCGCACCTGAAGGAGCGCGCCGAGGCCGCCATCGGCGACCCGCTGCTGGTGATGGACTGGGTCAACCTCTACGCGCTGGCCGTCAACGAGGAAAACGCCGCCGGCGGCCGCGTGGTCACGGCGCCCACCAACGGCGCGGCCGGCATCATCCCCGCGGTGCTGCACTACTACGTGCGCTTCGTTGCGGGTGCCAACGCCGCGGGCGTGGCGGACTTCCTGCTCACCGCCGGCGCCATCGGCCTGCTCTACAAGGAAAACGCCAGCATCTCCGGCGCCGAGGTGGGCTGCCAGGGCGAGGTGGGCGTGGCCTGCTCCATGGCCGCGGGCGCACTGTGCGCCGTGATGGGCGGCACGCCCGCGCAGGTGGAGAACGCCGCCGAGATCGGCATGGAGCACCACCTGGGCCTGACCTGCGACCCCGTGGGCGGGCTGGTGCAGATCCCGTGCATCGAGCGCAACGCGATTGCCTCGGTGAAGGCGCTCAACGCCGCGCGCATGGCGCTGCGCGGCGACGGCACGCACCACGTGAGCCTGGACAAGGTCATCAAGACCATGCGCG
>NZ_BCTC01000334.1 GCF_001571085.1 Azohydromonas lata NBRC 102462
GCGCTACGGCTTCAATTCCGGCATCACGGTGAGCGAGGAGGTCTCGCGCTGGCTGTTCGTGTGGCTGACCTTCCTGGGCGCCATCGTGGCCATCAAGGAGCACGGCCACCTGGGCACGGACATGCTGGTCTCGCGCCTGGGCAACACGGGCAAGAAGGTGTGCCTGGTCATCAGCCAGCTCGCCATGCTCTACGTCACCTGGCTGCTGTTCCAGGGCGGCGTGATGCAGGCGCAGATCAATGCCGACGTGCAGGCCCCGGTGACGGGCGCCTCGGTGGCCATCTTCTACGCCTCCGGCGTGTTCTTCGCCGTCTCCGCCGGGCTGCTGCTGCTGCGCGATTTGATCCGCACCGTGACCGGCAAGGTGCGCGACGAGGAGCTGGTGATGGTGCAGGAGAGCGAGGACCTCGCCGCGCTGCACGACCTGCACCTGGACCAGCCCATCCCCGAAACCGCTGCCGCCAAGCCCGCCGCGCAGCGCTGAAGCCCTGACGAGCCAAGAACCTCAAGGACTACAACATGACCGTCATCATCTTCCTGGGCTCGCTGCTGGGCGCCATGGCGCTGGGCATCCCTATCGCGTACTCGCTGCTGGTCTCGGGT
>NZ_BCTC01000335.1 GCF_001571085.1 Azohydromonas lata NBRC 102462
CTTGGCGTTCTCGTTGACCCGCGCCAGCGCCATGCCCAGCACGCTTTCCTCGCCGTTGCGCGTGACGGCGCCAAAGCGCATGGCCGGCGCCTCCTTGACCTGTGCCACGTCGCGCACGTGGATCGGCGCGCCGTTGCGCTCGGCCACGATGACCGACTCGATGTCGGCCACGCTGGCCACCAGCCCCAGGCCGCGCACCAGGTACTGCTCGGCGCCGACGTTGAGGTACTGGCCGCCCACCTGGCGGTTGTTGGCCGCCAGCCGCTCCATCACTTCCTTGAACGACAGCCCGTACTTGATGAGGCTGCGCGGGTCGATCTGCACCTGGAACTGCTTTTCCTGACCGCCCCAGGAGATGACGTCATCGACGCCGGGGGCGGTGCGCAGGATCAGCCGCACCGTCCAGTCGTGCAGCGTGCGCAGGTCCATGGCCGAGAGCTTCTTGTCGGCCGAGTCGATCGTGTACCAAAACACCTGGCCTAGGCCCGAGCTGTTGGGCCCCAGCACCGGCTCGCCATAGCCCTGGGGCAGCCGCTCCTTGGCCTCTTGTAGCTTCTCGCCCACCAGGCGCCGGGCGAA
>NZ_BCTC01000336.1 GCF_001571085.1 Azohydromonas lata NBRC 102462
CCCACAGCACCGCGGTGCGCAGGATGTCGTGGCGTGCGATCACCCGGTTGAAGCTGTCGATGAAGCGCTCCAGCCGCTCGCGGCTGTCGAAGCCCAGCAACTGCGGGGTGATGTATGCATCGCCCTCGCGCTGCAGCAGGTGGTGGAACAGCATGCCCTCCTGCAGCGGGGCCAGCGGATAGATGTCCTGGATGTTGGCCGCCCCGCCCGGCACCGCCGCCTCGATGCGCGCGATCTGCGCCGCATCCAGCTCGACCAGCGTGAGCATCCGCGGCTCTATCGCGCTGCAGCCAGCCGGTATCAGGTTCGGCGGCACCGCCACGTCGCGCTGCCCGTCCGTGCGCTGCTGCGCCAGCGCCTGCGCGAACGCGGCCAACTGCGGGTGCTCGAACAGCGTGCGCACCTGCGCCGGCCAACCCAGCGCGCGCACCGCTTCGAGCAGCTTGAGCGCCAGCAGCGAGTGCCCGCCCAGCTCGAAGAAGTTGTCCTGCCGGCCCACGCGCGCCACCCCCAGCACCTCGGCCCAGATCGCCGCGAGCCGCTGCTCCACCTCCCCTTCAGG
>NZ_BCTC01000337.1 GCF_001571085.1 Azohydromonas lata NBRC 102462
CTGCGCGGAGCTGAGCACGGCGACCTGCGCAACCGTCAGGTCATCGACCTGGCTGCTGGTGAGCGCACCCACCTGGGCCGTGGTCAACGACTTGATGACGGCCGTGGTCAATGCGGCCAGATCTTCCACTTCCAGCTTGGCCATCTGCGCTGTGGTCAGGCCTGCGGCCTGCGTGCTGCTGAGCGCGGCGAACTGGTCTTCCGTCAATGCGTTGAGCTTGCTGGTGCTCAGTGAGGCCAGTTGCGCCGTCGTGAGCGCAGACACCTGTCCAATGCTCAACGAACCCAACTGGTCGCTGTTCAACGCGTTCAGCTGGGCTGTGCCCAGTGACCGGATGGCTGCCGATCCCAGGGCGGCGAGATCCTCCAGCTCAAGCTTGGACATCTGTGCCGTCGTCAAGCTTGCGATCTGTGCGCTGCTCAGTACCGCGAATTGTTCCGGCGTCAGCGCATTGAGGTCGTCAGTGGTGAGCTTGGAGATCTGCTCCGTCGTCAGCGCCGCCACTTGGCGCGTGCTCAGCGAGCCCAACTGGTCGCTGTCGAGTGCCTTGAGCTGGG
>NZ_BCTC01000338.1 GCF_001571085.1 Azohydromonas lata NBRC 102462
GGCCAGCAGGGCAGCCCGGTGAGCTCGGCCGATACGTCAGGCTTGCGGCTGACCCAGGCCGGCGACAGCAGCAGCTTCCGCGTGGTGGTGATGCCGGCCGCGACGACGGGCGGCGTGGACACGCTGGTGCTCAACCGCGGCATGGCGGACCAGGTGGTGACGTCCACCAGCGGCGTGACGCAGATCGCCATTCCGGCCGACGCCTTCGCGCACACCAATCCCAATGCGGTGGTGACGCTGACGGCCCGCCAGGCCAATGGCGAGGCGCTGCCGCCGTGGATGACCTTCGATGCCGCGACCGGCAAGTTCACCGTGCGCGCCGCGCCCGGCGAGCGCCGCGTGATCGAGGTGCGGGTGCAGGCCAGCGACGGCAGCGGCCGCCCGGTGAGCACCACCTTCAAGATCCAGGTGGGCGCCGCGGCCAAGCGCGGCGCGATGCTGGAGCCGGCGGGCCGTCCGGGTCTGACGGCGCAGTTGCGCATGGCGGCGCAGCGGCAGCACCTGCCCCTGGAGCGGATGGACCAGCTCGCCCGCCTGGCCAAGCGCCCGGCGGC
>NZ_BCTC01000339.1 GCF_001571085.1 Azohydromonas lata NBRC 102462
CCAGCACGCTTTCCTCGCCGTTGCGCGTGACGGCGCCAAAGCGCATGGCCGGCGCCTCCTTGACCTGCGCCACGTCGCGCACGTGGATCGGTGCACCGTTGCGCTCGGCCACGATGACGGACTCGATGTCGGCCACGCTGGCGACCAGACCCAGGCCTCGCACCAGGTACTGCTCGGCGCCGACGTTGAGGTACTGGCCGCCAACCTGGCGGTTGTTGGCCGCCAGCCGCTCCATCACCTCCTTGAACGACAGCCCGTACTTGATGAGGCTTCGCGGGTCGATCTGCACCTGGAACTGCTTTTCCTGGCCGCCCCAGGAGATGACGTCATCGACGCCGGGCGCGGTGCGCACGATCAGCCGCACCGTCCAGTCGTGCAGCGTGCGCAGGTCCATCGCCGAGAGCTTCTTGTCGGCCGAATCGATCGTGTACCAGAACACCTGGCCCAGGCCCGAGCTGTTGGGGCCCAACACCGGCTCGCCATAGCCCTGGGGCAGCCGTTCCTTGGCCTCCTGCAGCTTCTCGCCCACCAGGCGCCGGGCAAA
>NZ_BCTC01000340.1 GCF_001571085.1 Azohydromonas lata NBRC 102462
GCAATCCGCTGGACGGCCAGGTCGCCACCCGCGCCCCGGCCGCCACGCCGGCCGACGCCGTGCGTGCGGTCGAGGCCGCGCAGAAGGCCTTCCCGGCCTGGGCCGAGATGGGCCCGGGCGAGCGCCGCGTGCTGCTGCTCAAGGCCGCTGCGGCGCTGGAGGCCAAGGCCGACGCCTTTGCGCAGGCCGTGGCCTCTGAAACCGGCGGCTCGGCCTTGTGGTCCGGCTTCAACGTGCACGTCGCGGCCGGCATGCTGCAGGAGGCCGCCTCGCTGACCACGCAGATCACCGGCGAGATCATCCCGTCCAACGTCCCCGGCAGCCTGGCCATGGCGGTGCGCCAGCCCGCAGGCGTGGTGCTGGGCCTGGCGCCGTGGAACGCGCCGGTGATCCTGGGCGTGCGCGCGGTGGCCACGCCGCTGGCCTGCGGCAACACCGTGGTGCTCAAGGGCTCGGAGCTGTCGCCGGCCACGCACGGCCTGATCATCGAGGCGCTGCAGGAGGCGGGGTTGCCGCCGGGCGTGGTGAACTTCG
>NZ_BCTC01000341.1 GCF_001571085.1 Azohydromonas lata NBRC 102462
TAGCCGCGCAGCTGGGCCAGCGGTCACAGGTGCGCCAGGTCAAACCCGACGTCGCAGGCCTGCGTATCCGGTTCGCAGAACACGCCGCCCTGCGCCGGCTCGTACCTCGGGCAGAGAAACGGCTCAGCCAAGCCGGCGCGGGCGCCCGCTGCGACACGGCGCGCCTGGTGCTGGCGCCTCCGGCGCCGCGCTGGGCGCGTTCGTGTCCCGGCGGCGATTGATCGGCTCGGGTAGATCAGCGCCCGCGCGCGGTGTGAAGTGGTGCGGTTGGTGTACCCCGGGCGGTGGACCGATGGCGTCAGGGCGGCGCTGTCGCCCGCCACTGCGCGACGTTGATACTGCTGGCGCCGAAGGCGCCCCGCTACACCAGCTCGCGGCCTGAGCGGTGGACCGGCTCAGCCAAGCCGGCTCGGGCGCCGGCGCCAGCTGCGTCGTGGCGCGGCTGGTGCTGGCGCCGCAGGCGCTCAGCTGCACCAGCTCGTGCCCCGGGCGGTGGACCGGCTCAGCCGGGCCGGCGCCG
>NZ_BCTC01000342.1 GCF_001571085.1 Azohydromonas lata NBRC 102462
GCTGGTGAGCCGCGACAGCTGTGCCGTGCTCAGCGCCGCGATCTGCGACGTCTTCATCGCGGCGAACTGGTCGGCGGTGAATGCGCCGAGCTGCGTCGAGCTCAGGCCGGCCAGCGCGGCATTGTTCAGGGCCGCCACTTGATCCGCTGACAGTGCCGCAAACTCCGCGTTGCTGAAGGACGCCAGTTGAGCGCTGTTCAACGTGCTGATTTGTGCAGTGCTCAGGTTCATGAGCTGGTCGCTGGTGAGGGCACCCACCTGTGTCGAGCTCAGCGACTTGATGATCGCCGTGGACAGCACGGCCAAGTCCTCGGCCTTCAGCTTGGACATCTGCCCCACGGTCAAGGCCGCGACCTGCTCGGTATTCAGCACCGCAAACTGCGTCGGCGTCAGCGCATTGAGGTCGTCAGTGGTGAGCTTGGACAATTGAGCCGCCGTCAGCGCCGCCACTTGGCGCGTGCTCAGCGCGCCCCACTGGTCGCCGTCGAGTGCACCCAACTGCG